>JAAWAM010000020.1 GCA_022792135.1 Clostridia bacterium
GCCGTAGAGAAGGACAAAAATTGTTCTTAAAAGGTGAAAGATGTTATTCTGACAAATGCAGTATTTCAAGAAGAAATTATGCACCAGGACAACACGGACAAAAAAGAGCAAAACTTTCTGAATACGGAACTCAATTAAGAGAAAAACAAAAAACAAAAGCATATTATGGAGTTGGAGAAAAGCAATTTAGAAAATATTTTGAAATGGCTTCCAATAAAAAAGGTGTAACAGGTGAAAATTTATTACAAATCTTAGAAAGTAGATTAGATAATGTAGTATACAGAGTAGGATTTGGAACATCTAGAGCACAAGCAAGACAATTTGTAAACCATGCACAATTTGAAGTAAATGGTAAAAGAGTAGATATTCCATCTTACTTAGTAAAACCAGGAGATATTATTACAGTAAGAGAAAGCAAAAAAGATAATGCTACGATCAAAGTAAATGTAGAAGAATCTGCTAAAAGACCAGTTCCAGCATGGCTAGAAAAAGATAATGAAAAATTAAGTGGTAAAGTAGTAAGATTAGCGTCTAGAGAAGATGTTGATATTCCAATAGAAGAGCATTTAATAGTAGAGCTTTACTCAAAATAATCGTGTATAGTTTAAAAAAGTTTGAGAAATGGACTCTCGAATATTAGGAGGTAAAAATGATAGAATTTGAAAAGCCAAATATTGAATGTCTAGAGGTTAATGATACAAATAATTATGCAAAATTTGTATGCGAACCATTAGAAAGAGGTTATGGAGTAACAATAGGAAATTCTCTAAGAAGAATTTTACTTTCATCACTTCCTGGATGTGCTATAACAAGTGTAAAAATA
The DNA here is from genome assembly GCA_022792135.1 of Clostridia bacterium. GTDB lineage: Bacteria > Bacillota > Clostridia > TANB77 > CAG-508 > CAG-269. The sequence goes on from JAAWAM010000020.1 coordinate 824, forward strand.
GACGGAGTATTACATGAATTTTCAGGTATTTCAAACGTAGTAGAAGATGTACCAGAAATTATTGTGAACTTAAAAAATGTAAGATTAAAATTCGATGGAAATGAAGAAAAAATCTTAAGAATTGATTATAAAGGTGAAGGAGAAGTATTAGCTGCTGATATCATTACAGATGGAACTGTTGAAATACTAAATCCTGACTTACATATAGCCACTGTTTCAGAAGGTGGAAGTCTAAAAATGGAAATGACTGCTGACAGGGGGAGAGGATACAACTCATCTGAAAAAAATAAAAAACAAAATCAAGATATATCTGTACTTCCAATTGATTCCATTTATACACCTGTAAAAAAAGTTAACTATCAAGTAGAAAATACTAGAGTTGGTCAAATGGTAGATTATGATAAATTAGTGATTGAAGTTTGGACAGATGGTAGTTTAAAAGCACATGAAGCTCTAAGTTTAGCTGCTAAAGTAATGACAGGACATTTAGAATTATTCATTGACCTATCAGAAGCGACTAAAAATACACAAGTTATGATAGAAAAAGAAGAATCTAAAAAAGAAAAAGTATTAGAAATGTTAATTGAAGAATTAGAATTATCAGTAAGATCATTCAATTGTCTAAAAAGGGCAGGAATTGCAACTGTTGAAGACTTAACCAATAAATCAGAAACAGACATGATGAAAGTAAGAAATTTAGGTAAAAAATCATTTGATGAAGTAACAGCAAAACTACATTCATTAGGATTAGATTTTGCATCAGAAGAAGATTAGAGAAAAAATCAAATAGAAAAAGGAAGGTGAAAAAGTTGGCTACTAATAGAAAATTAGGAAAAGCAACCGATATCAGAATGGCAATGTTAAAAACTTTAACAACAGACCTTATCATGCATGGTAAAGTTGAAACAACTTTAGCAAGAGCAAAAGAAGTAAAAGCAATAGCAGATAGCATAATAGCATTAGCAATCAAAGAAAAAGATAACTATGAAATGGTAGATGTTAAAGTAGTAAAAGCTAAATTAGACGCAAAAGGAAATAAAGAAACAGAATTAGTAAAAAGCAAAAATGGTAAAGAATATTTAAAAGTAGTAAAAGAAGAAACTACAGAAAAAAGACAAAAAGATATGCCATCAAGACTAAATGCTAGAAGAAAAATGATGAAAAAAATAAATAAAGTAAAAGATAGTGAAGGTAACAACATCGATTTATTATCAAAACTATTTAACGAAATTGCTCCAAAATATGCAGATAAACATATCGGAGGATATACACGTATTATTAAAGTAGGTCCAAGAAGAGGGGACGGAGCAGAAGTTGCTATATTACAACTTATCTAAATAAAAAAAACCACCAAGCATGGTGGCTTTTTTTATGTTTGGCTATGTAGGGACGGTTCTTCTTTGACCATGCACAAAAGAAGAAACCAAACATATAATAGCCATAGGGGGCTTAAAGATGATAGAATTTATTTTACAAACCATTTTTTGGACATTAGCTTTATATGGTTTATTTGAAATTATAAAGAACATAATTTATATCAGTACATATACAAGTTTTAAATCAGATGGGATTTATTTAATTATAGCTGTGAAAAACCAAGAAGACAAAATAGAAGGATTTTTACGTTCTAGTTTGTTTAAACTATTATATGGAAGAGAAGAAAATCTAAAAAATATTATAGTTGCAGATTTAAAGTCAACGGATAAAACAAAAGAAATAGCAAAGAAGTTATCTAATGAGTATGAATGTTTAAAGGTTCTTAGTTGGAAAGAATGTAAAGATATCATGGACAATGTAGACGAAAGCTAAAAAACTAATTGCTAATTCCTATTTTTTGTGATACACTAAAACAAAACAAATATTTAGGAGAAAATATGGAAATTACAGGAGAAATAACAGACATAATCTATAAAAATGAAATCAATAGTTATACAATAGCAGAATTTGAAACAGAAGAAGAAGCAACAACTGTAGTTGGTTATTTACCATTCATAAATTCTGGCGATTCTTTAAAATTAATTGGAAAATTTGTAGAACATAAAGAATATGGAAGACAATTTAAAATAGATACTTTCGAAAAAATGATGCCACAAACCTTAGGTGCATTGGAAAGATATTTAGCAAATGGAAACATCAAGGGAATTGGTGAAGCAATTGCCAAAAGAATTATTGCAAGATTTGGAGAAGATACGATTTCTATTTTTAAAAATGAACCCATTCGATTAGCAGAGATAAGAGGAATTTCAGAAGCAAAAGCAAAAGAAATGTCAGAAAGTTTTATTGAAAATTGGGAAGTATGGCAAATTGTTGGATTTTTAGAAAGATTTGGCATAGGAGCAGAATATGCACAAAAAGTATTTGAGTTGTTTGGGACAAGAGCGATTGAAGAGATTGAGTCAAATCCCTATATTTTAATTGATTTAACAAGAGGAGTAGATTTTAGACAAATTGATAAAATGGCACTGGATTTAGGAATGAATTATGACCATGAAAAAAGAGTAACAAGTGGTATTAAATATGGGCTAATTCGAAGCAGCTACAATGGGAATTCTTGTGTACTAAAAGATAATTTAATAGAATTTGTCATAAATTTATTAGATGTATCAACTGAAAATGTAGAAGATGGATTAATCCATTTAAGAGTAAAAAATGAAATCGTAATAGAAGCTAGAGAGAGTGAGGAATTTGTCTATTTACATACTTTCTATACCATAGAAGAAGAAATTGCTTTTTATATCAAGCGATTACAAAAAGCCAAGAATATAAAAAAGATTTCTAATTTACAGGCCAATTTAGAGAAAATGGAGCGAACATCTAGCATAGAATTATCCGAAAAACAAAAAGAAGCCTTAACATTAGTAAATGAAAATAATGTTACCATTATAACAGGAGGACCAGGAACAGGAAAAACAACAATCATCAAAAACATCATAGATATTTTTGAAGAAAAAGGAAAAAAAGTAGTATTATCAGCACCAACAGGGAGAGCAGCCAAAAGAATGACAGAGGCAACAGGAAAAGAAGCCTCTACCTTACATCGTTTATTAGAAATTGGAAAGATAGAGGAAGATAGTTTATATAACAATAAGAATCATTATGAAGGGGCACCTATTGATGCAGATATCATTATTATAGATGAAGTTTCTATGGTGGATATGTTTTTAATGAATTATTTACTCAAGTGTGTCTATCAAGGAACAAAGCTAGTTTTAGTAGGTGATGTGGATCAGTTAGCTTCAGTTGGTCCAGGAAGTGTATTAAAAGACCTAATCCATTCAGAAGAAATACCAACCATTCATTTAGACAGAATTTTTAGACAAGCAGCAAGGAGTAAAATTATTTTAAATGCCCATAGAGTCAACCAAGGAGAGAAATTTTTAGCAAAGGGCGAGTTAGCAGGAGAAACAGAAGAAGACTTTTTCTTTATTAAAGAAATGCTACAAGAAAAAATGTTAGCACAAATTGTATCTTTATGTACAGGAAGGCTAGAAAAGTATGGCAATTATGACTTTTTCCAAAACATACAAGTGTTGTCACCAACCAAAAAAGGACTGTTAGGAACGAAAGAGTTAAATAAAGTTTTACAAGAACAATTAAATCCAAATAGGAATCACTTACCAGAAAAAGCAAGTATGGGAGCTATTTTTCGAGCAGGTGATAGAGTTATGCAAGTCAAAAATAATTATGATATCGATTGGGAAAAAGAAGGAGTAGGAGGCAAAGAGATAGGAAGAGGAGTATTTAATGGAGAAATAGGGACGATTCAAGAAATCAATGAAAGAGAAAAACAGTTAAAAATCCAATTTGATGATGAAAAAGTGGCTTGGTATGAGTTTTCAGATTTGGATCAAATAGAGCATAGTTATGCCATAACCATTCATAAAGCACAACGGAAGTGAATTTGATGTTGTTATTATGGTAGTACCACCATCCTCACCAATGTTGTTAACAAGGAATTTGTTATACACTGGAATTACAAGAGCAAAAAAAATGTTAATTGTAGTAGGAAACGAAAAAATAGTAGATTTTATGGTTCAAAATGTAGATAGTAAAAAAAGAAACACAGGATTGGAATTTAAAATGAGGCAGTAAGGACACTTAATAAAGTGTCCTGTTTTGTCGAATTTCGCGGTGAAAAAACTTGAAAAGGCTCTAATAGCATAGTATAATATAAAACAAAAAAATTAGGAGATGACATGATATAGAAAGTAGGAAAGAGAAATGATAAGGGAAAATAAAAAAGTAATACCATTAATTTCTATTGTAAGTGTTCCATTTTTAAATCTCATTTATCCACCAACGTGTGGAATTTGTGGAAAACTAAACCAAGAGTTTCTGTGCAAAAAATGTCGTAAAATGTTAGAAAATCAAGCAGAATTTGCGGTAGAAATCAATCAGAATCCAGAAGGAAATTTCAAAGAACATCTGTATATCTTTAAATATGAAGGAATTATCAGAAAAAGCATTTTAAAATATAAATTTCGAAATGAAGCCTATCTGTATAAAACCTTTGTAAATTTTTTATTAAAAAATCAAAAATTCTTTCAAATTTTAAAATCTTATGATACAATAATCCCAGTTCCAATTAGTAAAAAAAGGCAAAAAGAAAGAGGCTATAATCAAAGCTATTTATTAGCAAAAGAGATAGCAAAATCTACCAATCTAAAATTAGAAAAAGAATGTCTTTTTAAAATAAAAAATATTGTAGAACAAAGTAAATTGAACAAAGAAAATAGAAGAAAAAATATACAAGGAGTATATGAGCTAAAAAAAGAGCAAAGGTTAAAACATAAAAAAATACTATTATTAGATGATATATACACAACAGGAAGTACAGTTGAGGAATGTTGCAAAATTTTGAAACAAGCACAACCAAGTAAAATAGGAGTATTCACAATGGCAAAAGACTAAGGAAAAAACGAAGGAGGAAATGATGGAAGATTTAGTAGAAGGCGTTTTAGATTATGTTCGATCCGATTATACGGATTATGCAATTATGATAAATGGAGAATGGGGAGCAGGAAAAACCCATTTTTGGAACAACAAAATTAGAAAAAAAATTGAATCGATGCAATTAAATGGGAAACGTTACACTACCATTTATATGTCATTATATGGAATTTCAAACTTAGAAGAAATTAGCAAAAAAATATTTATAGAAACCACGCAATTAATGGATAAAAACTTAAGAAAATTTATGAAGGTAAATGGACAAGAAACCATACCAGAATATGCAAAAACGGGAATTGATATGGCAAATCTATTTGGTGTAACCCAAAATGGAGACCGATTAAATTATGCCGATTTCTTTTCAACAGATGATAAAGTACTTTGTTTTGATGACTTAGAAAGAGCAAATGTAGATGTTATTGATATTTTAGGTTATATTAATAACTTTGTTGAGCATGATCATATCAAAACTATTTTAATTTGTAATGAAAAAGAATTGGCAACCAAACTGAAAAGTTCCAATTTAGAAATGAAAACTTTCATTGCAACCTATTTGTTAGATAAGCAAGGGGAACTAAATAAGAACAATAAACCTATGGTAGAAAAAATACAAAACAAAATTGAGCATGTATTTGATAAAGCCAATGATTACGAAAGAATTAAAGAAAAATTGATAGGAGAAACATTTGAATATGCTCCTAAATTTGATTATATCATCAATGGGATATTAATGAGATATGAAAGCAATCCAGACTTAATTCGATTTTTAAGAGAAAACACTAGATTTATTATTTCTACCTTTCATAAAAGTGGAACGCGAAACTTACGAATTTTAAAACATGCTTTAAATGACTTCAAGAGAATCTATGAAATGGTAAGTAAATCGTATCCAAATACCAGCAATCGAATCATGCAAACAATGTTGATTTTTACCATTGCTGTATCCTTCGAAATAAAAGCCGGGAAAATTACAAAAGATAAATTTATTAACATAAAAGATAATGAAGAATATAAATCGATTTTAGTATCTTCTAGAATCTTAATGGATAATAGACAATTCTATATGAAAGAATTTGATCGTAACTATTATTATAACTTTAAATCCGAATACCGATTTTTCAAATTCATCGAGTATTATGTTAGAACCCGTATTTTTGATATGAAATTATTCAAAGAAAACATGGAAACCATAAGAAATACAGTGGATATCGAAAACTTACCAGCTTACAAAAGACTACTAACAGAAGAATATTGGAAAATACCAGATGACCAGTTTGATGGTATTATCTTAGAGATTTTACAAGAAGTAAAAGAGGGAAGTATCAAACTAATTGATATGGTAAAAATATTTGCTTATTTTAGCCACTTTTCAAGAAAAGGGCTTATTGGATATGACTTAAAAACCTTGCAAAGTTTATTTTTTAATGGAATGAACATAGCCTCTTTAACATCTGAATATTGTAATAATGTAGAGGAAGAATTAGGTAAAATTGCAATTGAAGAAGTAGAAGAAGATATGGCAGATATCTTAAAACACTTTCATACCTTAAATAATCAACTATTAGATAAAATGTACCAAGAAAAAGCAGAAGAAATTATGAAACTGATTCCAATGAAAATGGAAGAATTTTATGAGCAATTTGACAAACAATGTATGAAGATTCCGATTTTTCAATATTATGAGCCTTTCAAGCTATTCCAAAGACTTTCTTGTGCCAACAATGAAGACATTGTATTAATCAAAGAAAAGTTAGTAGATAGGGCCAATCAATATGGAAAAGAAATTGAACCAGAAATGGAGCATATCAAACAATTAAAAAAGATTATAGATGATTATGTAGAAGGAAAAGGAACTACCATAAAAATCGTTATGTTAAAAGATTTAGCACAAAGTTTAGGATGGATTTTGGAACAATATAAAGTTAGTTTTTTTTCTAGGTCAGGGAAAGAATAGTTCGTTACCCAAAAATTGAAGTTTCTCTTGTAAAATGTGACAAAAGTGTGAAAATGTGGTATCATAAAAGAGATGGAATTAGAGAGAAGGAAGTTAGAAATGGAACCTAATTATAACAAAAAGAAATATTTAGAATTATTAACCAAAGAATACAAAAATATTAATGAAGTAGCAGAAGAAATCATTAATTTGCAAGCAATTATTAACTTACCAAAAGGAACAGAAATGTTTTTAAGTGATATACATGGAGAATATGAACCTTTTGAACATATTTTAAACAATGGTGGGGGAATCATAAAAAGCAAGATTGATGATATATTTGAAAACACCATTAGTAAAAAAGAAAGAGCAACACTGGCTACCTTAATTTATTATCCAGAAGAAAAATTAAAATTAATGAAACAAGAAGTTTCAGACCTAAATGAATGGTATCATATCACATTATATCGTTTAGTTGAAGTGGCCAGAAAAGTTAGTTCAAAATATACAAGGTCAAAAGTAAGAAAAGCCATTACCAATGGATTTGAGTATGTAATTGATGAGTTATTAAACTCACAAGCAGGAAATGAAAAAGATAAAACAACATATTACAAAGCCATTATTAATACCATTATTGAACTCAATCAAGCAGAAAGTTTTATTATTGCGATTTCAGACTTAATAAAAAGAATGGCAATTGATCATCTACACATCATTGGGGACATATTTGATCGAGGACCTCATCCAGACCTTGTAATTGAAAAAATGAAAAAATTTCATAGTATCGATATACAATGGGGGAATCATGATGTATTATGGATGGGAGCAACTTGTGGAAACGAAGCAAGTATAGCAACTGTTGTAAGAATTTGTGCAAGATATAATAACATAGCAATTTTAGAAGATGGTTATGGAATCAATATACGACCATTATCAACTTTTGCTATGGAAACTTATAAAGAAGATGACTGTAAAAATTTTTATCCTAAAATTGTGGATGAAACAAAATATGATGAGAGTGATCGAAATAACATTGCTAAGATTCATAAAGCCATTACCATTATACAATTTAAATTGGAAGGACAAATGATAAAAAGGCATCCAGAATATCATTTAGAAAACCGATTATTACTAGATAAAATGAACTTAAAGAAAGGATATATACGTATCCATGGAGAAAAATATGAAATCAATGATACCAATTTTCCTACTTTAAAGCAAGAGGATATTTATGAATTAACACAAGAAGAGCAAGAAGTTATGGAAAGACTTTGTGACTCTTTCAAAAAAAGTCCAAAATTAAATGATCATATGGATTTTCTATTTAAAAAGGGAGAACTATATACCATATTCAATTCTAACTTATTATTCCATGCTTGTATTCCAATGAAAGAAGATGGAGAATTTCAAGAGGTAGAATTTTTAGGGCAAAAAGTAAAAGGAAAACAATATTTTGAGCTTATCAATGAAACAATTGGAAAAGCATGGCTTAACAAAGAAACGGTAGATAAAAAATTAATTGATATTATGTGGTATCTATGGATATCACCAGAATCTCCTTTTTTTGCAAAAGATAAAATGGCAACTTTTGAAAGTTACTTTGTAAAAGATAAAGAGATGAGTAAAGAAAAGAAAAATCCATATTTTATTTTGACGGATCAGGAGGAAATCTGCAATAAAATTTTAAAAGAATTTGGTTTACCTGAAAAAGATTCTCATATCGTAAATGGACATGTACCAGTCAAAGCAAAAGATGGGGAAAGCCCAATTAGGGGAAATGGAAAATTATTAGTAATTGATGGTGGATTTGCGAAAAGCTATCAACAAAAAACTGGAAATGCAGGTTATATTCTAACCTATAATTCAAATGGACTTCTACTAAGTCAAAATAAACCATTTGAGTCAGTCGAAAAAGCGATTATAGAAGAAAAAGACATTATATCAGAATTAATCGTAAAGAAAACAGGAGTCATAAGAAAATCAGTAGGGGATACCGATATAGGAAAAAGACTAAAAACAGAAATTAAAGATTTAGAGCAATTGTTACTTTGTTACGAATCAGGCGAAATTAAACAAATAAATTAAGGATCCTGTCCAGGTGGAGTTCTCTCCAATTGGACAGGATTTTATTCAAAAAGATAAATTTTAAAAATTTGAATAATTTTTTCCTCTTTTGTCATAATAAGATTATAAAACAAAAATATGCTGAAAATGGAGGAGGAAAAATATGAAAGCAACTGGAGTGGTAAGAAGAATAGATGATTTGGGTAGAGTGGTAATTCCAAAAGAGATAAGAAAGACTTTAAGAATTAAGGAAGGAGATCCATTAGAAATATTTACCGATCGAGAGGGACAAGTTATTTTAAAAAAATATTCACCAATTGGAGAACTTTCTGAATTTGCAGCAGGATATGCTGAAACATTATCTAAAACAACAGGCCATATTGCTTGTATTACAGATAAAGATACAATTATAGCAGTATCAGGAGGTTCTAAAAAAGAATTTTTAGAGCAAGATATTAGTAAAGAATTAGAACAATTAATGGAAGATAAAGAAATTTATACCAGCAAAGAAAATAGTGATAAGGCAATGCCAATTATCAAAAATGATAATCAGGAAAGAAAAAATAATGCACAAGTAGTATATCCTATTATATCAAATGGAGATACCATAGGAACGGTAATTCTTTTATCAAAAGAAGCCAATAAAAAAATGGATGAAGTAGAAAAAAAAGTAGCACAATCAGCAGCCGCTTTTTTAGGAAGTCAGATGGATATATAAGAAAAAATAGAGAATTTTTTCTATGCCAAAGCTAGGAAGGAAAGTGATAAAAAGCAAGAGAAATCTTGCTTTTTTCTGTGTAATGTAGTAGAATAAATCCATAAAATAGAAACAGTTTCAAGAAAAATAGAAAGAGGAGAAGAATATGAAAGCAATTGAAATTAGAAATAAATACCTAAACTTTTTCAAAACAAAGGGACATGAAATCATACCATCAGCACCATTAATACCAGAAAATGACCCATCTGTATTATTTACAACAGCAGGAATGCAACCATTAGTGCCCTATCTTTTAGGAGAAAAACATCCAGAAGGAAGGCGACTTACCGACTATCAAAAATGTGTGAGAACCAATGATATTGATGAAGTAGGAGATAACCGTCATCTAACCTATTTTGAAATGCTTGGAAATTGGTCATTAGGAGATTACTTCAAAGAAGAATCCATTGCCATGAGTTTTGAATTTCTAACCAAAGAATTAGGAATACCAGTAGAAAAATTATCAGTAACCTGTTTTGCTGGAGACGCAGACTGTCCCAAAGATACCATAGCAGCTGAGAGTTGGAAAAAAGTAGGGATACCAGAAGACCACATTTACTATTATGGAAAAGACGATAATTGGTGGATTGCAGGGGAAGAAGGACCATGTGGACCAGACACAGAAATGTTTTATGATACTGGAAAACCAGCCTGTGGACCAGATTGTCAACCATCCTGTGACTGTGGAAAATACGTTGAAATTTGGAACAATGTATTTATGGAATATTTCAAAGACAAAAATGGCTATACAAAACTAAAACAAAAAAATGTAGATACTGGATTAGGACTCGAAAGAATGACCATGTTACTACAAGGAAAAGAAACCCCATTTGACACAGAATTATTTTCTCCTATTATGGATAAATTAAAAGAACTACAACAAGAAGATAACATTGAAAGTAGAAGAATTGTGGCAGAACATTTACGTTCTAGTATGATGATAATAGCAGATGGAGGAAGACCAAGTAACTTAGATAGAGGATATGTTTTAAGAAGATTAATTCGAAGAATGATAAGACATATCAATAAGTTACAAATTGATTTAAAGGAATTAGAGACACTCATCAATATCAATATAGAAAATTTAAAAGAAATGTATCCAGAATTAGAAAAAAATAAAAAAACCATCAAAAGTGTAATCTTAGAAGAAAAAGATAAATTTGTAAAAACACTTGCTAACGGAGTAAAAGAATTTCAAAAGGCAATTCGTAAACTAGAGGATACAAAAATAATTCCTGGAGAAATTGTTTTCAGATTATATGATACGTATGGTTTCCCACCAGAAGTAACCAAAGAATTAGCACAAGAAAATGGGTATGAAATAGATCAGAAAGCATTTGAAGAATTATTTAAAAAACATCAAGAAAAATCAAGAGCAGGTTCAGAGCAAAAATTCAAAGGTGGATTAGCAGAACAAACAGAAGAAACCATTTGTTATCATACAGCTACCCATTTATTAAATGCAGCATTAAAACAAGTAATTGGAAAAGATGCGCATCAAAGAGGTTCTAATATCACAGTGGATCGAATGAGGTTTGACTTTAACTGTGACCATAAGCTAACACCAGAAGAAAAGCAGCAAGTAGAAGAACTTGTAAACCAATGGATACAAGCAGGGTTACCAGTAACAAAAGAAGAAATGAAAAAAGAAGAAGCCATTCAATCAGGGGCAGAATGTATGTTTATTGAAAAATATCCAGACATTGTAACAGTCTATTCTATTGGAGAGGTTTCAAAAGAATTGTGTGGAGGTCCCCATGTTAATAATACCAAAGAATTAGGAAGATTCAAAATCAAAAAAGAAGAATCAAGTTCCTCTGGTGTAAGAAGAATCAAAGCAGTTCTAATAAAAGAAGATGATTTTGGGGACGGAGGAAAAAATCATTTGAAAGGATAAGAAATGGAAGATTGTTTATTTTGTAAAATTATAAAAGGAGAAGTTCCTTCTAGTAAAGTGTATGAAGATGAAGAAATATTAGCATTTAAAGACATTCAACCAGCAGCACCAATTCATATATTAGTGATACCAAAAAAACATATTACGTCATTGGCACATTTAGAAGAAGAGGATGAAGCAGTCATTGGAAGAATTTATACTGTGATGAATCAAATTGCAGAAGAACAGGGATTTCGACAAAATGGCTATCGCGTTATTGTAAATTGTGGGAAAGATGGAGGACAAGAAGTTATGCATTTACATTTTCACTTACTAGCAGGAAAACAATTAGGAGAAAAAATAGTCTAATTATTAATAGAAAGGAGTTTTATCAAATTGAGATAAAACTCTTTTTTAACTATTCCATTTTAAATATAAATATGCTATAATAAAAGAAGGAGAGAAATGTACGGAGGTAAAGAATATGTTTGAGAGTAAATATAGTAAAGTATTAACCATTATATTAGTCATTGTAATCATAGCTATTGTTGGATTGTTAGGATTTTTAGGATATGATTACTATCAAAATTATGTTGTAACAAAAGATGCATCTGAATTTGTTGACACTTTTCAAGGAGAGGTATCAGATGGGGAAAGTGAGGAAAATACAGTAGCAGATAACAATACCAATGATACCAATCCATTTGATCAAATAAAGGATACAACTGGAACAGGAGGAAGTAATACCAAAAGAACGTATAAAGGCTTTGGAATGTTAGGAACGATGGAAATTCCGGCAACAAATTTTAAATATCCAATACTTGAAAAAGTAACTAAAAAATCAATTGAAACAGCAGTAGCCTTTTTATATGGTTCTGGATTAAATCAACCAGGAAACAGTGTGATTATAGGACATAATTATAGAAATGGGTTATTTTTCTCAAATAATAAAAAATTAAAGATAGGAGATAAAATCTATATAACAGATAATAATGGAACAAAGTTAACTTACACTATTTATAATAAATTTGAAACCACACCAGAAGATACTTCTTTCTATCAAAGAGATACAGGAGGAAAAGCAGAAGTGACTTTATCAACTTGTACAGATGATAGTAAGGCAAGATTAATTATATGTGCGAAAGCAGAATAAAGAAAAGAGAAAGTAAGGGAATTTAATAAAATTCCTTTATTTTTTTTATGAAATTGTATATAATAAAAAAGAAAAATAAAGCAAAAATAAGAGGTGCAAAGATGAACAAAAAACAGGCAAAAGAGAAAATTCAAGAATTAAGAAAACAAGTAGAATATCATGCTAAAAAATATTATGATGACGACAAGCCAGAAATATCAGATTTTGAGTATGATATGTTAATGGTAGAGTTACGTGATTTAGAAAAAGAATTTCCAGAGTTCATTTCTAAAGACTCTTTAACACAAAAAGTAGGTGGACAGGTAAAAGAAGGATTTACAAAAGTAACACACGAAGTACCTTTACAAAGTTTGCAAGATGTTTTTAGTATGGAAGAAGTAAGGGAATATATTACAAAAATAGAAGAAAAAGCAGAAGAAAATGAAATAGAAAATAGAAATTATGTAGTTGAAACAAAAATAGATGGATTATCAGCAGCACTAGAATATAAAGAAGGAAAGTTGGTAAGAGCAGCTACTAGAGGAAATGGATTAGTAGGAGAAGACGTAACAGAAAATATAAAAACTATAAAAACCATTCCTATGCAACTAAGCGAACAAATAAATCTAATAGTTAGAGGAGAAGTTTTTATTTCTAAGAATGATTTTGAAAAAATGAATCAAGAAAGAGAAGAAAATCAAGAAGAACTATTTGCCAATAGCAGAAATGCAGCAGCTGGTTCGTTACGTCAATTAGATAGCAAAATAACAGCCAAAAGACCCTTAGATATTTATATCTTTAATGTGCAAAAAATAGAAGGAAAACAATTTAATTCCCATTTTGAAGAATTAGAATATTTATCTCAACTTGGATTCCATGTTAATCCAATTCGCATTTCTTGTTGCACAATGGAAGAAATAGAAAAAGCAATTAAAAAGATAGGCGAAGAGAGAGAAAATTTAAGTTTTGGAATCGATGGTGCAGTGGTAAAAGTAGATGATTTAAAATTCAGAGAAATTTTAGGAACTACTGCCAAAACACCAAGATGGGCAGTTGCTTATAAATATCCACCTGAGAGAAAAGAAACGATTTTAAAAGAGATTGTTTGTCAAGTGGGAAGAACAGGTGTTATTACACCAATGGCAATTTTAGAACCAGTTAAGGTGGCAGGCTCAACGATTTCTAAAACAACCCTTCATAATGAAGATTTTATCAAACAAAAAGAACTAAAAATTGGAGATACTGTAGTCATTCAAAAAGCAGGAGATGTAATTCCGGAGATTGTAGAAGTAAAAAAAGAAAAACGAAGCGGAAATGAAGTAGAATTTGAAATGCCAAAAGTGTGTCCTGTTTGTGGAGCAGAGGCAGTAAGATTAGAAGGAGAAGCAGCAACAAGATGTACAGGAATTGAATGTCCTGCTAAATTATATAGAAATTTAGTCCATTTTGTGTCAAGAGAAGCTATGAATGTGGATGGACTAGGCGAAAATATCATAGCACAGTTATTAGAAAAGGGATTAATAAAAAATATTGCAGATATTTATACCCTAACATTGGAAGAGATTGCTTCTTTAAAAAAGAATGGCAAAAAATTTGCTCAAAACTTAATAGATAGTATTAATAAAAGTAAAGAAAACGATTTATATCGATTAATTACAGCACTAGGAATTAGACATGTGGGGACAAAAGCGTCTAAAATTTTGGCTAGAAAATATGAAAATATAGATAACTTGAGTAAAGCAGCGTCAGAAGAATTAAGTAGGATAAATGATATTGGACCAATTGTAGCTAAAAGTATTCAAGAGTTTTTCTTGCAAGATCAAACCATTGATTTAATAGAAAAGTTGAAAGCAGCAGGGGTCAATACAAAAAGTTTAGAAGAAAAAGGGGAAGACAATCGTTTGGAAGGAAAGATTTTTGTATTAACAGGAAGTTTAGAGAAATATACCAGAGGAGAAGCAGCTAATATCATTGAAAAACTTGGTGGTAAAACCTCAAGTTCAGTATCCAAGAAGACAGATTATGTTTTAGCAGGTGAAGAAGCGGGAAGTAAATTAACCAAAGCACAAAATTTGGGAATTACTATTTTATCAGAAGAAGAATTTGAAGAAATGATTCGATGAGAATATGCCAGTAATGAAAGGAGAAAAGAATGGAGAATTATACATTTGAAAAGATGTGGGTAGATTTAAGAGATGGTTATCAAATTTATTATACTTATGTAGGAAATCGATATGTTTTATTTAAGACAGCAGAAAATTGTTATACACAAAAGTTGCTATCTGATAGCAAAAAAAATCCACAGCCAAGAATGTTAATGTTAACCTTAAAAAGAGTGAAAGAGATGTTTCCTCATATGGAGGAGATTGAGTATAAGGTGGGAACATCTGAAATAGAAGATTTGTAAGCGTTGGTATAAGTAAGTTTTATAAAATAATAAAAATTAGAAAAAATGGAGGACAAGGTACTGATAAAAGTAGATGGAGGAATGTAAATATAATGAAAATAAGAATAGCAAAAAAAGAAGATGTTGATCAAGTATGGAATATAGGAAATAATGTATCTGAATTTAGAACAGCAGAAAATGTTGTTATATTTTGGCCAAAAGAAACATTAGAAAACTGTATTAATAAAGATGATATTTTGTTTTATGTTGTTGAAACAGAAAACAAAATTATAGGTTTCTCCATAGTCAATCTAAATAAATCATTAGGAAAAGCAGAAATAGAAAATATATATGTACTACCAGAGTATAGGAAAAACAAAATTGGAACAGCGATATTAGATGAAATGTTACAAGAACTAAAAAACAGAAAATATAATAATGTAAATTGTTTAGCAGATGAAGCAACAGAGTTTTATGAAAGATATGGATTTACAAAGGGAAAAAGCTTTGTATGGATGGATATAGCATTGTCAGACAACTTTAAGAGAGGATAAATATAGGAATATGATAGAAATTTATAAAAAATATCATTTGCCAGAACATTTGCAGATGCATATGTTAAGAATAGCTGGATGTAGTAATTTAATATTAGATAATTGGAATGGAATAACAATAAATAATGAAGTATTGAAAAATATATAGAACAGTTAAAAAAATATGAGATATAACTTTAAAGAGGAAAGAATGAATTTCGTAAATAAATACTTTTTAAAATTATCAAAACAAACATCATTAATACCAGGTGCAAAAGATGTAATTAATATGCTTCAAAAAGAAGGAAATGAATTTATTATCATTTTTGCTAGAGGTGGAATGATAGAAGAAATGAAAGATATTGCAATAGAAAAATTGAATGAAGAAAATCTTCATTTAACAAATATTATTGGAAACAAGATGATAAATTAGAAATAGCACAAAGAGAGCAAATAGATTTTATGATAGATGATTCATATGATGTATGCAAAAAATTATCAACTAGTGGAATAAAAACAATTTATTTTAGAGATAAAGAAATGAAAAAATTAGAACAGAATAAATGTTTAAAAGAAGTTAGTAATTGGGGAGAAATTTATAGAATTATAAAAAATGAAAGTAGGTAAATATATGAAAATATTAGTAGCAACAAAAAATCCAGGTAAGATAGAAGGAGCAAAACAAGCATTTGAAAAATATTTTGATAATGTACAGATAGAAGGAATATCAGCAAGTTCAAATGTAGGAAATCAACCAATAAACCAAGAAATACTTCTGGGAGCTAAAAATAGAGTAAAAAATTTAAAGGAATATGCTATAAATAATAATATAGAAGCAGATTTTTATGTATCAAGCGAAGCAGGAATTACAGACCTTTTAGGAGAGTGGATTGATATAAATGCAGTTGTTATAGAAGATTCAAAAGGATTTCAAAGTGTAGGGACAAGTCAAGGGTTTCCAATTCCAAATAAATATATAGAAGAAATAAAAGAAACAGAACTTGGAAAAGTTATGGATAAAATATTTAGTGGAAAAGAATTAGGAAAAGGAAAGGGTGGAATAAGCATTCTTACAAAAGATGAAGTATCAAGAATTGATTTGACTCGAAATGCTTTTATCATGGCATTAACAAAACATATTAATGGAGAAATATGGAGATAAATTAGATTTCAATTTTAATAAAAGAATTAAACTAATTATTCGTATTTGATTAACAAATGCAGATAGTTAGTTTAAAACAAAATTAGTTGTAAATATGATATATAATTATAAAGAAATTAAAGAGAAGTGGATACAAAAAAATCTTAAAAAATTATAGCTATAAGCAATCTTACAAGTTAACGTAAAAATAATTGACAAATGTAATAAAATAACTTATAATGAATATAATAAAAGAAACAATAATTTGATTATTGTTTAAAAAGCGGTAAGCCTCTACCATAAGTGAGGAACGAAAAAAGCGGTGAGCCTCTACCATAAAGTGGGGAACGAAAA
>JAAWAM010000021.1 GCA_022792135.1 Clostridia bacterium
AGATAAAAATTAGACCCAAAGCCCTTAAATTTATTGAAAAACAAGACAAAATTCAAAGACTGCGAATTTACAAAGCGATTTACAACCTGCCAAATGGCGATGTAAAGAAAATGGTAGGTTGTAAAAATGAATATCGACTTAGAGTTCGGCGATTATCGAATTATTTATGAATTAAATCAAAATGAACTTATTATTTTAGTCACAAAAGTAGACAATAGAGGACAAGCCTATAAGTAAAAGTTTTTTAATTTTAAAATCTTAAATTAGACTCTAAATTAAATTTTATTCAAAAGAGTTTAAATTTTTCCCAAAACAAACGAACCCCATGGTTCTTCTAACCATCTCCACTTATTACAAGGGAAATGAATGGTTAATGGTCCATATACTTTTTGATATTTATCTTTTAATTCCTTTGCCTTTTTAGCATATTTTCTGTGTAAACAAAGTGCTTTTTCATCTTCTGGGTGCGTATCTAAATATAAAGCAAGTTCATTAATAGCAAAATCATAACATCTAATTTCTTGTATCATTTCTCTTCTTAAATCACAGTCAACGGTACGTTCTGGTTCTTGATTGCAGTTACAATTACAATCACAATTTCTATTTTCTTCTATTGACATTTGTTACACCCCTTCCCAATTTTGTTTGTTTCTCTTATAAAATTAATTTCTTCCATAGATTGGCAAGGAACATAAGGGCTAACTAATTCTGGAAATAAGGTACCCATTTTTAATCCCACACATGGTTTAAAAGTTTTATCCATTTGTTGAATTGGTACATAACTTTGACCTAGCATTGGGTTTTCTGGAAATACATTATATTCTTCATCAAATCCACAGCCACAACTATAGTTATCTTCTTCATAAGAAAGCACATGATCACATTGTGTTTCCATGATGTCATTTTGTGTTTCACAAGAATTGTTTTGGTAACTATTATTCATACAATAGCATTTTCTATAATTTCTAAACATCTTCTTTCCTCCTTTTACTTCATTATATGCATATTTTCGACAAACTGATACAAAAAAAGTGCAAATGTTTTCTTCCATTTACACCTTTTTTGTTATTTTAAATAATTCTCCACTTTTTTAATAAAAATTATATTTTCAATGATATTAACAATTCCATATCCTACAATTGCTATTCCTATTGTTTGAAGAATAACACCTCTATTGATTAAAATATAAATTCCAGCTAGGATGACTAAAAATGACAAAATTAAGCTTGCCAACCACAATCTTGACTGATACTCTTTCCATACAATTGTGGTTTGTAAATTCATCATTCCACTATAAATAATCCAAATAGCAATTAGTATTCTAAAAGCAGATAAAATAATATCTGTACAAAATAAGATAACAATTCCTACCATAATGGCTACCATTGCCATAGCAAATACGTAATTTTCTCTTTTATCTGTTGCAAAATAATCAATTAGCTTTAATCCTCCTATTACGATAAAAATTATTCCTAAAAGTATTGTAATAATAGACATAATTGATTCTGGTCTAGCCATTAATAGAATTCCAAATAAAATAAATATAAGTGATATCAATATGTCTGTCCAACTTGATTTCTTCAAAAATTTTCTCCACATACATTTCTACCTTCTTTACTTTTTCTTTTTATACTATATCCTAAGTACTCTAAATGGTATATTATTTTTGCATACCTTTTTTTAATATTTCCAATTGTTTGATTAATTCTTTTCTTCCTTCTTCTTGTGTTATCTTTTTAGTGATTACTTCTACTGCTGCTGTTCTCGTAACAATTGTTAAAATCTTCATCATATATTTTATTTCTTCTTCCTTTTCTAGGTTTAATATTTCTTGATTCAAAATTTTATAAGTTTGTTCTTTATATTGCGTTCCATCATGATGATCAAAAATATTAATATTACTTTTTCTCAATTCTTGTAGAATATTTTTGGCTAATATTACATTTGTATTTTTAGTAGATTGTTCCACCATATAATCATAGATTTTTAAGGATGTTTCAAAAAGATTTCCCTGTGTTTCTATTAAAAAATGATATATTTTTTTATGTTCCAGCATTAGAAATTTTTGTATAATATATTTAATGGCATCTTCTTTATCTTCAAAATATTGATAGAAACTTCCTCTTGGTATCTTGGCTTCCAAAACAATATGACTAATTGATGCTTCTTCAAAACTTCCTCTACTAAATTCATGGATTAAAGCCTCTTCAATTTTTTCTCTTTTTTCTGGTTTTAAATGAAAAAATGTTTCTTTTGGCATAAAAGACACCTCTTTCTTCTTGTGACATTGTGTCATTTATTGAATTTTATACTATTGTATGGTTTTTGTCAATATCTAAATGCAAAATAGCGCCTGTATTTGAATTATACAAACGCTATCTATTTTTTTAATTATGCATTTTCTGTTTCTTTTTTAGCTACGACTTCTTTTCCATCATAATATCCACAATTTTTACAAACTCTATGTGGCATTACTGGCTCATGGCAATGTGGGCAGCTTGAAAATGTTGGATTTTCTTTTTTCCATGTTGATCTTTTTGAGTGTGTTCTTGCTTTTGACCATCTTCTTTTTGGTTGTGCCATTCTAATTCCCCCCTTGCTTAAAGATATAGGTATATATCTGTTTCATTTTTATCAAATTTAATTTTTTAGCCATTCTTTTTAGTCACTATAAAATTATACAAGTATTTTCCTCTTTTGTCAATACTTGTTTTTCATGATTTTAAATTTCGCAATATTTTTCATAAAATTTTCTAATATTTTTCTTTGTAAGTGTTTTGTCAATTCCATCCTCAGCAACTTTTGTTAAAACAGCTGTTATAAATGCTTCTGTTTTTGGATTGATTCTATTTCTTTGTTTTTCTCTTTCGTTTTCCCAATACGATAATTGGTATTCTTTTGTCCAGTTTTTGCCTTGATAAATCATACCTGCAGCTAATTTATCACAAATCATTTCTACCGCATATTGGTATGGAATAATAGGAGTAGGATTTGGGGCTGATACATCGATCCAATATTCTGCATGGTGCTTATTTCTTCCTTTATGATGTAACCATGCTTTGGAATATCCTTTCGCTTTTTTTGCTTCTGTAATTGGTGAATGAGTTCCTACATAATATGTTATCCCCTCCCCAAATTCTGTCCAAGAATATTTTGATAAATCATGTAGCAAACCTCTCCATGGTTGTCCTAGTTTACAACATAATTTAAATACTACCCATCTATGTTTGGTAATTAATTTGAAGTGTTCTACTACATTTTTGATAAGCATGATACTTCACTCTCCCTTTTTTCTTCTTTAGTTTACTATAAGTTTTTTTGAAAATCAATAAATTTTATCTACTTTTTTGCATACAATAACAAATATAAGGAGGTAATATATGTGTGGTTTTGTTGGATTTGTCAATTTTAAAAAAGACATTTCAGAAAGTAAAAATATATTAAAAAATATGAATCAAACCTTATCCAAAAGAGGTCCTGATGAAGAAGGTTACTACATAGATAAACAAGTAGCTTTTGCCCATAAAAGATTAATTGTAATTGATCCTGAAGGTGGCAAACAACCTATGATTGAGACTTTTTCTTTTGGAAAATACGTTATTGTATATAATGGTCAAATTTATAATACCAAAGAATTGAAAAAAACATTAGAAGAAAATAATTTTTCGATTACAACTCATTCTGATACAGAATTACTATTGAAAAGTTATATTTATTATGGAAAGGATGTTGTCAACCATTTAAATGGAATTTTTGCTTTTGCAATATGGGATACCAATAAGCAAGAAGTATTTTTGGCTCGTGACCATTTTGGCATTAAACCTTTTTATTATACCATATTAGAAGATACTTTGATTTTTTCTTCTGAACTAAAAGGATTATTTGAATATCCTGGTGTCGAAAAAGTTTTAGATGAACAAGGAATTTCTGAATTATTTGGAATTGGGCCTGCTCATACACCTGGAACAACTGTATTTAAAAATATTCATGAAGTCAAGCCAGCTCATTTGGGTATTTACAATTCTTCTGGTCTTCATTTAGAACGTTATTGGAAATTAAAATCAAAAGAACATACCGATAGTTTGGGTCAAACTTGTGATAAATTGAAATTTTTATTAAATGATTCCATTACCAAACAATTAGTATCTGATAAACCACTTTGTACATTTTTGTCTGGTGGATTAGATTCTAGTATCATTACAAAGTTTGCTTCTGATTATTGTAAAAACAAAGGATTACCGCCGTTAGATACGTATTCAATTGATTACGTAGATAATGATAAAAATTTCGTTAAAAGTGATTTTCAGCCAAATTCAGATTATTTCTATATTGACTTGATGCGTAAACATCTTCGTACCAATCATCATCAAATTGTCATTGATACACCAGAACTTGCTAATAGTTTAGAAGATGCTATGATAGCACGTGATATGCCTGGTATGGCTGATATCGATTCTTCTTTACTTCTATTTTGTAAACATGTCAAGAAAGATATGACTGTTTCTTTAACAGGTGAATGTGCAGATGAGATTTTTGGTGGATACCCTTGGTTTTTCCGTGAAGATGCTTTAAAGAGTAATACCTTCCCTTGGTCTATTTCCTTAACAGAAAGACAAGAATTATTGCATCCTACCATTGGTCATAAAGTACATTTAAAAGATTACATTGATTATCGTTACCAGGAAAGTTTAGCTGAAGTTGAAATTTTAGATACCGATTCTCCAGAAACCGCTGAAAAAAGAAAGATTTCTCATCTTACTTTAAATTGGTTTATGCAAACACTTTTAGATCGTTCTGACAGAATGGCTATGTATAATGGTTTTGAAATTCGTGTTCCTTTTTGTGATTATCGCTTAGCAGAATATGTATGGAATATTCCTTGGGAATGGAAGGCTTTAAAAGGTAGAGAAAAAGGATTACTTCGTTATGTTTGTAAAGATTTTTTACCATCTGCCATTGTAGACAGAAAAAAATCACCTTATCCTAAAACACATAATCCTACGTATTTAGCTAAAGTAAAAGGTATGCTTACTCATATTATGGAGAACAAAAATGCTCCTATTCATAATTTATTAAATAGACAATATATTTTGAATATTTTAGAAACGGATGGAAAAGCTTTTGCAAGACCATGGTTTGGGCAACTTATGACCCGGGCCTCAAGTTATGGCTTATCTTTGCCAGGTGAATATGTGGCTTGAGAAATATCAGCCTAAGATTGAAATTTAGGTGAAAATAGAGGTTCTTTATAGAGCCTCTATTTCTATATTTTTATGTGTTATCTTTTGACATTCAAGTAGTTGGCATTTTTTAGGTAACATATTTTTAATTAATCTTTTTTCCATTTTTCCTTGTAGTTTCTATTAACACATTCTTCATGTTTATTGATAAAGCAATTTGCATACTCTTCAGATGTTATATTTAATCTATTTATTACTTCAATATAATATCTTGCAACATCTGTCATCTCTGTTATAAAATTAGTTCTTACATCTTTATCATTCATTATTGCTTCTATTCCTTTTTTCTTTATAATCGCTATGCTTTCTCCTATTTCTTCAATCATATATAACATATGGTCTCTCGCTGCTTCTGGATACATATCATCTTTCCATTCATCTTTATGTAATTCAAATAATTCCATTTGCATTTTTTTCATTTCTTCTATACTTATATCTTTCATTTTTATATACACTCCTTAATTTTTTATTCTATTATCATATCTTCACTAAATCCATAAACTTGTTTGCACAATGGATTCTTTCTTTTTCCACCTTTAATAACTACTTTTTCTAAATCTTCATACATATATTCTCCTTGCACATATTTGTTGATTACTTTTTCTTCTAATTCTGTTAGCTCTATTTTTTCTCCCTTTTGTTTCTTTTCGTCTAAAATATCATCTATTATATTGTTTTCATGTTTTTTTCTCTCAAAACATCATCTTTATAGATTCCTTTACTATACATTCTTCTTATTTGTCCTGCAAAAAAATTAGCTGTATCATAATCTTTATTTTTATATGCCTCATTCCATTTATTTTGAAAATTTGCTACCATATCTCTAGATTTATTATTGAAGTATTTTTCGGCAAAATTGTTTATTATATTATTTACTTCATTTTTTGTATATTCTAATATTATATTTTTTTGATTTTTATTTAATCCGTATTTTTTACTATATTCATTTAAATTTACTTTTATATGATTATTAATACTTTCTTTTAATTTTGTTAAAAGTCCTTTATTGTTAAGATCTGCTAATGTATTTAATTCAAAATAAGCATTAGATATTAAATCTATTTTTTCGCCATATAGTTTATCTTCAGCATCTGTTAAATATAATCTTGATTGTAAGTTCCATTTTTTCTGAATATTTTTATCCATTTTGTCTAGTTCAGTATTTAATTTTGATATTAAATACTCATCTATATGCTTTTCTTTATATTTTATTAAATTCTTTAGTGCTATGGATGATATTTTACTACTTAAATATATTTCTTCAGCATTTAATAAATCTAAATTGTTTTCTCTTATTTGTGTATCTTTCTCTAATGTATTTTTTAATTCACTCATAAATCTGTCAACTTCTTCATTCTTCTTATTTTTTGAATTATTTTGTATTTCTAAATTTACTTCCATATTCCTCCTTGTATCTTTATATATTAACATAATTTGTTTTGTTCTGCAATTATTTTTACCATCTTTTCACATACCATTCTTTAAATCTTCACATTAATCTTTTTTCCAACTTTCTTTGTAGTTCCTCCTAACATTACTTGTTGCCCTCCATTTGATAATAAACTAAAAAAGCATCCTATGACAGGACACTTTTTGCTATTTTATTTTCTACTAATTCACAAATCATATCAGCAGCTTTTTCTACTCCAAAAGAATCACTATTAATACAAATATCATAATTAGAATGATCTTTCCAATCCTTCCCTGTATAATATTTATAATGATTTGCTCTTAGCTTATCCATTCTTTTAATTTCTTTTTCCGCCTTTTCCTTGCTCAATCCATAGAAATTCGTTGCTCTTTGAATTTTACCTTCTATATCACTATAAACAAAAACTTTCGTTACATTTTCTTTGTCTTGTAAAATAAAATCTGCGCATCTTCCTACAATTACGCAAGATTCCTTACTGGCTACTTTTTCAATTAGTTCTGACTCTTTAATAAATAATTCATCTGCATTATTTAATCCAAAATAATAACCATTATTTAAACCTGATAAAATTTCTCTTTTTTGCTCATTGTTCTCTATGTATTCTTCTGACAATCCAGTTTCTTTTGCAATTTCTGTAACAAATTGTTCATCATAAAGTTTAATTCCTAGTTTATCAGCTACTAACTTACCAACATACCTTCCCCCTGAACCATATTCTCTAGCTAGTGTAATGACTACTTGTTGTCCCAATTGATTGGTAGCTTCTTTTTCTGTTTCAACAACTGGCTCAACTCGACTTCCTCTTTTTAGTTTTTTCACTTCTAATAGTAATAAGATAGCAGCTATCAAAAATGCTAATCCGTCAGCAACTGGTCCTGCCGATAAAACTCCTTTGATTCCAAACATACTTCCTAACAACATCATTGCTGGAATCAAGAACAATATTTGTCTTGATAATGACAAAATCGCACTTTTTGCACTTTTTCCAATTGCTTGGAAGAAAATTCCTGATGGAATTTGAATTCCATTACAAATACATAGTAACAAATAGGTTCGAAAGGATAGACAAGCAAATTCCATATAGTTTTCATCCCCACTACCAAAAATGGAAATCAATTTGTCTGGTATAGCTTGGAATAAGATAAAGGCAATCGTGCTAATTACAACACTTAATCCTAATACTATTTTTAATGTTTTCTTAACTCTATCAAATTTTTCTGCTCCATAATTATAACCTAAAATTGGCTGTGAACCTGCTGCAATTCCAATAATAATACTATTTAAAATTTGACTAATCTTCATAACAATCCCTAATACGGTAATTGGTATTTCTGACCCGAATTTTGAATTGTTTCCATATTGGGCCAATAAGTTATTTTCAACTGCTACTACGAACACGAAACTCATTTGTGTAATAAAACTACTAATTCCAAGTGCTGATACTTTTTTTACAACTTTTGCTTTTAATCTAAAACTATTTTTATTTAAGGCAACCGATTTAAATTTCTTAATATAACAAATATTGATTATAAAGGTTACAATTTGACTCATTACAGTTGCGATAGCAGCTCCTTCTACTCCCATTTTAAATACAAAAATAAAAATTGGATCTAATATAACATTTAATAAAGCACCTGATACCATAGAAGTCATAGCATATTTAGGTGAACCATCTGCTCGAATAATAGAATTTAAGGTAGTTCCTATCATAGCAAATGGTAATCCAAATACAATAATATATCCATATCCTAAAGCATAAGATTTTAGAGCTTCTGTACAACCAAATATATTTAATAATTGTGGCAAAAATAGAAAATTAATGATACATAGAATAACGGCTACTAAAATGGAAGAAACGATTCCATTTGCCACTCCTTTTCCTGCCTCATCTTTTTTCTTTTCTCCTAGTTTTAAACTTAAATAACTAGAGGCTCCATCTCCAAACATAAGAGAAAAAGCTAAACAAATCATAGTTAATGGGAATACGACATTTGTTGCTCCATTTCCTAAATAGCCAACTCCCCATCCAATAAAGATCTGGTCAACTATATTATAAAGTGAATTGACTAATAATGATATGATACATGGAATTGAAAATTTTCGAATTAACTTCCCAATTTTTTCATATCCTAAAATATTTTCTTCTTTTTCCATTTTTTCATTCTCCCTTCTTCTGTTTTTTTGCGAATAAAAAGACAACACCTAAATTGTGTTGCTTTTTATTTTTTAGCATGAATTATTTTATAACAAATTTTCATTTTTGTCAAGATTACGAGCTTCCATCCTCTGTATTTGATGGATTTTCCCTTTTTATTTCATTTTTTCCTTGATACGAACTAAAGTATTTAAAGCATCAATTGGGGTTAATTCATTTAGATTAATTTTATCCACCTCATGAGCAATTTCTGCCAATTTATAGTTATACATATCAAACTGTCCTTCTACTTGTTTCTTATCTTGTCTTTCTTGTTTTTTACCAGTTAAAATATTTTTTCTTTCTAAGGAACGTAAAATCTCATCTGCTTTTGTAGTAACAACTTTTGGAACACCTGCTAGTCTTGCTACATGAATTCCATAGCTTTCATCTGTTCCACCTCTTATAATTTTTCTTAAAAAGATAATGTCTTCTCCTTTTTCTTTTACAGCAATCGAATAATTCTTGATTCCTTCTAGTTTATCTTCTAATTCTGTCAATTCATGATAATGTGTTGCAAATAAAGTTTTTGCTCCACATTTTTCTTTGTCTGCAATAAATTCTGCTACTGCCCATGCAATGGATAATCCATCATAAGTTGAAGTTCCTCTTCCAATTTCATCTAAAATAACTAAACTATTTGGTGTTGCTTCTTTTAATATGGTTGCTACTTCCATCATCTCTACCATAAAAGTACTTTGTCCCATACTTAAATCGTCTGATGCACCTACTCTTGTAAAGATTTTATCTACCACTCCAATTTTAGCTGACTCTGCTGGAACAAAACTTCCACATTGTGCCATTAGGGTAATTAAAGCAACTTGTCTCATAAAAGTAGATTTACCAGCCATATTAGGTCCTGTGATAATGGCTAAACGATTTTGCTCTTGATCTAGATAAGTATCATTTTCAACAAAACTTCCTGCTCCTTGAATTTTTTCAATCACAGGATGTCTTCCATTCTTGATCTCTAATGTTCCAGAACCATTAACTTCTGGCATACAGTAATTCATATCTTCTGCTACTTGTGCAAATGAAGTTAATACATCCAAACTTGAGATAACTTCACTTGTTGTTTGAAGTCTTATTACATTTTTAGCTATTTCTTCTCTTATTTCTACAAATGCATTGTACTCCAGATTTACAACCTTTTCTCCTGCTCCTAATATCTGATTTTCTAAGTTTTTCAATTCTTCTGTAATATATCTTTCTGCATTAGTTAATGTTTGTTTTCGAATAAATCGCTCTGGTACTTGAGACAAATAAGATTTCGTTACTTCCAGATAATAGCCAAATACTTTATTAAATCCAACTTTTAAGTTTTTTATTCCTGTTTTTTCTTTTTCCTCTGCTTCTAATTGAATGAGCCAATTCTTTCCTTCTGTTTGTGCCATTTTTAACTTGTCAATTTCCGAATCGTATCCTAATTTAATCATATCACCATCTTTAATTGTCATAGGAGGGTCATCTACAATTGCTTTATCAATTAATTCATAAACATCTTGCAATTCATCTAATTTTTCATATAACTTTTTTAATAAATCAGATTGACAAGTAGCTAATATTTTCTTTACTTCTGGCAATTTGATTAAAGAATTTTTTAATGTAATCATGTCTCTGGCATTGGCATTTCCATAAGCCATTTTTCCTGCTAATCTTTCGATGTCATATACCTTTTTTAGATTTTCTATCATCTCTCCTCTTAGCATAAGATTATCTTTTAATTCTTTTACCGCATTTAATCTTTTGTTGATTTCTAATACATCTACTAATGGATCATTTAACCATCTTCTTAATGCCCTTCCTCCCATTGAAGTAGAAGTCTTGTCAAGTACCCAAAGAAGTGTTCCTTTTTTAGATTTATCTCTCATTTTCTCTGTAATTTCAAGATTTCTTCTAGCATTAATATCTAATGCCATATATTTTGAAAGGTTATAGATTGTAATTTTATTGATATGGTCTAAACTCGTTTTTTGTGTTTCTTCTATGTATTCAATTAAAGCATTGATGGAACTAACTGCTAATGTCTTTTGCGCTAAATCTTCCATTTTTTTACCATTATGATCCATTATATTAAATCTTAAATGAATGTTATTTAATTCATTGGTAAAGAATTTATCATTAAATTTTGTAACATATACTGTCTCAAATCTTTCTTTGATTTTATTCATTTCTTCTTTGCAATCTGCCATCATAGAATTAACGACTAATTCAGATGGTGTGTATCTTGCTATTTCATCTAATAGCATTGGAAAATTATAGTTATCTTTTATTTCTGCTGAATAAAATTCACCTGTTGAAATATCACAAATACTAATTCCATAATAGATTCCTGTCTTAAAAATAGCCATAATGTAATTGTTTTTTCTTTCTTCTAACATATTACTGTCTACTAATGTTCCTGGTGTTACTACTCTAGTTACTCCTCTTTTTACAATTCCTTTTGTGGTTTTTGGATCTTCTAATTGCTCACAAATTGCTACTTTATAACCTTTTGCAATTAACCTAGAAACATAGAGTTCTGCTGCATGATGAGGAACACCACACATAGGTGCTCTTTCTTCTTGTCCACAAACTTTTCCTGTTAAAGTTAATTCTAACTCTCTTGATGCCGTTATCGCATCCTCAAAGAACATTTCATAAAAATCGCCTAGACGATAAAATAAAATACAATCCTTATATTCTTCTTTGGTTTCAAGATATTTTTGCATCATTGGTGAATATTCTGCCATATTGATTCTCCTTTTCTATTCTCTTTCTGTTTCTATTTCGTCTTTTTTTGCTATTGCTTTTTCTATTTGTTGTAATCGTAACATATCTTTTCTTAAACCTTGTGGTGTAATATTTTTTATGTTTCCTAATGATGTACTTCCTTCGTTAATCCTTCTAGCTGCTTCTGATATATTTCCACCTGATTCATCAACAACCTGTTTCATTTGTAATAATATTTGATGTAGGTCTTCGAATTTATCTTTTATAATAACATCTTTATCTGGTAATTTTTCTATCATTGCTTTTAACCATTCTGGCATAGTTTGCATATTAGGAACATATAAGTCTCGATAAAATTCAATCACCTGATTTGTTCCCTTTGATTCGTTTTTTAATTTTTTTAGATTTCTTCCCACTGTTGACCTAGCAATATCAATGTCTAGTTCTTTTAAAGATTCTTCAATTGATCTTCTGTTTTTCATAGCATAAATTAATAGTCCTTCATAATCAATATGAGTATACTGTTTTGGTCTTATTTCATTTGGTCTTTCCATCTTTCTCTCCTTTCAAATACCACATATGTTGAGATATAATTTTAAGTTCTATGATTTTACCAATTAAATCTTTTGAACCTTCAAAAATAACAACTTTGTTACTATCTGTTCTTCCTGATAAGAGATTCGGATTATTTTTGCTTTCCCCTTCCACTAATACTTTTTGAATCGTTCCCACATATTTTTGATTATTTTCTTCTATTTGACTTTCCACTAAAGTTTTTAATTGATTAAATCTTTTATGTTTGATTTCTTCTGGAACTTGATTTTCCATTTTATCTCCTGGTGTTCCCACTCTTCTTGAGTAAATAAACATATAGACTTGTTCAAATTTTACTTTTTTAACAACATCTAAAGTATCTTGAAATTCTTCCTCTGTTTCTCCTGGAAAGCCAACAATAATATCTGTTGATAATGTTAAATTAGGAATGGTTGCTTTCATTTTCTCTACTAATGCTAAGTAATGTTCTTTGGTATATTTTCGATTCATTTCTTTTAGTACTTTGGTATTACCAGATTGAAGTGGCAAATGAACCAATTTACAAACCTTATTACATTTTGCAATTGCCTCAATGACATCCTCTGTAAAATCTTTTGGATGTGGTGATACAAATCGAATTCGTTGGATTCCATCTATTTTATTAATTGCTTGAAGTAAGGTTGCAAAGGAATGAATTCCTTCATATTCTTCAAATGGAATTCCTTTTTGGCGTTCTACCTTTAAATAAGAATTTACATTTTGTCCAAGCAAAGTAATTTCTTGATATCCCTGCATTGCTAATTCTTTTACTTCATTGATAATATCACGTGGTTGCCTACTTCTTTCTCTTCCACGCACATATGGTACAATACAATAGCTACAAAAATTATTGCAGCCATTCATAATGGTAACAGAAGCTTTCTTATTACTGTTTCTTTTAATGGGTAATCCTTCATAAATTTTCCCATCAATATCAATAATATCCTCTCGTTTTCTTTTTTCTTGTAACACTTTATATAAATCTTCTGGAAACTTATGCAAAGTATGCGTTCCAAATAAAATGTCTACAAAAGGATAACTTTCTTTTATTTTATTGGTAATATGTTTTTCCTGCATCATACAACCACCAATGGCTATGATAATTCCTTTTTGTTCTTTTAATCTCTTTAGCTCCCCAAGTTTTCCAAATAATTTATCTTCTGCATTTTCTCTGACACAACAGGTATTAAATAATGCTAAATCTGCTTCTTGCTGATTCTGTGTTTTGCTATATCCCATTTTTTCTAGCATACCACATAATTTTTCAGAATCATTCTCATTTAACTGACATCCCATTGTTACTATGGTATACTTTAAACTTTTATCATTCATGTGTTTTACTTTTTCCATATATTCTTGTTGTATTTTTACTTCATTTTCTGTCTTCATGTTTTCCTCCTTTTGGCTAAATGGGGACGGTTCTTCTTTAGCCATTCCATAGAAAGAACGGTCCTATTTAATCCTGTTTATTTTATTATATTTTGTCAATTTTTGCAAGAAATTTTAAAAAAGAAAATTTTGTCGTTAAATGTCAATACAAATTTTGAATTGTTTATGCCATAATAATGATAATTCAATAGTTAAGGTGATGATATGATTAAAGAAAAAAGAATGTCTAAAAAATACACACAAGAAAAAATGTCTAAGCTTCTCGGAATTAGCTTACGACAATATGTTAGAATTGATAATGAAGAAGATTTGCCAAGAAGAGATGTTCTCAAAAATTTAATTATAGAATTAGAATTAACAGATGAGGAAATTGGAGAATATATTCGAGACATTACTAATAAAATTGCATAAAGAAGAGGAAAACCTCTTCTTCTATTATTTTGTTGCAATATGTATATTTTCTATTTCAGCCTTCATCTCTCTGGCAATAATATTTTGAATCTGAGCCACTTCCTCCTGTTTTATTTCTTGTACTCCAACAATGATACTAATACTTTCTCCATTTACAAAAATAATACTATTTTGAAATCCCTTTGTTTGAATTAAATTTTCACATATCATGATGCTATTTTTGATTTCATTTATTTTAGTAATTTCTTCTGTAGCACTTTGCTTTTGTGTCTCTAATGAATGATTGCTATTTAACACTTTTTCATAAGTTTCTATCATTTGAGAATACATGGTATCTCTTTCTAATTTTGACTTTACAAAATAATCCTCTTTGTTCGTATCACTACTAGTTTGTGCTGTCTGGCTTATGGTATTTTCTGTTCTATCATCTGTTGTCGTCTGAGCAGTTTGATTATCTGTCATATTAACTGTGTTAGTTTCTGTTGTATCTCCCCCCACAATCTCATCACTATTTACCAATCTAGCATCTCCGACCTCTGCTAACTGCATATCGTCACTAGCTTCCATTTGCATACTTGTCTGTACCGAACTTCCCTCTTGGTTGGTTGTATAATTTAAATATCCTGCTGTCATAAGCATAATAGCAATTACATAAATAATCACTTGATTCTTTTTTAATAATTTCATATCCTATCTCCTCCTAATTCATCTCAAAAACTTGTATTTTATGAGTTGCTAAACCAGTAATTGCTTCTACCGCTTGAATAATATTCGTTTTTGTATTAGCATTATTAGCCCCTTTTGCTGTAATAATAGCACCTTCTATTTTAGGCTGCACTACTTTTTGTGTGATTGGTTTCTTTTCTCCATTTTCTTCTTGATAGATAATATCTTTTTGTGAATCTGTTTCTTGAATCTTTCGAATTCCACCTGATGTGTCTGTTTCTTCTGTGTTACTCACTTTTGAATTCTCATTATACATTGCTATTACTTCACTCGACTCTGAATAATGGATGCATACTTTTACTTCCCCCACTCCTTGTATATTTGCTAATATATTTTCCAACTTTTTTTCTAACTCATTGGTTGTTTGTACCTCTCTATTTCCAGTTAAAGCATCTGTCTTTGTCATAGCATCTGCCAATTGTTTGGAAGTACTATTGCTGGTCTCTTGCTTATTTTGCTGTTTATTTCCATTCCAAATTACATTGATAATGACTATCGTTATAATTAGTATTATAACAAAAAACACTAAATTTTCAATTTTCTTTTTGTCATTTCCTTGTGTCTCTTCTTTGCCAAGAATATTTTTTAATTTATCTCTAAACATTTTTCACTCACCCCATATTCTTCTATCAAAAATTTTTTTATATTCTGGATATCTGTCTTTGTAACTTTTTCTACTTTTTCTTTGGTATTTTCCGTTTTTTTCTCATGATTGACTTCTATATTTGTACTTACTTTTTTTATTTTTTGTATTTCTGCTACGATTTTATTTTCTGTATTTTCCGTTTCCTTTTTTGGTTCTTCTTTTTTTTGGATGGTTAATTTGATTTTCTCTATTTTACTTTCCTCTTCGTTATCTGATATTTGTGTACTTACCTTACATTTGATAACCTCATATCCTTTTTCTTTTACCTTTTTTGCAATATCTCTTTCTAATTCTTCTTCATATAATTCTTTTATTCTTTCATCCATACTAGTTTGGTCAACACTACTTGTTTGCATGGTTTGATATTCTCCTAAATGAACATCCTTCCAATCAAAAATTTCTTTATTTTGGATAAGAGGAGAAATGATATTAAATATCACATAAACTCCTAATACCATTCTGATATATTTTTTTGTATTATTATTGGGCAAGAGCATTTCAAAAATAGATACTACTACAATCGTTACCCCTAACCCTTTTGCCCAAGAACTTAAAAATTCAATCATTTATTTATCCCCTATCTATACATCATGCTACTATTTGACATCTTCAACACTAAGGTTGTTCCAATAATTAGCATAAATGATATGGCACACAGTATCCCTAAAAATATCTTAAAGATATCTCCTATTTGCTCTAAAAGACTTACTATTTTTTCATCTGCAATTGGTTGCACAACTGTTGCTAATAATTTATAGGATACGGTAAGCACCGAAAGCTTTAAAATTGGCATGATACAAATTCCAACCACAAGGATAACCCCAACGAGTCCCACTGCATTTTTTAAAATAATACCACAACCTAAAACAGTATCTACAGCATCTCCCAAAATCTTTCCTACAACTGGTATGGCTGAACTGACAACTGCTTTAGTAGTTTTGGCTGTAATTCCATCTACACTACTCGATAAAGTTCCTTCTAATGAAACAACTCCTACAAATATGGTTAAAACAATTCCTAAAAACCATACAATTCCTGATTTCAAAAATTTTGCTAATCGATCCAATTGTACTTTATCTGATATTTTTGAAATAACGACTAAGCTTGTAAAAATTAAAACTAATGGTATGATAAAATCTTGTATCATATTACCAATAAAGTTAATCATAAATAAAACAATCGGCTCTATCACACTACTTGTTGTTATGCTACCTGTATATAACATAAGTGTCATTAAAAGTGGCACTAACATATTCATAAAACCAACCAAATTATTCGTTGTATCTTGTACTAGTTTTACGATATCTGTAAAATTCGACAAAATAACTGTTACAATTAATATGTATTGTGCATAGTATATTAACTTTGCTATCCCATCATTTTCTAAACTTTCACTAATCGATTTTAAAATACTATGAATTAAAATGATGGCCAAAATACTCACAATTGCTTTGATATTAGCTGTTACTTCTCCGCCTAATAGATTTAACATTTTTTTGAATAAAGTACTGTTGTCCACTTCTCCTTTTATCGCATCATTGAGTATGTCATTTATATCAATATCCTCAAAAAACTCTCCTGTATATTGCTTCGAATTTCGTATAAAATCTTGTATTTTAAATTCTTCTTGTTGCCCTTGTATTGTTTCTTCTTCACTCGCATAGCTAAAATGGAGCGGATTTAAAATAAAAATTATCACAATTATGACGAAAAGAATTCCTTTTTTTTTCATTTGTACTTCCTTTTTCCTCTATGGCAATATTTTTAGGATGATTTCTAATAAGCTAGATATAATTGGTATTGACATAGATATAATAATAATTTTAGTTCCTATTTCTATTTTACTAGCAATTGCTGCCTCTCCAGAATCTTTGCAAATACTAACAGCAAACTCAGACAGAAATGCAATTCCTGTTATTTTAATCAGTAAGGTTAAAAATGTGCTATTAATGGATGTCTTAGTTGCTAAAGATTGTAATAAATTTATAATACCAGTTAGTTTGTCCATCACTAATAATAAAATCAAAACACCAGTTAATAAACTTATATAAATCGCAAATTCTGGTCGATATTGTTTTAAAAGTATGATAATAATTAAAGCAACTAAAGCAATTCCTATTATCTTTATAACTTCCATATCATTCCTTTCATAAGTTAAATATTGTTCTAACCGTATCAAACAATCCGACTGATTTCTTTAATTACCATGGTTAAGACAATTACTAATCCCGCTAATGTTGTCATCATGGCTTGATCTTCTCTTCCTGCTCTTACTAAGACTTGATGTAGAACTGCTACTAAAATTCCAATTGCTGCTATCTTAAATAATAAATTAATATCCATTTTCTTTTTTCCTCCTAATGATAAACCACACTTTTTAGCATAAGACAATTACAATTGCTAATCCTAATATGGTCCCTAGTCTTGTATATAATCTTTCATTTTTTTGTTTTTCCTGTGCTGCTTGTTTTATTTGCCCTTCTAAAAGTTTTTCTGTTATTTCAATTTGGCTAGTTTGCCCGTCTACATCGGTTTGTCCTAATAATTTGGACAATGTTTTTAAAGTCTGCTTATCTTCTTCTTTCAAATTGGTATCTGTTTCTTGAATGGCTTGTTCCCAAGCAATATTAGCTGTAGTATGATTCATTTTTTCTTTTGCTGTTTGAAATATACTCCCAATGTTTTGATTTGTATTTCTAGAAATTTCATCAAAGATTTCTGGTATTGGTTCATAGGTAAATTTTATTTTTGATTTAAAGATATTTAATGCATTTTGCATTTCTTCTAGTTCTTCTAATCGATAAACATATTTTTTAGATAAAAATCTCCCTATCAAACTAGAACCCACTAAAATTAGAAATAATATACCATATTTTATCATCTGCATAATTTCATACCCTACCTTTTCTATTTTTACTATTATATGCTTGTCCTTTTTTTTTAGAACTAAAATTTACTTTTAAAGAAAAATTATTTTCTCAATTTGTTTTGTTTCGATTAAATAATTAATCCCTAAATTACTTTTTACATCTTCTAAAGTCTTACCATGCATTGTAAAAATCCCTTTGACACCAGCTCGAATCGCTTCTCCGAATTGCCTCTACATCTTCTTTCGAACCAATTTCATCACAAGCAATTATTTCTGGTGCCATAGAACGGATTAACATTTTCATACCTTTTGCTTTGGAAATGTTTTCTATGACATCTGTTCTCATTCCTACATCATTTTGTGGTACTCCTTGATACATGGCTGCAATTTCTCCTCTTTCGTCTACCACACCACAAACTTTTCCTTTAAAGTCTATTTCTGGAATTCCATCACTAATTCTTCTTATAGCATCTCTTAATATTGTTGTTTTTCCCTTTCCTGGTGGAGATACCATTAATGTTGTGTAAATGGTATTATTTTTTTGGTCTATTATCTGATTTAAAATTTGATTACTACAATTTAACACTTCTCTTGCTATTCTAAAATTCAAACTAGTTACATATTTTAGATTGATTACTTTTTCATTTTCTACTACTGCTGTACCTGTTATTCCAACTCTATGTCCTCCTTTTACCGTTAAAAATCCCTCACAAATTTGATTTTTATAGGCATAAATGGAATTATTGCATAATCTTTCTAAAGTCTGCCCTATTTCTGTTTGACTTACTTCGTATTCAATGACTATATCTACTTGTCTCAGTTTTAAAATAATCGGTCTATTGCATCGTATCCTAATTTCTTGCAAATTTTCCTCTATCTTTTTATTTTGACGAAAAGTATCACTTAATAAATGATATAAATTACTTGGAAAATATCTTAAAACTTCTTCTATTTCTTTCATTTGTCACTTATCCTTTCTCCTATCGTGTTAATTCTTTTCCCTTTCAACGATTCCCAGTCGCTAAATTAGCCAATGGACAAAGAAGAACCGTCCCCATTTAGCCATTAGCCACAAAAAAAGGGAGCCTATATTACTATATGCTCCTTTTTTTCGTTTTAGAACTAGTTATTATTTTTCATTAATAACTGCTCTATGGATGAGTCCTGTGTCTTGGTCTTTTTCAAATTCTACTCGATAGCTTTTTTGGGGATCGATTTCTTCTTTTATAAATACTATATTTTGCTCACTTGCTTCATATTCTTCTCCTTTAAAGTTTATTTCTTGAATTTGTGTTTCTTTGTCTTGTGCTTCATTATGGAGAGATATGGTTGATAGTAAGCCTTTTACAGTTACTCCTTTTAAGTTTGTACTTTCATACATTTCAAATTTTTGATTCAAGGTATTGACTTCCTCTTGACTGATATTTGTTTGATGGATTGTATGACCAGCCAAAAGCTTTGTACTGGTTTCTAAGATTGGCATTACAATTGCTTGTAAGAATGGATTCTGATTTTCTTCTAATCCTAATTCTTCCATTTGTTGTTTATTTACTTGTGTGATTCTTTGTGTTACTGCTTGTAAGAAATTGTTAACTTGCTCTGGTTCATAATCAGTTAATATCATGGTGTCTTCCTCTGTAAATTCTGATAAGGAATTACTGACTGTAAAATCTATGTTATTTTCAAATGAATATTGATATTCTGATTCTGGTGTAACAAATTCTAATTCATAGCTTTCTTTGACTTTTTGCATGGTGTTAATTCCTGTATAACCTAGTGTAAGATTAATTTTATAAACTTCCTGATCCTGATTCCTTTCCAATTTTATATGATACTTCAGTTCATTTTCGTTGTTTTCCTTTTCTAGCACTAATTTTGTTTCATCGCTTATCATGGATAGGGATACCAGTTTTTTATTTTTCTGATATACTGTAATTTCTATTTTTTCATCCTTTAAGTCTGTGTCATCGTTAATAGCAGCAATTTGTTCTTCTATCTCATCGATTGTAATACCGTCTAAGTTTTGTTGTGTTTTTAAATACTCATTTATTTTTTCTAGTGTTTCTTGGTCATTTTTTAACGTCTCTAACAATTGCACTATTATATTTTTTAATTCTTCTCCCTTTACTGTCAATTGGTATCCAACTAATTCACCTTGCTTGATTTTTGTAAATTGTTCTGCACTTAATTGTTGCTGTAAAACTTCTATATAAGTATTTTGGATTTGATTTTTTTCTTTCTGTGTTAATGAAAGTTTTGTTGCTTCTTGTATTTTCTCGAACCCATTCTTGATTCCTTCTGTCATATTTTTTATATCTTCTGGTAAATATTCTAATTTATCTGTTTCAAATGCTATATATTTACTCCCTACATATTTGGTTTGTACACCAATTGTTTTTCCTATTTGTTTATAGCAAATTGGAAAATTGACAGTATCTGAATAGTTCAAAGTAATATCCTGAGCTATTTTTGTGTTTATTGTATCTACTTGTCCAGAAAAAGTAATTCTGAAATCATTGCTATTTCCAAATTTCTCTTGTTCATTTTCTGATATCCTATTTGTTTTTAAATTTCCCTCATTTGTGTATGGTGTTGTTTTCTTTTTTTCCCAATATTGTTTGAATGAATTTTCTATCATTCCTTCTTCAGAATCTCCTATTTGTGCTACATATTGAAAAAACAATTCTTTATCGCTTTTCCATAAATCCGTTGTTAAATAAAAAAGTGCAATTCCTCCTAACAATAGGATAATTAAGGTAATGATGATTAATATTAGGATAATTTTCATATTTTTCTTTTGCTTCATGTTTGTTTCTCCTTTATACAAGAAATAGATAAATAACTTTATTTTTTGTTATTTACCTATTTCTATATTTTATTCTTCCCAATTATGATAGATATTAGCAACATCATCTAATTCTTCTAGTCTTTCAATTAGACGTTCCATTTTTTCTACCCCTTTTTCATCTAGGCTAACAGTTGTCGTTGGTACCATTTGTACTTCTGCTTCTAAGAATGTTAATCCTGCTTCTTCTAATTTTTCACGTACATTAGAAAAATCAGAAGGGTCAGTTGTAATCTCATATATTTCTTCTGAAGCTTCAAAGTCTTCTGCTCCCGCTTCTAAAGCTAACATCATTAGTTCTTCTTCTTCCCTGTTTGCTTCTGCTTTTTCAATCACAATGATTCCTTTTTTGTTGAACAGATAAGAAACACATCCAGTTGTTCCTAAGTTTCCTCCTGCTTTGTCAAAAACGTGTCTTACATCTGCTGCTGTTCTATTTTTGTTATCTGTTGATGCTTCTACAATAACAGCTACTCCATTTGGTCCATATCCTTCATAGGTAATTTCTTCGTAATTTTCATTGCTAGTGGATGCTTTTTTTATGGCATTGTTGATGGTATCATTTGGCATATTAGCCGCCTTACATTTTGCAATTACATTTTTTAATTTTGAGTTTCCTGCTGGGTCTGGTCCACCTTCTTTAACTGCGATTAATAATTCTCTTCCTAACTTTGTGAATATTTTTCCTCTTGCTGCATCAGCTTTTCCTTTTTTGGCTTGTATGTTGTGCCATTTACTGTGTCCTGACATTTCTTCTTCCTCCTTTTTAATTTTTCTATCTATTTTCAAGGCTTTCGAGCCTCTAACCACTTGAT
>JAAWAM010000022.1 GCA_022792135.1 Clostridia bacterium
GCTCGTGGTGACACTAGTGATCAAGGTCGAGTTTCAAAAGCTTTTAAATATTCTCATACCAAAATTATTACACCTGTTAAAACTTATGACCCAGATAATGAATTTGATGAAGAATACTTTGAGTTTGGCTTATTCATGTCTAGGCGAGAATATAAAACAATCAATAGGCGTTTACAAAGGGGGAGAGAAGTTTCTGTTTCTGAAGGTAAGTTTGTAGGAAATATTGCTCCTTTTGGATATGATAGAATAAAACTAAAAGATTCAAGAGGCTATACTTTATCAATTAATCAAGAGGAAGCACCTATTGTGAAAGAAATCTTTAGACTATATACTTTTGAAAGTAATACAATAGGCTCTGTTGTAAAACAATTAAATAGTATGAATTTAAAACCTAGAATTTCTAATGAGTGGACAATTTCTTCTGTAAAAGATATTCTTTCTAACCCTACCTATATTGGTAAAATTGTTTGGAATAGAAGAAAACAAAAAAAGAAAACGAAAAATGGACATCTTATCATTAGTAGACCTCGTAATCAAGATTATTTAATTTATGATGGATTACATGAACCGATTATTGACAATAAAACTTGGGATTTAGTACAAGAAAAAAGAAAACAAAATACACCAAAAGTAAAGCACAGTAATACGATTCAAAATCCATTAGTTGGTTTAGTATTTTGTGAGAAATGTGGTAAACCCATGCAAAGGAGACCTTATACAAAGGCTGATAAACCTGCAACACTTATATGTTCTAATGCAAAATGTGATAATATAAGTTCTAAACTTTATATAGTAGAAAACAAGATTATGGAAGCTTTAAAAATATGGCTTGAAAATTATAAAGTAGATTATAACATTAAAGATAATTCAAATACTGAAAATAATAGAATAATTGAAACGTCTATTGTAACAACAAAAAAAGAATTAGAAAAGGAAAATGCCAAACTTGATAAAATATATCATTTTTTAGAAAATGGAATTTACAGTAAAGATGAGTTTATTAATCGTTCAAAAGCTATAAAAGAAAACATTGAAAATTTAGAAAATAAATTAAAAGAATATACTGAACTTCTAAATAAAAATAATGAACTACAAAACGAGAAAGAAACTATGATACCAAGATTAGAAAACGTAATTGACTTATATGATAAGTTAGAAACTGCTGAAGATAAAAACATTTTATTAAAAAGCATTATTGCAAAAGTTACCTATCTAAAAACAGAAAAAGCTATAAAAAAAGATTCAGATCCTACAAATTTTGAATTACATATATATCCAAAGATACCTAAAATTTAACATTTTACAGTCAATAGCTAATTGTAATTACTGTCTTTAGCTATTGACAACATCAAGGAACCAATTCTTCAGTTCCAATATCATTTAAAATAGCTTTTGCTTTTTGATCTGGCATACCAAATCTTTGAGATAAATAACGTAAAGAAGCAGCAAGTTCACCATCTGGACCACCAAATGGCAAAAGGTATAACTTTCTTTGAAAAAAGTCGAAACTTAAATAAGGTATTATGTTGAATTTTTAAATAGATTGTAGTATGATAAGAAAAAATGGAAAGGGACTAAAAATGAAACAAGACTTATATCAAGAATTAATTCAAAGAAAAAATAAAGGTGAAAAACTAATATGGGAGGATATAACAAGAGAAGAATTAGAAGAACTATTTGAAAAATACAGTGATAATAGGATAGGCGATTTATATGATGTAAGTAAATCACAGGTAAAAGCTAAGAGAGAAAAATGGGATATAAAACAAATTAACTATATCTGGCAAGAGTTTTTGAAGGAAGACATGAATAAAAAGATATTCGAAAATTTAAACCAAAGTTCCAAAGAAAGATTATTAAAGAAAGATAAGATAGATACTATTTCTATTGCTCTAACACATTATTTGTTTAGAAATGGACCTGTAGAAGATATGCATAGCGAAGGAAAATTATCACAAGAAGATATGAAAACATTAAACAAGTTTATGGTAAATAGAATAGCTGGTTTATTAGAAAAGATTAATCAAGAAGAATGGTTAAAACTAGAAGTGTTACTAGGCTATTATAATAAATATTTTCGGCAGAAACTGGGATAAGCCAGTTGCTGATACGAAAGAAATCGATTTAGAATATAAAAGATTTTTAGACAAAATCTAGCATTTTACTGTCAATAGCTAGGATGTAATATTGTTAGTTGTTAAAGAGTTTAGCTAATTACAAATAACTTATATCTTTAGCTATTGACATCATCTGTTACTATTTTACACAAGTAATAATCCGTTCGTTTTTATCTAAACAAAGTCTTAAATAATAATTGTTATTTTTCTTTTCTAATCGATGTCCATAAAAGCCTTCTCGACAAGTAGACTGACAATTTTTACAATAAATAGGGTGTTTAAATAAATTATGTTTTTTTCTAAATAGATATTTGTTATTCCTTGCTGTATATTTGATTAAAATATTTGATGTTTCTTTTCTTTTAATGGGTTCATCAATAGCAATAAAGTTATTTTTTAAAATAAATTTATCAATAATAGTAGTACTTTTAGCAATATCATTTAGTTCATTAAGCAAAACAATATCTGTATTAGGAAACTTTGTACTGATGGTATTATAGATATCTTCTAAAGTTTTTAAATCTTTATATGCTACTATATTGAATTTTAAATGTATATTTAGATCTTTTATGATTTTGGCATTTTGTATCTGTTGAATAATACTATTTCCAAGCCTATCTTTAAAATCGATATTGTGGCAACTTATAGTTACAGAATTTAATCCACTATCTTTTAATTTTTTCCAGTATGCTAAATCTTTGGATAAGAAGGCATTTGTAACGATTCGAATAGTTTCAACTTGTTTTAGTTTTCTCAATTCATAAATAATATCACTTAAATATTGATTACATAATGGTTCTCCACCTGTTAGAACAATATCAGATACTTTATATTTGTCACACATATCTTTTACAATACGAATAAATTGTTCATTCGGACAAATTTCAGATAAATCTGTCATTCCACCTTCTTGATGACAAAATGGACAATTCATATTACATTGTCCTGTTATTTTTATACGTATTGTATTTTTTTGAAAATATTTATCAATTGATATGTTCATCTAAATATTCCTCCACTAATTGTAATTATGTACATTTTATCATAGAAAAAAATAGAAAACAACTACTTAAGTTTATATTTTTATGATATTATGTTATTATTTAATTAAAGGGAGAAAATAAATATGGAAGAGTATAAAATTAATTATAAAAGTTCAAAAGACGTGACAATATCAGCAAAAAGAATAAAAACAGAAAATCCAAAGTGTATTGTTATAATGGCACATGGAATAAATGCAGATAAAGAAGAAGATGGGTTATTTACTGAGTTAGCTCATGAATTAGCATTCAATCATTGTGATAGTTTAACATTTGATTATAGAGGTCATGGAGAAAGTACAGGAAATCAAGAGAAAATGACAATTGAGGGAGAAACGATAGATTTAAAAAAGAGCATTGAATATGTAAAAGAAACTACAGATTTACCTATTATAGTATTAGCAGCTAGCTTTGGAGCAGTATCCACATTGAATTATATAAAAAACGAAAATAGTTCTTACATTTCTAAATTAATATTACTGAATCCTGTTCTTGACTTAAACGCAACATTTATAAAACCAACTCTACCATGGGGAAAAAAGAATTTTCATAAAGAAGCATTTGAAAAATTGGAAGAGTTAGGATATATCTATTTAGATGAAACATTTAAAGTAGGCTATAGACTTTTGGATGAAATGAAAACTATATTTCCATACAAAATATTGGAACATATATCAATTCCTACTTTAGTCATTCATGGTAATAAAGATACCTATGTTTCTTATGACATAAGTAAGAAGTATAGTGAAGTAAATCAATGGTGTGATTTTGTTACTGTAAACAATTCAGAGCATGGGTTTGGTAGAATAGAAGAAAAGAAGTATGTCATTCAGACTATAATTAAATGGCTTATGTAGAGAAAAGAAAAAATAAGATGTCATATTATTTTGAAAGTTTTCATAAATAAAAAATTAAGGGAGAGAAATTTATGAAATTAAAAAAAGAAATAGAAACTTTATGGAAATATTTAAAAATGAATCATGAAGTTGAAAAAGCTAATTGTATCATTGGTTTTGGTTGTCATGATATCCTAGTTGCTAAAAGAGCTTCAGAATTATATTTAAAGGGATATGCTAGTAAGATAATTTTTACGGGAGGTTATGGAAGAGTAACTAAAAAAATGTGGAATCAAACAGAAGCTGAAAAATTTAAAGAAGTAGCAATAAATAGGGGAGTTCCAGAAAGTGACATATTGGTAGAAGATAAATCTAAAAATACAGGTGAAAATATAGAATATACGAAAAAAATATTAAAAGATAACAAAATGGATTGTGACAAAATTATTTTTGTAGATAAACCTTATAAAGAAAGAAGAACGTATGCAACTTTAAAGAAACAATGGCAAGATATAGACATAATAGTAACTTCCATTCAAATGTCTTTTCAAGAATATTATGACCATTTTAGTTCAGCAGAAATTACACAGCATGAATTAATTAGTTTGATGGTTGGAGAACTTCAAAGGATAGATTTATATAGTCAAAAAGGTTTTACCATTCCGCAAGAAATTCCAAATTCTGTGTGGCAAGCATTTGAAAAATTAGTAGAAGCGGGATTTACAGAACATATCATTAAAATATAGAGATAATAATTACAAAGATAACAAAAAAA
The DNA here is from genome assembly GCA_022792135.1 of Clostridia bacterium. Taxonomy (GTDB): domain Bacteria; phylum Bacillota; class Clostridia; order TANB77; family CAG-508; genus CAG-269. The sequence continues at coordinate 4,769 of JAAWAM010000022.1, forward strand.
CACTTCATATTTGAGGTGTTTTTTTGCATTCTCCAGCATATTTTTAAATAGGAGGTGCAATATGGCTAACCATTCCAAAATACAATGTGAAAATCAATTTAAATCAAATAATAAAGAACAACGTAAACAAAAGCTACAAGAAATATGGATAAAAATTATCAATCAAAAAGAAAAAAGTGATAAGTGACAATTTACAAACTGAATTCCTATATAGTATAATGTGGCTATGGAGAAAGTTTGTATTTATCGCAAAGTAAATAGGAGTGATAGATATGAATGAAACATATAAAGTAGCTTTATATTGTAGATTATCGGAAGAGGATAAGAAAAAAGCAAAAAAGGGAGATGATAGTGAAAGTATCAAAAACCAAAAAGAATTATTATTACGATATTGTGAAATCAAAAATCTAACTGTATATGACATTTATGCAGATGATGATTATTCAGGTTCAGATAGAGGAAGACCCGATTTTAACCGAATGATAGCAGACGCTAAAGAGCATAAATTTGATATGATACTAGCCAAAACACAAGCAAGATTTGCTAGAGATTCTTCCTTAATTCAAGAATTGTTATATGACAAATTTTTAGAATGGAATATCCATTTTAAAACCATAGTAGATAATATTGACACAAGTTCAATTGGAACTAAAAAATCAAGTCAGATTATTGCTATGAGTGATGAGTGGTATTTAGAAGACTTATCAAGAAATATACGAACCGTATTTGAAAATAAAAAAATACAAGGTCATCATATAGGTTCTTTTGCGGTTTATGGTTACCAAAAAGACCCAGAGCAAAAAGGACATTTAATCATAGACAAAGAGGCTTCAGAAGTGGTAAAGCAAATCTTTTATTTATATGCCCAAGGATATGGAAAAACTAATATAGCAAGAATATTAAATGAAAAGGGAATACCAAATCCAAGTGAATATAAAAGGCAAAAAGGATTAAGATATAAGCATTCTGGAGGCTATACGGGTACACTTTGGAAATATTTTTCCATTGATAATATTCTTCATAATGAAATGTATATTGGGAATATGGTTCAAAATAAACAATGTAATATCTCTTACAAAAATAGTAAGAAAAAACAAATTCCTAAATCCGATTGGATTATTGTAGAAGGAACACATGAACCAATTATTGACCTAGAACTTTGGAATACTGTTCAAAAGAAACTAAAACAAAAATTTAAATCTTTTGGCGATGGTAAAATAGGTTTGTTTGCCTATAAAGTTAAATGTATGAATTGTCATTCTTCCCTTAGAAGTAGTAAAAATCATGGAAAACATTATTTGAAATGTGAAACAAGATTTTTTCATAAAGAGGCTTGCCCAGGAGCCTTTATTAGTACTGAAAAGTTAGAAAAGGAAATCATCAAGCAATTAAAAAAGTTAAGTGAAGAACTTAATAGTGAGGACATAGAAAAAGGTATTAGTTTAAATGATAATTTACTACAGAGAATAAAAAAGCTAGAAAATGAAATAAATAAAAATAAAAAAGAGATTAAAAAAACGGATGATTATTTAAAACAACTATATTTAGATAAATTAAATGGTACCCTATCAGAATATGAATATAAAAAATTCTCCCATGATTTTCAAACCGAAAGAGAGAATAAAAATGAAGCTATCAAAGAAGGAAAAGACAAAATAAAGGAATTAACAAAGCGTTTAAAAAATGCAGATGAAAGAAAAGAAATAGTAAAACGTTATCTAAATGTTGAAAAATTAGACCGCACCATGGTTGAAATCTTAATAGATACCATTTATGTTGGAACAAATGATAGAAAAAATAAAATACAACCCATCAAAATTGAATGGAATTTTTAATAAAGAAATCCTTGAAAAAGGATTAAAAAAATACAATAACAGTTGTTCATCGTTACTTGCCGAAGAACAAAAAGCAAGAGCAACGTATGAAAAACTAATTGACTTATGCCGTGATAATCCAGATGTATTAGATCCATTAAGATATTTAAGGGAAAGAGAAGTCGTTCACTTCCAAAGATTTGGAGAAGCACTTCGTGGTGTTCAAGATAAATTAGCAGAAAGAAAATTTTATATGAATGATATGCATTCTATGAATACCAATATGTCAAACAATAATAATTGTGGATGTGGAAAATAAAAGAAATAAAGGAGAACCTGAATAAGTACAAAATGTGCTTATTTGGTTCTTTTTTTCGACAGAACTTTACAAAATATTCCTTAGATGGTATAATTTGGAATAAAAGAGGGGAAAATAGATGGCAAAAAAATATTTAGAAAAAAATGTATTAGAAGCAGCCCTAGAAAGACTAGAAATTATGTTTCAAAACTTTGATAATATCTATTTTAGTGTAAGTGGAGGAAAAGATAGTTCTGTTATGGTGCAATTAGCTAATCAGGTAGCTAAGAAAACAAATCAGAAATTTGATGTATTATTCATCGATTTAGAAGCTCAATATCGTCATACAATCGAACATATCGAAGAACTAAAACAATTATCACAAATTAGAGATTTTTATCATATAGCCTTACCCATTGCTTTAAGAAATGCTGTATCAGTATTACAACCAAAATGGATTTGTTGGGAAGAAGAAAGCAAAAAATTATGGGTTAGAAGTATGCCAAATGACAGTATCAACATAAGTAACTGTCCCTTTCCATGGTTTAAAAAAGGAGAAGAATTCGAAGAATTTATTGTGCAATTTGCTAGTTGGTATCAAAAAAAATATCAAGGAAAAGTAGCATGTGGAATTGGAATTCGAACCGATGAAAGCTTAAACAGATTTAGAACCATTGCTTTTCAAGACAAAAAAATTACCTTTGAAAATCATCGTTGGACAACAAAATTGAAAGTAAATGAGAAACATATGGATGTCTACAATTTTTATCCCATTTATGATTGGACAGCAGAAGACATTTGGGGAGCAGTTAGTCAATTAGATTTAAAATTCAATTACATTTATGAATTAATGTATAAAAATGGATTAAGCATTTATGAACAAAGACTTTGTCAACCTTATGGGGATGACCAAAGGAATGGATTAAATCAATTTAAAGCACTCGAATATGATACTTGGAGTAAAGTCTTAAATCGTGTTAATCGGGGTTAATTTTGGAAACATCTATTGTAAAACAACAGCACTTGGCAACATTAAATCTTGTAAGCCAGACTTCATGTCTTGGCAAGAATATACTGTATTTTTATTAGAAAGTATCGGAATCTATAATAGGGATTTGATGTTACATTATTATAGGAAAATTAAAAAATTTATGATTTGGTATAAAAACAAATATGGCGTTGAACAAAAAGATATTCCAGATATCGCAGAGAGCAAATTAGAAAACCAAAAAAAAGTGATTTCATGGAGAAGAATAGCAAGAGCAGTTGAGAAAAATGATTTTTACTTAAGAAGATTATCATTTGGACAAACTAAAAATGATGATAAAGAATTAATGGAATTAATCCATAAATGGGACAATCTATTAGACAAAACAACTAAAACAGATGATAAAACATTACAAAAAATCATCCAAGAAAAATGTAATAAAAGGAGAAAATATGATTATCAAAATAACCAATAAAGAAGAAAATTTTTATCAATATATGGGAAAATTCTTTGGTTCGAGATTAGTAGAAAGACAAACAAATGACAGAATTTATGATGACAGTGGCAAACAATGGTATCTTTATTTAGAAGAAGAAAAAGTAATGGCATTTGTATCAATTCGCAAAAATATTATAAAAAATATTTATACCACCAAAGAGAAATATTTAGAAGAAATATTAAAGGAAATTAAGAAGGAAAATAAGATTACTTACAGCATTGTTACCAATAACTATATAGAAGTCTACGAAAGAGCTGGATTTGAAGTAGCAAAGAATGAAAATTATAAAAATTTTGTAACCATTTATGGGGAAAAAGAAAAAACAGAGCCAAATGAATAAGAGGTAATAAGGAAAGGATGAAAAACAAAATGAGTGAGATAGAATTTCCAGTATTAAATGTAAAAATGGTAGCAATTGATAAAGTAATTGCCAATGATTATAACCCCAATAAAGTAGCACCACCAGAAATGAAATTATTAAAACATTCTATAGAAGAAGATGGATATACACAACCAATTGTAACATATTATGACGAAGAAAGAGACATTTATATTGTAGTGGATGGATTTCACCGTTATCGATGTGCCAAAGAATATTTTCACTTAAAAGAAATTCCAATTGTAACCATTGATAAAGATTTAGAAAATCGTATGGCAAGTACAATTCGACATAATCGAGCAAGGGGAACGCACCAAATTGTAGATATGTCTCATATTGTTCTGACTTTAACACAAAATGGGTGGTCTGAAATGGATATTGCCAAACATTTAGGAATGGAACTAGATGAAATTATTCGTTTGAAGCAAATTACAGGGTTAAAAGAATTGTTTGCTTCCCATAAATTTAGCAAGTCATGGGAGGAGTTTGAAGACAATAAAAAGAAAAAATAAAGAATATACGCCTAAAGCCTATATTCTTTTTATTTTGCCTATTTTTTATTCAGGATTCCATTTCAATGCAATGATGATTACAAACATTTAGTAAACGATTCATAATAGCCAAACCAAGTCCTTTTTTCTCAACCCCTTCAATGATAATAATATCTGGTTTCAATTTTTCGGCTTGTCTTAATTTGGTAAAGATATTTTTAGAGATTTCTTCTAAATTATTTTTAGAACCAATATCCATTACATGGATGGTATGGTATTGGTTTTGATTTTCTGAAAAAGTTAACAAAATAGGAAAATCATAATTTTTGGCAATTTCTTTAATTTTAGTTATTGTTTTTTCTTCATTTTTTCCAGAAATCAAAATACTAGGAACCCCTAATTGATAATGTTTCAAATCATGACTTGGAAGGTTTGAACTTTCTACGATTACTTGACCTGAAATTTGTTTAATTTGTTCAGAAGTAACTGCTCCTGGTCGTAAAATATGAGGAATACCATCTATCACTTTTACAATGGTTGACTCAATTCCTAAATGACAACTACCACCATCTATCATAAAATCTACTTTATCAGAAAAATCTGCTAAGATATCTTCTAAATTGGTACCACTCAATTTTCCAGAAATATTAGCACTAGGAGCAGCAATGGGAACCCCAGCATAGGCTATTAATTTTCTAGCAATTTCATGATTTGGCATACGAACACCAACTGTATTAGAAGTAGCAGTTACGATAGCAGGAACACAAGATTTTTTCTTTAAAATAAGAGTAAAAGGACCAGGAAAGAAAGTTTCCATTAATTGATATTCTAAGTCTGTAATATCTTGTGCAACCATTTCCACCATTTCCATACTACTAACTAATAAATTAATGGGATTTTTAAAATTTCTACCTTTTATTTGATAAATTCGTTTAACCGCTTCTGCATCCAAACCATTGGTGCCAATGCCATAAACGGTTTCAGTTGGGAAAAGTACCAATTTACCATTCTTGATCTGGGCAGCAATTTTATTTAATTCTATCTCATTTATTTGCTTTTTAAAATTAAAATAATTTTCCATAAAAATACCTCATCTTTTTTGTATTTCTATATTATACAATGATGGACAAAATATTGCAAATGACAGGAAAATAAAAAAATACAAAAAGGTATTGACAAATACAAAAAGAATGAATAAAATAAACATGTGAACAATCATTCATATATAATCAAACTTAAAAGGAGGAATTTTTTAATGCCAGAAGGAATGTGTGAAGTTACGGTTATTCATAAAGATACCGTAAAAAAAGTAAAACAAAAAATGCCAGAAGATGGCGTAATTTATGACCTAGCAGAATTTTTTAAAGTATTTGCTGATTCAACAAGAATGAAAATAATATATGCTTTAATGGAAAATGAATTGTGTGTTTGTGACATAGCTAATATCGTGCAAACTACACAATCAGCCATATCACATCAATTAAGAATTTTAAAGCAATCAAAATTGGTAAACTACAGAAAAGAGGGAAAAGTAGTTTATTATCGCTTAGACGATGACCATATTTCACAAATTGTAAAGAAAGGACGTGAACATATTGAAGAATTATAAATATCTTTTACAAGGATTAGATTGTGCCAATTGTGCCAAAAAGATAGAAGATAAAATAGCAAGTACAGAAGGATATCAAGAAGTATCTGTTAATTTTTCTACTTTAAAATTGTCTTTCAAAACTGAGAAAGAGAATCCAAAAAAAGAAATTACCAACATAGTAAAAGCATTAGAACCAGACATAGAAGTAGTTGAAACACAAGCGGCTAAAAAGGAAGAGGCTCGGAAGAAATCATCTTGATATAATAAGATTGCTGGTAGGAATTATGATTTACTTTTTAGCCATTTATATACCATTAGACGATAGAATCCAAGGAATACTTAAAATAATTGCTTTACTTGTCTTACTTTCTAGAACGGCTAGAAAAGCAGGGAAACAGTTAATAAAAGGAGTATTGGATGAAAATGCCTTAATCACCATTTCTGTCATTGGTGCTTGCTTTGTGGAAAAATCAACAGAAGGGGTTATGGTAATTACTTTATATGAAATTGGTAAAATATTAGAAGCAAGAGCAGTTAGTAAAACACGTAAATCGATTTCAGATTTAATGAATCTAAAACCAGAATATGCGAATTTAAAACAAGGTGAAGAAGTCAAACAAGTTAATCCAGAAGAAATACAAGTAGGAGATATTATTTTAGTAAAGACGGGAGAGAAAATTCCTTTAGATGGAATGGTTATCAAAGGAGAAGCAGAAATTGACAATTCTTCTTTAACAGGAGAAAGTAAACGAATTAAAATAATGGAAGGCACAAAAGTACTTTCTGGTGGAATTAATGTACAAGGACTGTTTGAAATGAAAGTAGAAAAGACATATGAAAATAGTACTGTTTATCAAATTTTGAATTTAGTAGAAAATGCAACAGATAAAAAAGCAAAAACAGAAACATTTGTAGCAAAAGCAGCCAAAATATATACACCCATTGTATTAGGAGTCGCTTTATTAGTAGCTATCTTCATGCCAGTACTAGTAAAGGATATAACCTATCTGGAAAGCATTTACAAAGCTTTTATATTCTTAGTTATATCTTGTCCATGTTCCATTGCTATATCTGTACCACTTAGTTATTTTAGCGGAATTGGAAAGGCAGCCAAAAGAGGAATTTTAGTAAAAGGTAGTGACTACTTAGATGGAATAAAAGATATTGGTCAAATCATTTTTGATAAAACAGGAACTATTACAACAGGTGAATTTAAAGTAAAATCAGTAAATCGTTTAAAGGATTCCTACAAACAAGAAGAAATATTAAATTACTTTGCTATGGGAGAAAGCTTTTCAAACCATCCTATTGCCAAATCAATTTTAAAAGAAGTAAAACAAGAAGTTGATACACGCAAAGTTACCAATTTTGAAGAAATAGCTGGAAAAGGGGTACAATACAATTATGAGGGGAAAGAAATCAAAATAGGAAATGCTAGTTTTGTGGGATATCCTAGTCCAGAACAAGAAATGGCTCAAACTACTATATTTTTAAAAATAGGGGAAGAAGTAGCAGGAAGTATTGTGTTAACAGATGAAATCAAGCCAGGTGCCAAAGCAACAATAAAGAAATTAAAAGAATTAGGAATTAAAATAAAAATGTTTACAGGAGACAAAAAAGAAATAGCAGAGGCAATAGCAAACGAGCTAAAAATAGAGGAAGTAAGAGCAGAGATGTTACCACAACACAAATATGAAGAATTAGAGAAAGTTTTAGATTCTAAAATAGGAAATCAAAAAGTAGCTTATGTAGGAGATGGCATTAATGATAGTCCTGTTTTAGCTAGAAGTGATCTTGGCATTTCAATGGGGGGAATGGGTTCAAGTTCAGCCATTGAAGCTTCTGATATGGTAATTATGACAGATGAACTAGAAAAAATTCTAGAAGCTATTCAGATCTCAAAGAAAACCAATCAAATTATCCAGCAAAACTTAATTTTTTCGATTGGTGTAAAAATCCTAACTTTACTCCTTAGTTTGTTTGGAATTGCTGACATGTGGGAAGCAGTTTTTGCAGATGTCGGAACAACTTTAATCACGATTTTTAATACCCTAAGAATTTTAAAATAAAGATAGATTTTCAATCAAGATATGTTATAATAAGCATATCTTGATTTTATGAGAGGAGTTATAAAATATGAAACAAAAAATAAAACAAGAATTAATTAAATTGCAAGACCAAAAATACAAAGAATTTCATAGTAGATTATGTTCTAGTATGGCTCCCATCCTAGGGATTCGAGTACCAATTCTTAGAAATTATGCCAAAGAGCTATTAAAACAAAATACGTTTCCAGAATTAATGCAAAATATAGACGATGAATATTATGAAGAAATTATGTTACAAGGAATGTTAATTGGGTTAGCCAAAGAAGATTTTAAAACCATTTTGGAATCTATTAAAAACTTCCTTCCTAAAATAGACAATTGGGCAATTTGCGATGTTTTTTGTGCAGGATTAAAAATGACAAAAAAGAATCAAGAAGCTATGTGGGAATTTCTCAAGCAATGTGTGAAATCAGAACAAGAATTTGAAATTCGATTTGGTGTTGTTATGCTATTAGATTACTTTATAGAAGAAAAATATTTAAAAGATATTTTTCAGATATTGGAGGAGATAAAAAGTCAAAAGTATTATGTTCAAATGGCAGTGGCATGGGCGATTTCTATTTGTCTTATTAAATACTATGACGAAACATTAGTCTATTTAGAAAAAGCAAATTTGGATACTTTTACTTATCATAAAGCATTACAAAAAGGAATCGAATCAGATCGAATCACTTTAGAACAAAAACAAGTTTTGCGAAATAGGAAAAAACAAGATTAATTTTTTAATAAAATTCCTTTGAAAAAAAGGCAATTTATGATATAGTAAAAAAAGAAAAAAAGTAAGGAGTACAAAATATGGAAAAAGGAAAAAGAGAATTAAACAAAGAACCAAAAAGAAGAATGACACGAGAAGAAGTAAAAAGAAAAAAGAAAAGGATAACCAGAACCATTCTAACTTTAGTAACTCTTATTCTTATCTTTATCATCGCAATGCTATTAAATAATTTTATCATTTTAGATAAGAATAAAAATACAAATTTAGTGATTAACAATAAAAACGTAACCTCAAATTTAAAACATGAAATTTTAATAGAAAATCAGATTATATATCTATCAAAAGCAGATATTGCTAATTTCTTTGATAAATATATCTATGAAGAAAAAGACACCAATCAAATCATAACTACCTATGAAAAAAAGATAGCAGCACTTGGATTTGAAGAAAATACCATTACCATTAATGGAGCAGACAAAAACATTTATGCTCACGCAATGGAAAAAGAGGGAACCATTTATTTACCAATTTCGGAAATGACAGATGTTTATGATATTGAAATCTCCCATATTGAGAAAACAAAAGTAATCACAATCGATTCTTTTGAAAAAGAACAAAAAAAAGCCATTGTAACAGCCAATGTTTCGGTTAAGTCTTCTACAAACTGGATTGCCAAAACGATTGATAGAATAAAAAAAGGAGATACGGTTATAGTGGTATCTACAAATGGTGGATACACAAGAGTAAGAACGGAAAATGGAAAATTAGGATATCTTAAAACCAATCAATTAGAAAATGAATTTGTAGTAAGAGAGAATATGGAAGAAGAAAAACAAATTGATGGAAAAATTAATTTAACTTGGGACTATTTTTCTGAATATGGTTCTGCACCAGATAGAAGTGGGACAACCATAGATGGTGTAAATGTTGTATCACCAGCCTTTTTCTATTTAGATAAAAATGGCAATTTAAGAGAAAATATAGGAAGCAAAGGAAAGGCTTACATAGAATGGGCCCATCAAAATGGTTATAAAGTTTGGCCAATGATATCCAATGCAGAAGCAGCAAAAGAAAGTTTATCGGTTACTTCTAAAATTATGAATAGCTATCAACTAAGACAACAACTCATTGAAAGTATTGTAGATAAGTGTGTAAAATATCGATTAGATGGCATTAATGTGGATTTTGAAAATATGAAACAAGAAGACAAAGAGATGTATTCAAGATTTATTATTGAATTAACACCAAGACTAAAAGAAATAGGTGCCATTACCTCAGTTGATGTAACAGCTCCAGACGGAGGAGAAACTTGGTCTTTATGTTTTGATCGAAATGTAATTGGAAAGGTAGCAGACTATATTGTATTTATGGCATATGACCAGTATGGAGTATCTAGCACAAAACCAGGAACAACAGCAGGATATGATTGGGTAAAATTGAGTTTAAACAAATTTTTAAAAACAGAGGAAATTAAACCTGAAAAAATCATATTAGCCATTCCATTTTACACAAGAGTTTGGACGACGAATACAGAAGGAAAAACAACAAGTAAAACCGTATCTATGAAAAATATCGACACCGTTTTGCCAGATGATATCGATAAAACATGGGATGATAAATTGAAACAAAACTATGTAGAATATACAGATGGAAGCAACAAAAAGCAAATCTGGATAGAAGATATCAAGTCTTTACAAGCAAAAGTATCGCTTATTACACAAAACAATCTAGCAGGCGTTGGCTCTTGGCAAAAAGATATGGAAATAGAAGAGGTATGGCCAATGTTAAAAGCAGAATTAGGAAAATAACTTAATACAAAAGAAAATATTTCAAAGTAATCAATTTAGCAAAAACTGCTTGACATTAGGATTCCTGGCATATATAATAGTAAAAAAGCACTTTTGGGGGTATTTTGACATATGCAAAAAGGGAACTTATATTTTACAACAGACAAATACAGTGAATTAACAGATGAACAAATTATATCTCAAATCAAACAAGGTGATGAAGAAGCTTTAGCTTATTTATTAGAAAAATACAAAGAACTTGTCAATGTAAAAGTAAGCAAATACTTCATGATAGGAGCAGAAAAAGAAGACATTGTTCAAGAAGGAATGATTGGTTTATTTAAAGCCATTAAGAACTTTGATGTGGACAAGCAAAATACATTTAAATCCTTTGCCAACATCTGTATTGAAAGACAACTAATTACAGCAATTAAAAGTTCCAATCGACAAAAACATATGCCACTTAATTCCTATTTATCTTTAAATATAGCTGCATATGACAATAGTGATGAAGATAGTGTGGAACTAATCGATACTTTTGATAGTAAAACCATAGAAGACCCATTAGAAACCATTATGAAAAAGGAATACTATACAGAAGTTGAAAATATCGTCAACAAAAATCTAAGCAAGTTTGAAAAACAAGTATTAGAACAATTTCTAAAAGGGGAAAGCTATCTAACCATTGCACAACGATTAGATTCACCAGTAAAATCAGTAGATAATGCCATTCAAAGAATACGAAAAAAAGCAATTAAAAATATGTTTCAATAAACAATGATATAGATAAAAAGATGACCATAGGGTTGTCTTTTTTGTTGCAATCTTAAGCTTTTATGTGAATTTCATTGTATCATCCTCTTTTTTGTGCTTATAATTATGTTAATAGAGCAATCTATTTATTTTTATCAATAGTTCTTAAATGAGTACGCACGAAAAAGTGTAGGAAAGTTTAGAAAAAGTATATTGATAAAAATACAAAAGAAAAAGAAGTCACCATAGGGGTGACAAGGAGGAAAACAGGATGAATGCATATCAACAGAAGATTTTTTTAAAAAAAGAGATAGAAAAATATCTCGAAAGTTCTATAGGAAGAGTGCAAGGAGAAGAAGTTCCAGAAGCACTTGAATTGAAAAAACTTCTAATTCAAGTAGAGTTGGGGGAAAAAATAATTCCTTCTGTTCGACAATACTTTGAACAGAAAAAATGGATAGTTAGACAGGTAGGAAGTACCATCTACCTGTCTTAAAACAAAAAAGCATTTGGTAATTCCAAGTGCTTTTTCACATTTTTATATATGGGGCTTCCAACGGGAATTGAACCCGTGACCTCTACCTTACCAAGGTAGCACTCTACCTACTGAGCTATGGAAGCAAATAAAATTAAAAAACATCATTTAGGATTATACAATAAGAATTAAAAAATGTAAAGCATTTCTATTGACTTTTTTCAAAAAAAAGTTTAAACTAGGAATATAGGAAAAAAGACAAGCAAAAATAGGAAAATAGGATGACCGTGGCACTCCTATGGGTAATCAAAATATCCATGGGAGTGTTTTATTAAATGTCCAAAATTAGATAGAAGATTAAAGGAGGAATGTTAAGTGATTCAAATTACCTTAAAAGATGGAAAAGTTTTAGAAATAGAAAAAGGAAGTTCTATTTTGGAAGCAACTAAAAAAATAAGTGAAGGCTTAGCAAGAGTTGCTACTTGTGGAGAAGTAAATGGAGAAATAAAAGATTTAAGATATCCATTACAAGAAAACTGTAATTTAGTAATCCATACTTTTCAAAAAGATGACTTAGAAGGAAAAAAAGCCTATTGGCATACAACATCACACATTATGGCACAAGCAGTACAAAGACTATTTCCCAATGTGAAATTGGCGATTGGACCTGCTATTGAGGAAGGACTTTATTATGATTTTGATGTCGAAAAACCATTTACCGATGAAGATAAAGCTAAGATAGAAACAGAGATGAAAAAAATCATAAAAGAAAACATTTCCATTGAAAGATTCTCTTTGCCAAAAGAAGAAGCATTAAAATTAATGGAAGGACAACCTTATAAACAAGAATTAATTTCGGAACTACCAGAAGGGGAAGAAATTAGTTTCTACAAACAAGGGGATTTTACTGATTTATGTGCAGGACCACATCTAGAAAGTACTGGAAAAATAAAAGCTGTTAAAATTCTTTCTTCTTCTGGGGCATATTGGAGAGGAAGCGAAAAAAATAAAATGCTACAAAGAATTTATGCAATTTCTTTTCCAAAAGCAAGTATGTTAGAAGAACATTTACAATTATTAGAAGAAGCCAAACAAAGAGATCATAGAAAAATTGGAAAAGAACAAGAATTATTCATGACTCATGAATTAGTTGGTTCTGGTCTACCAATGTATTTACCAAATGGAGCCATAATCAGAAGAACCTTAGAAAGATATATCCAAGATAAAGAAATTTCGATGGGATATAACCATGTATATACACCATCAATTGCCAATGTAGAATTATATAAAACAAGTGGTCATTGGGATCATTATAAAGAAGATATGTTCCCTGTTATGAAAATGGATAACGAAGAAATGGTATTAAGACCAATGAATTGTCCACATCATATGTTAGTTTATCGAAATAAATTACATTCTTATCGTGACTTACCAATCAGAATTGGTGAATTAGCACATGACTTTCGTTATGAATCAAGTGGAAGTGTTTGTGGTTTAGAAAGAGTTCGAGCGATGTGCCAAAACGATGCCCACCTTTTTGTAAGACCAGACCAAATAAAAGAAGAATTTGGAAATGTCGTAAAACTAATTCTTTCTGTTTATGAAGATTTTGGATTTGAAGATTACACCTTTCGTTTGTCATTACGAGATAAAAATGACAAAGAAAAGTATTTTGATGACGATGAAATGTGGGAATTAGCAGAAAGTCAATTAAGAGAAATTTTAACAGAATTAAACTTAAACTTCTATGAAGCAGAAGGAGAAGCCGCTTTCTATGGACCAAAACTAGATGTTCAAGTCAAAACAGCAGTAGGGCATGAAGTTACCATATCAACCTGTCAATTAGACTTTTTATTACCACAAAAATTCGAATTAGAATATATTGGAGAAGATGGAGCAGCACACAGACCAGTTGTCATTCATCGAGCGATATTAGGAACATTTGACCGATTTATGGCGTTTTTAATCGAAGAATACAAAGGCGCTTTCCCTGTGTGGCTTGCACCATTACAAGTTAAAATTCTTCCTATTACAGATAAACAACACGAATATAGCCATCAATTAAAAGAGCAATTTGCCAAAAAAGGAATTCGTGTAGAAGTAGATGATAGAAACGAAAAAATAGGATATAAAATTCGTGAAACACAACTTCAAAAAGTACCTTATATGCTAGTAATTGGACAAAAAGAAGTAGATCAAAATTTAGTAGCGGTTCGTTCTAGAGCAGAAGGTGACATGGGAACTATGAAAGTAGAAGAATTTGAAACGAAAATTTTAAGAGAAGAGGAAAAGAAAAAATGAGATTAGGAATTGTAGGGTTACCAAATGTGGGAAAAAGTACCATGTTTAATAGTATTACAAAAGCAGGAGCAGAATGTGCCAACTACCCATTTTGTACGATTGAACCAAATGTAGGAGTTGTTCCTGTACCAGATGAAAGATTAGACAAATTGACACAAATGTATCAATCCCAAAAAACAACTCATGCAGTCATTGAATTTGTTGACATTGCTGGATTAGTAAAAGGAGCCAGTAAAGGAGAAGGACTAGGAAATAAGTTCTTATCTCATATTCGTGAAACAGATGCCATCGTAGAAGTGGTAAGATGTTTCGAAGATGGGAATATTGTTCATGTAGATGGTAATGTAAATCCCATCCGTGATATTGAAACGATTAATTTAGAATTAATTTTTGCAGATTTAGAAACTGTCAATAAAAGATTAGACAAAGCAAGAAAAAACTTAAAATCGGATAAAAAATACCAAGAAGAAATTGATGTATTAGAAAAAATAAAAGAAAATTTAGAAAATGGAATTTCAGCAAGAGCATTAGAATTCAATGAAGAAGAACAAATTTTAGTAAAAGATATGTTTTTACTAACTACAAAACCAATTTTATATATTGCAAATATCTCAGAAGAACAAATTGAAAATGTTGAAAATGATGCAATGGTTTTAAAAGTTAAAGACTATGCTGCACAAGAAAAAGCAGAAGTTATACCATTATGTGTTAAAATCGAAGAGGAATTATCCAGTTTAGAAGAAGAAGACAAAAAAGAAATGCTAGAAGCATTAGGATTAGATGAATCTGGATTAGACAAAGTCATCAAAAAAAGTTATGATTTATTAGGTTTAATGTCATTTTTAACAGCAGGAGAACCAGAAGTTAGAGCATGGACCATAAAGAAAGGAACCAAAGCACCACAAGCAGCAGGAAAAATTCATTCTGATATCGAAAGAGGATTTATCAAAGCAGAAGTGGTTTCTTATGAGGATTTAATCCAAGAGAAAAATATGGTAGCTGCCAAAGAAAAAGGATTGGTTCGTTCAGAAGGAAAAGAATATGTTATGCAAGAGGGAGATATTGTATTATTTAAATTTAATGTGTAAAAAAATGTCACAATTTTGTAACAAAAATGTAAAAATAAAAAAAGAAAAAAACTATTGACTTCTATTTTATTTCAGTATAAAATAGAAACAGAAACAAAAGAAATATATTCTTTTATGTGTTTTTATATAATTTCCTTGCATTATACGAAAAAAATGGTATAATAAAAGGTAATTATATCAATAATAATAAAAAATATAAAAGTAGAGGAGAAATCAATATGAAAAAAACAAATTTAGTGAAAATCATTTCAATTTTATTAATAAGTGTAGTAGTCATGTCATTGGCAACAGCTGTTTATGCAGCAAATGAAAACGATACAGGATATAACGACTTAACCAATACATTAACAAATGGTAGTACCAATAATACAAATACCAATAGTAATAATACAGCTAATAATACAAATGTAACAAATAATACAGCAAACAACACCAATAAAACAAATAATACTAATAATTCAAGTATATATAATAGTACAAATTTACCTAAAACAGGGATTGGCGATTCTATTCCCGTTGCTATGTTAGTTGTTATATTTGGAATATCAGCAGTATATGCTTACAAAAAAATTAAAGAATACAAAAATATTTAAGAAATCGATAAAATTAAACGGCTTTTTTGTAAAAGCCGTTTAATTTGTTTGAGAGAAGTTTTAGAAACTTAAATTTGCTTTGCTTTTATAATGAATCGATTTCCATTCAAATTATTACAAGTAACCAATGTCAATTCTTTTGAAAATTGAGGAGCATCAAAAATAGGGGATAAGTCCGAAGCTTTTACTTCGTAAACTTTAAAAACAATGTAAACATAGCTATTTCCGAAAGAATCCTGTAGATAAATTTCATCACCATTGGTTAATAAAGTAAGATTGCTAAAAAACATAGAATTATTATAATTGTGACCAGCAATACCTATATTTCCGTTTTCTTTAGGGGAATTTCCATAAAACTTACAAGGAGAAATTTTTAGTAATTCTTCATTTAAATGAGAAAAAACAGGGTAATACAGATTTAATTTTGGAATTTCAATGGTTCCAAAAAGATTATTTTCTTCTTCTTTTTCTTCTGAAATCTCTTGTGAAACATTAGCATATAATTTGTAAATATTATAGTTACCAAGCAAATTGTCTGATAATTTTTCTTTCTTTTGCAAACAAAGGAAAGAATAGAAGATACAACCAATTAGAATAAGTAAAATCAGGATAGAAATACTAAATTGATATTTAAAAAACTTTGAATTTGCTTTTTTCTTGTTTTTCAGTTTTGTACTTAATATCTGATTCATTTTTATCTCCCATTATTTCTAATTAGTGTATGTAAAAATAACAGATATTATAATGAAAAAAATTGTTAAAAAAATTTAAATTTTAGGATATGTAAATATCAGGAGTTACTTCAAATCTAATTTCAAAACATCTAAAATCAAATAATTCTTTTTCTTCTAAACAGTCTAAATAAATATCTAGCTCATCCAAATTTCTACAAGCAGCAATGATAATGGGATTTAATTCGTATTTAAACATTAATTCTAAGGCTAAATCCAAAGCACAAAACAGCGAACCTTTTTCTTTGTGTAGGACTAAATGCAAGGTTTCTCGAAATCTAGAAAGAATCGAATTTTGAAAACGACTTAATGGTAAAATATATAAATCCTGAATCACGTCTTCTATGGATTGATATTGACTAGAAGAATGATAAATTTTTTCTACTTCATTATATTGATAAGGCAAATAAGCCTTTTGGTCTTTTTCCGAAACAATTAAAATATTATGGTCCATTTGTAGCCTCCCAAATCTATGGTTTACCTTTATTATAACTTCAAAAGAAATGGCTGTAAATAAAAACAAAATAAAAAAATATTACATTTTTATGACATTTCAAATCAAATATTGAAAAAAAGAAATGGTATGATATAATGAAAAAGATTTACATAAGAAAAGGAGTTATTTCAGTGTATAAAATTAGCAATTTTTATCAATCCCGTAAATATATGCATTTTATGGGAAAAATACTGAGTATTTTACTTGATATCTTAATTTTACCAATTATTGTATTCAATCTTACCTTAATGGTAAAGTCTTATGGCAATCCGAATGAAATTCCAGATTTTCTTAGTTTCAAAAATTTTATAATTATTTCTGAAAGTATGGAACCTACCATTATGACAGGAGATGTTATTTTCGTAAAAAAAGTTGAACCAAAAGAATTAAAGATAAATGACATCATATCTTTTCACGACGGGAATTTTGTCAATACGCATAGAATTGTTAATATTACACAAGATAATGGTATCATCCAATATACGACCAAAGGAGATCATAATAAAAAAGAAGATAAAGAAAAAGTTACCTATGACAAAATAGAAGGAAAATATCAATTTAAAATAACTGGATTTGGAAAAATAATAGAAATTTTGAAAAACAAAATAACATTAGTAGGACTATTAATTGTATTAATATTTGCTTCTATTTACCAAATGAGACTAGTCAAAAGGAAATTAATTCGAAAAGAAAAAAGATATGAATACAATAAGTTACATCATAAAGTAAGTTTAAAAAATTAAAAAGGATAAAAGTTTATATCTATTGTAGAGAGGGAGGCGTTCAAAAGATGAGTAAGATTAGCAATATAAAAGGAATAACATTAATATCGCTTGTGATAACAATTATCATTCTTTTACTATTAGCGGGAGTATCCATTGCAACTTTAACAGGAAAAAATGGAATATTAACACAAGCCAATACAGCAAAAGAAAGAACACAAAGAGCAGAAATCATAGAAAGAGCTAAAACAGATATATTAGGAGAGCAAGCCAGAAATAAGGGGCAAATAACGCAAAAAGATGTAAATACTATCATTGCTAACTATGATAAAGAAAAAAAGATTAGAGAAGATAAGGAAGAAGCTTATATTATTACTGAAAAAGGTTATGAAATAAAAGTGTCAGAGATATGGAAATCAATCGGAGAAATTTTAGCAAAGGATGTATTAAAAATAGATGTTACAGCCACAGAGGAAGCAGCTAAGAGCCCCTATGTAAAATACAATGGATTGGATTGTAGAGTGTTATATCATGATGACACACATGGAATTCAAATCATAACATCTGGAAGTGTTGAAGATGTAACATTAGGCTATGGTGACACTATGGTAACAGCATCTGATTTTTCATATGATGGAACAGCTAGTATAAATAATAGTGTTAAGAAAGCAGCAGCATCTTATAATAATGTAGTAGACAATTTAAATAAAAGAGCAAAAAATTATATGGATGAAAAAGGAATCGCAACAGATGCAAGATGTTATGGAAGTATTTCAATAGTAACAAGTGATACTAAGTTTCAAGATGATACTACAACCCAAATGTGGTCTGGTACAGAACCTTATTTAACAACTTACAGCTGGAATAATAAGTTTAAAAAAGATGATACAAATTATTTAGAGGATGTAAATCAAGTTAAAGATTTAGGATTAAATTCAAATTCTGAAATATGGCTGGCTTCTCGCAACATTATGTCTGGGTCTGGATACACATATTTTATTGTACGTGATAATAGTTCTATAAATTTGTATAAAAACTACTTTTGTGATGTGAGTGCTACAGGTTCAAGTAGTGGCCGTACTGTGAGTCATGGCTTCCGTCCGATATTCCTTTTATCACCTGATGTTGTTATTAGTAGTGGTGATGGAAGCAGTCAAAATCCTTATGTGATTGAATCGTAAAAATAGTTCTAGGTAGAATGAACCAACGAAACTTATAAAAGATAATAAATTGAGTCATAAAAATCTCTTAAAAAACATAAACTATGGGTAGAAATTTTAGGAGGTTTTTATTTTATGTTAAAAATGATTGAATTACCTTATCCATTAAATGCTTTAGAGCCATATTACTCTATGCAAACCTTAGATTTACATTATCATATTTTATATAAAGGATATGTAGATAACACCAATAAAACTCAGGAAAAATTAGAAAAGGCAAGAAACACAGGGGATTTTGAAAATCTAAAATGTTTGGAGAAAAATTTGAGTTTTTTTGGTTCAGGAGCAATTTTACATGAGTTGTTTTTTATGAATATGGGGCCAGCTGTACCAACTGAACCAAGTAGCCAATTAATGGAACAAATAGGAAAAGATTTTGGAAGTTTTGAAATGTTTAAAAAACAATTTTCAGAAGCCAGCAAAGCAGTCGAAGCATCTGGGTGGGCTTTGTTGGTTTGGGTTCCAAAGTGGAAAAAATTAGAAGTCTTGCAATGTGAAAAACATCAAGATTTGACCCTATGGGGTTGTATTCCTCTCCTTGTACTAGATATGTGGGAACATTCTTATTATTTACAATACCAAACCAAAAGACCAGAATATGTCAATGCTTTTTGGAATATCGTAAATTGGAATGAAGTCAATAAAAGATATAAAAATATTTCATAACATTCAAACAATATCATTTTGATATTGTTTTTTTGGATGGGGCAGGAAAGTTTTTAAACTTCCTATCCCATCCAATATTACCTAAAAAAACGAAAGCCAGTTACTTGATATAATTCATAAAAACTAATAGAAAAATTAAAAATTTCACTGATATAAATCGTTAGGATAAATCCATTCATGCCCCAAATAGGAATGAAGAAATACAATAAGCAAATGGTAATTCCTAAATCAATAATGTTATATAACATCACTTTAAATTGCTTATTAAGCCCTTTTAACATATTATCTATGATATTATCTAAGCACATAAATAAAATTAAAGGAGAAAGGATTTTGATGTATTTGGCACATTCTAAATTTTGAAAAATGGCCAAACTTAATTCGTTGGAGAAAATCATCAAAATGCCAATTACTAGGATACAGAAAAAGGTAGCAATTCCCAAAATTTTACGGCAAACGGTAAGAATTCTTTTATAATTTCCACCTGCCCAAAGACTAGCAAACTCTGGGATTAGAAGACTACTAAAAGAACTG
The DNA here is from genome assembly GCA_022792135.1 of Clostridia bacterium. Classification (GTDB taxonomy): domain Bacteria; phylum Bacillota; class Clostridia; order TANB77; family CAG-508; genus CAG-269. The sequence goes on from JAAWAM010000022.1 coordinate 25,018, forward strand.
ATGAATAGATTAGGAAAAGTAATCACAGGAAAAGCCATACCTGTTATTTTTCCATATTCAGATAAGGCAAGAGAATAAGGTAAGCCATAAACGATTAAACGATTTGGAACCATAAATTGTTTAACGGTAGAAAGCCCTGAACGAATATAAGAAGTAATCGAAACAGGAAAAGTAATTTTTAGGATTCTTTTTTTAAAAGTAATAGAAGTTACTTTTCTTTTGCTATATTGTCTTTTATCAAATTGGTAAAGAATCCATAAAAACAAGCAAGAAAAAATTTCAGAGATAACATCTGCTAATAGTAAACAGATACAGACCATTTCAACACTTTTTAAAGAAACCAAACGTAATAAAACAATACTAACCATCATTTTAATACTAACTTCCAAAAATTGTGAAATAGCACTTTTATAAGCTTTTCTTACGGCAGCAAAATAACCATTCATCACAGAAGAACTAGCGATAAAAGGTAGTCCCAGTGCAATTAGGTATAAGGGAGTGGGAGAGATTCTATTTTGTAACCAAACTTTAGCAATGGTATTGGAAAAAATTAAGACCACACAACTAGTCGTTATGCCTAAGAATAAGGCAAATAAATGGCAGCTTTTTACAGCTTTTAGTCCATCTAGAAAATTTCCTTTTGTAAATTGTTCCGAAACCAGATTGGTACAAGCTAAATTTAAGCCAGAAGTTGCTAGTGTAACAGCAAAAAGATAAACAGACATTACCAAGCTAAATAGACCCACTGCTTCTGAGCCAATTTTATTGGATACATATAAATTAAACACCATTCCCATACTTCTCATAATAAGATTGGTTATGGTTAGAATGAAGCCATTCATTAAGAATCTTTTTGTTCTTTTCAAAATATCACCTAATTTAATTTATTACGTTTTTTTCAAAAAATGACGAAAATATTATTCCAAAATTTTTGTAATTTCATATGATATATAAATGTATTTTGAAAGGAGGTTTTGATGAATTTTGGAATTTAAAGGAATAAAAATAGGATTTGTGTTAACAGGTTCTTTTTGTACATTTCAAAAAGTGATACCAAAAATGAAAGAATTGGTTAAACAAGGAGCAGAAATCGTCCCAATTATGTCATTTAATAGTTATCAGCTAGATACTAAATTTGGGAAAGCAGAAGCATTTATTCAAGAAATAGAAGAAATCACAGGTAAGAAAATCATTCATACCATTCCAGATGCGGAACCAATCGGTCCTAAAAAAATGACAGATATTATGGTAATTGCACCATGTTCCGGAAACTCAATGGCAAAACTTGCTTGTGATATTATAGATACACCAGCTGTTATGGCGGCAAAGTCACATTTGAGAAATAATAGACCACTTGTCATTGCACCATCTACGAATAATGGATTAAGTGGAAATGCGGAAAACATAGGTAAGTTATTAAACCGAAAAAATTATTATTTTGTACCATTTCGACAAGATAATCCCATTACCAAACCAAGGTCAATTGTGTTTGATTCAGAGTATTTAATAAAAACCATTCAATATGCTTTAGAAGGCGAACAAATTAGTCCAATCTTATTATAATTTTTCTTGTTTAATTTTCCGATATATGGTAAAATGGATCCATTCAAAGGAGGAAAAAAATGAGTGAAAATTATGAATGGAATTTAAAAGAAATCTTTCCAAACAAAGAAGAATTAAATCAAACCAAACAAAGTATGGAACAAGACTTAGAAAAACTCAAAGCATATCAAGGAAAACTATGTGAAACTTCAGAAAACTTATATGAAGCCTATTCTCTTTATGAAAAGGCCCTAGAAAAATTTGATAAATTATATGCTTATGGAATGCTATTTTATCATTTGGATATGTCAAATCAAGAAGGCATTAAACAATACAAAGAGGTGGAAGCATTAGGAACCACTTTTCGTACTGCCACTGCTTTTATGACACCTGAAATTACTTATGAAAAGCGAGAAAAAATTGAAAACTATTTAAAACAAAACAAAAAATTACAAAGATATCAAAGAAACATCCAAGATATTTTAGACGAAAAAGAACATATATTAAGCAAAGAAGAAGAAAACTTGTTAGCTCATTATTCTGAATTATTTTCAGCACCAGAAAATACATTTGACATCTTAACAAATACAGAATTTAAATTTGGCACATTGATAGATGGAGAGGGAAAAGAAGTAGAATTAACAGATAGTAATTATTCTATTTATTTAAAAAATCCAAACTCTAAAGTAAGAAAACAGGTTTTTGACTTAATGTATCAAAAATACAGTGAATTTATTAACACGATAGCAGAATTATATTTATCTAATGTCAAAGCAAGTACTGTTTCAGCCAAATTAAGAAAATATCATTCTAGCTTAGAAAAAGCCGTTATGGAAGATGATGCTAGTATTAAAGTTTATCAGACTTTAATTGAAACAATTCATGAAAATATAGAAGTAAACCATAAATTTGTCGCGCTAAAGAAAAAGATGTTAGGCATAAAAGATTTTCATATGTACGATTTATATGTTAATCCCTTGGAAGTGGAGCAAGACAAAATCACATTTGAAGAAGCAAAAAAAGAGGTAGTAGATGCATTAAAGGTAATGGGAACAGAATATACCAGTAAATTAACAGAAGCTTTTGAGCATAATTGGGTCGATGCTTATGCTAAGCCAAACAAAAAAGGTGGGGCTTATAGTATGAGTGTATATGGAGTTCACCCTTATGTTTTAATGAACTTTGTCAATAGCAAAAGAGATGTAAGTACCCTTGCTCATGAACTAGGTCATAGTATACACTCTTATTATTCTAATAGTAATCAAACTGTTATTGATGCTAATTATACGATTATGACAGCAGAAGTAGCTTCTACTGTAAATGAAATTTTACTAAGTAATTATCAAATTGGTAAAGAGACAGACACTAAGAAAAAAGCAGAATTATTATACGAATTATTAGAAATGATTCGTGCTACTTTATTTCGACAATCTATGTTTGCTGAATTTGAGAAAATCGTTCATGAAAAGATAGAAAATGGTCAAACACTCTCATCTGAAGATTTAAACAACATATATTATGACCTAAATCAGAAATATTTTGGAAACAATATAATTATTGATCAGGAAATTCAATATGAATGGGCTAGAATTCCACACTTTTACAGTGATTTTTATGTTTATAAATATGCAACAGGAATTTCAGCAGCAATTGCGATTGCTACTAAGATATTAGACCAAGGAGAACCTTTTGTGAATCGTTACCTTGAAATGTTAAAGCAAGGATGTTCTAAAAAATCAATTGAACTATTAAAAATGGTAGATGTAGATTTAGAGGAAAAAGAAGTATATCAATCTGCTATCAATTTCTATCAAGAAAAAATAGAAGAACTAGAAAAACTAATTTAAAGGAGAAATAAATGAAGCAAAAAGAATGGAAGGTTTTAGGAATTAGTATTTGGAAATTATGTGTCTATTTTATTTTATATAGTTTATTGGGGTACATCATAGAGACTTTGTTTGGAATTTTAACAACAGGTGTATGGGAATCAAGACAAAGTTTCTTGTATGGACCTTTTTGTGGAATTTATGGAATAGGGGCTGTTTGTATTATCTTATTTTCACAATATTTCAAAGGAAATAACCGATTTCTTTTTTTAGGTGGATTTTTAATTGGTTCGGTAACAGAATATACCTTAAGTTTTTTGGTTGAAATAACGATGAAAACGAGATGGTGGGATTATTCAGATAGGATTTTCAATATGAATGGAAGAATTTGTTTACTTTATTCTATTTTTTGGAGTATCTTAACAGTATTACTAGTAAAGAAAATAAATCCTAAAATAGATAAGCTATTAAATAGAGGCAAAGAAAAAATACCCATTAGAATTTTAAAAGGAACCATTTTCATGGTTACCATCTTTTTAGCCATTGATTGCCTTGCTACTTGTTATGCCCAAAATCAATTTATGACAAGAATGATAGTTGAACATGAGATTGAAGTAGAGAACAAAGAAGCGGTTATTGAAAAATACAAACGAACATATGAAAATGAAGCTCTATCAAAATTTATTCATAAGGTGTGGGGAGATAGAAAGATGATAAGGACATTTCCCAATATAAAAATAGAAGATAAAAACCAGCATACCATTTATATAGATAGCTTATTACCAGAAATACAACCATATTATAGAAAAATATTTGAAAAGTAAAAATAAAAAACGAACATTTTTTTGAAAAAGGATTGACAAAGAATAAATGTTCGTTTATAATTATCTCATAAAACGAACAAACATTCTGTAGGAGGTAATTATTATGAAATTGAAAATTGTGAATATACAAAAATTTATAAGAAGTCTAGTCATTATTGGAATAAGTGTATTCTTTTTATTATTGATAGGATTCAATCATGCTTACTCAAAAGGAGAAGTGAAATACAAAGAAGAATATATCTATGCAGGAGATACCTTGTGGTCAATTGCAGAAAAAGAGGCAAAAAATAATAAATATTATGAAAATAAAGATGTAAGGAATATTGTGATTGAAATAAAGGATATTAACCATATAGAAAGTGGAAATTTAAAAGTTGGACAAAAAATAAAAATTCCAACATTTTAAAAGAAAAAGCGACTGCATCTAATTTTAATTGGTACAGTCGTTTTTTTTATAAATTGGCTAAAGGATTTCTTTCAACAGCTCTTCTAATTTGGTCATTATTGACATGAGTATAGATTTCCGTAGTAGCAATACTTTCGTGTCCTAATAGTTCTTGTAAAGCACGAATATCTACTTGTCCATATTGGTACATTAATGTAGCTGCTGTATGCCTCAATTTATGTACAGAATATTTACTACTATCTAAACCAGCCTTTGTTAGTTCTTTATGGATAATGTATTGAACAGTTCGATTACTAATTCTTTCTCGTCTTTCACTTAAAAATAAAGCCTTGTCAGAATATTTTTTATCCTGTTTAACGCCTTGTTTAGGGCGTACAGATAAATAATCAGAAAGTGCTTTCATACAAGCATTATTTAAGTAAATGGTTCTTTCTTTATTTCCTTTACCAATCACATTCAATTTGCATTCTCCAAAATCGATATCTTTTAAATTAATATTAACTAGCTCAGAAAGACGCATACCACAATTCAAAAATAAAGTAGTAATGGCAAAATCTCTTTCACAATTTCGATTCTCTTCATCAGAAGCAGCATTGAGTAACTTTTTACTGTCATCTAAAGAAAGATATTTAGGCAATCTTTTATCTTTTTTAGGTGTTTTCAAATTGAGTGCAGGATTATGGTCTAATAAGAACTTTGAACTTGCATCCTGACATAAATAATGAAAGAAAATACGTATGGTAGAAATTTTCCTAGCCCTGGTAGCTGGTTTACTATGATAGGTAGTTGTTAAATAAGCCAAAAAAGCATGAATGTCATCAATTTTAATTTTTTTAATCGTATCTATTGTCATATCGTTGATATGAATTTCCTTTAAATTGGTTTCTTTTGTTAGATGAAAATGCATTTTTATAAACTTGAAAAACATAGCTAAGTCGTAATTGTATTCTTTAATGCTATTTGGTGATTTATTTAATATAGTTGTAGAGTAATCTAAAAAAGCATTTAAAAAATCGGGGTTTTCTTCTCGATTTATCATAAGTATCACACTCCATTTTTGTATAGATAAATTATATCGTAAAAGTGGAGAAAAGGGAATAGGTATTTTTAAAATTAATGAGTGAAGAGTTAAATGAAAATTTGTCATATTTTATTATTTACACCTTACTTTCATGGATAATTATGTTAATAGAGAAATCTATTTACTTATTTTTGTCAATAGTTCTAAATAAGTACGCACGAAAAAGTGCAGGAAAATTTAGAAAAGTATATTGACAAAAATGCAAATGAAAAAAGCCACCCTAGAAAGGTGGCGAGGAGGAAAGAAAAATGAAGTATACAAAATATACAAAAGAAGGTATAAGGAATGTTGTCAATAAAGAGTTTGAAAGTCAAATAAAAGATTTAATATTATTTGAGCACAAAAATAATATTAGATTACCTGCATATCTTATAGAGCTAAATTATAAAAAAGAAATTAATTACGATATATGGGTTAATATCTTATCAAAAAATTTAACTTTCTATGGATATGGAATTAAAAATTTGATCGTTATTTATGATGATGGTTCCTTTGATAATCTGACTCTAAATTATCCTTATGATGATTTTAAAAAATTAAATCTAAAGGAAAGGAGACAGATAAAAAAAATAATCAACTTGTACAAAAACAATACCCCTTTTTTATATACAAATACCTTTTCTTTTTATATTATCTTGGAAAGATTAAAATTTTAATCTTTCTTTTATTTTGTGTATTTCAATTTCTGCAAGGTGTTTCTATTTTAAAAAAACTATGATATACTAATGTCATCATTTAGAATGAAAGAAAGTGATAAAAAATGCGAAGAAAAAAAGGGAAAAATAAAGATGACCAAGAGCCAAAAGCGGTTAAAAAAATGAAAAACGAGAAAAGAAAAAAACAACATAAAAAGGAAATAGTAAAAGAAAAAACAAAAAAGAAGAAAAAATTAAAACGAATATTAATTATTATCCTAATTTTTATTGTCTTAATTTTAGGAATTAGTCTTGGAATTTCAGCCCATACATGGAAAATGTTAGCAAAAGATATGATTTTAAATGAAAACTCAATGGTTAAAGATATCGATGGTAATACAATTGCAACATTGGGAAGTGAAAAAAAGAAAAAAACAGTTACCGCTAAAGAAATACCAATGAATTTAAAAAATGCCTATGTAGCAATCGAAGATGAAAGATTTTACTCCCATAATGGAGTCGATATAAAAAGGACTGCCTCTGCCATTGGTTCTTATATCCTTCATTTCGGTTCTTCTTCCTTTGGGGGAAGTACCATTACACAACAATTAGTAAAAAATCTTACTGGAGACACTACAGATAGTATTACCAGAAAGGTCAAAGAATGGTGGAAAGCTTGGCAATTAGAAACTTGTCTTTCAAAAGAAGAAATACTAGAAGGATATTTAAATGTTATTTATGTAGGTCCTAATATATATGGAATAGGAGCAGGTGCAAAATACTATTTTAATAAACCAGTAAATGATTTAAGTTTAGAAGAATGTGCTTTTTTAGCAGGAATTAACCATTCTCCTAATTCCTATAATCCATTTACAGAGCAAGATAATCGAGAAAAAATTGAGAAAAGAACAAAAATTGTTTTAGCTAAAATGAAAGAATTAGGGTACTTATCTAGCGAAGAAGAATATAATCAGGCCATTACCAATGTTGAAAAAGGGTTCCGATTTAAAAAAGGAGAAATCGAGTCTAGTGATGGAGTCTATTCTTATCATACAGATGTCTTAATTCCAGAAATCACAAAAGATCTTTGTGACAAATATAACATTTCAGAAACCTTTGCAACAAATTATATTTATATGGCAGGATTAACAATCTATAGCACACAAGATTCTAATATTCAATCTGAAACAGAAAAAGAATTTGAAAAGAAAAAGTATAGTCTTGCTTCTAAAAATGGTGGAGATTCTTCACAAGCAGCCATGGTCATCATAGACCATAGAACTGGTTATGTAGTGGCTTCTACAGGAGGATTAGGGAAAAAAACAATAGCACGTCCTTTTAATCGAGCAACACAAAGTGTGAGGCAAACTGGTTCAGCCATTAAACCCATTGCTGTATTAGCCCCTGCAATTGATAAGAAGATGATAACGGCATCTACTATAGTAGATGATACAGAAAAAGACTTTGAAAAAAATTATCATCCAACAGATTATAGTAGTAGCTTAGGAAAGATAACCGTTAGAAGAGCGGTAGAATCTTCACAAAATATTCCTTTTGTTGAAATTATGGAAGAATTAAAACCAAAAAATGCGATTAAATATTTAGAAAAAATGGGAGTTACCACTTTAACAGATAAAGATAACAGTTTACCATTATCACTTCGGAGGACTAGAAAAAGGAATTAGTCCACTTCAGATGGCAGGAGCCTATGCTACAATTGCCAATGACGGAGTGTATAAAGAACCAACATTTTATCGTAAAATTGAGAGAAAAAACGGGGAAGTAGTGGTAAAACCAAAACAAAGAAACAAAAGAGTTTTTTCCAAAGAAGTAGCTTACATTTTAAAAGAAATTTTAACACAACCAGTTCTTCGGTGGAAATGGAACGGCAACTTACTGTAAAATTTCAGGAGTAGACGTAGCCGCTAAAACTGGAACAACCGATGAAAATTATGATAGATGGCTTTGTGGTTTTACCCCTTATTATACAGCTGCTACTTGGTTTGGATACGATCAAAACGAAAGTATCGAATTTAAGGGAAGGAATCCAGCAGGACTAATTTGGGCGAATGTGATGGCAAGGATTCATACTGGTTTAAAAAGTGCAAAATTTGAAAAACCAGATAGGATACAAAGTGTAACTGTTTGCTCTGAAACAGGGAAGAAAGCAACAACAGGCTGTCCACATACTAATTTAGAATATTTCTTATGGTTTACAACACCAGATTTATGTGATAAACATCATGGAAAAGAAGTCCAAAATACGAAAAAGGATTCTACAGAATCAGAAAACAAAGAAAAAGAAATTATTCAAGGTATTACCAATGAAATTGATGAGAAAGAACCACCTAGAACAAATAATCATACAACAAATTCAATGGTAACTCAAGACGAAAATAAAAAGCAAAATGAAACAATGAATAATAATACAAATCAAGTGAATACAACAAATACTACAGAAAATCAAACAAGTGATAATCATAATACTACCAATAGTAACGTTAATCAAAATACGACTAGTAATATGAATACAGAAAATACGAATATTACCCTAAATACAACAACAAATGACACCGAACTTTGATTGGTATAAAACATTTGGATAAAAATGATAAAAAAAGAGGTTTTTCGTTTATGATTATGTTATAATTTATTTGTAAATTTAATGTGAGGAAGATAAAAATGGGATTTTTTAATCGATTAACTAAAAAGGAAAAAGGTTTTTCTTCAGGAAAAGCTACTACACAAGTACCTATATCTAAGTCAGAGGAAACGATTAATATGGAATTACCAGAAGGTAAACTTGTTTCTTTTTCTGAAGAAGTTTTAGATACAACTTCAAGAGCTTCTGTAGAAAAATTGAAACATAATTTAAGTATTTTGATAGAACAAGCAAAACAAAAAGGAAAAGTTGATAAATTTGTCCTAATTAGGGAAGATGATATTTTCCCTGACAATTGGGAGTGGACAGTATTATCTAAAAATACTAACCTACAGAAAACAAATACAGGCATTTCTTATGAACTTAGAAAAGCTCTGGCGATGGAAAAAAGCGGAGTTTCTCCCTACTTAGAAAGAGGAAAAGTAAAAGTTCCTAATCCCGCATTAGGGGAGAAAACAAGGCAAGTACTATCCCAGTTAGATAAGACAATTGGTACCGTTCTACTCCCACCAAGATTTCGTTCTACAAAACATTTTACTATGAATACGCCACTTGCCGTTACCGGAGATTATAATTTTGTAGAGACAAATCGAGATTTTATCGTTATAGATGACATCAATGCATTTTTAGAGTCAGGATATGGATATTCAGTTTCATATCATGATGCTTATCTTGATATTTCACATGAAAGTTTACCTATTTCAGAAAATGCAGTTGTTCTTATAAATGATAATAACTATGAAAGAATTATAAGCGACGAAAAAGTTGCTTGTCAATTAAGGCAAAGAAGAGTAGTTCGTTATAAAGGGGATGAAGTAACAGCCACTAATATGATTTTGACAGAAATGGGGGTATTACCTTCTAGAGTTGATTATCGATATGCTGAATATAATCAGGAAATCTTTAGTATCTTAGATAACAGCATGAAAGCTCTTGCTGAAGAAAATAGTTTATTTTTCGATAAAAGTCATGCTGGACAGGAAGGTCATTTTTCTGATTACTATGACAATAAAAACCATGATCATGAAATAGCAGTTAACGAATTTGTTGCTTTCATCAACCAACAAATATCTGAACTTTCTCCAAAGCGTTTAACACATACACAAGGGAATGCTAAGCAAATTATAGAAGAAGTTGGTACGACTAAATTACTTGAGATAATAAATGAATATAATGAATTAGTAAGCCATAGATTAGCTATAACATCAGCAGCATATCAGCAAGATAGACAGAACATTACACCAGAAGTTCATCAAAAATTTGTTAAAACAATTTCGTTAATCAACCAGTTTTATCAAACTAATCCAGAATATAAATCTGAGGAAGAAAGATTACAAACAGAAGAAACGATTCAAAAATTTATGCAAGCTGATACAGTTAGTGACCAATTAAAAGCAGGACAAAGTGTTATGGAGTTAATTGATAATAAAGAACTTAATGTAAAAAATTTAATTCCTTTGCTAAACGGTGTTAAAACTTCTGATGTAAAAGAGGTTACAAAAGAAACTAAAGAAGCGCAAAAAAGCGGCTTAGAAAAAGGAGATAGTAGATAAAGGAAAAAATTCATAAGGAGAAAATAAAATGCAATCATTAAAAGAATTATACAAAATAGGAAATGGACCATCTAGTTCGCATACGATGGGACCAAAAAGAGCAACAGAAATCTTCAAAAATAAATATATAGATGCTGACAAATTTAAAATCATCTTATATGGTTCACTTGCTATGACAGGAAAGGGACATTTGACAGACTACATTATAAAGGAAACATTAGAAGATTATGAAGTAGAAATCGAATTTGATACACAAACAGAGTGTCACGTTCATCCCAATACTTTCGAGATATCAGCCTATCAAGAAGGAAAATTATTAGATACTTGGAAAGTATATTCAATTGGGGGAGGAACTTTTAAAGTTGCCAAACAAGAAGAGACTGTCCTTGAAGAGATTTATCCGCAGGAAAATTTCAATGAAATAAAAGAATATATCAGAAATAATCAGATGGACTTATATGATTATGTATGTTTCGTAGAAGGAAAAGAAGAAATATCAGAATTTTTAAGTCAAGTTTGGGAAGCTATGAAGAATACCATAAAAAATGGTTTGGCAGCAACAGGAGTAATACCAGGAAAACTTCAGTTACAAAAAAGAGCAAAGAAAATTTATGAAAATAAATTAAATTTCGAAACAGAAGACATCAGAAAAACAAGATTGCTTAGTAGCTATGCTTATGCAACAAGTGAGGAAAATGCAAGCGGAGGAGTCATTGTAACAGCTCCAACTTGTGGAGCCTCAGGAGTATTACCAGCAGTATTGTATTATATGAAGGAAGAATATCATATTGAGGATGAAGAAATTGTTAAAGCTTTGGCAGTTGCAGGGGTGATAGGAAATGTTGTAAAAACAAATGCATCTGTTAGTGGTGCGGAATGTGGTTGTCAAGCTGAAATTGGAACAGCTTGCTCTATGGCAGCTGCAGCTGCAGCTTATTTATTTAAATTGGATATTGATAAAATTGAAAATTCAGCAGAAGTTGCTATGGAGCACCATTTAGGATTAACTTGTGATCCTATTTATGGATATGTTCAGATTCCTTGCATTGAAAGAAATGCAGTTGCAGCAATGCGAGCCTTTGATGCTGCTACCTTATCTTTACTATTAGAAAAGGACAAAAAAATTTCTTTTGATTTAGTCGTAGAAACGATGTATGAAACGGGAAAAGATTTAAGCAAACATTATAGAGAAACAAGTGAAGGAGGACTAGCCAAAAAATATTGTAGAAAAAAATATTTTAATGAAGAAATGGCTAATTAGGGACGGTTCTTCTTTGACCATTTGTTCTAAGTGTTTGCAAGAAATGAGGAGATAACCTATGAAGAAATATAAAATAGCATCAATGTTAATGTTTATACATGGAGCATTTATAGAAATTGGAGGTTGTTTATGTTGTATTCCTATATTAGTTATAGGTAGTGATAAATTTGATATCAATCAATACTTTTCTTTTATAGTTCCATATTTTAAGGATAATATGAATTTAATGCTTATAATGGGAGCAATTTATGGAATTGTGAGAATAATAGGAGCGGTTGGTTTATGGAAAAACAGAATGTGGGCCTTAGTATTATCAGTTATAAATTGTATTATTACAATGGCTTTAATGATGTTTTTGTTACCAGCAGGAATAATGGATGGAATATTTGCAACTACTGCTTTAATTTTAATTTTAATGCAATATTTTGGAGATAAAAAAATAATAGAGATGTAGAAATGTGAAAGTCGTTTGACGTAAATTAATAAATTGATTAGAGCAGAAAGAATGATATTTTGACGTTTAGGAGGATCAAAAAATGACTTATAAATATAGGTATCAAACTCCAGAAAATTTTTCAAATATAATTATGAATAGTGATGGAAAATATTTAACAGGTTTATGGTTTGAAGATTCGAGAGATTCTTCTAAACATATAATAGACTGTGAAGAAAAAGAGTTAGAAATATTTAGAAAAACAAGTAACTGGTTAGATATTTATTTTAGTGGTAAAAATCCTGATTTTGTACCAAAATATAAAATAAAAAACTTAACACCATTTAGACAGGAAGTAACAGATATAATGAACTCTATTGAATATGGAAAAATTGTAACCTACAACGATATATCCAAAATAATTGCTCAAAAAAGAGGTTTAAAAAGAATGTCATCACAAGCAGTCGGAGGAGCCGTTGGTTGGAATCCTATTTGTATCATAATTCCTTGTCATAGAGTAGTTGGAACAAATGGAAGTTTAACTGGATATGGTGGAGGTATAAAAAACAAAATAGAACTATTAAAACTGGAAGGAAATGATATGAATAAATACTTTGTTCCAAAACGAGGTACGGCATTATGATAGTATTAAATAAACTTAAAATAATATTAATTTAGAAACCAATCTATTGAATATTCAAGTTTCAGATAATATAGATTATGAAGAAACTTTAAAAAGAGAAGTAAATCCATTATTACAAATAAAGGATGCTTATCCTAAAGTAATAATAGCAAGAACAAAACACGAAGATCATCAAACAGTATCAATATATAGAGGGTCGACACAAAGCCGACCCCTACAATTATTATTCCTATTTGCACAAAACTTTGATAATACAAACCAGAAATTATACATGTAAACTGCCTAAAATTTATTCAAAAGAACTATTAGTTAGAAGAAATCGGTCTTTTAGAATCTGAAAAAATAGGAAGAGAGAAGATATATAAGAATATCAGGTTAATAAAACTGTTGTCAGAGAGTTAATTGTTAGCAAAATAAAAATATATTAATAAAATAAAGTGTAAGAAAGGTTTTATAGATATAATGAAAAAATTAATTGATAATATAAATAAAATAATTGAAAATTCGAGTGAAAATATATCTATTTTAATAAATGAAATAAATGATACAAATTATATATATAGTTACAATACTGATATACAACTGATATCTGCTTCTATAATAAAAGTGCCTATTATGTTAGCTGTTTTAAATGAAGTACAAAGTGCCAGGCTCAATCTTAAAGATAAGATTTTAGTTAAAAATCAGGATATTTTAGAAGATACTGAAATCTTTGAGAATGGAGAAGAATATTATACTATATATGAATTACTTAATTGGATGATAATTAAATCTGACAATACTGCTACAAATGTATTAATTAGAAAAATTGGTATGGAAACAGTAAATAATTATCTTATTAATGTTTTAGAAACTAAATCAACATATTTACAAAGATATATGTTAGACGAAAATGCTATAAAAAATGGATTTAATAATTATTCTAGTCAGCAAGATATGCTTAATATTTTTACAAAATTATTTAATAAAACTATTTTAAATAATGAATTATGTGATGTTGCTATAAAAATACTTTATAATCAACGTTGTCAAAATCAAATTATTAGATATATTTATGAACCTGTAAAGTTTGCGCATAAAACTGGTTCTCTAGATTATCTGAATCATGATGTTGGTGTAATGAAAATAAAAAATAAACAATTTTATATTGGTATTTCAATTTATAATTCAAAAAATAAAAAAGGAAATAAAAAATTAGTTGGAACTTTAGGAAAAACGATTTATGAACATTTATGTATCAATGCCTAATATACCTCTTGCTGTAAATATTATAAATAAGAATTATTAGTAGGGAATAGGGGGATAGGCTATTTTTAAAAAATAAAACATGTTGAAAATAATTTCTTTAGATAAAAATTAAATGAATAAAAGTTTTTTTAAAACAAAAGCAAAACTTTAAATCTAATTATAAAAATTTTTATAATTAAATTTAAAGTTTAAAATTTTGTGTAAAGTTAATTTTATATATGTAATTTTAAAAAACGAACATTTGTATAATATTTGTAAATAAATTTTCACATTATAATCTTATAATTTTTTGTATAAATATTATATAAATTTAGAATACAAATCTATAATATAATTTTAGTAAAATGCTGATTTTTAGGCATTTATTAAAAATGCTTAAAAAAGGCTAAAAAAACAAAGCACGAGAATCGATTTTAAGCCGTTTTTAAAAATTAGGTATATAGTTTGTTGTCTATAAAATTAAGCAAAATACTGAAATATAAGGGTTTTGGAAATTTTGATAAAATAATCTAAAGTTATATAAAATTTTTTGAAATTATTAGGTTGCAATAATGAAAAAAATCCAACCAAAATGAAGTTAAAAATTGAAACACGAAAATCAATTTTAAGGCATTTTTATAAGAAAGTAATATAAGTTGTTGTTGAAATAATAAGCTGAAACAGGCTTTATTAGTGGAACAGGAGAATATCAGAGATAGGACTATATTGATATGGTTCTATTTTTGATCCTACTCCTATTTGCACAAAACTTTGATTTTGCGCAATGTTATATATTAAATATATATCAAAACACTTGAAGCTTCCCCATTACAAGTAATTTTGAAACCTTGTAATACTGGTTAATTTTGCGCAATGTATAGATTTATATAAAAATAAAACTAAAATTTATTTACATCTATTTTATACTATAATAAAATTACTTTGTCAATACTTTTCTAAAATTATCAAAATAAACCTTAAATTTAAAAGTAAATTCCAGCAATGGCTTAATAGGAATTTACTTTTGGAATATATTTAAAAGTGGATTTTAGTTTTATACTTAACCTTATCAAAATAAATAATTTTATTATTTGTTTCTCTTTTTTCTTCAATTTCTGAATAATTTTTCCATTCTGAAACTTCTCTTTCTTTTATAAGAAAATATCTTAAATTTCCAACTAGTCTATACTTATTATTAAAAAAATCATTGTCTACAAAATACGGACGCTGTCTTTCTTCTTCTAATTGTATCATTTCATAAAGTTTTTGTTTGGTGCTATCGATATTATCATAAAAATGTATCATATACGGTGTTCCAGAACCTTGTCTAATATAAATACCATATTGTTTCAAAATACTCCCCTCCTTACTATTTATATTAGAAATTATATCATATTTATGTAAACAATGCAAATATTACCAAATTATTACATTTATATTAAATAATTGTTAAAAATTTCTATTTAGTAAAAAAAATGATATAATGTAAAAAAGGGGGAATTTTTAGTGAAAAAAGAAGTTATTCTATTTATTTTTATAGCTATACTTATAGTATTTATTTCTTTTCTTCTTACTAAAGCAATAATGAATAATACAAATGTAAAAGAAACTAGTAGTTCAAGCAGTAAAATAAAAGAAGAAAAAAAACAGATACCAAAAGAAAATATAATACCAGATGGAAAAGTTGGAATAGTAAGTCACAAATATACAGGATATGGAAGAATTGAAGTAGTTGTTAAAAATAATACAGGAAGAGAATTAAAATATGTTGAAATTATTGTACATTGTTGGGATAAAAATGGAAATAATTTGGGAGATAAAAAAACAATGGAAAATAATATGAATACAAAAGATAATTATAAAAAAGCAATATATTGTGGTTCAGATATGTACAAATATGAATTAGAAATAAAATATTAGAAGTAGCTTAGGCTACTTCTTTAAACTGAAATGGATTGAAATAGAACAACTCCATTTCCTCTACTTTATAACTTTGACTAAAATCAATATTAGAATTTTTTAAATCTTCAATATTACGATAAAAAACAGATTTAGAAGTGTTTTCTTTAGTATCAATTAAGCCATTAAGTTGAATTGCACAATAAAAGTTATAAAGCCTACTAGCTTTACTAGGTTTATATAATTTATTTAACCTTTCTTTTACTTCTTCCCTACCCCTTACAATCTTTAAATTACTTTCAACTAATTTTAACAATTTCATAAATTCTTCACTCCAAATATTTTTTAAATCATTATATGTAACATTTATTATTTTTATATGTTTTTCTTTATATATTTTAATCAAAGTTTTTTTCTTTATCTCACATTCAAATCTAATAAATCCCTGTATAATATTAAGATAATTTTTTAAATCAAATTCTTTACTTACAAACTTTTTTAAATCGTGTTTTTTAAATTCTAACATTTTATTATATATCTTAAGTGTAGTTGTTGTACCTGAAAGATATAAACTTTCGTCATAATAGAATTTAGCGTTTCTACGTGGATATTGACATCTGCTAAGACTATTTATATAACTTTTAACATTTTGCTGATTTTCTAAATTATAACATATAGCAATATCACATCTTTGTAGAAACCAATTTTCTAAATGTGGTAATTCTATTCCATAAGAAAGTTCAAGCATTTGTATAAGATTATCAGCAATGAATTGTAAATCGCAATAACCATTATGGCTATTGTAACCGTTTATAATTTTATGATAACTACCTTCTATTTCTATATAATAACCTAAATTTACAAATCCATATTTAGAGCCACAACCAACACGAACACTTAACCTACTATCATAAGAACCTTCTAAATGATCATTAATTATCTCATAAAGCAAAACAGCTTTATTATTATCAACAGAATTCTTAACAATAGACATAGACTTTATTTTATTGTATATATCCAAATTTATTTCTGTATATATTTTTATAGTATCTATCATTACTTATCTCCTTTAAAATAATACCTAAGAGAATTATTAATTATTTTTTTAATATTTCTACAAAAAAAGTATGAGTTTTGTCCTAGTAAAAATTCCCTAAATTGGGACACTCGGAGGGTGTTACTAAGAATCCTCCTTAATTTTTTGTTCTAATTTAGTAACTCTTGTTTCCAACCAAAAAAGATAAATACATAAAATAACCATAACAATTGGTGTTAAAATCTCTGACATATTAAACACTCCTTTCACTCAAACGCCGTTAGGCTTGTCACTATGGGGGACTCTCCCCCATAGAGATAAAAAAACTTAGTTTTTTTTAATCTCTTCCCCCGCATATCAGAGTAAGACTTCGCAGCATATTATTTCTTAAAGATGTCTTTAATCATATTTTCTAATACATAAAATTTTGGCGTTCTTAAATTTTTAGGAAACTTTTTTAAATTATTATACATAGAATTACAAAGCTCTTTTATATAATCAAATTCCATATCAGTTAAATTAATCATTGTATGCCCTTCATTTCGCAAAATTCTAATATCTAAGTTATTTTTGCACATATTAAATACTCCTTTCATTTCTGTCTATAAATTCTTTATTTTTTATGCTTTCTACAACAGAGTAACTATCAAATAAATCTCTAACATAATTACTTTGTACAAAGCTATATTTCCATTTTTTACGTGTTCTAAAACGTCTCTCAGGAGTCGGATTATCTATTATATAATTATAGTCATCTGCGTCATAACATTTCTGTTTAGTCCAACGTCCAAAGAATGTTTTACATTCTACTACTTCGTAACATTGCTCACGTAGCTGCTTTACTACTCTAGTAAATACTTGTGAAGTTGCTACAATTTTAATTCTTTGCTTTCTTTGCATAGTTACAACAGAAAGCAAGTCCTCTGGGAAGTCTTTCCAATTATTCGAGTTATATTCATTCTGTAATTCGTCTATTGCAAAAATTACACCATCTAAACCGTTTCTAACTTCTGTAAATTGTCTCCAACTAGTGAATGGCATATCTTGTCCTATATAATTAAAATTAGTAATAATTAATGCATCAGGATACATAATTTTCATTTTATCAAGGTACTCAACCATAGAAATCGTCTTTCCCCCACCTTGACGACCAACAAAACAAGTAAGACCGATATGGCTTGAATACTTTCCCATTAATAATAGTCCATAGAATATCATATACGAGCCACCTTATTAAATCTAACAACATAGAAAAAAATCTTAAAAATGGTATTTCTATTCTAGGAATATTTATATTCTCTAATTTCTTACATATTTGTAAAAGTTTATAATCAAATTTTAATTTCTTAAACTTACAGAATACTTCTGTAAATTCTTCAATTGGTAAATCTTCAAACACATTCTTGCGTAAATTTCTATAATATTTATTTAAAACTATATTTCTCATACTAATCTCCCATACTAATAAAAGGTATCCAACCAACAACAAATTTAATTAAAGAAACAATAAAATGTATCGTTAGCCAAAAAACAATATTACCTATAGCCATAACCCAAACATCAGTTGGAAAAAACTGCATTGCTTTAAGCAATAAGGATATAGTATCTACAATTGATGTAGGTATATAAGTTAAAACAGGTAATAATGCAATTATTCCATCAACTAATAAAAAAAATGGAGCACATATTAATTCAATTATCATTTGCTATCACCACCAGTCTTAGAAAGTCCTTCAGCAACATTATATCCTCTAAATAGTTTAATAACTTGATTTACATTATATATAATTAAAAGTATAAATATTAAACCACGTACCCAACTATACCAAGTGGACTTATATTTTGTAACCCAACTGAAATTTATAAAATTTGGAATATTAAAATTACTAGTACCTACTTTATAATTATTTAAACTAATAGATATATCCTGACCACTTTCAACTTGTTTAACTGTTTCAAACATATCCACATAATCTTGATATGGTATTTTCTGTGATATATTAGATTTTATAAAATCTATTTTATTATTAAAATAATTTTCATTTGGTACAAATAGTCTAATAAAAAATTCCCATAAACTCTCAAAAAAACTACCTATCCATTTAAATAAAGTTTTTAAGAAAAAATTTTCACTAAATGGATTAAGATAATCAATTATGCTACCAAGCAAAGCACCTAAAACCTTTGGTATCTCACATATTGCATCCCATATAAATTTCAAGAACTCCCATAAGGGTTCTAATAAAGAACCAATTACTTTTCCTATATCACTTGCGATGTCACCAATCGCACTAAATATATCATCAAACCAATTAAGAATATTATCAAACCAATTGGTATCAGGATTTTGAATATCTCCCCCATCACCTGAGGTATTTCCGTCACCTGTGTTATCTCCGGTATTATTATCTCCCCCACTGTCACTGGGGTTTTTTGAAAAACCAGTTCATGCGAATTAGTATAAATATCAATAGTAGAATATATAACACTAGAACTATCATCATTAAATGAAAATGAACTACCTACTAAAGTACCTGTACTATAGCGTGGTACTTTTATAAATTCACTCCATTTGTTATCTAATAATTTATAAATAGTACAACAATAGGTTTTGTTCCCATGAAAAAAAAGACTTATCATATCATCACTAAAAAAAACATTATATCCTTCTGATAAAGAAGCTACATAATAATCACCTTTACAATAAAAAATAACATAATCATAATCATTTTGATTAAAAGGCAAATCTGTTAAACTATATGTAATACCATTATATGAAAAGTTAAAACTTGCAAATGTATAAGTAGTAAATAAAAAAAATAAAATTAAAAAAATAGAAAATACTATTAAAAGTTTATTTTTTAATATACCTTTCATTTTTATTTCTCCTTTCATTTCATTCTAAAAAAGAGCCCACACGACATTAAAAAATGTCGTTGTGGGCATACTATTCCTATAAGAATTTATATACAATTCTAGGAATTAAAGAAACGGCTACCATAATACCCATAATAGTTAAACCAACAGGAATTAAAACTCCTAAATTAGAAGTTATGGCAGAAAGTAGTCCATCAAACATAGCACTAGTTAGTGTCAAACCTTTTACGGCTGTTTCTCCCATGTTTCGCTCCTTTCCTTATAGAAATAATTATTCCTATAATAATAAATATATATTAGTTTCTAATAAATTTTTAATAGCAAAAAAGATAATGCTAATAAAAAAATCTACTAAAAAACCAATAACCAAAATGAATAATTAAAAGTAATACAAAACTATAAAAAAATATTTGTAGAAATGTGCTTATAGTTCGTAAATATACTAAAATTTCACTAAGAATTTCCAATTCTGACAAATTACTCAACTCCTATTAATGTACAATTCCAATAACTTGTACGTCTTTCTTTATTAAATTCTCTATCGAATTCACAAACTAAAGTTATCTTAGCAAATCTTTGTAAATTTAATGGAGATACTTGTTCAATTACTTTTGGATTTTTAGCTATAAAATTAAATTTTTTATTGTTTTGACTTAATACATTTAAGCTTAAATATCTCTCTCCATCTTTTGTAGTTCCTTCTCTTTTGTCAATAAAGAAAAAAACTTGTTTAGCAACAATCATAATGAATACTCCTTTCAATAAAAAATAGACTTTAATAAATTTTAGTTTTACTAAAATTTATTAAAATCTATTTATAAAAACTTTGATTTTGTGCAATGTTATATTTATAATTAATAAGCACATCTTTTATATGCCCTATCAAAATAGAATTATATATAAAATTATATAATTAATATAAAATATATCTATTAAATATCATATTCCTTCCCTTTACAATTTTTAAGTTTTTCTCAACCGTCCAAAAAAGACTAAGTGCCATCAAAGCAAACCTAGTCTTTTTTTGTGCAAAGTATTTTTCTATTTAAATCTTCTTAAATAATTTTCCATCTTTTCAATAAATTCATCATTATTTTTAGTTTGTGTCATTTGGCTAATCACTTGTTCAGTAACATCTGCAATTGGCATACTATTCATAGCTTTTCTAAGGGCAAAAACAGTGTCTTTTTCTTGTTTTGTTAACAATAAGTCTTCCCTTCTGGTTCCTGACTTATTAATGTCGATAGCTGGGTAAATGCGTCTTTCGGATAATTTTCTGTCTAAGTGAACTTCCATATTTCCTGTACCTTTGAATTCTTCAAAGATGACATCATCCATTCTACTTCCTGTATCGATTAAAGCAGTTGCTAATATTGTTAAACTTCCTCCATGCTCTATGTTTCTTGCTGCTCCAAAGAATTTTTTTGGTTTATGTAGCGCTGCTGGATCAATACCACCAGATAAAGTTCTTCCAGAAGATGGAATTACTAAGTTGTATGCTCTTGTAAGTCTTGTAATACTGTCTAATAAAATAACAACATCTTTTCCATGCTCTATGATTCTTTTGGCTCTTTCTAGTACCATTTCTGCTACTTTTACATGATGTTCTGGTAATTCGTCAAAGGTTGAATGAATGACTTGTCCTTTGATGGAACGTTTCATGTCTGTTACTTCTTCTGGTCTTTCGTCGATTAATAATACGATTAATTCTACTTCTGGATTATTTTTGGTAATACTATTGGCTACTTTTTTTAATAAGGTCGTTTTTCCTACTTTTGGTTGAGCTACAATCATTCCCCTTTGTCCTTTTCCAATTGGACACATTAAGTCTATGATTCTTGTAGCATAATCGTTTGGCATTGTTTCTAATTTTAGTCTTTCATTTGGATAAATTGGTGTTAACTCATCAAACCTTTTTCTTTTCATTGCTTTTTCTGGATGCTCACCATTGACTTCCCCAACAAATATTAAAGATGGAAATTTTTCTCCTTCTCTGAATCTTGAAATTCCTTTTATAATATCTCCATTATCTAATCGAAATCTTCTTATTTGAACCATGGATATATATACATCTTTATCGCTTGATAAATAGTTATCTCCTCTTAAAAAACCATAACCATCAGGTAATATGTCTAATATTCCTTCAACAATTTCGTCTCCTTCATTTGTTAGTTTATAGTCTACGATTGGTTCTCCATTTTCATTGTAGTGTTTTTCAATTGTTTCTTTTTCTACTGGTTCAAAAGTGAAATTATTATGGTTTTCTACTACTTCTTCTGAAGTTACAATTTGTTTTAAAACGATTATTAATTCATCTTTTTTTAATTTTGATATATTTTTTATGTTATTTTCTTTTGCTAATGTTTTTAGTTCTGTTAATGTCATTTCTTCTAAATTTGACATAAATACCTCCTATTAATTTAGTTTTTATATTTTATTAATTTTATTGGGAAATTTTAACGAATATAAATAACATTTATAGTATAACATATTTTGGGAAGAAATTAAATATTTTTTACAAAAAAAGTAAAAAATTATAGATAAAAGGATGTAATTGTAAAATTTACATCCCTTTATCTATATATACTCTTTCGTTTGGATAGTACATATCCAATTTTTCTCTTGCTGCTTGTTCAATAAATTCTAATGAATTTACATCATCTTTTTTCTTAGCAAGTTCTTGTTTATTTTCTTTTTCTTCTTCTATTTTTTGAGATAGTTCTTGACTATCTTGACTATATTGATTTAAAGTTTTTTGTTGACTCATTAAGGTAAAAATAACATAGATGCCTATGATTAATACCAATAATCTTTTTGATAGCTTTTTGCTCTTTTTCATAAGTTACTCTCTCTCCAATTCTAATGTGTTAATCTTTACGGATATTATATTTATATAATTCTACATAAGTTTTAAAATTCCTTCTTATATTTTTAATTTTCTACATTATTTTTGATTTTTTTATTGCTTTTTGGAAGTTTTATAATATTTTTCAATAAATTTGTAATATTTTTTCTTATATTGATAATAATAAAAGAAATTGGTTTTAAAAATAATTTTTTTACTAGTTTATAAAGATATCGAAAAGGAAGGCTTAAAATTCCAAATATTTTTAGTAATATCTTTTTGAAAAAATTTATGACTGTTACACTTATCTTTATAATATATGAGCTGAACGTTAACATATACATAAGAAGGCCTATACCAATTGCCAAAAACATAAATAATCGGATTTCACCATTGTTAAAAATAAATATGGAATATAATACGATAATTCCTGTTAAAATCCAAAATAAGATGTCCTCAATATAGGTAATGATATCGCTTGTTTTAAAGGACTTTCTCATGATTCGGAAGAAATCAAAAAGCAATCCTATGATAATTCCATTTGCAATAAAGATTGAAAATAAATAAGCTTGATTGGTAACCATTCTAAATTTCTCCTTAGGTAAAAATTATTTAAAAATCTTGCTAATTAAACTTCCTTTGTTTTTTTCTGTATTTTTATTGTCACTATAAGTTAGTGATGAAATATCTCCTTCTACAATTACTTCTGATGTATCAATACTTAGTTTATTAATGCGAAGGCTTTCTCCTTTTACGGTTAATAGTCCTAATTCCGTTTCTAAAATGACAACTTGGTCATCAAAACTCAAGACATCTAAAACACCAGATATACTTAATTTTTGTCTATTCTCTAATATAATATTTTGGATGACTCCTGTATTAATCGTTTTTCTTTCATCTACTGTCATTTTCTCTACCCCCTTGTTATTTTTCTTGCTAAATTATATATATTCAGAGTTTGTCTTGTTTAGAACTAAAAAACTAGAAGTTCAGCAAATTTTCTGAACTTCTAGGGAAATCTTATGAAAATATTTTATTGTGTATTTTTACAAGTATAGCGTCTTCAATGATATCTTTAAATGTAATAGAGATTTTAGATTCTGATACTTCAAAATTTAACATTTCTAATTTACTTTCTTTTATTAAATCTAATACTTGTTGAATCATTGAAACATTTCGGATAACACCATTTCCTACAATGGAAATTCTGGATACATCCTTTTTAATGATACTTTTAATGGTATCTTCTTCAATAATATCTGAAATAACGGTTCCAGGTTTGTTATTAAAAGTCGATTTTGTAATAATAGGGATTTTAAATTTTTCTCCAATTTCTACGCATCGATTATGAAGTACTTTTGCTCCTTCACTTGCCACTTCTTTCATTTCTTGATAAGAAAGTGCTGCTAGTTTTTTAGCTTCTTTTACTTTATTGGGATCGGTTGTATAAACACCGTCTACATCAGAAAAGATGTAACAATTCTTTGCTTTTAGAGCTGCTGCCATTGCTACTGCTGTTGTATCCGAGCCTCCTCTTCCTAGTGTTGTAATATCTGTGTTTTGATTAACTCCTTGAAAACCAGCAATGATAACAATTTTTCTTTCCTTTAGCTCACAAAGCACTCTTGCTGTATCAATATATTGGATGACAGCATCTTGATTGGTATTATTGGTATATATTCCAGCTTGCCATCCAGTGAGTGAAACTGCTTTGTATCCCATACTATTTAATAAAATTGCTAGTTTAGCAATGGAAACTTGTTCTCCGCTACTAAGCAGAGAATCTAATTCTCTATTAATGGTAATTGGAGATAATTCTTTTGCCTCTTGCATTAATTTATCTGTTGTTTTCCCTTGAGCCGATAAAATAACTACAATATTATTTCCTTTATTATATAAATTAATAATTCGATTTGCTACTAATTTTAATTTTTCATGATCAGCAACAGAACTACCTCCAAACTTTAAAACGATTGTGTCCATTTAGGAACCACCTCTTTTGCTTAATGTAAGAACCTTATCTAATTTTAAATACGGTTCTTTTTATTATATGCAATAAAATAGAAAAAAGAGACAGGTCTCTATCTCTTTTTTTGTAGTTATGATAAACTTGCTTTTAAATAACTTTCAATAAATCCATCAATTTCGCCATTCATAACACTTTCTACGTTTCCCACTTCATAATTGGTTCTATGGTCTTTTACCATCGTGTAAGGGCAAAAGACATAAGAACGTATTTGGCTTCCCCAAGCAATGTCTTTTTGCTCTCCTTTTAAATCTTCTATTTTTTCTTTTTGTTCTTTTTCTTTTAAATCTAGTAGTTTGGATTTTAACATACGCATAGCCGTTTCTTTATTTTGTATTTGAGAACGTTCAGATTGACAAGCTACTACGATATTAGTTGGTATGTGAGTGATTCTGACAGCAGAAGAAGTTTTATTAATATGTTGCCCCCCTGCTCCTGATGCTCGATAAGTATCAATTCTTAAATCATCCATATTAATTTCTATTTCAATATCATCTGTTATTTCTGGTAAAACCTCTATAGATGCAAATGAGGTGTGCCTTCTTCCTCCACTGTCAAATGGAGAAATTCTAACTAATCGATGAACTCCTTTTTCACATTTTAAGTAACCATATGCATTTTCGCCAATTACTTCAAATGTTACACTTTTTAAGCCTGCCTCTTCCCCTTCTAGATAATCTAGTTCTTTTATTTCGTAACTTGCTTTATTGGCCCATCTTGTATACATTCGATATAACATTTCTGCCCAATCTTGCGATTCTGTTCCGCCTGCTCCTGGATGAATGGTAAGGATCGCATTATTGTTGTCATATTTTCCAGATAAAAGAGTAGATAATTCTAACTTTTCGAAATCCTTTTCTATTTTTTTTGTGTTTTTTAAAATGTCTTTTGCTATTTCTTGGTCTGATTCTAGCTCAACTAATTCTGTTAATTCTTGCAAGTTTCGAATTTCGTTTTGAATGGTTTTGAAATCTGTATATTTTGCTTTTAATTGCTTGATTCTAGTTAATACTTTGGTAGAGTTTTTACTGTTATTCCAAAAATTCTCTTCCATTGTTTGTGTTTCTAAGTTTGATAATTCTTTTTCTAAATTAACGATGTCAAAGTGACTCACCCAAATCGCTTATTTTTTTACTTAAATTTTCTAATCGTCTTGTATTTTCTTCTAGTTCTAACATTTTATCACACTCCTTGTTTACATTCGATTTTACCATTGGTTATTTATTATTTTCCCCATTTTCTTTTTATATTTTCTTTCTCTTTGTCTTTTAATGCTTTATATAAATCAATATTAAGTTTATTACACACACTATTTAATACGATAAATACATCTGCAACTTCACTTTCAATTGTATCGTAATGATTTATTTTACTCTTATCAATACTCATAGATGTTGCATTTTTTCGTATTGATTTCGCTAGTTCTCCAACTTCTTCTAGTAATAATAACATCGTTTTTTCAATTTCTTGTTGTGCAAATCCTCTAATCTCTATTACTTCTTTTATATATTGTTGTACTTCTTGTAATGTATTATTTTGGTTTAATTTATTCCATAATTCTAATTGTTCATTCACTATTTGTTTTCATCTCCATCCATCTTCATTTATATATTTCGTTCGACTTTTTAATTATAATTTGTTTTCCAGCTTCATTTTCACCTACTAAACAAGTAATATTATCAGTGGTAATCCATTCACTTTCGTCTATTTTTAATTATGGCGAATTTGCCAGAATTAAATTTATTCATTTTTTAACTATGCTTTTGTATACTTTTATACTATTTTACTATCCAATAGCAATTAATTGATATAATTGATGTTGGCATACCTTCAATTTGAATATCAAATTTTAAACTTGGTTCAACAATAGTAGAAGCATTATGTATTCTAAAACTAAATTGCCATCCATTATCTAAATATAGTTCAACTTTATTAGTGCTACCTGGTTTTAGTTGTATATCTACTAAACGAGTAGGTAAATTAACTAATGGTATCTTAACTTTGGCTTCCTCTTGTTTACTATTTTGATTTAATGTACCTCTCATATTAAATGTTTGTATTTGAGTTAATTTATGACTATCTATACTTATTATTTTATAAAAATCAAATGCACCTAATAAATATTCAACCATTCTTTTGGGTAATTCAGGATATTCTTTATATGTTCTTTTTATTTCATCAATAAATGCATTTAATAATGGAACATATACTTCTAAATCCTTATCAGGCAAATTTCTCCAAGTTGTTCTTTTATCCTTTTCTTTAGATAGATAATCAAAGATCGGTTTAACATCATCCCAATATTGTTCTGAACACTTTTTGTTATACCATCTTTCTCCAAAATCAAGTGTTTTAGCCAATCTACTATGTTTTACTGCAAAATGATTATGCTTAACACTAAAACCTATTTCCCATTTTCTTTCTTTTCTAATTGCAACAATATCTCTTACATCACCAACTTCTCCCATTACATCAGGTTGTATTAATAATTCTACCTTATCATCATCTTTTTCAACAATCATTGGTTCTAAATCAAAAATTGTTTTTACAATAGATTCAGCGCTTATAATTAAGTTAGTTTGTAATGATTTATCAATAGATTTCCAAGCAGTTAGTGCTGTTTCAAAAGAACTATTTGATACTATTTGTACATTTCTATATTTTTTAATCTCTCTTTCAAATGTAATTAAACATATATATTCAAAAGCTCTTCCTTGATTATTGCTTTTATCACTCACTTAATTTCCCCCATTCTCCAAAGTGTTTTTTATCGCGGTAGCTACCTCATAAGCTAAATTAATTGGTACAGCATTTCCAATCATTTTATATCCAACATCTGTATTTGTATAATCAAACTTGAAAGTATCAGGAAAACCTTGAATTCTAGCCACTTCTCTTACCGTCATCCTTCTATATAAGTTTTCTTTTCCTTCAACAAATCTACAATCATTTTTACCAAATTTTATCATTTTAGGTGCTTGAGGATGAATTTGACATTGTCTTCCTGAAGCTTGTACAGTAAATGCTTGTTCATTCCATGATTTTACTCTATTTCTACTCATAAATATAGGAGAATAAGCACCTATAAAATATTCATTATTATTGATTGCATTTGGATTATGTTTATTTTTTTCTAATGAAGGTACAGCTGTATCTTGTAAATCCCAAATGATATCTTTTAATGTTATTTTATTTTTATCATCTAATGTAGAACCTTTTGGAAAAGTAAATTTGTAATTACTACCTTTTCTAAAACCAATAAAAAATATCCTTTTTCTTTCTTGTGCCACTCCATAATCTTTTGCATTAGCCTTATATATTTGAACATCATATCCAGCTTCATCAAATAGTTTTATAATATTATTAACTGCCTCTGAGTGTCTATCAGCTAACATACCATTTACATTTTCAGCTAGAAAAAATTTTGGTTTTACATATTTTAATATTCTAATATAATCATAAAATAATTTCCCTCTCTCATCATCTATTCCTCTCAAAGAACCAGCTTCTGACCAAGATTGACAAGGAGGTCCTCCTATTATTCCATCAACATCATTTGGGAAATCTTCTTCTTTGATATTTCTAATATCGCCTTTTATTAATTTTGTATTTTTATGATTAATTTCATATGTTTTCCATATATTTTTATCAAATTCATTGGCAATTGGAATTTCAAATCCAGCTTTTTCAAAACCTAAATCTAATCCTCCACAACCACTAAATAAACTTATTGCTTTCATCTTAATTCCTTCCTTGCATAATTGAATTGCTACCTTATTTTATATCATAAATCTTCTTTTTTAACAACGATTTTGAAAATTTTTTGTCATAAACCTTAAATTTAAAAGTAAATTCCATCCATGACTTAAAATGAAAAACTTTGTAAATTAGACAATATTGTTTCCCCATTAATTAAACATTGAACATTTTATAATTTTCTTAACATTGCAATAATTTTCTATTCAATAGCTTAAAAAAGAAATGCTACCACGAATAATAACATTTCTATTATTTGTATTCACTTTGTTTGCAATCACATAATACCTTAATTTCAGGCACTTCAAAGATTTTATTTCAAACTATGAAAACATTTTGCAAACAATTTGGTATGTTTTCATAGTTATGTTTACTCAGCAAATCTCTGTAACTCTTGATATTACTGATTTCTTCCACAACAATTCTTGTACTTCTTCCCACTTCCACATGGGCAAGGTTCGTTCCTTCCAATTTTTGGTCCATCTTTTTTTACTGTTTTATCAATATCTGTACCAATTTTAGCCCCACCATCTACACTGTGAATTGCTTCTAAGGCTGCTCCTGTTATTTTAACTGTTTCTTGTCTTTTGGCTTCTCCTTGTTCTCTAATATGCATCAAAATTTTAGTTACGTCAAATTTAATATCATTAACCATTTCATCAAACATATCAAAACCTTCTAAACGATATTGAACAACTGGATCTTTTTGTCCATAAGCACGAAGACCAATTCCGTTTTTTAATTCATCCATACTGTCAATATGATTCATCCATTTTTCGTCTACGACTTTTAGCATAACTACTCTTTCTAATTCTCTCATTTGTTCAGAAGTAATTTCTTGCTCTTTTTGTTTATATCCTTCTAATGCTTTTTGTTTTAATTCTTCTGAAATTGCTTCTGGATTGTTTTTATTGGCTTGTATGGTGTTTAACATATTAATTCCAAATGTGTTCGTAATTTCATTGTTTAGAGATTCAATATTTAATTCTCCATTTTCTCCTTCTATAAACAGATTAGGAAGGTTATCTGCTACAGATTCTATCATATTGATGATACTATTGTGAATGTTTTCTCCATCTAAAACCTGTCTTCTTTGTTTATAGATAATTTCTCTTTGTGCATTCATAACATCATCATATTTTAAGACATTTTTACGTGTACTAAAGTTTCTTCCTTCTACTTTCTTTTGGGCATTTTCTACGGCATTTGATATCATTTTAGAGTCAATCGGCATATTCTCGTCTGCTCCTAGTGTGTTATATACTTTTGTAATCATATCTCCACCGAAAATTCTCATTAGTTCGTCATCTAATCCAATATAGAATTTGGATTCTCCTATATCTCCTTGACGTCCAGAACGACCACGTAGCTGATTATCTATTCTTCTTGATTCATGTCTTTCTGTACCAATGATTTTTAAACCGCCAGCTTCCATTACTTTTTGTTTTTCTTCTTTGATTTGTTCCTCATATTTATGAACTAATTTTTTAAATTGTTCTCTGGTTTTTAAAATATCTTGGTCGTCTGTTTCATAGTAAGTATTTGCTTCTTCAATTAGCTCTGGAGAAATTTTGTTTTTTCTCATTTCTTCTTTGGCTAAGAACTCACTATTTCCTCCTAGCATAA
Source organism: Clostridia bacterium (assembly GCA_022792135.1). Lineage (GTDB taxonomy): Bacteria > Bacillota > Clostridia > TANB77 > CAG-508 > CAG-269. The sequence continues at coordinate 55,176 of JAAWAM010000022.1, forward strand.
TATCTGTACCACGTCCTGCCATATTGGTTGCAATGGTCACGGCTCCATATTTTCCAGCTTGTGCTATGATTTCAGCTTCTTTTTCATGGTATTTTGCGTTTAATACTTCGTGCTTAATTCCTTCTTTTTTTAACAAACCAGAAAGTTTCTCTGATTTTTCAATGGAAACCGTACCTACTAGTACAGGTTGTCCCTTCTTATTACTTTCTTTGATACTTTCTACAATGGCTTTATATTTAGCGTTTTCGTTTTTATAAACCACATCGTTTTCATCCTCACGTATCATTGGTTTATTGGTTGGAATTGCTACTACATCTAAGTTGTAAATTTCTTCAAATTCTGCTTGTTCTGTCATAGCTGTACCTGTCATACCTGATAATTTGTGGTACATTCTAAATAGGTTTTGGAAGGTAATGGTTGCTAGTGTTTTTGATTCGTCTGCAATTTTTACGTGTTCTTTTGCTTCAATGGCTTGGTGTAGTCCATTGTTGTATCTTCTTCCATACATGATACGTCCTGTAAATTCGTCAACAATTAATACCTCTCCGTCTTTGACAATATAGTCAATGTCTTTTTTCATGACACCATAAGCACGTAATGCTTGGTTTACATGGTGTACTAAAGTTGAGTTTTCTAAATCGTTAAAGTTTTCTAAGTGGAATGTTTCTTCTGCTTTTTGAATTCCTTTTTGGGTTAAGGATGCTGATTTTGCTTTTAAATCAACAATATAGTCATATTTTTCATTATCTTCTGCTTGGTTAAAATCTTTTACGTCTTCTTCTACAATTACTTTTGGCGTTAGTTTTCTAACAAAATTATCTGCTTTTTTGTATAAATCTGAAGATTCATTGGCACGCCCTGATATGATTAATGGGGTACGTGCTTCGTCAATTAAAATACTATCAATTTCGTCTATAATGGCATAGTTTAATCCTCTTTGTACTAATTGGTCTTTGTAGATAACCATATTATCTCTTAGGTAATCAAAACCGAATTCGTTATTGGTTCCATAAGTGATATCTGCATGATAGGCTTCTTGTTTTTCTTTTGGTTCCATTCCTGCAATAACAAGTCCTACAGAAAGCCCTAAAAACTTATATAATTTTCCCATCCATTCACTATCTCTTTTGGCTAGGTAATCATTAACTGTAATTACATGCACTCCTTTTCCTTCTAGTGCATTTAGGTATACTGGTAGAGTGGCAACTAAAGTTTTTCCTTCTCCTGTTTTCATTTCAGCAATTCTACCTTGGTGTAAGATAATTCCACCAATTAATTGGACATCAAAGTGTCTCATTCCTAATACTCTTTTGGCTGCTTCTCTAACAACTGCAAATGCTTCTGGTAAAATGTCATCTAAGGTTTTTCCTTCTACTAATTGTTTTTTGAAATATTCTGTTTTTCCTCTTAATTCAGAGTCGCTTAATTTTGAAATTTCTTCTTCTAATTCATTAATTTTGGCTACTAATGGTTGTACTCTTTTTACTTCTTTTTCACTATAAGATTTAAATATCTTGTTTAGTATCTTCATTTTGAATTCAATCCTCCTAAGTTTATTTTTTCTTTGTAACTATATCACTAAAATATGTTTTTCGCAAGTTTTTTTGAAGAAAAAATGGCATTCTGACAATCATATTTAAGATAAGTTGTTCATATATTTTACTAATGCTAAGAGAAATGAGGAATTTGTATGTTTGTATATCATGTTAAAATTAATGGGAGTAAAGTTTTTAAAAGTATTTTTATAGGAATGCTTATTTTATTGGTTGGTATTGTAGGAATGGTAGTTTTTAAAATCTTCCATGGTGCTGCTCATTCAGAAACGAACTCTTCTTGCTTACCTCAAAATGGAGTTTGCAAAATTTCAACTGGTAATTATACAAATATTCTAAAATCGGTTCATGATCATATAGATGATTATGTTGGCGTTAAAATAAATTTTACAGGTTATGTTTATCGTGTTCTTGATTTAAAAGAAAATCAATTTATTTTAGCTAGAGATATGATTATTTCTTCTGATTTTCAAAGTGTAGTTGTAGGCTTTTTATGTGAGTATCCCCAGGCAACCAATCTTGAGGATAATACCTGGGTAGAAATAACAGGTGAAATTATGAAAGGTGAATATCATGGTGATATGCCAATTGTAAAAATAACCAATGTCCATAAAGTGAATCAACCAAATGAAGAATATGTCTATCCTCCAGATGAAAGTTATATTCCAACAGCTGGAATTCTTTAAAAGAGCGACGGGCTCTTTTTTGTTATGAAATCATAAATATATTGTTTACATTTTTCCAATTTTATGTTATATTAGGATATAATATTTAAATAAAGGAAATGGAAGTGAAATCTTATATGAAAACTGATATGAAGAGAGAATTTAGACGTAAAATACAAACAGAAGGACATAGTGAACAAGCCCTACAACAATATCTAGATAAACAATATAAACAATATGATGATAGATACAGCAACAAAGATGCACAAGAATATTTACATCATGTAATAGCTGCTATTATGTTAACACAACATGAACGTTACAGAGATTTTACGGTTGAAATTCCTTATCGATTTAAAGCACCAAAAAGTACAAAAAATAAAATACAAGATGAAATAGAAAAATATGTTTCTAACAATTCTATTCTTTATAGTATAAAAACACAAGAGCCCTTAATATTAACAAGAGAAATTTTAGACATTTTTGCTATGAAAGTAGTTGCTTGTAATAGACCACCCACTTTTTACTCTAATGATTTAGAAATTGAGCAATTAGTGAAAGAGAAAATGGAAAATCATATCTTTTTAGGAGAAATGCAGAAATTTAAAGCTAATTTAATAGAAGATGAATTTAGAAATCCTAAAAACTATCAATATAATTGTACAAAAGTTGAATATTTAGAAAAATGCAAATGCTTATTAGAACGAATTAAAACTTTAATTCATCCTGAAGCTACTAATTTATTAAAAAAGTATGATAAACGAATTATGAATATTAACAATTCTCTCTATTTTATAAAAGCTGCTAATAATGAAGATATATTAATCGATAAAAATGATCTTACAAATAAAAAAATGAACTTCTTTAAATTGTTAAATGACTTCACTTCTAGAATTCATGATAAATTAGATTTAGCTGTTTTAACCAAACAATTTAACTCTTTATTTGAAAATAACGAACGATTTAAAGAATTAGGTGTCTCATTAAATGGAAAGACGAAACAAAAAAGAACAAAAGATGGGTTTGTTTCTAATTTTGTGTATATTGATACTTTTTTAGGAACCATAGAATGTCAACTACAATCGCAACATGAGTATGAAGAAGGAAATTATGGGTATGCTGCTCATACAAAATTAACAGGTAAAGCAATAACACCATTACCTATTCCAAAGAAAGATGATAAATTAAAAATTAAACAATTTATTAAAAAAGTAAAAGAAATTGCTCCTAAATCTTTTTTAGCCAGAATGGATGATACGGAAAAAAATAGAGTAATAACGCAACAATTTAGTGACTATCAAAATTATAAAAATGTAACCAGTCAAGTAGCCGAAGATGATCCTTGTAAAAAGTATATCTTAGACTATTTCTCTAAATTGTATGCCATGAAAGACGATATCTTTACATCCAAAGAAAAAAACTTAGGATTTCTTGATTATGATTTACAAATATACTTAAAAAGTAAGTCTTTTCAGAATTTAAAAGAACAAGTAACGCAAGAAATTGAAATAGATGATAGCCAAATTTTAAATTAGAAAAAAAGCAGGAGTACAGCTAAGACTCCTGTTTTTTTCTAATTATATTGATTATCAATTTCTTTTAAAATAACATCATGTGCACTACCTTCTGAAATACTAACTTCTGAAACAAGTGTTAGTCTTGCTTTTTCATGTAGTTCTGGGATAGTAATGCTGCCACAGTTACACATAGTAGATTTTATTTTAGCAACAGTAATGGCTAAATTATCTTTTAAACTTCCTGCATAAGGAATATAAGAATCCACCCCTTCTTCAAAGGAAAGTTTTTTAGCTCCTCCCATATCATATCTTTGCCAATTTCTAGCTCGATTGGAACCTTCTCCCCAATATTCTTTTACATAGCTATTTCCTCTTTTAACAACTCTTGTTGGGCTTTCATCAAATCTTGCAAAATATCTTCCCATCATAACAAAGTCAGCACCTAATGCTAATGCAATGGTAATATGATGGTCATGCACGATTCCACCATCTGAACAAATTGGAATATAAATACCAGTTTCTTCAAAATATTCATCTCTTGCAGCTACCACATCAATTAAAGCAGAGGCTTGTCCTCTTCCGATTCCTTTTGTTTCACGTGTGATGCAGATAGAACCTCCACCAACACCTACTTTTATGAAATCAGCTCCTGCTTCTGCTAAATAACGGAAGCCTTCTTTGTCTACTACGTTTCCAGCTCCTATTTTTACGGTATCACCATATTTTTCTCTTACAAAATCAATTGTATTTTTTTGCCATACAGAATAACCATCTGAAGAATCCATACAAATCATATCCACACCAGCTTCTACTAATGCTGGAATTCTTTCTTCATAATCTCTTGTATTGATACCAGCTCCTACAATATAGCGTTTCTTTTCGTCTAATAAAGATTCTGGGTTATGCTTTCTATCTTCATAGTCTTTACGGAAAACTAGATATTTTAGTTTTTCTTCTTGATTTAAAATTGGTAAACAAGCAATTTTGTTTTCCCATATAATATCATTTGCTTCTGCTAAACTAATCCCTTCTTGCGCCCATATTACTTTTTCTTTTGGTGTCATGAAGTTATCGATTGGTTCTTCCCTATTATCTCTAGTAACACGATAATCTTTGTCTGTTACTAAGCCAATGAATTTTCCATTTGGTGTTCCATCGTCTGTAATGATAACAGTAGAATGTCCTGTTGTTTCTACTAATTCAATTACTTCTTTTAAACTGGTTCCAGATTTTACGTTAGAATCACTAATTACAAATCCTGCTTTATGTTTTTTGACACGTTTTACCATATTGGCTTGTGATTGGATACTTTGTGAGCCATAAATAAAAGCCACTCCTCCTTCACGTGCTAAGGCAATTCCCATTTCTTCACCTGAAACAGATTGCATAATAGCTGATACCATTGGTACATTAGCATAATATTTTGCTTCTTCTCCTTTTTTGAATTTTACAAGTGGTGTTCTCAAGCTTACTTTACTTGGTATGCATCTTTCGTCTGTTAAGTTTGGTAGTAATAAAAATTCGTTAAATGTTCTTGAAATATCTTCTAAAATTTTTGCCATGATAATTCTTCCTCCTTTATTAACTAAAAAATAAGATGCATACATCTTTTGGCACCTTATTTACTTTTATCAATTATACTATAAAATATAAAAATTGTAAATATTTTATTCGACAAAATATAAGAAATATGGTAAAATATTTCATATATAAAAAAATGGAGGTAAAATAAGTGAAAAATGAATTAATTTTAATCCTAGATTTTGGAGGACAATACAATCAACTAATTGCTAGAAGAGTAAGAGAATGTAATGTATATTCTGAAGTAGTTCCTTACAACATTTCGCTTGAAAAAATCAAAGAAAAAAATCCTAAGGGTATCATCTTTACAGGTGGACCTGCTAGTGTATTTGGAGAAGATTCTCCTAAATGTGCAGAAGGAATTTTTGACTTAGGAATTCCTGTTTTAGGAATTTGTTATGGTATGCAACTTATGACTTATACATTAGGTGGTAAGGTAGCAAGAGCAAATAAAAGAGAATATGGAACAACAACCGTAAAAATTGACAACACCTCTTCCCTTTTCCAAGGATTTGATACTACTAATGGATTTTTAATGAGTCATACAGATTTTGTGGAAACAGTACCAGAAGGATTTAAAAATATTGGACATACAGACTCTTGTCCCAATGCTGCTATGGAAAATGATGAGAAAAAATTATATGGTATCCAATTCCATCCAGAAGTAAATCACTCTGTTAATGGAACACAAGTTATTAAAAACTTTTTATTTAATATTTGTAAATGTACAGGAGATTGGATTATTTCTTCCTTTGTAGAGGATAGTATTCAAAAATTAAAAGAAAAAATAGGAGATAAAAAAGCATTATGTGCTTTATCAGGAGGAGTAGATTCTTCTGTGGCTGCTGTATTACTTTCAAAAGCAATTGGCAAGAACTTAACTTGTATTTTTGTTGACCATGGACTTCTTCGTAAAAATGAGGGTGACGAAGTAGAAGAAATCTTTAGAAATCAATTTGATATCAATTTAATTCGTGTGAATGCCAAAGATAGATTTTTAGCTAAACTAGCAGGTATTTCTGACCCTGAAACAAAAAGAAAAATAATTGGTGAAGAATTTATTCGCGTTTTTGAAGAAGAAGCTAAAAAGCTAGGAACCGTTGATTTCTTAGTACAAGGAACCATCTACCCTGATGTTATTGAAAGTGGATTAGGAAAAAGCTCTGTTATCAAGAGCCACCATAATGTAGGAGGATTACCAGACTATGTTGATTTTAAAGAAATTGTGGAACCTTTAAGAGATTTATTTAAAGATGAAGTTAGAAAAACAGGATTAGAATTAGGTATTCCAGAAAATTTAGTTTATCGACAACCTTTCCCAGGTCCAGGACTTGCCATTCGCGTAATTGGAGATATTACAGACGACAAATTAACAATTTTAAAAAAAGCAGATTATATCTTTCGAGAAGAAATTGCAAATGCTGGATTGCATAAAAGTATCAATCAATACTTTGCTGTATTAACAAACTTAAAATCTGTTGGTGTTATGGGTGATGAAAGAACATATGATTATACAGTTGCTCTTCGTGCAGTTGAAACAACTGATTTCATGACTGGTGTTTGGAGTAAAATACCATATGAAATTCTAGAAAAGGTTTCTTCTCGTATTGTAAATGAAGTAGAACACGTAAATCGAATTGTGTATGATCTTACATCTAAACCACCTGCAACCATTGAATGGGAATAATGATTACAACATCAATTTTTCTTGTATTATGTTTATAAATACACCACAAATTAGTAAATTTTTCTAAAAATTATGTATACTTTATTGTACAATGTTTATTTTTGTGATATAATTATGTTAATAGTTAAAAACTATTAACATTTTTTTATTGGCTAGTTTTTACTGAGTACGCACGAAGTAGTGCTGGAAAAGTAATTACAATATAGCCAATAGAAATACTAAAGAAAAAAAGCCACCCTAGAAAGGTGGCGAGGAGGAAACATTATGAATGAAATCACAAGACAGATACAAGAAGAATATTTACGTACATTACTTCTTAAGCTTGATTTAAGTAAATACTTAAATCAAATCAGCGAGCCCTATTATTGGAATTTAAAAAAAATTATACAGAGAGAAATTGGACAACAAAAAAGATATGAAAATCTTAGTAGTGTAATAGGTAAGTTGGAAACCCGTATTATTCTCCGCCCTGACGAATGTGATGTACTTAGAATTGAGAATCTAAAATCTCTCAAATTAAGACAGGACGACGAGTTTAAAATACTTGAACTGTATTGCTTGGCCTTTTATAAGGCTGTAATAGTAGTCAGACAGCAAGCAATCTTACCAAGAATATGGAAATATTCTTGGTATACTCTTACAATAAAAACAGAGAACATCCTAGAATAGGATCTTCTCTGTTTCTTTTCTATCTCCTATCAAAAATCGTTTTAAACACACCCTTATCAATCAAATTAGCAAAAATATTCTTAAAAATAATCAGCACAATAGGACCAATCAAAAGACCCATAACACCAATCACCTGAAACCCTGTATACATCGCAATCAAAGTAAAAATTGGATGAACCCCTATATTTTTACTCACTAATTTAGGTTCTAACACCTGTCTTACCACAGACATAATAATCAGTAAAACAATAATAGCAATTCCCAAATTAATATCCCCATTAATAGCACATAAAATTGCCCATGGAATCATAACGGTTCCTGAACCAAGAATGGGAAGAGCATCTACAAATCCAATGGCTAATGCCATTAAAAGTGGATATTGGATATTAAATCCTGTAAATTCCAATACATATAATCCAACTAAAGAAATGATAAAAGAAACTAATATTAAAGTTGCTTCTGCCTTTAGGTAACCTCCTAGCGTTTCAATTAAATCAATTAGGTGTGTTCTTAATTTTTTGACCCACACTTTTGGAAGATGATATTCAATTTGGTCTAAAATATAAATTTTATCAACACAAATAAAGTATAATGCCACTACAGTAATACCAATACAAATAGCAATGGATGGTAAACTAGTCACAACATTTAGCAAGCCTGTTAAGGCTCCTCGTAACCAGTTAGAAGCAGTTGTTAACAAATCTTCTGTTGAATTTTCAATAACCGTTAAGATTTCATTTGATAGGCGTATTTTATCAAAATTAAAGGTTGAAATTAAATTTTGAAATTGTATGTATGCCTTATCAAAATAATCATTTAAGCCTTGTAATAAACTAGAAGATTCTGAAAACAATGTGATAATAAGCCAAGCTAATGTTCCTAGTATAATTCCAGAAACAATTGTAAAAATAATAATAGAACTAGTTCTTCTGGTTAAATTTGTTTTTCTCATAATCAATTTAATTGCTGGTTCTATCATTAAGGAAATAATAAAAGCAACTAAAAAAGGCATATAAAAAATGGATAACTTTAACCCAATATATAATCCTAATAAAATAAAAGCCACATATAAAATTCTTTTTGCTACTCTTGTCCAATAAGAAACATCAAAAATCATAGTTTCCTCCTACCTTTATTATATGCAAAAAGACGGCATTCTATCCGTCTTTTCCTATTTTTCCTTATTCTGCATTTTTGTTTCCTTGACAATCGCAAATATTTTCAAATGTTGTACAAACTTGATTTTTTCCTAAAGCTCCTCCATTTTGTGCTAAATCTCCTAATGTTAATATTCCAACTACCCTATTTTGACTATCACATACAGGTAATCTTCTAATTTGATTTTGTCCCATTTTTGTTTCTGCATTTGACATTTCGTCATCTTCCTTACAGGTACATACATTACAAGTCATAATGTCACTTACTGGTGTTTGATTCGTATCTTTATCACAAGCCACACAACGAAGTAATACATCTCTATCTGTTACAATTCCACAAATACAATTTTGATTGTCACAAACAGGTATGCAACCAATATGATTTTCAGACATTAATTTGGCTACTTCTTGTATTTTTGTTTCTGGCTTTACACAACAAACATCATTACACATACATTCTTTTACTTTCATTTTTTTTACCACCTTTCAAAATTTCTCAATTTTATTTTTTACAAAAAAGAAATTAATATGCAAATAATGTTATCTAATAAAGGAAAAAAATAGAAAATATCTTGGCAATATTTTCTATTTTTTTAATTTAATAAGATTCGTAAATATCCATATTATAATACCCTCTTGGCATGATTGGTGGTCTGCCTGGACCTCCACCTGGAAACGGTGGTCTACCTCCAGGAAATGGCGGTCTGCCTGGTCTATGTGGTCTACGTCTTCTTAATAATTCTTGGATTAATAAAATCTGAATTAAATCTCTTAAATTTCTATTTCTAAATTGTCTATCCTCTCCCCTATTTTGTTTTACTGGTTCTTTTGTCGTATTTTTAACCTCACTTCTATGGTTGGTCACTTCATTTTGTAAATTAATATTAACATTGATTTCGTTGTTTACTTCAATGGCAGAATAAATTTCATCTGTCATATTTTCTACCATTTCTCTTGTTACTGGTTCGGTAACATTAGAACATCTTTGTGAAATCATAGGATATACTATTTTATAAATTTCGGGATAACATTCCTCCAATTCTTCTGCATTGTTTGTATCATATGGTATCCTATCATTCATTCTTTGCCCATCATTTTGATACATATAATTGGAATTGGGATAACCAAGAATACTTCTTATGTAATCATCAAATGATTCATTATTATACATCATAAAACCTCCTTATTCTTTTGTATATCATATGGAGGTTTCTTCTGTTTTGTGAACAGATTAAGCTTGATTTACTAAATTTTTAAATTGGATGCCTCTATCTGCAAAATTTTTGAACAAATCAAAACTTGCACTAGCTGGAGAAAACAATACAACTTGTTTTGGTTTTGCTACTTTTTTGGCTAAGTTAACCGTTTCTTCTAATGTATTACACATATAAATATCTAATGTTTTATTTTGCTTTTCTAGTTCTTCTTTTACACTTTCAAATATTTTTCCAGAAGTTTGCCCCAATAAAATTAAACTTTTTACGTGTTTTACAATTGGTTTGGCAATTGGTGTATAGTCTAAATTTTTGTCATATCCACCTGCAATTAAAACAATTTCTTCCTCAAATGAATTCAAACCTGCTATGGTTCTAGTTGGTGAAGAACTAACAGAGTCATTATACCATTTTACATGGTTAATTTCTCTTACAAATTCTAGTCGATGTTCAACTGGCTTAAATTCTTGAATGGCTTTGATGGCAATATCAGAAGGTACTAGTGTCTTCGTAGCTGCTAATGCTGTAGCTATATTTTCATAATTGTGTTTGCCTCTTAGTAAAATATCTTCTGTTTCTAAAATATGTTTTCTAATGCCATCATTACATTCTTTTATTGTTTTTTGGTCTACTATATATCCATCTTCTAATTTTTCTTTTCTACTAAAATATACCACTTCTCCCATTGCTTCTTGAGCACAATTTTTAGTTATCTCATTATCATAATTTAGAACAACCATATCGTTTTGTGTTTGATATTGAAAGATGTTCTTTTTAGCTTCAATATATTCTTGATAATCTTTATGTATGTTTAAATGATTTGGTGTAATATTGGTGATAACTCCTATTTGTGGACTGATTCGCATTCCCATTAGTTGAAAACTACTTAATTCTAATACCACCATATCTTCTGGTGTTATTTCTGAGAGTTTTGTAAAAAGTGGCGTTCCAATATTACCACCTAAATAGGTACAATATCCAGCTTGCTTTAAAATGGCATAAATTAAACTTGTTGTTGTAGTTTTTCCATCACTTCCCGTAACACCAATCATTTTAGCGGGACACATTTTCATGAACATTTCTATTTCAGTTGTAACCATTGCACCTCTTTTTATTTCTTCTTCTAATTCTGGTTTGGTTGGTAAACAACTTGGTGAACGGAAAATGATATCAAATTTTTTTAATTTTTCTAGATTGTTTTTTCCAAAAGAAAAGTCAAATTGATAGGTTATGATTTTGTCCATAATTTCTTGTGGTATTTTCTCTTTTTCTCTATCATCAAATACGGTTACTCTTGCTTTTTTTTCATACATATAATCAATTAATGGTAAATTGCTTACACCTAATCCAATGATGGCTACTTTTCTATAGCGGATATATTCTTCAAATTCTTGTAATTTTTTATTTTTATATTCCATTTTTTAACACTTCCTCCAAAAATAACTTTTTGTCTTATTTTCTTTGAATTTTTAGTTATTATATAACAAATTATATGAAAAAACAAATCAATAGTTGAATAATTTTATTTTTTTGGTTCAAAATAAGATTAGATTTGAATGGAGGTGCTTTTCATGTCAAAGAAAAATAAAGAAAATAAAAACAATAATAACAATAACAGAAATAATCAAAACAATAACAATGAAAAACAAAATAATAATAACTGTAGATAAGTAAAATGAATATTTTTGAAAATGGAGCAAAAAAGCAGCCTTTTATAATTGAGGTGCTTTCTTGCTCCATTTTTATTGTATTTCTAAGTATCTTCCCTATTAAGCCATTATCATCTTGTTTCTTCTCGACCGTCTAATCCTTTTAATGTTTCTTCTGTTACTCTATCTAATTCTCCTTGTGTTGGATTAATGCCTTGTTCTATTTGTCTTGTTGAATAGTTTTTTTCGAATGTGCTTATATATATTAATGTTCTTACCGCCTTTTGAATAATATCGAATTTATATTCTGGATAGTCTATTCCTGTTTCAGATAAAACTTTTTCCATTCCTCTATGACTAGTTTTACGTGACATTATAACTGCTTGTTCTATAGATAAACCTTTTCTGTCAAAATCTGTAGCTAGATTTAATACAGTTACTGCTCCTGCGTAATCCAATATTTGTTTAACTTGCTTTGATGATAATCCAAATTGTTTCTTAGTCTCTTCCATAACATTAATATAAAAGTTTCTTTTAGCAGACTTTTTCTGATGAACTTCATCATTATACTCTTTGAAACTTCCTTCCTCTCCTGTAGAAATATCAAATCTGTCTACAGGTAGACTTTCATCTATTATCCCCTCATGCTCTTGGCTATTACGCCAATTTTCGTATACATTTCTCTTAATATATGGTATTCCTTCATCCATCATCATATCAATACTATATCCTTGTTTCCAATAAGAACCTAAATAGGAACTTCCATCTTTGAAATTAACTTTTTTTCCTTGTAGAGAAAAAACATCATTTTCAGTCCTCCTTGTTCCCCATGCATAATCACAATGTTCTCCACTTGTTGCTAATGTAATAGAGTCAGAATCTTCCTTAAAGTCCGATACTAAAATTAATTCATCTTCTGGTCTACTATAATATGCATTTTTGTGTGTAACAATTATAGATTCACCTTTTGCTATTGAAACTAGATTTTCAATAATTTGTCTATAGTTTGACAACTCTAAATATTGATCATCCATTAATTCTTCCTCTATTTTCTTTATAACTGATAATGCAATTTCTTGTTGTTCAGCTGTCAAATCCGCACTTTCAATAATAGTATGATAATCCAGACTTGGATCTGATTCTATTTTCTCATTTATTCTTTTTCTCCCTAAACTTTTTATTTCTTCTATATATGTTTCTCTTAATTCTATTGGAATATCATATTCATCAAAATTAGTTAAATCAATTTCGATTTCTTGTAAGTTTCCATGAACTAATGAATATCTAGTTCCTGCTCCTTTTAATTTTGTACTTTCTTCTGTTCTTTTATATTCTTCTGGAATATTTTTTGGATCGAATTCTATGCTACTTATAGTTCTTCCAGAATTAGTATGATTTCCCCATTCATGGATTTTGTAATATTTACCTTCCACTTCTATAACAGTATACCAATTTTCTGAATATGGATTTATTCCACCAAAATAAGATGAACCTTCTTCATAAATTAATTTTGCTTTCATTTTCTTTATCTCCTAAATATTTTCTTTATTTTATTTTTTATTTTTTGTATTAATGTATCTTTTTTATTTTTGGTTAATGCTGCTTCCTGCATTTGTATATCTTCCTGTTTTTCTTTTACCATTGTTGTATGTCTTTTGAATATATTATCTGAATTATATCTTTGTTTTAATTCTTTCTGATAATTTATTTCATTTTCTTTTACTTTATTTTTAAAAGCTACTCTTTCTTCTTCATTTGCCCAATAATTTAAGTATATCATCCCCAGTAATGCTTCCGTTTTTGGTTTTAATTTTAGTTCCTTTATTGGTTTTGTTGTATCGAATTCTGGCTTATATGTTTTAGAAGCATTCTCCTTTAAGAAATTTAAAAATTTTTTTGATATCTTGTTTACTGCCTCTGCTTCTGTATTGTCTAATATAGCCAATACTTCTTTTGCTGCCTCACTATATGCTGTACTTACCATTTCATCTCCTCCTTTATTACAATAATAACATATTTTAGCCTTCGTGTCTTTCTTTTTTTACAATTTTATTTGGTTCCAAAAATTCTGTCTCCTGCATCGCCTAAACCAGGTACAATATAGCCCATATCATTTAATTTTTCATCCATTGCTGCTGCATAGATTTGTACATCTGGATGTAACTCTTCCAATTTTTTAATCCCTTCTGGTGCAGCAATAATACATAAGAATTTTATTTTTTTAACGCCATCTTCTTTTAACATTGTAATTGTATCAATTGCTGAACCTCCTGTTGCAAGCATAGGGTCTAATACAATTACTTCTCTATCTTGAATATCTCTTGGCATTTTATAATAATAGCGAACTGGCTTTAATGTTTCTTCATTTCGATATAATCCTACATGTCCTATTTTGGCATTGGGAATCGTTTTAATGAGTCCATCTAACATTCCTGTTCCTGCTCTTAAAATAGGAACAAAAGCATATTTTTCTTCATTTAGTCGTTTTGTCTTTGTGCTACAAATTGGCGTTTCAATTTCTATTTCTTTTAAGTCCGCATCTGACATTGCTTCATAACATAAAAAAGTTGCTATTTCTCCAATAATTTCTCTAAATTCTTTGGTTCCTGTTTTTTTCTCTCTAATAATAGATAGTTTATGTTGAATGAGTGGATGATTTAAAACAATTGCTTTCACTTTCTTTCCTCCTTATTCATGATTTTTTATACTTCTTCTTTTATTTTTTCTTCTCTTTTTACATTTTCTTTGATTTCGTTTTGTTTTGTGTTAACTACTTCTTCTTTTTCCTCTGGTAACAATAAGTTTAATAAAACTCCAATAATAGCGGCTAAGCTCATTCCGGATATGGTAATGGACAAGTCTCCTGATACGATAGAAATTGCTGCTCCTCCTAATCCCAAAACCAACATAGTAGAGGCTACTACTACATTTTTAGATTTTCCAAAGTCGATTTGATTTTGAATTAAAACTTTTAATCCATTGACAGCAATAAATCCATATAATAGTAAAGAAACTCCTCCTAAGACTGGATTTGGTATTGTAGAAACAAGAGCTGTAAATTTTCCTAAAAATCCTAAACCAATAGCAAAAATAGCAGCTAAACCAATGACCCATATAGAAGCTACTTTTGTCATCCCTACAACAGAGGTATTTTCTCCATAAGTCGTGTTAGCTGGTCCTCCTAAAAATCCTGCTACAAATGTAGCAACTCCATCTCCTAGTAAAGTTTTTTCAAGTCCTGGTTCTTTTAATAAATCTTTTCCTATGATACTTCCTAAAGCCGTATGATCTCCTATATGTTCACAAATGGTAACTAAAGCAATTGGTGCAATCGTAAGAAGTGCCGAGAAACTTGGTGTATAACTTAAAAATGGTATCCTAAAGCTTGGCATACTAAAGAAAGATGCCTCTAGAACTGGTGTAAAGTCAACTAATCCAAAGCAGATTGCAGAGATATAACCTACCATAATACCAATTAGGAATGGTATGATTTTCATAAATCCTTTTCCTTTTACCATAACAAGGGCTGTTGTTAAAAAAGTAATGAGTGCAACAGCTACTCCTCTCCAGTCAATTATAGCTTCTGCATTCAGTCCAATTTGAGAAATAGCACTTGGTGCTAACCCCAATCCTATAATCATAATCATTGGTCCAATTACAACAGGTGGTAATAATTTATCAATCCAATTTTTTCCGATTAATCGAATGACAATGGCAAAAATTATATAAATTAGTCCTACTGCCATAATTCCTGTCATAGCTCCTGAAATACCGCCCTTTAAAAAAGCTGCTGATAGTGGTGCGATAAAGGCAAATGAACTGCCTAAATAAACTGGTGATTTTCCTCTTGTACACAAAAGATAAATTAGCGTTCCTATTCCTGATGTCACCAAGGCAACTGGTATCGTAAGTACCGTTTCTCCAGCTGCATTATTTACTAAAATCGGTACTAATATCGTAGCACCAAACATAGCAAAAACGTGTTGCAAAGCTAAAATAATCCATTTCGTTAGTTTTGGTTTTTCGTTTACATCTAATCGTAATTTTTCTTGTTCCATTGAAAATTTCCCCTTTCAATTTTTATTTTGGTACTAAATTTATCATTTTTGGTACCTCTTATGAAACTATACTATAATAAAACAAAAAATGCAAAGGATTTTAAAAATATTGTTATAATTTATATTTTTCTCTTGCTTGATAGTGTGTATGTAACAACTTATGAGCACGATAACTTCCTGGTTTTTCTAAGTATTCTTGATAAATTTTCTGGATGATTGGATTTTCATGAGATTTACGAATTATACTTTTTTCATCGATACGATACAGTGCCTCTGCTCTTAATTTTCTAACATCTACTTCTGAACGTATTTTAGAATTTTTAATCGGTTGACCACCACCCATAACACAGCCACCAGGGCAAGCCATAATTTCTACAAATTGGTAATCTGCTTTACCAGATTTAATTTCTTCTAGAATTTTTTTTGCATTTGCTAACCCACTTGCTGCCACTACTTTAATATTTTTTCCACCTATTTCTATGGTCGCTTTTTTAATTCCTTCTGCTCCACGTACTTGTTCAAAATTAATCTTTTCTAATTCTTTTCCCGTTAACCTGTCTTGTGCTGTACGTAGAGCTGCTTCCATCACGCCTCCTGTCGTTCCAAAAATAGCTGCAGCACCTGTTGCTTCTCCCATGGGGTCATCAAATACACTATCCTGTAATTTTGTAAATTCAATATTTGCCTGTTTAATCATTCGAGAAAGTTCACGAGTAGTAATAACATTATCTACATCAGAAAATCCATTATTTTTCATTTCTGAGCGTTTGCTTTCAAATTTTTTAGCAATACATGGCATCACAGATACCACATAAATTTTCTCAGGATCAATTCCTTCTTTTTTTGCAAAATAGGTTTTAAGCAATGCACCAAACATTTGATGAGGAGACTTACATGTAGATAAGTGAGGTAACATTTCTGGATCATTCATTTCAATATATTTTATCCACCCTGGACTACAAGAAGTAATCATAGGAAGTGTTTCATTTTGTGTTAACCTTTCGATTAATTCATTCGCTTCTTCCATAATCGTAAAATCTGCTCCTGTATTGGTATCAAACACTTTATCAAATCCTAATCTTTTTAAGGCAGTTACCATTTTTCCTGTTACATTTGTTCCTATTTCCATATCAAATTCTTCACCAAGTGCCACTCTAACTGCAGGAGCTGTTTGGGCAATTACATATGTTTCTGGATCTTTTAGTTTCATCCATACTTCATCAATGGTCTCTTTTTCATGTAAAGCACCTGTTGGACAAGCTTGAATACACTGTCCACAATTGGTACAATTAACATCCTTTAAACTTTTATTTCCTACAGTTGAAATGCAAGAGTCGAATCCTCTATTGATACAATCAATTGCTCCTATTTCTTGCACATTTTTACAAACTGCAATACATCTTCTACATAATATACATTTGTTAAAATCTCTTACAATAGATGGAGACAAATCATCTATTTTATGATTGATTCTCTCTCCTTCAAATTCTATTTGGGTAACATTAAATTTAGTAGCCAAACTTTGTAGTTCACAGTTTCCTGAACGAGTACAGGTTAAACAATCTTTTGCATGGTTGGATAAGATTAAATCTAATATCATGCGTCTTGCTTCTAGAACATTTGGTGTATGTGTATGAACTACCATTCCTTGTTCTACTTTTTGAATACATGAAGTAGCAAAGCCATTTTTTCCTTCTACTTCTACAATACACATTCTACAATCTCCAACTTCGTTAATATCTTTTAAAAA
Organism: Clostridia bacterium; assembly: GCA_022792135.1. Lineage (GTDB taxonomy): Bacteria > Bacillota > Clostridia > TANB77 > CAG-508 > CAG-269. The sequence goes on from JAAWAM010000022.1 coordinate 72,676, forward strand.
GCATAAGGTTGGTATATCAATTCCTGCTTGTCTTGCTGCTTGTAGTATCGTAGTTCCTTTTTCTACTTCTACTTTCTGTCCATCTATTTTTAGACTAATTAAATTATGATTCATTTTTTACCTCCTTTTTCGCATTGGCTCATTTGGTCATTCGGGGACGGTTCTTCTTTAGCCATTGGTTACAAAAGAACCGTCCCTAATTAGCCAATTAGCCAATTGCCTTAAATGGGCAGCTGGTTAAACAAGTTCCACATTTAATACATTTGTCTTGGTTAATGGTTCGTTTTTCTCTTGCTTCTCCTTCGATAGCATTTACAGGACAATGTCTTTGACATAAACCACATCCTTTGCATTTTTCTTCGTGAATGGTTATTTTTGACATGGCTTTACACTCTAATGCTCTACATTCTTTGTTGGTTGCATGTTCTCTAAATTCTTCTCTGAAATATTTTAAGGTACTGATAACTGGATTGGGTGCGCTTTGGCCTAATCCACAGATACTCGCTTTTTGAATATTGACTGCTAATTTTTCTAATTTATAAATGTCTAATTCTGAACCTTCTGCATTACATAATTTTTCTAGTATTTCTAACATTCTTTTAGTCCCAATTCTACATGGTGTACATTTTCCACAGCTTTCACTGACAGTAAATTCTAAATAGAATTTTGCTAATGATACCATGCATTTTGTATCATCCATGACGATGAGTCCACCTGAGCCCATCATAGAACCAATTTCTTTTAAAGATTCATAATCAATTGGGGTATCTAAATGTTCTTTTGGAATGCATCCTCCTGATGGACCACCTGTTTGTGCTGCTTTAAATTCTCTTCCATTTGGAATTCCCCCACCAATATCATAAACAATTTCTCGAAGCGTTGTTCCCATTGGTACTTCTACTAATCCAATATTGTTTACATTTCCACCTAAAGCAAATACTTTGGTTCCTTTTGAGTTTTTGGTTCCTATGGAAGAATACCAATCAGCTCCCTTTAATATAATTTGTGCAATATTGCTATAGGTTTCAACATTGTTAATTAAGGTAGGTTTTCCCCATAGTCCTGATTGTGCTGGATAGGGTGGTTTTACTCTGGGTTGTCCTCTTCTTCCTTCGATGGATTCTAATAGTGCTGTTTCTTCTCCACAGACAAATGCTCCTGCGCCTAATCTTATTTCAACATCAAAGGTAAATCCTGTTCCCCCTATATTTTTTCCCAAAATCCCATATTCTCTTGCTTGTTTTATGGCAATTTCTAATCTTTTTACAGCAATTGGATATTCTGCTCTTACATAAATGTAACCCTTATTGGCTCCAATGCAAAAGCCTGCAATTGCCATAGCTTCTATAACAGAATGAGGGTCTCCTTCTAAAATACTCCTGTCCATAAAAGCTCCTGGATCTCCTTCGTCTGCATTACAAACTACATATTTTTCTTTTCCTTCTGAGGCTTTTGTAAGTTCCCACTTCTTCCCAGTTGGAAATCCAGCTCCTCCTCTTCCACGTAAACCAGATTTGGTTATGATAGCAATGACCTCTTCTGGTGTTAATGTAGTTAAACATTTTTCTAATGCTGTATATCCGTCAAATGCTATGTATTCATCAATTTCTTCTGGGTTAATCACACCACAATTTTTTAAAGCAATCCTTTTTTGTTTTTTATAGAAATTTAATTCCTCTAAACGATTTACTATCGTTCCGTCAATATCCTTACAAAGTAATCGTTCTACTTTATTTCCTTCTACAATATGAGTCTGAATAATCTCCTCACAATCTTCTGGTGTTACCATGGCATAAAACGTATCTTCTGGCCTTATAATAACAATCGGACCTTTGGCACATAAACCAAAACAACCAGTTTTGATAACCCTTACCTTTTCAATTTTCTTTTCTTTTAAAATCCTTTTAAAGTTTTCTAAGATTTCAGGAGATTTCGATGAGGTACACCCTGTACCATGACAAACTAAAATATGTTTTTCTCTGGTATCAGCTTTCGTATTAATTCGTAACTCTAATTCTTTTCTCTTTTCTTGCCTAATCGTATGAAGTTCTTCTAATGTTTTCATAAAATTCCTCCTTTTGGTCAATTGGGGACAGGTACTAATTGACCATCTTGTATTTTGGCTAAAGAAGAACCGTCCCTAATTAGCCATTAATTCATCTAGTACTTCATCTAGTTTTTGTACTGTTGCTTTTCCATATACTTCACCATTTACTGTAAAGACTGGTGCTAGCCCACAAGCTCCGACACATCTGGTTTGGTCAATGGTGAATAATCCATCTTTTGTTGTTTGCCCTGGTTCAATTTTTAATCTTTCTGTTAGTCGATCCATGATTTTTTGAGAACCTTTTACAAAGCATGCGGTTCCTAAGCATACTGATATTTTATATTTTCCTTGTGGTTCTAGTGAAAATCTTGAATAAAAAGTAATGACTCCATAAATTTCTGCCATGGGAATTTTTAAAAAATTGGATAATTCTTTTTGAACTTCCATTGGAATATAACCATAATGTTCTTGAATTTCGTTTAACATTTGAATTAAATTGTCTTTTTGAGGTAAATAGATTTGGAATAAATTTTCTAAAAATTTCTTTTCTTGTTTCCATTTACAATTATCCTGATTTAAATTTTCATTCATAAATTTTTTTCTCCTTCCATAATATTTATTATATTTCTTTTTGAATTATATCAAAATGGATTTTTGAATACAATGATTTTTTTAATTTTAAAAATTTTGTTGTTTTATGTCACATTAGTATTGACTTTTTTGTCTAAAAATGTAACAATAAAATTATTAAAATAAAAAAGGGGGATTTTTTTATGAGTTATACTTACAATTATGGTTATGATGTTTCACCATATGCAAGAGGGTATGATAATTTTGATTCGGTTGCTGCAACTGGCATAGGTGCTGCCTTAGGTGCTTTTATGGGAATCATTATGGTGATTGGTTTAGTAGTAGGCATTCTACAAATTATTGGTATGTGGAAAGTCTATACAAAAGCTGGAGAAAAAGGATGGAAATCAATTATTCCTATCTATAATCTTGTGATTTTATTTAAAATTTCTGGACTTTCTCCATGGTTAATTTTAGCCTATTTAGCTGGTATCATTCCTTTTATCGGATGGTTTGTCATACTTGGTTTAAATATTTACCAATCTTATAAGTTAGCTAAATCTTTCAATAAAGATATTGGCTACACTTTCGGATTATGGTTATTACCTACTATTTTCTATATGATTCTTGGTTTTGGTAAAGCTGAATATGTAGGACCTGGCGGAACAGCTACAGTAGAAACTGAAAAAGCTGAATAAGATAAATAAGATAAAAGCCGTTTTCGTATTTTTTTCGAAAGCGACTTTTTATTTTATCAAACTATTTCATTCATTTGTACTGTCCCAATGATGTCTTTTAAATTTTCTATCTTATATTTTTCCATATAATCTTCAATTCCTTTTATGGTATTAACACTTGTATAAGGATCCATAAAATTCCCTGCACCAATTGAAATAGCAGTTGCCCCTGCTAACATGAATTCAACTGCATCTTTTCCATCCATAATTCCTCCCATACCAAGAATCGGAATCTTGATCGCTTGTGCTACTTGATACACCATTCTAACAGCTACTGGTTTAATCGCTGGTCCTGAAAGTCCACCTGTATTATTGGCAAGAATTGGTCTTCTTTTATCAATATCAATTTTCATACCAAGTAATGTATTAATGAGAGATACTCCATCTGCACCTCCATCTTCTGCCCCCTTGGCAATGGATGCAATATCTGTTACATTTGGTGTTAATTTTACAATTAAAGGTTTGTCTAATACATTTTTTACTTTACTTGTAATCTCTCTTACTCCTTCATAGCTATTTCCAAAAGCCATACATCCTGCTTTTACATTGGGACAAGATAAATTTAATTCCACTCCATCAATGTCTAATGTATTTAATATCTTACACAGTTCAACATATTCTTCTACGGTGCTTCCACAAGCATTGACAATAACAGCAGTATCAAATTTTCTAAGAAAAGGCAAATCATTTTGTGCAAAATATTCTACTCCTGGGTTTTGTAACCCAATACTATTTAACATCCCACTTGCCGTTTCACATACTCTTGGTGGCTTATTTCCACTTTTTGGTTTTAAGGAAGTACCTTTTGTAATAATTCCTCCTAATTGATTTAAATCCAAAAATTGATGAAATTCCCTTCCATAGCCAAATGTACCAGAAGCCACTGTGACTGGATTTTTCATTTTAATTCCTGCTAAATTTATGTTTGTATTCATTTATTTTAATCCCTCCATTCCTTCTTTTTGAATGATTTCCATTTGTTTTTCCAAATTGATATTAGACATTTCTTCAATAAACTGGATTACTTTGTCTTTTTTTAGATATTTCGGTTCTTTCTTGTTTTTATCTATTTTCATATACTTTTTTACATTTTCTAATATTTCTATTTGAAATCTTGTTATCAATTCAAAATTTAAACAATCATAATCATCATAAAATTTATCTTTATTTTGTATAATTGCTTCCAATTCTTGTTTAAAAGAAATATTATAAAAATAATGGTCTACCAATAAATGTAATAAATAACCCTTCCAGTAATCTGTATCGATGGTAACTTTAGCATCTTGTAAAAATGATTTTATGTTAGTTTTTACCTGATAATTTCCCCATTTCCCATAATGTGTTTTGCTTTTATCTTTTGCTAGGTCAATCTTATTTTCATCTAAATCAGGTGCTATGGTTCCTTTTATAAATTCAGATTCATTTTGTATGTGACCTTTATGCTTTTTTATATATTCTTTTCCAATTGCTATATGAATTGTAAATCCTGGCATTTGCATTTCCTCCCTTTAGATTTCTACTTCTTTTGCTTCAAATACTGGTCCACCTTTGCATACATGCCAATATTCTGGTGCTTCTTTTGGACTTCTAGCCGTTTTAACTGCACATCCCAAACAGGCACCAATTCCACATCCCATTCTTTCTTCCAAAGAAATTTGGCAGGGAATATTTTCTTCTATGGCTAATTCTCTTACCGCTCTTAACATTGGTAATGGACCACAGGCATAAATACCGTCTGGTTTTTCTTTTTTTATCTCTTCTTTCAAAAAGTTAATAGCAAATCCAGCTTTTCCATAACTTCCGTCATCTGTTGTAATAACTAATTTGTCAGATACTGCTTTAAATTCTTTTTCTAAAACTACAAAATCTTCATTTCTAAATCCTAAATAAATCGTAACATTTTTTCCTGCTTGTTTGGCTGACTTAGAAAGTTCATAGAGTGGAAATACACCAATTCCTCCACCTATTACAGCTATCTTTTGATGTGCCTCATATTTAAAGGTTCCAAATCCTAATGGTCCAAGAATATCAATTGTATCTCCTATTTCTTTCGTAGCTAAAATCTTCGTTCCTTGTCCTTTTATTTGAAAAATAAATTCTAAAATTCCTTTTTCTTTTTCTAAATTGTAAATACTAATGGGTCTTCTTAGAAAAGGTACAGTTGTGTTTGATACTCTAATTTCAATAAAATTTCCTGGTTTTGCTGCTTTGACAATTTCAGGTGCTTTTACCTTAAAATGATAAATATCGTCTTTTAATTTAATTTTTTCTATCAATTGTGCATGAGTTTGTACTGGCATTGCTTTTCCTCCTTTTTTATTTTATAAAATGATTTAATTCTTCTTTCATGCGAATTGCTTCTGCTCTGGTTGCTTGTGCATACTCTTCTTCTGAATAGATATCTTTCCATTTATCCGATTGGTAAGCACACATTAAACTTCTAGAAGCATTGATAATTCCGCCCATTCCTTTTTGATCAAATCCAAGAGCAATATCTTGTACTTTTCCCCCTTGTGCACCATATCCTGGTATTAAGAAAAAAGTATGTGGCGCTAATTTCCTTAGCTCTTCTAATTGTTTTGGATAAGTTGCTCCTACTACTGCTGCTACACTACTATACCCATTTTCTCCTCTTAGCTCTTCTCCCCATGTCTCAACTAAACTAGCAACTCTTTTATAAACTTCTTCTCCATTTTCTAATTTAACATCTTGCAATTCTCCAGAAGAAGGATTAGAAGTTTTTACTAAGATGAAAATTCCTTTATCATATTTTTTACAATCATCTATAAATGGTTTTACACAGTCAGTTCCCATATAAGGATTTACCGTGACAAAGTCAATGTCATAAAGTGATTCTTCTCTTTCATCGATTGTTGTTTTGCCCAAATAAGCATTGGAATATCCCGTAGCAGTTGAACCAATATCCCCTCTTTTAATATCAGCAATGACTATCATTCCTTTTTCTTTGGCATATTGGCAAGTTTCCTGAAATGCTTTCATTCCTGGTATACCATACATTTCATAAAAAGCAATTTGTGGTTTGATTGCTGGAATGATGTCATATACACTGTCAATGATGGATTTGTTATACTCCATAATTGCTTGTGCTACTCCTTCTATGTCCTTAGGATATTTTTTGGTAACACATTCTGGTAGCATTTCATACCTTGGGTCTAATCCCATTACAGTTGGATTGTTCATTTCCTTGATTTTTTCAATTAATCGGTCCATTGCGTTTTTCATTTTTTTCCTCCTTAATTTTCATATACAATTTTTCCATTTACGATGGTATATTTTACTTTTCCTTTTAGTTTCTTTCCTATAAATGGTGTATTTTTAGATTTTGATACAATCATTTCTTTGGTATAGGTATATTCTTCATTTGGATCAAAAATAGTAATATCCGCTATTTTTCCTTCTTCGATTGTTCCTCTGTCTATTCCTATCAATTTTGCTGGATTATAGGAAGTAATTCTTACTAAGTCTAAGTATGTTAACGCTTTTGTATCAATTAAATTCATAATTTCAGCAGATAGTGCTGTTTCAAAACCGATAATTCCATTTGGTGCTTTGCCTAAATCTTGATTTTTTTCTTCTTCTGCGTGTGGTGCATGGTCTGTGATAATACAATCAATGGTTCCTTCTTTTAGCCCTTCTATGATTGCTTTTCTGTCTTTTTCTTCTCTTAATGGAGGATTCATTTTGGCATTGGTTCCAGAATTTAATACTTCATCGACTGTAAAAGTAAAATAGTGTGGACAAGTTTCACAAGTAATTTTAACCCCTCTTTTTTTGGCATCACGAATCATATCTTTACTTGTTTTGGTGCTGATATGACAAATATGTCCTCTAACATGATTGGTTTCTGAAATCACGATTTCACGAGCTGCCATGATTTCTTCTGCTTCTGGTAAAACCCCTTCTACTCCTAATTTATCAGCCACTTCTCCCTGATGAATCGCACCTTCTGCTACTGATTTTTCTTCACAATGAGAAGCTACAAAACTTCCTATTTTGTCTGCTTCTATCATAGCTTGTCTCATTATTTTACTATTGACAACTGGTATACCATCATCGGAAAAAGCAACAGCTCCTGCTTGTTTCATTTCTTCAAAATTAACCAGTTCTTCTCCTTTCTCTCCTTTGGTTACAGAAGAATAGGGTAATACATTGCATAAATTTACTTTTTTAGCTTCTTGTATGATTTGTTCCAAAATAATAGCGCTATCTGGTGTTGGTTTTGTATTTGGCATAGGACAAATTGTTGTAAACCCACCGGCAACAGCGCTTTGGCTGCCTGTTTTGATTGTTTCTTTATGTTCAAAGCCAGGTTCTCTTAAGTGGCAATGAATGTCAATCATTCCAGGAATTATATTTAAATTGCTACAATCGATGATTTTATCTGCTTGAACATTAATGTTCGTTTCAATTTTTGTAATTTTATTGTCTTCAATTAGAATATCTTTAATTGCATCTGTTTGTGTTTTGTAATCAATTAATCTTCCCTTTTTTAGTAATAGTTTCATGAAAATCCCTCCTCTATTTTTTTACATAGTATCATTTTATTATATTTTTTTCAATAGTTTTTTAACAATTGACAAATTATGTTTTTTTCATTACAATATCGTTAGAATTTTAATTTAGGAGGAATGAAAAATGTCTAATCTTGTATCGTATTTATTTGAAACAAATGCCATCCGATTTTGTGAAGAAAATAAACCTTTTTGGTATACTTCTGGTAAAATCGGACCTTATTTTATTAATACGCATTTTATTTATGGAAGTGAAAAAGATGCTGTAGAACTTTTAAGTTTTATCGATGATTCTTTATCGGATAAAATGACGTTGCCAAAAAAGGTGTTTGAAAGAGTATTAAAACAATATCAAGAAAACAAAATCTATCAAGATGTGATTCACCATATGAAAACTTATATTGAGGAAAATATCGATGTTGCAGAAATTGATTATATTTCTGGTGGTGAAAGAAGAGATTGGTTCTTTTCTAACATCCTTGCTTATCTACTTAGAAAACCTCACATTACCATATACAAAGATTTATCAGCTGTTGTAAGTACCTATGATTTCGAAAAAACAGAAGCGGTTTCCAATTTAGCTGGTAAAAAAGTCTTACATATTGCTGATTTAATTACAGTTGCCTCTAGCTATCTTCGTGCTTGGATACCTGCTATCCAAAATTTAGGTGCTACCATGTGTTGGTCTTGTGTGGTAGTAGATAGAATGCAAGGTGGTAAAGATAAAATCGAAGCAAAAGGCATCAAATCTTTCTCTTTGGTAAATGTCGACACGAACTTATTTCAAACAGCTTTAAATATGGGAATCATTAATGAAAATCAACAAAAACTACTCAACCATTTCTTTGCTGACCCAGATGGATCTATGAAAGAATTTTTAATCGCTCATCCAGAATTCATTGAAAACGCTTTACAAAGTGATGAAAAAACAAAAAAAAGAGCCAAATTATTAATGGACGATAATTTATATGGAATTTATTAAATGATTTTGGGGACGGAGGAAAAAATCATGATTGATATTATTTTAATCATGATTTTTTCCTCCGTCCCCAAAATCATTTTCTCACAATCTCATTACATCTAATCACTGTAACATTATCAGGTATATTTTTTAACACAGTGGCATTTGCTCCAATTTTAACATGATTGCCTATTTGAATTGGTCCGAAGCACTTTAGCTCCTGCTCCTACCATTACCTTGTTTCCAAGGTCAGGATGTCTTTTATTTGTATCTTTTCCTGTTCCACCAAGAGTCGAATTGTGATAAATCGTACAATCATCTCCAATGGTTGCTGTTTCTCCTATTACAATTCCCATTCCATGGTCAATAAAAAGTCTTCTTCCTATTTTAGCTCCTGGATGAATTTCGATTCCTGTCAAAAATCTTCCTATTTGTGATACGAGCCTTGCTAAAAATAATAATCTATGTTGATATAAAAAATGACCGAATCGATGAAAAACTAGGATATGAAATCCTGGATATAAAATAATAACTTCTAAAATATTTCGACAAGCAGGATCTTTTTGCTTAATATTTTGGGCGTCTTCATATAATTCTTTCAAAAAACTCATACACATCACCTATTTTATGATATGTATGAGTTCTTTATTTGGTTTCTAATTTACATTTTTAATTCTATTTTGCATTTCCGATATATAATAAACTCGATAATTTAGAAATTGGCATAGATTGTAAATATACAGTTCCAGGACCTGTTAAGGTAGTTACAAATAACCCTTCTCCTCCAAATACAATGTTTTTTACTCCTTTTACTGTTTCAATGTTTAAATCTACATCTTTTGTCATAGCTGCCACATAACCATTGTCTACTTTAATTTTCTCACCAGCTGCTAATTCTTTTTTCACAACAGAACCATCAATTTCTAAAAATACCTTTCCTGGTCCTGTCATCTTTTGCATAATAAATCCTTCTCCTCCAAAGAATCCTGCACCTAATCTTTTTCTAAAGTGCATAGCGATGTCTACTCCCTTTTCACAACATAAGAAAGCACGTTTTTGCGCAATAATCGTTTCTCCTTCTGCCAAGTCAAATTCTAATATTTCTCCTGGAAAAGAAGAAGAAAAAGTAATTTCTGCATTCTCCTTTGTGGCTGTGTAAACATTCATAAATAAAGACTCACCTGCTAGAACTCTTCCTAATCCTTTCATAACACCACCATTTGTGGTTGTTTCCATTTCAAAAGCATCATCCATCCAGCTCATCCCACCATTTTCTGTTACAACGGATTCTCCTTTTGCTAATTTACAAGTTACAAATGGTAGTTCATTTCCTAAAATCTTTGTTTCCATATTCATGATCCCCTTTACGATAAAATTTTACTTTATTATAACAAAATAAGTTTTAAAAAACAATATCCTAAGAAGACGATTCCACCAACTTCTCTAATTCTTTTATTTTATCACGTATTTCTGCTGCTTTTTCAAATTCCATTTGGGTTGCATATTTTAACATTTCATCTGTTAATTTAGCAATTACCTCTTTTAAATCTTCTTCTTTTTCAAGCTTATATTCTACTCCAATATCTTCTATATTGGTAGCAGTAATGGTGTCTCTTACTGATTTATGAATGGTTTTTGGTGTGATATTGTGTTGTTTGTTATATTGTTCTTGAATTTTTCTTCTACGATTGGTTTCTGATATTGCTTTTTCCATACTTTCGGTTAGTTCATCTGCATACATGATAACCGTTCCATCTGTATTTCTGGCTGCACGTCCAATGGTTTGAATTAAAGACCTTTCCGAACGTAAGAACCCTTCTTTGTCAGCATCTAAAATAGCCACTAAAGATACTTCTGGAATATCTAGTCCTTCTCTTAAAAGATTAATACCAACTAAAACATCAAATTCTCCGCAATCTTAAATTACGTATAATTTCCATTCTTTCTAATGTTTTTGTTTCAGAATGCATATAATTTACTTTGATGTCCAAGCTTTTTAAATATTCTGTTAAATCTTCTGCCATTCTTTTGGTTAATGTAGTTACTAATACCCTTTCTTGTCTTTGGACACGAATTCGAATTTGTTCTAATAAATCATCGATTTGATTTTCTACTGGTTTGACTTCTATTTTAGGGTCTAATAGTCCTGTTGGTCTAATAACTTGTTCTACTACATTCTCTTTTGCGTGTTCTTTCTCGTAATCTGCTGGTGTCGCACTTACAAATATAACTTGATTTAGTTTTTTCTCAAATTCATTGAAAGTTAGTGGTCTATTGTCAAAAGCAGATGGCAATCGAAAACCATAGTTTACCAAAGATTCCTTTCTTGCTTTGTCACCATTATACATAGCTTTTACTTGTGGTATGGTAGCATGTGACTCATCAATTAACAATAAAAAATCATCTGGGAAATAGTCAAATAATGTATAAGGTGGACTTCCTTCTTTTCTTCCACTTATATGTCTAGAATAATTTTCAATCCCAGAACAAAAGCCTGTTTCTTTCATCATTTCTATATCAAAGTTGGTTCTCTCTTCAATTCTTTGTGCTTCAATTAGTTTGTTTTGTGCTTTAAAATATTTCACTCTTTCTTCCATCTCTTGCTCTATTGTCATAATCGCTCTATTCATTTTGTCTTTTGTTGTGACATAGTGAGAAGCGGGTGAAATTAAAATATGTCTTCTTGTTCCTATTGGTTTTCCTGTTAATGCATTAATTTCTACAATTTTTTCGATTTCATCTCCCCAGAATTCTACTCTTACAGCAGATTCTGCTTGGTCAGAGGGATAAATTTCTACAATGTCTCCTTTGGCTCTAAAAGTTCCTCTTTTAAAATCAATTTCATTTCTAGTATATTGCATACTGATTAACTTTTTTAATACTTCATTTCTGGATTTTTGCATACCAGGTCTTAAAGATAACATCATTTCTTGGTAATCCTCTGGATCTCCCAATCCATAAATACAAGAAACAGAAGCTACAATAATAACATCTCTTGTTTCAAATAAGGATAAAGTTGCTGAATGTCTTAATTTATCGATTTCTTCATTAATAGATGAATCTTTTTCAATATAGGTATCTGTTGATGGTATATAACTTTCTGGTTGGAAGTAATTATAATAGCTAACAAAATATTCGACATTATTTTTTGGAAAAAATTCCTTAAATTCACTATATAATTGTCCTGCTAATGTTTTATTATGTGCTAAAATAAGGGTTGGCTTTTGTACCTTTTGAATAATATTTGCCATGGTAAAGGTTTTTCCGAGAACCGAGTTACACCAAGTAAAGTTTGGAACTTTTTACCAGATTCTATCCCTTTACTTAAAAATTCAATTGCTTGTGGTTGGTCACCAGTCGGTTTAAAATTTGAATGTAATTCAAACATACTCTATCTCCTTTTTTGCTTTTCTTTTTCTTATTATATCAAATTTAAAAAATATTTAAAATAGGAATAGACATTTTTTCTATTTTTCTGATATAATGTTTTTAAATCTTTTCATAAAATTTAAAAATTGTATGAAAACAAATAAAAAAACATAAATTAAGTAGGAGATTGTAATTTTAAAAAAGGAAAACATATGAAAAAAAGGGCTCATCGAACCCAAAAATTAAAAAAATCTATCTTCTTACTACCAGTTATCGTGTTGGCCATTTCCTCTCTTTTCAATCAAATAAGTCCTTTTGAAGAAAAAAATGTACAAGCAATCGCAACTAATGACGAGGAAACTTTGGGCTCTTATGAATTAGAAGAAACGCAAGTAGAAGAAAATCAAATGATAACAGTAAAAGAAGAAAACCTAACAAAATCTATGAAAAATACAGAAGAAGTTTTAGTATCTACTCTACCTTATGAGGATGAAAACTTAAAAATATTGCTTCAAAATATTCAAGAAGAAAAAAATTTAAAGGAAACTAATTTTTCCTTCTTTTATTACAATTTAGATAAACAAACCTATTATTTTTACAATGAAGACACCTATTTTACAGCAGCTAGCACTGTAAAAGTTCCTATTGCCATGCTTTATTATGATAAAATAAATCAAGGTAATTTTACAAAAGATAGCAAACTTTTATATACAAGTAATTGTTATGAAGCTGGTAGCGGAACAACTGCTTCTCTTTATTCATCTGGCCAATCTGTTCCTCTTAATTTTTTATTAAAACAAAGTATTGTAAATAGTGATAATACTGCTGTTAATATTTTAATTCGAAATTTGGGACAAACTCAATATCGCCATGATATTGCTCAATATACACAAAAAGAATTACCAGAAGATTTTTATAGCAATAATATTATTTCTGCTAATTATGGTTATGATGTTATGAATTATTTATATAAAAATCAAAACCAATATATAGAATTACTAGAAGATATGAAACAATCCTCTATGGGACAATATCTAAAGAAATACATTGATAATTATGAAGTAGCACATAAATATGGAAGTTATCATGGCTATGTGCATGATTATGGAATTGTATTTGGAAAACAAACTTATTTAATCGGAATTTTTACAAAAAATATTGCAAATTCAGATGAATTAATTGCTAATATTAGTTTAGAAGTTTTAAATTATACTTTAAAATAATATCTTTTTCCAAATTGTACTAGACAGCTTTTCTGCTTTGTGTTATCATAATACAAGAACAAAAGAAATGAAATATCATTATTTCAAGGGAGGTAAAAAATGTTAAAAATGAAAAATGTTAAATTAATTATCATAGCAAGTATCTTTCTATTCTTGCTAGGTTTCCATTCTTGTTATGCTGTTGATTTAAATGTAACAAACGATTTAACTGATGATATGCTTTCTACTAATCAAACAGCAAATAATACGAATATTGCTGATAATACTACAGCAAACAATACCAATACGAATACCAATATGACTCATACAAACAATAGTAACTTTAATACTACCAATTCTTCTGGAAATACTACTACACCTACAGCAACCATAACAAACTCTTTACCAGAAAGTAATTTGGGACTTTCTAATATTCTTAATATTCTTTTAATTGTAATTGGTATTTTATTAGTATTACTTGCTATTGCTATTTTAATTCGATTAAAACACTAAAAATAAAATAAGAAAAGCTCTATTTTACTAGAGTTTTTTTATTTTTCTCATTTTTTGTATGTATATTTTGTCTAAATTTTTAAATACTAGTAATAGAATTTATTTTTCACATTCATTTTGGAAAAATAATCGCTTTGAAAATTTAAATAGGAGGATAATTTTATGTACAAAAAATTATGGATAAGCTTTGCTATCCTTGTAGCCACGATTTTTTCTTTTACGGTTTGTTTTGCTAATGATGGACAAAATATGGTTCAAGATGCTGTAAATGGGGTAAGAAATGTTGTTGGTGGTGCAGAAAATGCTGTAGAAAATGCTGCTAAAGATATTTCTAATACTTCTAAAAATGTTACTGGAACAATGGAAAAAGACGCTAACCGTGCCACAAATGCTGTAACAGATAATCATACCAATCATGAAAATAATGAAAATGCCAGAACCAATAATTATACAGCAACTAGAACATCTACAGGTACTACTGATGCTACCTTTATGGGAATGAATGCAACTTCTTGGACTTGGCTTATTATAGGAATTGCTGCTATTGCAATTGTTGCTTTAGTTTGGTATTATTCAATGCAAGTGCGTTCTTCAAATTATGACGATAGAGATTAAAAAAGATAATGTACTTCAAAATAGAAATAAAATTTTATTTGAAGTGCATTCTTTTTTTATTTGTGATATAATGAATAAGTAAATTATATTTCAATAAAAATGAGGTAAAAATATGATGAATCCAAAATTAATTGCTAAAAACCCCACTGCTTATCATAATTATACGATTGAAGATAAGCTTGAAGTAGGAATTGTCCTTTCTGGTACAGAAATTAAATCCATTCGAAATGGTAGAGTTAATTTAAAAGATACTTATGCAATGATTAAACATGGTGAGGTATTTATTATTGGTATGCACATTAGTCCTTACGAACATGGAAATATTTTTAATAAAGACCCTTTACGTGATCGAAAACTGTTATTAAATAAAAGAGAAATTAATAAATTAATTGGATTAGTAAAACAAAAAGGATATAGTTTAGTTCCTATTAGCTTATATTTTAAAGGCAGTTTTGTGAAACTTGAACTTGGTATCGGTCAAGGTAAAAAGTTGTATGACAAACGCCAAGATATAGCTAAGAAGGATGCTCAAAAACAAATTGCAGCACATTTAAAAAGCAAACAATATTAATTTTATTGTTTGCTTTTTATCCATTAAATTTTATTGCTTGAACCAAAAACATCTATCATTTTGTGTTTTACAGTTTCTTTTATTAGTTCTCTTGCAGGAGTTAGATATTTTCTTGGATCAAAAGCATTTGGTTCTTCTGCTAATACTTTTCTAATTCCTCCTGTCATAGCTAATCTTAAGTCTGTATCAACATTGATTTTAGATACGCCTGCTTTACTTGCTTGGTTTAAAATTTCATCTGGTACACCTTTTGCTCCTGGAATATCTCCTCCATATTGGTTACACATTTCTACTAATTCTGGTATAACACTAGAAGCTCCGTGTAATACGATTGGTGTGTTTGGTATTCTTTCTTTTATTTCTTTTAAGATATCAAATCTTAATTTTGCTTCCCCTTTAAACTTGTAGGCTCCATGGCTTGTTCCAATGGCAATGGCTAATGAATCACAACCAGTTCTTTTTACAAATTCTTCTGCTTGAGCAGGTTCTGTATACATAGCATCTGCTTCATCAACATTTACATCGTCTTCAATTCCTGCTAGTTTTCCAAGTTCAGCTTCTACTACTACTCCTTTACTATGAGCATAATCTACTACTTTTTTGGTTAAAGCTATGTTTTCTTCAAAGTCATATTTTGAACCATCAATCATAACAGATGTGAAACCAGCATCAATACACATTTTAGCTGTTTCAAAGTCTGCTCCATGGTCTAAATGAATGGCAATTGGTACTTCTGGATGTTCTTCTACTGCTGCTTCTACCATTTTCATTAAATATCCCATTTTAGCATATTTAATGGCTCCAGATGATGCTTGTAAGATAACTGGTGATTTGCTTTCAGCTGCTGCATCTACAATTGCTTGGATAATTTCCATATTATTTACATTGAACGCACCGATGGCATATCCTTCTTTCATTGATTTTTCAAACATTTCTTTTGTTGTTACTAACATATTATTCCTCCTTTTGGACAATTGGTCCATTTTTATATGGTTATTGTATTTCTAATTTTGTAATCTGTCAAGAGATTTTTAATGGATATTAGAAAAGATATAAAGCAAATTTACTTTATATCTTTTTTGACTACTAATCTTGGCTATACTCATAACTAGCACACATGGATTCATCCGCTTCCATGGTATCACATTGAGTAATTGGCTCTACTTGAATGGATTGTAAAATGCATTTTTGATTTTCCTTGTTGTTATATTTACAACTTGCTACTGTACAGTTAATTTCTTGGTTTTTTTCCATTTGATACCTCCCTATATTGTGAGCATTTGAACTAAAATTAGTTCCTACTATTAGTATGGGGATTTCTTAGCAGAAAATACATTTTCCTTTCATCTTGTTAAACTTTCTATCCTTCTTTCCCTTTGTTTATTTGGTTACATTGCTTTTCTTCTGACATAGTACAATTTTTAGGCGGCTCTTTAAAACTCAAATACCAACTGATTCCATTTTTATTTTGATTTACACTTTCTACTCTTTGTTCTAATTCTGCAAAGGTTTTTGGGATGGGAACAATTACTGGTTGATTTGGCATCCAGTTAGCGGCTGTTGAGCCTTTACTACAATCTGCCATTTGAAGTGCTTGCACAATTCGAATGATTTCTGGAATAAAACGACCAACATTCATGGGATAAATTAAAATCGTTCTTACGATTCCTTTGTTATCTATTATGAATACATTTCGAACCGTTTCTGTATTGCTAATATCATTGGATATCATGCCATATTTTCTAGCAATTTGTCCGTTTCTATCAGCTATAATAGGAAAGGATACTCTAATCCCTGTTTTACAATAAATGTCATACATCCAAGCTAAATGTGAACTATTACTATCAACACTTAACCCTAATAGTTCTGTATTCATTTGTTTGAAATATGTATGTGCCCTTGTAAAGGCTATCATCTCTGTTGTGCATACGGGGGTAAAATCACCTGGATGTGAAAATAATACCAACCACTTTCCTTTATAATCCTCTAATTTTATATTCCCAAAGGTTGTAATTGCTTCAAAGTCTGGTGCCTTTTGACCTATTTTTACATTTGCATTTGTTAGTAATTCATAATCCATAAAAATAAACTCCTTTTCATTTTTTGTACTATTGTATGAGAGGAGTTTATTTTTGGTTACCTTTCTGATATCTCTTCTGGCATATTTTCATAAAGTGGAATGATAAAATTCATTTGACCATCTACCGTATCAGAAGCTTCATAAATTGATTTCATATTACTCGCTTCGGAAGTTGCTGCCAGTAAATTTTGCATATACTGATTCGTATATAATTTCCCATCTTGTTTTACAATATCAAACTTTTGTAAATACAATGTATTTTGTCCTTTATTGATATAACCTTCTTTTACAAATTCTACGCCACCTAGTAAACCTTTGCTTAAACTATCCCATCCTTGTTCATAAGCATATTGAGCAGCATTTGCTAGAATTTCTTCTTGGGAATTTCCGTGTAGCACGAATATTAAATGGATTATATACAATGGTTCCTTCCCATTCATATCCTCGTGATAACACAGTTCCTTTTCTTCCCTGTTCCTGAATCAAGCGAGAAGCCACAAAATAGGGATCTAAATTAGCATTTTTGCCAGCCTCTAATAAAGATTCTTGCATTTCTTCTCCTGCCAAAAAAGTATCTTTTGTAATTTCTTCTAACCCTTCTTTTGTTTAGGCATTTTCCACATACTTTAATTCGGCAAATTGAAAGATTTCATCCTCTTTTAAGATATTCCTTGGATCCATTTGATATTGAATGGCTTTATCAGATGCACAAAGCCATGTTCCATTATCAAATGTTTTGTCTTTGTCGATTTCGCATTTCCAATCTTCTGGATACCTAGATGAATCTGGTATTAAGTTTAAAGGATAACGTGTTCCCTCTTGATGTCCTTCCTTTTCAATTACTTCTTCCCAGTCTAACTTTGTATAAAACAAGGTGAATTTCCAATTTGGGTGTTTTTCTTTTAGTTCGTCAATTCTTTCTTGGATACCTGGATATTTACTTTCTTTTATATTTTGACCATTATAAACAACATATTTTTGTTTTTTACTATCTTCTATCATCGCTATTATTATAATCGTAAGTATTATCATAATAACAATGGCTACGGTAATTATTTTTATTTTTTGGGAATTATTTCTTATAAATTCTAATATTGGCTTCATTCTTTTTTCCTTTCTATCGTAATTGGCAAGAAGGCTATCTGCCTCCTCCACCACCTCCGACCACCGGCCTCCGCCGCCGCCACCAGAGAATCCTCCGCCTCCTCCTATTCCTGACGAATACGTAGAGGACATAGTAGAATTACTAGCTGCAAGAGAATTACGAATTGGATTTGAAAAACTTCTTGTAAAATTCGTATTTGTCATTAAATGCATACAACGATAGGTATCTCTATCAACTGTATTTTCTATATTGGGATATACAATTTTTAATTGTTTTAGTACTTTATCTGCAATTCCAAAAGCTGTTGCATATACTAAAAATCTCTCCCATATAGCCATTTCAGGAACCTCCCTTTTCTCTAATAAAGAAAATTCCTCCATATATTTTTTTAAGCCCTTCCATTTTTCCGCTTCATTGATTCCTTCTTGTGTCAATACACTTATTCTTAATTTACTAATCGAAACCATAACTAAATTAATTAAGTTAAAAACAATAAATGGTAAAATTCCTATTATCATATAAATATTGGTTGATTGAATCATCGGAATACCAAATACCAATCCAGAAAAGAAGGCTAACAAATAGGCACTTTGTGCTTTGGTTATTTTTTGATAGATTTTTTCTTCTTCTTCGTTAATTAATTTTTTTCTTTCTAAATCTTCCTTACATCCATCTTTTATCTTCTCTTGTAAAGGCATTATGGTTGAGGCAGAATTCTGAATATATCTTTGTAAATCTTTTACGGTTATTTCTGATTTACTTCTAAATGCTCTTATTAAGAAACTGGCAATTACTCTTTCTTCTTTTCCTTCTAACAGTTGAATCGCTGCTTGGTCTAATAATCTTATGGTAATGGTTTCTTTTCCTCTTTTTTCTTTGCTTACTTGAAAATCAATTATCTTTTTTAAACTCAAATCTAATAAGGTAGCAGAAAATATCTTTCCGATTTCACCAGTCGGTAATCCTGCTTTTGCATTTTTTAAAAGGTATACTGCCTGTGCTGGCGTACTATCTTCTCTTGGGATTTCTCTATAATAAATATTATTTTCAGATGGATTTCTTTTTTTAATTCTCTTTAATCTTTCTTCATTTTTAATCACATTTACCATTAATTTGATATCGATTAAAACAAACACAACTATAATTGGTATTACAATAGCCATATTGAGAGAAGTTTTTCCTTCTCTTTTACGATTTGCTTTATCAGCCCATTTCGTTTCTTCTTTTATGACTTTATTTAAAATAGGATGGTTTTCTTCTCTTGTAGAAAATGGTATCATTTGTGTTGGAAAAAGAGTTCTTATTTCTATGTATTTTCCAGCTTTAAAATTGTTCACTTCAAATTTAACTTTGTTTAAATCTGTTGCATAAATTTCTCCATTTAATCCTTCGGTATGTCCCCACACTTTTATTTCTTCTTGACGATTTACCTGATTTGGTAATGTTATGGTTCCTGTTACACGATTGGCATTTACTTCAAAATCTTCTCCTACGAATTGCCAATATAATTGTGCATAATCTGAATATTTGGCAATCGCATCTTCTATGGTGTAGGAAATTTGATACGTTTTAACATCAAATATATTATTGTCTAGTCCTACTCCCCATGCTATTTCGAAATTTCCCTCTTTATTTTTCATACCATAATAACAATTCTTCGTTACGTGATACATTAATTGGTTGATTTGCCTAAATGGTTGGTTACCTTCTTCGGCAACTTCTACCACTTTCACATTTGTAATGTTAGAATATTTCGTCGCATCTGTTTGAAATGTTTTATACAAGGTATTTGTTCTACTGATATGAATGTTCCATGTTTCAGTTACTTCCATATTTCCATTTTCATTGATTTGAACCTCAAAATGTAACTGCTTTAAAAATAAAGAACTACCAGATGCCGCTTCACTTGGCGTATAACTAGTTGCTATAACAAGTATAAAAAACACCAAAATACTTATCCCCTTTCTTATTTTCTTCATTTTACACTCCCCTTTTGTATTTTTTCTCTTATTTCGTGTATTCCTTGGTTAATGGTTTTCACAAACTCTTCCTTTTGTTGTATTTCATTACCATTTATTTCATATTGTTCTTTTAGCTTTAAAATTCTTCTTACACTTCGATTCACTCTTGCTTCTTTTTTCTTATCTTTTTTTACTTCACGAATGATTTCTTCTATCACTTTTTCTTTTTTGCCATACTTAAAAAGTATGATATCATTTCCCGCTTCCCATGCTTTTTTGATGGGTTTGTTTTTTCCATATAAGTTTCTTACACTTTTCATTCTCATATCATCTGTGATAATAAGTCCATTATAATGATATTTTTTTCTTAGATACTTTGTAATAAACTTTCTAGACATGGATGTGGGATAAACCATAGCAGCTTTTTTTATTTTTAAGTGACTCACTAAAATACAGTCTACTCCTGCTTTGATTGCTTCTTCAAATGGTTTCATATCTTCTTGTTCTAGTTCTATTAAATCTTTTTTAATCGTAGGAAGCACAAAATGGGTGTCTTTTGTTGTAGCTCCATGACCTGGAAAGTGTTTTACTACTGGTATTATTTTTTTGCTTTGTAATCCTTTCATGGTTTGTATTCCATATTTTATCACTTCTTGTTTGTCTTCACTAAATGCTCTATCTCCAATCGCTTGTCCATCATCAAATCTTTTTATATCTAATATAGGAGCAAAATCCATATTAAATCCTGTTTGATATAACATTTCTCCTACCATTAAACTTGCTTTTTCTACTAAATTTTCCTCTTGATATTTAGCCAGTTTATTGGCAGAAGGAATATTTTCAAAATCAGGTGGCATTCGATTTACCCTTCCACCTTCTTGGTCAATGGCAATGAACAATGGTACTTTATTGACAGAATTTAATTTTTTAATATAATTGATTAGCTCTACTAATTGTTCATAATTTTTATAATTTTTTCTATATAAAAGTAATCCCCCTACTTTATATTTTAAAATTAATTCTTCTATCTTTTTTTGGGGATTTGTCATATTTAATCCCACCATTAGCATTTGCCCTACTTTTTCTTCCCTTGTTAAATCCTTTACTTCTATTTTCATAAATCCCCTCATTTTTACAAATTGATAGGTTTATTATATACTTAGTATTTTTGTAAATCAATAGCTTTTTTACGAAAAATATGATATGATGATAAAGGTGATTTAAAATGGCATTTGATGGAATTGTAACCAAAGCAATTGCTTCCGAGCTACAACAGCTGTCTGGAGCTAGAATTGATAAAATTTTTCAACCTAACGCAAACAATATTATCTTAGGTTTTTATTTAGATGGATTTAACTATGCCTTAAACATTGTTACTCATCCTAGTAATTACCGAATTCATTTAACCACACATCCAAAAGCAAATCCAAAAGTTGCTCCTAATTTTTGTATGGTTTTACGTAAGCATCTGGTTGGTCTTCGTATAAAAAATATCATAACCAACCATTTAGAGAGAATTGTGATTATTGAGTTGGAAGGATTTAACGATATCGATGATATCCTTACGAAAAAATTAATTATTGAATTAATGGGAAAACATTGCAACATTGTTTTACTCGATGATCAAAATATTATTATTGATAGTTTACGTCATATCCATCATGAAAATAGTACTCATAGGGTAGTTCCTCATATTCCATACACTTACCCAAAAGTTTCCAAACTTAATTTTTTGGATTGTACGGATTTGGAAGATTTTAAGAAAACTCTTTCTACCACTTCTTTGGATGAATTACCTACCAAAATCAGTCATACTTATAATGGAATTAGTAAAAATTTAGTAAAACTAGCCATTGAAAAACTAGGAATTACTAACTTACAAGAATTATACCATTATTTAAGAGTCCTACTAGATGGTACCGATTCTTTTAATTTAAAATTTGAAACCTATGACAATGATTATTTTCTAGTACCTTTTGAAAATGCGGATACCTTTAGCCTAAACTTTTTTGTCGATAATTTTTACTATGAAAAAGAAATGGCAGAAAATTTTAAAACCGCTCGAAATAATCTATTAAAATTAATCTTGTCTACCTTGAAAAAATATCAAAAAAGGCTTTCTCATATTAATGAAAAGCTCACCTCTTGTGAACATATGGATATGTATCAATTATATGGTGAACTCATTACTGCTAATTTGTATCGTATTAAAAATGAAAATATAAGCCAAATTGAACTCGAAAATTATTACGATAACAACAAGGTTATTACCATTCCACTGGATTCTCGATATACACCAAGTGTCAATGCGAAAAAATACTTCAAAAAATATCATAAACTAAAAAATGCTTTAGAAGTTGTCACACTTCAAAAGAAAGAAACTTTGCAAGAACTAGATTACATAGAAAGTATTGTCTATGAACTAGAAGCAGCAACTTCTCTTGCAGAAATCTCTGAAATATCGGATGAAATTTCTGAAAATGTTATTTTTAAAGATAAGACTGATTCTTTCCAAAAGAAAAAAAGTACGAGAGGAAAAAAATCAAACTTTACTAAAAATAAGAAAGTTACCTTTCATCCTTTTCAATACTCCATTGGAGATTTTACACTTTTAGTTGGTAGAAATAATCAAGAAAATGATTATCTTACTTTAAAATATGCCCATAAAACTGATTTATGGTTCCATACTAAAGATATTCATGGAAGTCATGCTATCTTAGTCTTAAATGGTAAAATACCAAAAGAAGATGTTCTTGTAAAATGTGCTGAAATTACAGCTTATCATAGTAAAGCTAGACTTTCTTCTAAGGTCCCTGTTGACCTATGCCAAGTAAGATATGTAAAAAAACCAAAAGGCTCTAAACCAGGCAGGGTAATTTATACAGATTATTCTACTTTGTATGTTAATCCTAAAAATGACTAAATGGGTACTATCCCCATTTAGTCATTTTTTATAAAATCATCATCATCGTAAATAGAGTTACTGTAAAAATTTGTGCTTTTGTCCACTCTTTTTCGATAAATTTAATTTCATCTACTGTTTTTTCCTCTACAATGGAAACTTCGTAAGAAGTTACCTCATTTAGTTCGAAATAGGTATTAAACTCTTGTGTCTTTGTTGCTTGTGTCGTTTCAATTGGAATATATTTGGTTCCTACTTTATTATCTCTTTTGGAATAAAAGTCAATTCTTACATATTTTCCTGTTAAATAGTCTTCTTCTGAATTGGTTATGGTTCCTTTTATTCTTCCATTTACTAAAGTTGCCTGTGCTTGTATGATTTGTACTTGTTTGGTATCATCTCTTCTTTTTATGTTTTTATAAGTTGCATTTAAGCTAACATTGATTAAAAATTCTGAAAGGATAAAAAATAGCACAATCCATATAGCATATTTTAAAAATGTTTTTAGTCTGTCCATTGTTATTTCTCCATTTCCTTTTACTTCCTTTCCATTATAACAGGTATTTGTTTCTTTTTCAATCTATTTCTTACTTCTTTCTATACTTCTAAAGCTTTTCCTAAGTAAACTGAATAAATATATTTTTGACTTACCTTTTTATGTAAGGCCTCTTCTAATGCCTTTTCATAAATTTCTAACTGCTTTCTATACTTATCAATCAACTGTATTTCTTTTCCTTTTTCTACATAATCGGTCTTATAATCCACCAAAACCAGATTATCATTTTTATCCCTATAATATAAGTCAATGACACCTTGTACTAAAATAACTTCATCTGTTGCCTCTTCCTCTATCTCTTTAGCAGAAATATTGCTATAAAAAGGCTTTTCTTTTTGCACTTCTTTTGCTTGTTTTAGGTCTTGCCAAATAGGGGATTTTGTAAATTCTAAAATCTTAAATGGCTGGATACTTTCTGCTTCTTTTTGTGTAATGATTTGTCTTTCTTGTAAGGTACGAATCAATTCCTTTATTTGGTTTAAATCATACTCTCGTTTTTCATCTAATTTTTGTAAACATAAGTGAATCAAAGTTCCCTTTTGTGCAGCTGTCAACTTTTCTTCCTTATCTTCTTTTAAAAATTCTGGTTTCGGAAATTCTACCACAAAAGAAGGTTCTTGTTCTTGCTTATCTGCCATTTGCTTTAAATGCGTAACAGAAGTTTTCGTTGGAAGGAGGGTAGCTAATGGATGAGGGTATTTTGTATTTAGTATTTTTTCGATTCTTTCTAATTGTTCTTGATTGATTTCTTTACTCTCTAAGATTTGTTTGACATCGATGTCTTCTTGCTCCATCTTTTGAAATTTTTTCATAATTTCTTGTTTCTTATGAACCTTTAACTCCATGTCCTTTCCTTTTTCGTATTGATATACTAACAAAATCCAATCTAAATATTTCTGATACTTTTTCACCAAAATGGGGTTAATTTTCTTTTGACACTTTTCATATTGCTCCACTTGTTCTTTCATTTTTCCTATTTCTTTTTCATAATCTTTTACTATCCCTGTTATGATTAACTTTTCCTTTGCTCTGGTTAAAGCAACATATAATATTCTCATTTCTTCAGAAAGCGTTTCTACAAATATTTTATTGCGAATGGCTAGCTTACTTAATGTATCGTATTGTATTTGTTTATCATAATCAATATAAGTTACACCAATTCCCATCTCTTGATGTAATAAAACATTTTGATTTAAATCCATTAAATTAAATTGTTTTCCTGTACTAGCTAAAAATACAACTGGGAATTCTAATCCTTTACTCTTATGAATACTCATAATTCGAATGACATTATCATTTTCTCCCATTAATTTAGCAGAACCTAAATCTCCACTACTCAATTTTAGCTTATCGATAAAACGAATAAAACTATAAAGTCCTTTAAAATTACTACTTTCATATTGTTTTGCCTTTTGAAACAACATTTTTAAGTTAGCTTGTCTTAGTTTTCCATTTGGCATCAATCCGAGCATAATGATAAAATCCAGTATCTGAATAAATTTTCCAAATTAATTCATCTAGTGCTAAATACTCTTGTTCTTTTCTCCAAGTTTCTAAATTATGTAACATTTTTTCTATTTTCTCTTTTAATGTCCCTTTTACATGGATTCTTGCTTTTTGCATACAAGTATAGAAATTATCGTATTGGTCTGATAGTCGTATTTGGATTAATTCATCATCTGTAAACCTTCCTATGGCAGACCTTAATACTGTAACTAATGGGATATCTTGAATGGGATTATCAATTATTTTAAGAAGTGACATAATGGTCTCAATTTCAATGGAATCTAGGTATTCTTGTGAGCTATCCGAAAAAACTGGCATTTCCAAACGGATTATTTCTTGTTCATAAACTGGTGCTATATTAGCAGTAGACCTAAGTAATATCACGATATCTTGATACCTAATGTTTCGATAGGCATTCTTTTTTCTATCCCAGATTTGGAATTTTTCTTCCATTAATTGTTTGATTCGATTGGCTACAAATCTAGCTTCTAATTCAACATTTTCAATTCTTTCTTCTGTTTCTATCTCTTCTGTTTGGCTTGTTTGCTCTTCTTTGGCTAAATCTAGAATTGCAATCTCGGTGTTTAGATTTTGATCTATTGTTGGATAATCGGCCCCTAAATTCAAATATTCCTCTTGGTCATATTCGATCTCTCCTAGTAAATGGCTCATAATTGCTTGAAAAATTGAATTGGTAAATTGTAAGACATTGTCTCTACTTCTAAAGTTCTTAAATAACTGTATTTTTAAGTTGTCTGTTTCTGTCTTTTGCTCTTTGTTTTTGTATTGATTATACTTTTGTAAGAAAAGCTCTGGCATGGCTTGACGGAATTTGTAAATACTTTGTTTAACATCTCCTACCATAAAGATATTATTTTGTTTGGCTATAGAATTCAAAATATATTCTTGCACTAAGTTACTATCTTGGTATTCGTCAATGGCTATTTCTACATATTTTTCTTGATATCTTTTAGCTACTTCAGATGGAAAAATTTGACCATTTTCTTCTTTTAATAGTATCTTTAAAGCAAAATGTTCAATATCATTAAAATCAACAATATTTTTATCTCTTTTACGTTTTGAAAATTCTTGTTTAAATTCTAATAAGATACTTTTTAATTTTAATAAGATTCCATACATATCATATATATCTTGATTGGCTTGTTTGGAGTCATAGATTAAAATTTTATCCAATACTTTTCCTAATTTCTTTTTTACATCATCACGAACTTGTTTTGCTTTTTCTTTTATTTCAGACTCTACTTTTTGCCTTGGCCAAGTTGCAAATTTTAAAGTTTGGTTTATTTGGTAGGCTTTATCCCAACTATCTAAATTGTTTTTTAATCCTTGTAACAGCTCGATATCATTTCGAATGGTTTGCCAAAATTTTTCTAAATCTGGTTCACAAGAAAGCTGTCTACTAGCATTTTCTAAAGAAGTAATACTATCGATTAAAGTATCTTCTATTTCTTGTAATAATTCTTTTCCCCATATGGTAGTAGCAAAATCTTCTTCTAGTTTGTCTGCTAATCGAAACATTTCTATTTTCTCAGTTAACCATTTTTCTGGAAATGGATTACTTTGTGTATAGGAATCCATTTTTAAAATTAAATCTTTTAAAGGCGTATCATCGCGATAACTTGTGTAAGTATTGATTAATTTTATGAAATCTTCATTTTCTTCTTCGTATTTCTTTTCAAAGATATCTTCCATTACTTCTTGCTTTAATAATTCTATTTCTGTCGTATCTGCTATTCTGAAGTTTGGAGATAAACCATCTAATTCGTAAAAATTATTTCTAACAATTTCTAAACAAAAAGAATCAATTGTACAAATACTTGCTTTATTTAATAAAGTAACTTGTCTTTGTAAATTCTCATTTTCTGGTTCTTCTTCTAATTTTTTATAAATCGCATCTAATACTCTTTCTCTCATTTCAGAAGCGGCAGCATTGGTAAATGTTACCACTAATAGTTTGTCAATATCTACTTTGTCTTTTACTATTTTCTGAATGATTCTTTCTACTAAAACGGCTGTCTTACCACTTCCGTGCGGCTGCTGCTACTAGTATATGAGAGCCTTTTTCATAAATAGCGTCTTTTTGTTCACTCGTCCAATTAACAGTACTCATCTTTTCTCCTTCCTTCTGCTTGGTAATAGGTTTATTAGGATATTTTTTGTTCTCATTTTATCATTTGTTATTTTTTTTAGCAATAGCTAAGTTTTATTTCTTAAGAAATCATGAATCCTATGGACTTAGCATTTTGCTTATGATAAAATCGGTAAGAATCGAGGTAAAATAAAAATGAACAAAACGATAAAAAGATATTATCCTAATATACAAACTGGACTAACACAAGAGCAAGTCCAAAAGAGGATGGAACAAAATTTAGTTAATTATGACACTTCTGTTCCCACTAAAAGCATTAAACGTATTTTGTATGAGAACTTTTTTACTTTATTTAATTTCCTAAATCTATTTTTAGCCATTGCTATTTTCTTAGTTGGTTCTTATCAAAATATGTTATTTTTGCTACTTGTTATTCTTAATACTGCTATTAGTACCTTCCAAGAAATTCATTCTAAAAGGGTCGTTGATAAACTTTCTGTTTTAGCACAATCTAAAGCAACTGTCATTCGTAATGGCAAAAAACAAGAAATTGGCATTCATCAGATTGTCCTAGATGATATTCTTGAATTTCATACTGGCAATCAAGTGGTAACAGATAGTATCGTGCAAAGTGGTGAAGTTCTTGTAAATGAATCTTATATCACAGGGGAACCCAATAGCATTACCAAAAGAAAAGGAGATATGATTTTGTCTGGTAGTTTTATATTGAGTGGTAAATGTTTGGCTAAAGTAGAACATATTGCTGAAAATAACTATACTTCTAAAATTTCTAGTGGTGCTAAATATATCAAAAAAGTAAAATCAGAAATTATGACTTCTTTACAAAAAATCATTCAATTTGCTACTTTTGTTATCATTCCAATTGGTACTGCCTTATTTTTGAGTCAATTCTATTTACAAGGTATTTCTCTTCCAGAATCTGTTGTACAAACAGTAGCAGCACTCATTGGTATGATACCAGAAGGCTTAGTTCTTCTTACTAGTACTGTTTTGGCAGTAAGTGTCATTCGTTTATCTAAAGCAAAAGTTTTAGTACAAGATTTATATTGTATTGAAACTTTAGCTAGAGTGGATACCTTGTGTTTGGACAAGACTGGTACTTTAACAGAAGGAGACCTAGAAGTCGTTAAATCCATCCCTTTTGATGGAATGGATGAGGAATTTTTAAAGGTTGTATTAGCCAATCTTGGTAAATTTTCAGAAGACGAAAATTCTACCATACAAGCAATCCGAGCTTATTCTTCAAAAATAACAGAGGAATTGATTCCAGATGATAAAGTTGCCTTCTCTTCTGAATCTAAATGGTCTGGAATTCATTTTAAGGGCAAGGGAAGCTATATCATTGGTGCACCAGATTTTGTGTTAAGAGATGATTGGAACAGATATCAAGATTGCTTTCAAAAATATGCTAAAGATTATCGCGTTTTAGTGGTTGCTCATTCTTATCATAATTTTAGGAATAAGGACTTACCAGCTGGTATTAAGCCGATTGGTATTGTCTTATTGTTAGATAAAATCAGAAAAAATGCTCATAAGACATTACAATTTTTCACTAAACAAGGGGTGGATCTTAAAATTATCTCTGGTGATAACCCTATTACCGTATCTAAGATTGCCAAAAGAGTTGGGATTAAAAATTTTGATCAATATATTGATATGTCTACTATCCATGATGATGAAATTGATTCTTTGGTATTAGACTATTGTGTATTTGGTAGGGTTTCTCCCACACAGAAAAAAGCTTTGGTAAAAGCTTTACAAAAACATGACAAAGTAGTTGCTATGACTGGTGATGGTGTAAATGATGTTTTAGCTTTAAAAGAAGCGGATTGTAGTATTGCTATGGCAAATGGTAGTGATGCTACAAAAAATATCTCACAATTAGTTCTTCTCAATTCCAATTTTGCCTCTATGCCCAAAGTTGTTGCAGAAGGCAGAAGAACCATTCATAACATTCAAAGGTCAGCCTCTTTGTTTTTAGTCAAAACCATATACTCTTTCTTACTCGCTCTACTGGTATTGTTTTTGCAAGATGAATACCCATTTATACCAATTCAACTTAGTTTAATTAGTTTAGTAGCCATTGGTATCCCCTCTTTTTGCCTTGCTTTAGAACCAAATCAGGAACCAGTAAGAGAAAACTTTTTAAAAAATGTAATAACACATGCCCTACCAACTGGATTACTAATTGTCATCTCTATCTTTATCATTATTGCATTAAATCGATTTGGTATCATCGCAGAACAAAAAGTTTCTAGTTTATGTGTCTTATTTACTGGAATCTGGAGTCTTGCCTTATTATTTAGCTTTGTAAAATGTCGCAAAAGCGAAGAAAGTAAACTTCCATTTTCTATTTATCGACTTGTTCTAGCTGTTGCTATGAGTGGATTATTTGTTTTAGGTTTTACTTATTTTGCTCCTTTGTTTCATATTATTTGATAAAGCATTGCTTTTTTACACTTTTATTTGTATAATTAAATCAAATTTTATTAGAAAGGAGAACACGATGGAAAACGAAGTTAATGTACAAAATAAAATATTTGGTAAAACCTTTTTCTGGATGTTTTTAGGACTTCTTGGTTCAGCTATTATTGCATGGTACACCTATTCTTCAGGATTATTTGTCGATATTATTCTAGGTGGATACTTTAATACTTTATTAATTTTAGAATTAGTAGCTGTATTAGTATTTAGTTTCTTATTTAGAAAACTTCCGCCAGTAGCAGTTGGAATTTTATACTTTGTTTATGCTATGCTAAATGGTGTAACCTTGTCTACCATATTTGTTGTATTTGAACTATCCTCTATTATCTACTTATTTATTATATCTGCATTTGTGTTTGTTGCTTTGGGCTTCCTTGGATATCGAACCAATCAAGATTTAAGTTCTTGGCGACCATACATTACTGTATTTCTAATTGCTGGAATTCTTTTAAGTGTCATTAATGTATTTATCTTAAAAAGTCCTGGATTTGATTTGGTAATCGATTGGTTAATTCTAGCATTATTTTGTGGTGTTACTATTTATGACATTAATAAAATTAAGTTGTTACAAGAAGAGCCAAATATTGACCAAGAAAAAATACACATATATTGTGCCATGAATTTATATTTAGATTTTATTAATATTTTCCTAAGAATACTTTCTATTTTTGGAAAAAGAAGAAATTAGATTCGATCGGCAAAAAAAGAACAGACTAAAATCTGTTCTTTTTTTATTCTATTTCATCATTACAAACTTCGAATTGAGAATTATATAAATCAGCATAGAAGCCGTTTTGAGCTAATAATTCTTCATGTGTTCCTTGTTCTACGATATCTCCATGATTCATAACTAAAATTAAATCTGCATTCTTAATGGTTGATAATCGATGTGCAATGATAAAACTTGTTCTTCCTTCCATCAAGTTATCCATTGCTTTTTGAATTTCTATTTCTGTTCTGGTATCAATTGAACTGGTTGCTTCATCTAAAATTAAAATTTTAGGATCTGCTAAGATGACTCTTGCAATGGTTAACAATTGTTTTTGTCCAGCTGATACATTACTAGATTCTTCATTTAAAACAGAATGATATCCATTTGGCAAAGTTTTAATAAAGTGATGAACATGAGCTGCTTTAGCTGCCCTGATAACTTCATCATCTGTTGCCTCTTCTTTTCCATATTTGATATTGTCTTTTACAGTACCTCCAAATAGCCAAGTATCTTGTAGTACCATTCCAAACATTTTGCGAAGCTCACCACGTTCAAAATCTTTTACATTATGACCATCAATGGTAATTTCCCCTGAATTGACATCATAAAATCTCATCAGTAGTTTTACCATAGTTGTTTTTCCAGCTCCTGTTGGTCCTACAATAGCAATTTTTTGCCCTTCTTTTACTTTACTATTAAAGTCATTGATAATGATTTTATCTTCGTCATATCCAAAATGAACATTTTTAAATTCTACATTTCCTTTTAATTTTGAAGAATCTATATTTCCTTTTGCCGTTTCTAATTCTTCTGGTTCTTCTAAAAATTCAAATACTCTTTCTGCTGCTGCTACCATGGCTTGTAGCATTCCTGAAACTTGTGCAATCGAGCTAATTTGATTGGTAAATTGTTTATTATATTGAATGAAACTTTGTATATTCCCTACTGTAATCGTTCCTTGTACTGCTAAATAGCCTCCTACTACTGCTACTCCTACATATCCAATATTGGACATAAAATTCATAAAGGGATACATCAATCCTGATAAAAATTGTGATTTCCATCCAGAATGATATAATTCTTTGTTCGCTTTTTTAAATTCTTTTGTTACTTTTTCTTCTCCATTAAATACTTTTACAACATTTAATCCTCCATAAATTTCTTCTACCTGCCCATTCACATTAGCCAAATATGCTTGCTGCTTTTGGAAATATTTTTGTGATTTTCCTACAATATTTTTTACGATAAATCCTGCAATTGGAAGTATGATAATAGAAATCAGTGTCATTTCCCAACTAATGGATAACATCATAACGATAATTCCTACAATTAAACAAACCGAACGAATAATTTCTGTGATACTTTGATTTAAGTTCGTACTTAACGTATCAATATCGTTTGTAATAATGGATAATACTTCTCCATGTGTCCTTTTATCAAAGTACTTCATTGGTAACTTATTTATTTTTTTAGCAATATCATTTCTAATTGTATAAGTTAATTTTTGAGCTACATTTGTCATAGTAAATCCTTGTATAAAGGAAAATACAGTACTTATCAAATATAATACAACTAATGTTATTAGAATTTGTCCAATTTTGCCAAAATCAATTCCTGCGCCACCTGATAATTTTCCCATTAAACCATTAAAGATTTCTGTAGTAGCATTTCCTAGTATCTTTGGTCCTACAATGGTAAATATAGCACTTCCTATTGCAAATAGGAAGACTATGAATAAAGAAAATTTATACTTTGCTAAATATTGTTTGATTAATTTTTTAGTGGTTCCTTTAAAGTTCTTTGCTTTTTGTACAGGCACCTTTCCACCTGGTTTTCCCATTGGTCCTGGCATAGATTACGCCTCCTTTCCTTCTTGATTCTTTTGTTTTTCTTGTTTTGCTTCTGATGATAATTCTTCTTCTGACAATTGTGACAAGGCTATTTGTCGATAGGTTTCATTGTTTTTCATTAATTCTTCATGTGTACCAATTCCTACTACTTTTCCTTCTTCTAAAACAACGATTTGGTCAGCATTTAGAATGGTACTAATTCTTTGTGCTACAATGATAACCGTTTTGTTTTCTGTTTTTTGAGATAAAGCTTCTCTTAAAGCACTGTCTGTTTTAAAGTCCAAAGCGGAGAAACTGTCATCAAATACAAAGATTTCTGGGTCTTTTGCAATGGCTCTACTAATTGCTAAACGTTGTTTTTGTCCTCCTGATACATTACTTCCTCCTTGTGCAATTTCATCTTGATATTTTTTCTCTTTTCCTTCAATAAATTCTGTTGCTTGTGCAATTTTAGCTGCTTCTATCATCCTTTCATCTGTCATATTTTCGTCTGCATATTTTATATTAGATTCTATGGTTCCAGAAAATAAAATTCCTTTTTGTGGTACAAATCCAATAATATCTCTTAACTCTTTTTGTGCTACTTCTTTTACATTCACACCATCGATTAAAAGTTCTCCTCCTGTTACATCATAAAATCTTGGTAATAAATTTACTACTGTTGATTTTCCACTTCCTGTACTTCCTATGATAGCAGTCGTTTCTCCTGGTTTTGCTGTAAAATTAATATCTTCTAATATTTCTGTATCTGCATCTGGATAACGGAAAGATACGTTTTTAAATTCTACTAATCCTTTTTTCTCTGCATTTAATTTTTTGGTTACTTCTTTATCTTCTATGCTTGGTTTTGTTTCTAATACTTCGTTAATTCTGTTTGCGGAAACAGATGCTCTTGGAAGCATGATTGATATCATAGATATCATTAAAAAGGCCATTACGATTTGCATCATATATTGAATAAATGCCATCATATCTCCAACTTGCAATAATCCTTCTTCTACGCCATGTCCTCCAACCCAAATAACTAAGAGCATCATAGCATTCATAACAAACATTAATAATGGCATCATCGTTGACATGGCATTATTGACAAATATGTTTGCTTTCATTAAGTCTTTGTTTGCTTCGTTAAATCTTCCTTCTTCTTTCTTTTCTTTATGGAAAGCACGAATCACTGGCAATCCTGTTAAGATTTCTCTGGATACTAAATTTAATTTGTCTGTTAATTCTTGTAATTTCTTAAATTTAGGCATTGCTATGATAAATAAGGTTCCTACAATGAATAAGATAGCAAGGATCGCAACTCCAATAATCCACGCCATTGAGTTATCACTATTGGTTAGTACTTTGATAAAGCCTCCTATTCCAATAATTGGTGCATATACCACTACTCGAAATAACATCGTAATTAACTGTTGGATTTGCTGAATATCGTTTGTTGTACGTGTAATTAAGGATGCGGTAGAAAACTCTCTTAATTCTTTATGCCCAAATTGTAGCACTTTTGCAAATACTTTTTCTCTTAATGTTTTCCCTAAATAGGCTGCAACTCTGGATGAGAAAAACATAATCGATACCGCTGAAATCATTGTAATGAGAGCAACTCCTAACATTTGTATCCCAGATAATAAGATATAGTCATTTTGAAGTTTGTTTGTGTCAACTCCTAATTCTTTGTATATTTCTTTTACAGAAGATATGGCTGCTTGTTCTCTAATAGAGTCCGCCATATTGTTTATCTTTTCTGAAAATTGTTGTAAGGCTTGTTTTCTTTGTTCTTCTGGCATATTTTTAATGATTTCTAGTAAACTCTTGTTTTGTATATATGTTTTTTGTGTTTCTGGTATATTTGCTATCATTTTCTCTTTTATTTGGTTTGCTGTTTCTTCGTTTTTTATGGTTGCTATTTCCATAAGTGGTACTGATAAGATACTTGCTAATTCTTGTTTTTTATCGTTTTCAATTTGATTTAATACATATATAGTGTTGGGTTCTATTTTCTTTTCATCTTTTCCTAAATATTTCTTGATAATCTTTTTTTCTTTCTCATTTAAATTGTCTCCTAATAAAGAGTAATTGCTTACGATTTCCTCCTTTTTATCGGAAAACATTAGCAGTAATTCCATATTGTCTTTGTCTATTACTTCTGGTACTGCTGTTTCAATTCCTCCTGCTTGTATCCCAATATTTACTATTTTAGATGTGTAGTCTGGCAAAGCTAAATCAGCTTGTGCTTGGACACATAATAGTAC
This sequence comes from Clostridia bacterium, assembly GCA_022792135.1. Lineage (GTDB taxonomy): Bacteria > Bacillota > Clostridia > TANB77 > CAG-508 > CAG-269. The sequence continues at coordinate 107,332 of JAAWAM010000022.1, forward strand.
TACAATTACGATAACTGACCAAAATGATTTCTTCAAATTTTTTAATAATTTTAACATGGTATCCTCCTTTTTCGTAAATAAATAACACCCCATCATTATATGTGACACGGTGTCATTTGTCAATCTTTTTTATGTGAAATTTGTGTGAATTACATTTTTCTAAATACTCCTGCTACTTTTCCTAGTATTTCACAGTCTGGAACAATAATTGGATCCATGGTGCTATTTTCTGGTTGAAGTCTAATATGGTCTTTTTCTTTGTAAAATGTTTTTACAGTTGCTTCTTCTCCTATTAAAGCAACTACAATTTCTCCATTGTTTGCCATGTTTTGTCTTTTTACTAATATGTAATCACCATCTAATATTCCTGCTTCTATCATACTTTCTCCTCTTACGGTAAGCATAAAGCTTTCTGAGTTTCCTACAAAATCAACTGGAATTGGGAAAGTATCGGTTACATTTTCCACGGCTAAAATTGGTTCCCCTGCTGTGATTCTTCCAATGATTGGTACTTCTACTAGCTCTTTTTGTGTATAAAAGTCTTTACTAGAGGTTTTCTTTGGTTCTCCTGAGCCACCTTTTAATAGTCTTAATGTTCTTCCTTTTTTGTCTTGTTTTTTGATATATCCTTTTTCATCTAATTTTGCTAGGTATCCATGCACTGTGGCTGTTGAACTTAACCCTACTGCCTTTCCTATTTCTCTTACAGATGGTGGGTAGCCTTGTGTCATAATTTGTTTTTCAATGAATTTTAATATGGCTTTTTCTCTTTTATTTAATTCTGGTTTTTTTCTTGGCATTTTTAATCACTCCCATTTTTTATTTGCTAACATCATATCATACAAACAAAAAAATGTCAAACATATTTTTGATTTTTCTATTTTATTGAAAATCCATCTGTTGCATTTCCCATGATTAACTCAGAATTTAAAGAAACAACAGGGAATAAAGCACGTCTATTTTCTAACACATTACCATCAGATAGATATAGAATATCCCCTAATATACTACCTTTTCCTGTATTAGCACAATAGATTGCAAAGAAACCACCACTTGTATTTCCTTGAACTCCGCGGGAAGCTATCCAATAAGTTGTGTTTGTTTCTTTTGGCATAATTAAATCATAATAGCTGATTCCATTTTCTGCCTTTCTAAATGCTGTATTTGACATCGTTTTAGACCACGATGTTAAATATGGTTGAATACTTGTCGCTGTTGTTATTTGTCCATTTACTGCTCCTTCATCACTTCTTTTTATTAAACTGGTTTGCTCACTCTTACTCAATCCACTATTATTTTTATTCTGATTGATTACACTTAATATTTCTTTTGCATATATGCTTGGATATTTGCTACTATTTGTTGTATAGGCTTCTGGCTCTTGCTCACCATATCCAACACTAGCACCTACATAACTATGTGCTTCTTGTAAAGCTTGTTCTGTCATTTTCTTTTCTATGTCTTCTATGTTTATATTTCTTGCCTTGATTCCTTTTGCTGTATCACCATATAAGCTTTCACACGCCTTATTTAGCAAATATACCCCATTATTATATCCTTGTGCTTGCCCTAAATATACCTTTCCTTCTATTGGTTTGATTGGTACTAATGTTACCTTTTTGTTTATTTTATCAATTTCAAATACTCTCCATTGATTTATTTTATAATTATCTGTACTACTATCCAACACGACATCATCTGCCAATGTTGATGAACAATATTCTGCTTCCCATTCATAGGTTCCACTTGGTGTATAGGTTACGATTGAACCAACTTCTAAACCTGCAGGAACTATACTACCTCCTAGGATTCCATCATAGATGTCAGATACTTTTATGATATATTTTCCATATTCGTCTTTTCCTGTTAATTCTGAGTCTTTTGTATAATCTTCTGGTACATTGTCAAAATATTTATCTAGTACAGTTTTTAATTGTTCTCTTGAAAGATCTCCATAATTTTTTGCTTGTATTGTCAATATATCTGTTTGTGCTCTCTCAATTAATTCTGCTTTTTCTGTACTTTCTTTTGCATTTTGTGCTTGTTCTAGTAATCCATTTTCTCCTGTTAAAGTTGTGATACTAACTCCTGCCAAAATCAAAAGTACAATAATAGTAATAATTAGTGCAATTAAAGTAATACCTTTGTTCTTTTCTCTTTTGCTTGTTTTTTTCATTTAAATCTCTCCTTTTTCTTGTTATCTTTTCGAATATTTATATATTATCATATCAAAAAAGTTTTTACAATATTTATTATTTAAGTTTAGTAAAAATACACTTTTTTAAAATTATGTAAATTCCATTGCTTTCTTTTTCCTTTTCTGTTAAAATTATGTTAATAGCTAAAAAGCTATTTTATTTTTTATTTCTAGTACTAAATCAAGTACGCACAAAAGAGTGTTGGAAAAGTTTAGTAATATATAGAAATAAAAATACAAAAGAAAAAAGTTTCCTTAAATTAAAAAGGAAACAGGAGGTAAATTTATGACACAATTCATTTTAACAATTGAAACTATATTTCTAATAATTATTATGTTTCAATTGTTAAAAATAGCTTGCTATATGCATAATTGCAATTTTTCTAAAGATGCTATTATGCATATATTAATCAATTTTGAAACAGTATCATTAAAAATTATACTGATTTCTATCTTTCTAGGTTATTTAGAAATTAGTATACAGAAAAATGTTCAATTTTCAACATTTTTCTTAGGATTTGTTGCTTTGATTGGTTTTTTTGTAACTAAAAAACTTATCAAAAAGGTAGAAGATAGCGATTAATATCTCTATCTTCTACCTTTTTTTACACACTTTATTTCATATAAATATTAGGATCTACTTGGATCGAATCTTTTAATATTTCAAAATGTAGATGTGGTTCATCTGCAATTTCAAATACAGCTGTATTTCCTACTGTTCCAATACTTTGACCTTTCTCTACTTTTTCTCCTTCTACTACAAATTCTGAAGTTAAAAGATTGGAATATATTGTTTGAAATCCATCCTCATGTTCCATGACAATCGTCAAACCATATCTTGGGTCATTTTTAATAGATTTTATCGTTCCCGCTTCTGCTGCTTTTACAACCGTTGTTTTTTCTGCTTTGATATCAATTCCTAAATGAGTCACCCATTCTTTTAATGTTTCTGAATAGATTAGATTATCTTTTGCATAATCTCTTGCCACTTCTCCATCCACTGGCTTTATAAAAGTTAATTCCTTTTTTGTTTCTGTTTTTTGAGTGGTATTGGCATTGGTTGTTTTAGCAGTATTGTTGGTTGTAGCATTGTTTGCTTTATTCGTGTTGTTGGTTGTATTTTCTACGGTATTATCACGAACTGTATTATTTGTATTCGTATTGGTAGCATTTGTGTTATTGGTTTCATTTTTCATTTCTTCTACTGTCTTTCCCATTTCTGTACTAGCACTTTCTGTATTTTCCTCTGTTTTTGTATTATTTCCAGCTATATTTGCCATTTGTTCTAAACTCATCGTACCATCTCTTACCTCATCACTTAGGCTTTTGCTATACATTAGTAGTCCAACTAATATAACTACTAAAATGGCAACTCCTATCATAGAATACATGATAATTTTATCACTTAGTGATTTGCTTTCATTCTTTTTCATTCTTGCATTTCTTCTCATATAATCCTCCTTAAATACTTTGTTATTACAAGTATTTCCTATTTTTAGAAGATTATACATTTAAAGTGAATTTATCTCTTTTATTTCTACACCCACATAAAAATGTTTGATAATCTCTTCATAATTACTACCTTGTTTTGCCATTGTATCTGCTCCTGTTTGACTCATTCCAACACCATGTCCATAACCTTTTACTGAAAATTTGATTTGTTCTTTTTCTTTTGAAATTTCAAAATTAGTTGACCTCAAGCCTAATAAAGTTCTGGTTTCTACACCAGAAATTTCATGATTTCCAAATTTCACAGTTTTTACTCGATTGCTATCTGTATACTCTAATATCTTTAAATCTTCGTTATTGGCAAAATCAATTTGAATATCTTGATATTTTGTTTTCAATTTATGGATTAGTTCTTCTTGGCTTAAAACAACTTCTGAACGATATTGTGTATAACCTTCTTCTCCTACTGTTTCAACTACTTGTAAATAAGGCAATCCGGAACCGCCCCATACATTAACGGGAAGTTCGGTAGTTCCTCCACTATTAGCATGAAAAAAAGCATTAATCGGTCGATTCTGATACGTAATAATCTTTCCTTTTGTTTCTTTTACACATTGTTCAATTTTTGCCCAATTACTTTCTCTTACATCTTCTTCCCATCTGGATAATCTGGTTTCTTTTGAAACCCAAGCCTGACAACAAGTAGAATCATCACAAATATCGACATTGTCATGTTTTTTATTTTCTATTTTGTAAATGGTATAGGTTCTTGCTACAATTGCTTGTGCTTTTAGAGCTTCTAATTCATAATCTGCTGGCATTTCTGCTGATACAACATGATATAAATAAGTATCTAAATTTACTTCTTCTATGTCCCCTGTTTTTTTATGTAATAATTTTATTGTTCCATAATTTTGATAATCATAAGGAACTTCACTTTCTTTGTTTTCCTCTTGTTTTGTATTTTCTTGTTTTATGGAAGTAGCAGTTTTGACATCTCTTTTGGTCAATAATGCTGGTAGAATAAAACAAACAAAAAGAAAGGCAAAAAAATAGATAAAAACCTTTTTCACACCATCACCCTTTCTTACGAACTGAGCTTCATTTTCATATGATTCAAAATTTTTCGTTCTATTCGTGATACTTGTACTTGTGTCACTCCTAGAATTTTAGCGACTTGTGCTTGTGTCTTTTCTTTGAAAAATCTAAGCAATATGACTTCTCTATCTCTTTTTTCTAGTCCGTTAATTAGTTCTTTTATTACTAATTTATTGGTAATTATTTCTTCTTCGTTTTTATCTGTTGAAATTTTTTCAATTAAACTAATACAATTGCCATCTTTGTTATTCGTATAAGTTGCACTTTCAATTGATTCCACATTTCGAGTTGCTTCCATTGCTAACGTAATATCTTCTTTTGAAACCTTTAATTCTTTTTGCATTTCTTCTATTGTTATTTCTTCCCCTTTTTTATTTAAATATTCCCTTTGTAATTCTCGTATTTTAATTCCTAACTCTTTTATACTTCTACTCACCTTAATTGGTCCATCATCTCGAATATATCTTTTAATTTCTCCTATCATATAAGGAACCGCATAAGTTGAAAGTTTTACTTCAAAATTCGTATCAAATCTTTTAATTGATTTAATAAATCCCATACAGCCGATTTGGTATAAATCTTCTAGTTCATATCCTCTTCCATTAAATCTTCTTACAATGCTCCAAATTAATCCGATTATTAGATTGGATTAATTTTTCTAATTCTATTTTATCTCCTGCTTGGGCTTTTTTGATTGACTCCCTATCATTTTCGTACATAATTTCCCCACTTTTCTTTTCATCTTTTGTTCTTAATTAGTAGCTAGCATTTCAAATTCTTCCTCTTCATTTTCCTGCTTTGGCTTAATGATTTTAGACATGGTTACTTTTGTTCCCAAACCTAATACAGATTCTACTTTCATGCTATCCATAAAACTTTCCATAATGGTAAAGCCCATTCCTGATCTTTCTAAATTAGGCTTTGTTGTATACAATGGTTCTTTAGCTGCATCTACGTTTTCAATTCCTTTTCCTTTATCCGATATTTCAATTATAATTTCATTCTCTTTCAATTTAGCTGATACCTTTACAATTCCTTGTTTTTTATCATATCCATGAATAATACAATTCGTAACAGCCTCTGAAACAGCTGTTTTAATATCTGCTAATTCCTCTATGGTAGGATCTAATTGTGAAGCAAAAGCTGCCACTGCAATTCTGGCAAATGCTTCATTGGCAGACTTGCTAATAAACTCTAATTTCATTTCATTATTAAAAATTTCTTTCATTTTCTTTTCTTCCTTTCTTGTCCCCCATTGGAAACAAATCCAAGTGGGCATTTCTGTCCATTCTGGCACACTTCTTTTTTTATTAGTTTGTTACTGGTATTAATTTTAAGATTCCACTCATTTCAAAAATTCTTTTTACGCTTTGTGTTAAGTTACTAATTTCTAATTTACTTCCTATCATATTGGCAAATTTGTATCTTCCTATTAGAAATCCTATTCCTGCACTGTCCATGAAAGTGACACAATCAAAATCAAATATAACTTTTCTAGGCATATATCTTTCCATTTCATAGTCTGCTTTCCTCCTTATCATTTGTACACTATGGTCATCCATTTCTTCTGTTATTTTGAAAACTAGAAGCTTGTCCTCTTCATAAAATTTTGATTCCATAATAATCTCCTCCTTAGTTTTTCTTTTTGTATTATAATATATCTCCTAATATTTTCCAAGAGTAAAAAATAAGAAGTTTTGTCGATTTGAAAAAAAATTTTCGACAAAATAAAAAACACCATCTAACTTAAATTCGTTTTGGTGTTTTTTATTGATTCTAATTTTTAGTTTTTAAACTTTCTTGCACTTTATTTAGCATTTCTTTATACTTAGCAAGTTTTTCTTTTTCTTCCTCAATTTTAGCTTGTGGAGCTTTCTTAACAAAACCTGGATTCGATAACATTTTTTCGCATCTTGCTACTTCTGCCTCTAATTTTATTTTTTCCCCTTCTAGTCTTTTTCTTTCTTCCTCTATATCAATTAATCCTTCTAATGGCATATATAGTTCAATATCTTCTTTTATTATATTAATTGCATTTTCAGAAATTCCTGTTTTATCCTCTTGAATGGTTAACTTATTTCCAAATCCTAGTTTTAATAATATTTGTTCTAATTCTTTTAACTCATTTTGATATTTAGTTGTTACAAAAATTAGTTCTGATTTTTTACTTGGATGAATATTTTTTGTACTTCTTATGTTTCTAATTTCTATAATCATATTTTTTATTTTTTCGATGATTTCCTCTTGCTCATTATAATCAAATTCTTTTTTGGATTGTGGCCATTTTGATACCATTAATTCTTTGTCATTATATTGGACTAGATTACGATAAATTTGGCTTGTTACAAATGGCATAAATGGATGTAATAATTTCATAGCAATTCCAAATACATAATCTAATACATAACAAACTCTTATTTTTTCTTCTTGGTTTTCGCTGTATAATCTTGATTTTACCATCTCAATATACCAATCGCAAAATTCATTCCATATAAAGTTATAAATTTTATCTAAAGCAACTCCTAAATCATAATTTTCAATATTAGTTGTTACCTCTACTACTAATTTATTTAATTTATTAAGAATCCATTTATCTTCTATATGGAAAGCATTTGCCTGATGTTGATTGATTTGTGCGTTATAATTCTGGTCATGGAAGTTGATAATTTCTTTTTCTTCTACCATATTCATGGTAATAAATTTAGCAGCATTCCAAATTTTATTGGCAAAATTGGAAGCTTGTTCTAATTTTTCTGGCATATAGCGAATATCATTTCCCATTGTGGTTCCTGATAATACAGAAAATCTCAATGCGTCTGCTCCATATTCGTTGATTACTTCAATTGGGTCAACTCCATTTCCCAATGTTTTTGACATTTTTCTTCCTTGGCTATCACGTACAATTCCATGAATTAATACATCACTAAATGGTTTTTCTTTCATAGCATATAGTCCAGAAAACACCATTCTAGCTACCCAGAAGAAAATGATATCATATCCTGTTACTAATACATTTGTTGGATAGAAAACTTTTAAATCTTCTGCGTCTTTGTTTGGCCAACCTAAGGTTGAGAATGGCCATAAAGCAGAACTAAACCAAGTATCTAATGTATCTGGGTCTTGCTGCAATTGATTGGAACCACATTTTTCACATATCTTTGGTGCTGTTTTGGCTACATGAATCTCTCCACATTGTTCACAGTAATAAGCTGGTATGGGATGTCCCCACCATAATTGTCTTGAAATACACCAATCTTGGATATTTTCCATCCAATTAAAATAGGTCTTTTCATATCTTTTTGGAACAAATTTGATTTCATCATTTCTAACAGCTTTAATAGCTGGCTCTGCTAATTCTTTCATTTTTACAAACCATTGCTCTGAAATACGTGGTTCAATTGTTGTTTTACATCTTTCACATTTTCCTACATTATGTGTGTAATCTTCAATCGAAACCAAAGCTCCCAATTCTTTTAACTTTTCTACAATGATTGGTCTGGCTTGGCTAGCTGTCATTCCTTTTATTTCTGGCATGAAATCTTTCATCATACATTTACTATCAAACACTTCGATAAACTCTAAATTATGTTTAACACCTGCTTGGTAATCATTTGGATCATGTGCTGGCGTAATTTTTACACATCCTGTTCCAAATTCAGTTTCTACAAATTCGTCTGCTATGATTGGAATCTCACGGTTTACAATTGGTAAAATACATACTTTTCCTACGATATCTTTGTATCTTTCATCTTCTGGGTGGACCGCTACTGCTGTGTCTCCCAGCATTGTTTCTGGTCTTGTAGTAGCTACTTCAATAAATTGATTTTCCCCTTTTATTGGATATCTTAAATGCCATAAACAAGAAGTTTCTTCTTGATATTCTACTTCTGCATCTGAAATAGCAGTATGGCAATTAGGACACCAATTGACCATTCTCGTTCCTTTATAAATATACCCTTGGTTATATAGGTTAATAAACTCTTCTAAAACGGCATCTGATAACCCTTTATCTAAGGTAAATCTACGTCTATCCCAATCACAAGAACATCCTAGTTTTCTTTGTTGTTCTTGAATGGTTCCTCCATATAATCTTGTCCATTCCCAAGCTTCTTCTAAGAATTTTTCTCTTCCTAACTCTTGTTTTGTTTTTCCTTCTTCTTTTAATTTTTGAACGACTTTCATTTCTGTTGAGATAGATGCATGGTCAGAACCAGGAAGCCATAACGTATTATATCCTTGCATTCTTTTAAAACGGATTAAAATATCTTGTATGGTTCCGTCTAATGCATGCCCCATATGTAATTTACCTGTTACATTTGGTGGTGGCATCATAATGCAATAACTTTCTTTTGTTGAATCCATATTTGGTTTGAAATATCCTTTTTCTTCCCATTCTTGATACAATTTGTCCTCAAAATCTTTTGGATGATACTTTTCTTTTAACATAAATCTTCCTCCTTTTTCATTTTCAAAAAACTCGCCCCTATATAAGGGCGAGTTTGATTCTCACGGTACCACCTTAATTGATCATTTTTATAAAAATGATATCTTAGTTAGCTGTTAACGTGGCTTAGACGAATATTCTTAAATCCTATGTTTCTCAGAATATTAACAAAAAAGCTACCTTCTGTTTATCCTTTTCTTAAGAAGCTTTCAGCCTTTGACTTCTTTTCTCTTATCAGAAAGTAATAAACGTACTCCTCTTTTTTCTCGTTTTTCTATTTTAACGCTTTTATTATTACATATTTTTTAGAAAATTACAAGTGTTTTTTGTGTTTATTTTGAAATTTCGTCTGCATTTGCATTTTTAACTCTGCTTAATTCTTACATTTCTTTATAGTCTGATGGTATTTCAAATAATTCATGTTCTACTTGATCTGAAATATCTACTTTTAATAATTCTTGTTTATCTTCTATTATGGTTTTAATATAAACTAATTTGTCACCTTTAAAATAAAACCTGGTTTTTACCTCTTGATTTTGTGTCAATTCTGAAGTTTCCTTCATAGCAAACGATGTTAGTATTGCATATTCTTCATATTGATATTTTTTGTTATCAATCTTTTCTTCCCCTTTTTGGTATTCCCTATCTTTTAAAGCTTCTAATTGAAGTTCTATTTTATTTAAATTTGTTTCATTGTTTTTGTAAGTATAATATGTTTTGCTATTTTCCATTATAAGATACGAATTTCCATCTTTTATAATAAATTTCGATTCATTCTGATTGTAAATCGTATGGATATAAGCTTTCTTGTCCTCCTTGGCATAATACATTTGATTTTTTTCATCTAATATAGTGGTCAAGCTATAACTATTTTTTGCTTTTAATTTATCATACAATTGATTTATTTTACTTGTATTACTTTTGATATTGTGATTGGAAATAGCATACCAGATAATACCAACTAAAATTGCTAGTATTACCATTGTAATGATAGAAATCCCTATTATTTTTTTACTTTTCTTCATTTTTTTATTCTTCCTTTTTTATTTGATTCCATCTTATTGATATCTCTTATTTAATAGATATAGATGCTTAGCGTTGCCATTACGATATAAGCAATATAATAAATTCCTTCGATTAAAACGAATTTTTTAATGAATTCTGAATTCTTTTCTGCTCCCAAAATTGTTTTTATGGTAAAATACATTAACACAGCTGTAATAACACGGCATAATTTTGAAAATGGTGTTGTTAAGACAGAAGCTGACCTACTCATAATGGTTAACAAATTTACAACTCCTGCTATTGCTATTGGTATATTAGCACTTGTCACAACTGTCATAATGGTTGTTAATGATTTTTTGTTTTTCTTGTTCATTAAAAATATAACCAATGACATAACTAATATACTAATGATAGGTGTTATGGTTGTTGTAATAATGTTTTTAATACTATTTCCTAAATCATAATAGTCCCAGAATGAACCTTGGTCAAAACATTCTTTTACTAAAACTGCTAATGACCAAATGACAATAATAATGATAGCATATTTTAAGAATTTTCCATTGTTTTCATTGACTATTTCTTTTATTTTCCCTAATGGGTCTTTTGCCATTTCCAGTACAAAACCTTTTGTTTCTATACTATCTTTTTTGATATCCACATTTTTTATGGTATCTTTTACTTGATTTACTGTTGTAGATGCTTCTGATTTTAACGCGTCTGTATTTATCTTTCTTTCTTCTTTTTCTTCCATTTCTATTTCCCCCTATTTCTTATTTATCTTATAAAAGATAGATTTAACTACTCCATTAATCCCCTAAATTAATTCCTACGTTTCTTGCTGTTTTCACTAAGTCGTCTTCCATGGTTACTTTTCTTAGGTTACTTTCTTGAGTATTGCCAGATACTGCCCCAATTTTTGTATTATTTCCTACTACTTCTTCTAAAGAAACGGCATCTAATTTTCCATTTTTGATGACTGCTAACGTTCCAAATTTTCCTTGTAAGGCTAATTCCATTGCTTTGGTTCCATATTTGGTTGATAACACTCGGTCAAAGGCTGTTGGTGTTCCTCCTCTTTGCATATATCCTAATGTTGTGTTTCTAGCTTCTAGCCCTGTTAATTGTTCTAATTGTCTTGCTACCACTTGTCCGATTCCGCCTAATTTGGTGTTGTCCACTCCTTCTCCATTATTTCTTACATTGGCAACTACCATTTCTCCATCTTTTGGTTTGGCTCCTTCTGCTACCACAACTACACTAAAGTGTTTTCCTCTTTTCTTTCTGTTTTCTATTTTACTTGCCACTTTATGAATATCATATGGGATTTCTGGAATAAGAGCAACATCTGCCCCTCCTGCTATGGCTGCTTCTAAAGCTATCCATCCAGCATATCTTCCCATAACTTCTAAAACCATAATTCTATGATGGGTAGCTCCTGTTGTGTGTAATCGATCCAATGCTTCCATGGCAACTGATACTGCTGTATTGTATCCAAATGTGATTTCTGTACAAGCTACATCGTTATCAATGGTTTTAGGAACACCAATTACATTGACTCCTTTGGTTGAAAAGTCTCTTGCTGATTTTTGGGTTCCATCCCCTCCTAATGTAAAGATACAATCAAAACCAAATTCTTTGATATTGGCAATTGCTTGTTCTGATAAGTCTTGGTATTGTACACTTCCATCTTCTTTTACAACTTTATAATTAAAAATGTTTGCATTTGTGGAAGAACCAATAATAGATCCTCCTTTTGGTAAGATTCCAATTGCTTCTCCTCCTTCTGCTGTACTTAATTTTTCAAATTGTTTTTTTAATAATCCATTGTAACCATCTATAATTCCGTAGCATTCTACTCCATTATTTTCTGCTGTTTTTACAATGGCTCTAATAACGGCATTAAATCCTGATACGTCTCCCCCATTTGCTAATATTCCTACTTTTTTTATCATGGTAAATCCTCCTTAAAATGTTGTTTTCTTTCCTTATTATACCAATAATTATTTTTTTTACAACACTTTTAAAAGATTTTTTATTTTTTTTAATAATAGTAGGCATTATCCGTAAAAAAAAGAGATAAATTTTTATTTTATCTCTATCTAGACTGTTGACAAAGTCTAGAATCTTTTCTAGGCTCTTCGCTATAACTTCAAATTTTTCTGATTAAAAAAATTTCCAATTATATGTAAGAATACTATTCATTTATTTCAAATTCTTCGGAATATAATTTTATAGAATCAGGTATTGGCTTAACAATTCTATACTGTCCATTTTCTAACTCTCCATAACAATAAATCCAATTAATGCGTTGTATATACTGGTTGTTTTCATCTTTCCAATGTGAAAGTCCAGAAGTAAGTAAGTCACCTTTTGGTTCGACATCAACCCATTTCCCATCTATTTTTCTTTGAATCATATAACTATCTTCCCATGGGTAAGCTATTTCACTATTATCAGTTATGATAAGTGTAACACTAGAATTGGTTATACTATTTTTATCTATTTGTAAGCTGACTTCCTCTAAATTTCTATCTTCATTTAGTTTAGCAGTAGATGTTATATTACTGACATTACTATCACCTACATTTTTCTTTGGTATTATTAATACTATTCCAACACACAATGCAATTATAAATAATACAATGATACTTATGTATAATATTTTCTCCATACAACTTCCTCCATTCAATACGGTAATTAATTGTATTTTAACATAAATATTGAACTTCCACAAATAAATATTTAATTACTAGAATCAAACTATTTTTCTAGTTCAATATATCCACCATCTTCACTAGAACTTTTTGATGGATAAAAAAATGCAGATTTTTCTAAGAAAATCTACATTTTTTAGTTCTTTTGGTTAATTTAGTGAACTATATTTATTTTAATATATATTTTAAAAAAGAAAAGACTGTTAACAAAATTTTTTATACTTTGTCAACAGTCTGAAAAGAAATAAATTTTTATTTTATCTCTATCTTTTTTTGTCTTATGCAAGACCATATTTTTTCTTAAATCTGTCTGCTCTACCACCAGCTGTCTCTTGTCTTAAGTTTCCTGTCCAGTATGGATGACATTTTGAACATACGTCTACTTTTAAATCTTTTTTTGTTGATCCAACCTCTAAAACATTTCCACAAGCACATGTGATAGTTGTTTGGTTGTATTGTGGTTGTATTTCTGTTTTCATCTATGTTCACCTCTTTCTCGAATTTTATAACATGACTGTTTCTAATCATAACATATTATTTTTATTTTTTCAAGTGTTTCTATTTATTTTGTTTGATTTTTTTGTTCTTGCTCATACATATATTCTGCTGAATATAACATTTCTTTATTTAATGATATTTTGTTGACTAATTTTCCCATTATATTAAATACACATGCGATTATTAATATTAGCATTCCAATTTTTTTCCAATATTTTGAAAGCATTGTTTTTTCTCCTTTTTTACAATCCTTATTTATTATACTTTTATTTTTACGAATTGTCAATAATTTTAAAGTTTTTGGTTACAATAAAAATGGTGATTAAAATGAATAAAAAAGGTTGGATTATAGCTATTATAATCCTTATTATTGTAATTGGTGGCGGCGTTTGGTTTTATGTATCAAATAACCATCCTACCAATCAAGAAGAAAAACAATACGAAGCAAATCGAACTTCTACTAGTAATGAAAACCAAACCAGTACAGAAGTTGAAAAAAAAGAAGAAAATACGGAAACATCCAAGGAACCAGAGGAAAACAAACAAGAGACACCACCTGCTCAAGAAGAAAAAAAAGTACAATATCAAGAAGAGCAACTAGCTACTTTTTCTACTAAAATCTATTCTACTGATGCAGCTAGACAAAACAATATTAAAATTACTTGTGATAGGCTAAGTGGAACAACTGTAAAAAAAGGAGCTACTTTTTCTTTTTGTCATACATTAGGTCCTTCTACAACAAGTAAAGGCTATCAAGAAGCCGATATTTATGATCATGATGGCAAGAAGAAAAAAGGACTTCGGTGGTGGAAATTGTCAGGTAAGTAGTACGTTATATAATGCTGTATTAGCTGCTCCTAATTTAGCAGTAATAGAAAGACACGCACATAGTAATCATGTACCTTATGTAAAAAAAGGAAAAGATGCAGCTGTTGCTTATGGTAGTTATGATTTTAAGTTCAAAAATAATTCTGGAAATGATATCAAAATCAAATGCTCTACAGATGGAAATAGTGTTACCACTACTTTAGTCACACTCAAAGAAATTTAAAATAAATTATCTCTTCATTTGAATATTTAAAAGATAGATAGAATATATTTTAATATCAATTGGAGGGATTTTTTATGCGAATTTTTAAATTATTTATTGGTTCACTACTCGTTTTCATGATGATTTTGTGTGGTACTTTACCTTGTTTTGCAGAGGAAACTAGTTATGTTTGGTCTCCTAATGGTAATTCCATCCATCACAATGAGAATACGAATTTCAATACTAACACCGATACAAAGGATGAGGAAGTAGAAGAAACAAATTCTGAAGTAAGCCAAAACAATTCTCTTTCTTTAGAATCTGGCGCTGCTATTTTAATAGAACAAACAACAGGGCAAGTATTATATTCCCATAATATCCATGAACCATTACATCCTGCTTCTGTCACAAAAGTTATGAGTATTTTACTTATCATGGAGGCTTTAGATTCTGGTAAAATTGCGTTAACCGATGCCGTTCCTTGTAGTGAAAATGCAGCTTCAATGGGTGGCTCACAAATTTGGTTAGATCCAAGAGAAACCTTAACGGTTGACGAAATGTTAAAAGCCATTTGTGTTAACTCTGCCAACGACTGTGTTGTAGCTATGAGCGAATTTTTAGCAGGATCTGAAGAAGCTTTTGTTCAAATGATGAATGACCGAGCAAAACAACTTGGTATGAATGATACCACTTTTAAAAACTGCCATGGTCTAGATGAAGATGGTCATGTAACTTCAGCTTATGATATCTCTTTAATGTCTCGAGAACTATTAAATCATCATCCTAGTGTAACAAATTATACTACCATTTGGATGGACTCTTTACGTGGTGGCAAATCAGGGCTTTCTAATACCAATAAATTAATCAAGACTTATAAAGGTGCAACTGGGTTAAAAACTGGTTCTACTTCTCTTGCTTTGTATAATTTATCGGCCAGTGCTACAAGAGATGATTTATCTTTAATAGCAGTTATTATGAAAGCTCCTTCTACTAAAGTTAGATTTAGCGAAGCACAAAAACTATTAGATTATGGTTTTAACACTTTTTCCTTTAAACAATTTGGTAAAAAAGACGATGTTGTCAAAAGTATTTCTGTGGATAAGGGAGTAACTTCTAGTGTAGATGTTATTTTAAAAGATAATGCAGGTACTTTAATTCAAAAGGGAAAAGATAAAAAGATAGAACAAAGCTTAAGTTTAGAAGAAACAATTTCTGCTCCTGTTATAGCTGGCCAAAAGGTTCGGTGAAATCTCTTTTCTATTAGATGGAGAAACACTATCTACTGTTGATATTGTTGCTAAAAAAGAGGTAGCAAAAATAAATCTATTGGTAATGGCAAAAAGAATTTATTATTCTTGGGTTGATTTGCTTAGAAGTTAGTACAAAAATGGTTAATTGGTACCTGTCCCCGAGAGTATAGAAAAAGTTGTATAAATAAATCCTTCCGTGATAAGATAAAAAATATCAAGGAGGGATTTACGATACTCTCGTTATTATGTCTAATTTAATCTCTATAAAATAAATCTCTTGTATAAACTTTTTTCATAATATCTTTCAAATCATTTTCTAGTCTATTAGCAACTATGATTGAACTCATTTTTTTAAATTCTTTTATATCATTTATTATTTTACATCCTTTATAATAATCTTCTTTCATTTGTGGTTCGTATATTATTACTTTCTGATTTTCTTTTATAAGAATATCTATAATGTCTAATATAGCACTTGATCTAAAATTATCTGAATTCTTTTTCATAGATAATTTATAAATACCTATAATACTCAGTTTTTTATTTAATATTTCTTTTGCTATATGTTCTTTTCTAGTTGAATTGCTATTTACAATAGCAGTAATTAAATTTTCAGGTATATCTTTATAATTTGCCTTTAATTGTTTTGTATCTTTTGGCAAACAATAACCACCATATCCAAATGAAGGATTATTATAAAAATTCCCTATTCTATCATCTAAACATACTGCATCTATTATATTATCTGTATTTAATCCTTTTATTTCTGCATAAGTATCTAATTCATTAAAAAATGCAATTCTTAATGCCAAATATGTATTAGCAAAAAGTTTCACTGCTTCTGCTTCTGTTGAATTCATAAATTTAATTGGTAGTTCCTTTTTTAAAGATACTTTTTTTAGCATATTAGCAAATTTCTCTGCTTTTTTAGTATTATCACCTATAATAATTCTAGATGGATATAAATTATCATATAATGCCTTACCTTCTCGTAAAAATTCTGGTGAAAATATAATATCTTTCATTTTATATTTTTCTTTCATTCTTTTTGTAAATCCAACTGGAACTGTCGACTTTATTATTATTGTCGTTGTTAATTTCATATTATGTACTTTTTTTATTGTATCTTCTACTAATTCAGTATCAAAAAAATTGTTTTTTTCATCATAATTAGTTGGCACACAAATAATTATATAATCCACTTCTTTGAAGGCTTCTTTATAATCCAGAGTTGCATATAGATTTAATTTTTTTGTTTTAAAATATTTTTCTATATATTCAACTAATTCTACTATTTATCATCTCTATTTTTTCTTTTTCAATATCTAATGCAATAACTTCATTATATTGACTTAATAATATTGCCAAAGATAGTCCTACATATCCAACTCCAACTACTGTAATTTTCATAACATACCTCCAAAACAACTACATATAATACTCTTTATACCATTTTGCAAATTCTTTTAATCCTTTTCTTAATGGTGTATTAGGTTTAAATTTAATTTCTTCTTCTAATTTTTTCGTATCTGCAAAAGTTACTGCAACATCCCCAGGTTGCATTGCTACTAATTCTTTATGTGATTCAAAATCGTAATTTTCTGGTAAAACTTTAGCTTCTATCAATTCTTCTTGGAGAATTTCAATAAATTCCAATAAACTTTCAGGCTTTCCTTTTCCTATATTAAATAATTTATATGGTGGTATTGGTAAACCATCTTTTCCTTTTCTTTTACAAGGTATTTTTGCCATTATTTTAACTATTGCTTCTACTATATCATCTATATATGTAAAGTCACGTTCGCACTTTCCATAATTGTAAATTTGTATTTTTTCTCCTTTTAATAATTTATTTGTAAATTTAAAGTATGCCATATCTGGTCTTCCTGCTGCGCCATATACTGTAAAAAATCTTAAACCTGTTGATGGAATATTATATAATTTTGAATAGCTGTATGCTAAAAGTTCATTCGTTTTTTTGGTTGCTGCATACAAAGAAACAGGCATATCTGTTTTGTCATCTGTTGAATATGGTATTTTTTTATTTAAACCATAAACAGATGAGCTTGATGCATAGACTAAATGCTGTACTGGATACTTTCTACAGCATTGTAAAATATTATAAAAACCAATAATGTTAGAATTTATATAAGTATCTGGATTAGTTATGCTATATCTTACTCCTGCTTGTGCTGCTAAATTTATAACAATGCTAGGATTATATTTATTAAAAACTTTTTCAATCGTTATTTTATTAGAAATATCCCCTTTAATAAATTTAAAATTTTTAAAATTTTTTAATTTATTTAATCTATATTCTTTTAAATTTACATCATAGTAGTCATTTAAATTGTCTATTCCTATTACTTCTATTTTTTTATTTTCTGATATCAATAGCTTATTAGCTAAATTTGCTCCAATAAAACCAGCTACACCTGTAATTAAATATACCTCTGTCTTATCTTTCATTTTCTTCCTCTTTTCTTATTTCTACTTTTTCACCTATTCTTGATAATATTTTCTGCAAAATTTCATCTCTTTTCCCAATGTTGTTTTTCCTGCTCGTGCAACTCCAATAATTAAAATATTTTCCATATTATTTACATCCTCCAGTTTTACATATACAGATTCATTTCTCTTGAGAAGCTTTTTATTTCTTCCCTATATTTTTCAGATACTATGTTCATATTAAAATATTGATAAATTTCAAATAAACACTCATACATATTATCATCAAAATCAATATTTTCTTCGTATATAACATTATTATTGTCGAATATTTTTATCGTTCCATCTTGCAATTTATTTAAGTCTTTATCATAAAATAAAAATTCTCCACGAATTGTCATATCATTTTCGCAAACAACTATTATCTCTCTTATTTTTGTGTTAGTGGCAAAATCGCTTTCATGAATAACATAAACATTCCCTTTTTTAGTAATAATTTTACTATATCCGTGTTTTTCTAATTTTACATTTTCTTTTTCCATTGACTTTTCTTCTTCTAATAGAAGTTTTGTATCATTAGGGTTATCTAATAAAAACTGTGAAATATATACTTGATGTGGAATATCATGTTCAATATTACGAGTAACTTTTTTATACATTCCTCTTCCATCAAAACTTTCTTCTGTTCTGTTTTTAGAAAAATTTGTATATACAATAACTGGTTTTAAATTTTTATCTTTAATTATTTTCTTTATTCCTTTTGTTATTTCTGAGTACATATAATTATGTACCATAGCAATATTTAAATCATTATTTTTTTCAAAGAAATCTTGATTTACTATAAATGGCTTTTCTACCACAATGTTTTTTATTCCTAATTTTTTACTTTGTTCTATAATTTCTAAAAATACACTTTTGGGTGTACAAATATCTACTATTAAATTATCAACAATAAGAGAATTACTTTCAATTGCATCTCTTATCGTACAATATACCTTATTATTATCAATATTATCATTTTTAATTTTTCCATCAATATCTACAAAATATATATTTCCTATTTCTTTAAATTTCTTATATGAATAATAGTGTAAAAATCCTGCTTTTCCTGTTCCAACAATAATAATATCTTTCACTTTTTTAATCTCCTTCTATTTTTAATAATTCTTCTGATATTTCTTCTGCTTTTTCGTATAAATCTCTACAAATTCTAGTTCTATAAAATGCAAATTCCAATTGTTCTTCCTTATTATTAACATTATTATAATATTCTTCATAACCAAATGTGCTTCTTGCCAATTGTATTAGATAAACATATGGTAAATATTTAAAATCATATTTATTTAATTTAGTTATTTTAGTAAATTCTTTTGTATAATCAACAAGATTTTTTATATTTATTTTACCTTCTCTTGCCTCTTTATCTATGTAACTATATGATCTCGCAATTTCCCAAATTATTGGTAATTCCTTCACTTTTATAAAATCTAATACTACTTTAATTTTACCTTTATCATCATAAATAAATTGTAAACTGCTATAATCACCATGAGATGTTTTATATGTTATTTTACTTATTTCTGAAAAATCTAACCTTTCTCTTAGCTCTTTTAACAAATTCTTTTTAAATGTAATATCTTCTTTTATGATTTGCTCAAATCTTGTTCCCTTTGCATTTTCAATTATTTTATTATATTTATTGTCTGCCTTTTCAAACTCATTTTTTGAATACCAATCTTCAATTTTAATAGTTTTATTTGCTGTATAATTTTCAAGTCCTTTTATTATTTTAGCTAGATACTCGGCTGATTCCATTAGTTGGATATAATCACCTTCATTTTTTTTACATACTTGTCCTTCTATAAATTCCTGTAATACTACAACTTTTTGTTTAAACACAAAATGACTATTTCCGTCTTTGCATTTAATGTATTGTGGTAAAGGAACATCTGAATGTTGTTTTAAATATTCTATTGAATTTATCTCATTTAGAACATCTTTTTCTGAATATTTAGACTGGATTTCTTTCATAATATAGTTTTTATTTTTAGAACCAATCTTGTATATACTTGCTGTGCCTTTATCTATTACTTCTATTGTTTCTACCTTAATATCGTATCTGTCTAATATTTCTTTTTTTATTTCTTCTTTTGTAAAAATTGATTTTTCTATCATATTATTCTCCTAATTCTTGAAAAATTTTACTTTTGTCTCCTCGAACATTTATAACTTGAATATCCATATTAATAATTTTTCTTAAAAATTCTTTTATGTTTTTATTCGTATTATATAATTCTATATCATCTGTAAATAATGGCATTGTATAGCTCCAGTTGCAATGAGAAAATAAATTTTTAATTATATGAAACTCATTTTTACATTCTTCTAATATTGTATTTCCATTATCACATATCCCAACTATTCTTAAAATTTTCGTTATAAGTATATTCTTAAAAGCATTTTTAGTATTAATCATCTTGATTTTTCCCTGCTTAATATCAAATATTGAGCCAACTTTTTGATAAAGTCCATCATTTTTTATTTCAAGCCATGTTTGATCCGTAGAATTCATTTCATAATCATATTTAATAAATTCTTCTGCTAAAGTTGATTTTCCTTGTCCAAAATCTCCAACTATCAAAATAGCTTTATTTTCTTTACTAACAATAGTACCATGTATAAATACATTACAACTATCGTTTATTAAATATGATATTACATTGTTTATTATTGGATATATATCTGTTTTTACTATTTTTGAATTTAATATTTTATAGTTGTTATTTATTTTTATTTCTACTTTATCTTTTTTAAATTTCAAAAAATTTTCTGCATTTTCTTTTTCAACTTTTGCAAATTGCGAAAATCTTCCAAATATATATTCTTTTAATTCTTCTATTTCATTTTCTACTTCTATAAATTGTCCTTTAATTTCATATATCATATTTGATTACCTCTATAAAATTATTCTTTTCTTTAAGGATTTTCTCTCTTGTATTTTCTTGTGCATTATATATACTTACAAACTCATCCAATACCTTGTTCTTATTGCTTTCCAATAATTCAATAAATACTTTTGTTCTTTCTTCCATTGTATGTCCGTTTAATTCATGTCCACCTATAATCTTTAAACTTTTTCTGCTTATATCTAATGGATCAATTAAATATGTTTTTTCTTGTGGCATCCCCATTAAAATAATATTTGATCCATTTTCGATATTTCCCATTATATTATGAATTACTTTACTACTACCAGTTGCTTCAATATATGTGCTATAATGATTCGAATACTCCGTAACTAATAAAATATTAGCATTATATAAAGCATTTAATTTTTCCACTACATTAACTTGGTACATCTTTGTTTCTCTTACAAGTATATTGATATTTTTATACCCATTCTCTAATAAGTACAGTAAAGAAGCAAAACCTAAATTTCCAAATCCTATAATTAAAATACTATCTTTTATTATATTTAAAATTGGTTTTAAAGTTAATGCACTCATTAGCTCGAACCTTGAAATTGCTATATTTTCAATTGTATATTCTGATGATATTTCAAAAGAATCTTTGTAAGTATCAATGTATTTATCATAATGTTTAGATAATAAGAAAAATCTTTTATTATCTTTTATTTTTGTAATCCCCATATATCCTTGACTGCCATACCTTTCTGTTCCTCTTGACACAATTGTATATTCAATATCTCTTTTAGCATTATTTAATATTTTATCAATTTTTGTATATTCTTCTTTTATATGATATCCTATTTCTTCAATACAATGAGCATCACTTCCTATTGTATAGTTAGTTCCATATTTTTTGAACAACCCTAGCATATATTCTAATTGTTTTAAATTCCATCTTGATCGTTCACTAGTATTCACATCAAATTTTATGTTTTTTTGTGTTGCTATTCTAACTATTTCTTCAATTGTTTCCTTGTACTCTTCAAACTCTTTTCGTAATTTTAAATGCCCTAATATGTTAATTGGATAAGTATTTATCATATCTATATTAGCTTGTAAATATTCCTTATAATCATTTTTTGCCATACCATGAACAGAACCAATAATATAGTCAAAAGGAAATTCTTCAAATATTTTTAATTCTTTAATTTTAAATTCTTCATTATATGAAAAATCACTTTCTATCCCTGCATTAATTTCTATATGTGTATATTCTTTTCTTATTTTTTTTATATTTTCAAAAAATTGTGTTATTGTTTCCACATTATTTAATACAGGTGTATGTCTTTCTGATATTCTATTTCCATGGTCTAAAAACAGTACTCTGTTTATATTTAGCTCCTTGCATTTTTCAACATATTTTCTCATAATTTCTATGTTTGTTACACCTGCTTTTAGGTGTATGTGCATATCTTCCATACCATTCACTATCCTTTTCTAAAATACAAATCATAATATTCCTCTAATATTCCTGATTCATTGATCCACTCATCAACAATTTCTAATTCCACACGATTTTGTAAATTGTGTTTTGTATTTACGATTTTATCCGTAACTACTAATTGACTAGCCTTAAATATATCATTAGATTTGTTAGGAATTGCCTCTGAATCAAATAGATTAACTGATCTTCCATTTCCTAAAACGGTTATATATTTTCCTTTAATTTCGTATTGTGTTCCATATCTAGGTATTTCTTGATATTTACATCCTTCTTTTTCATATTCTTTAAATATACTTAAATCAGCAGTTGCTCCTGATGTCACAAATGTTCCATTATCCAAATTTTCTACAACTTCTTTACTTATACTATTGTATCCACTAGCTCCTACTATTAAAAATGGTTTATCATATTCTATTGACTCTTCTAGTGTCCTAAATGTTGTAAAGCCTTTTTCTGCTGCATCTATACACTTCATCACATCTGGCTCTATAACAATTACTCTTGCACCATATTGTCTATATCTTTCTGCTAATACTTCACCTAAATCGCCATAACCTAATTGAGTAACAGTCCTTCCTACTAGCTTTTCTCCACCTAACAATTCAATACTTCTTGTAAATATAGTATTTGCTATTTCTTTATATGTAATAAATCTCTTTAATTGCGATTTCGCTATATTTAATACAGGATATGATAATTTTTCTACATCTAAATCTTTTATTCTTTTTAATCCTGTTACTGTAAGTTCAACAAATGCTTCTACATTTTCATAACTATGTAATGTTAATATTCTCGAAACAATTGCTCCATCATCCAAAATAATTATTTTTTTATTTCTTCTATGTTCTATAAAATCTTTTACTAGTTTTTTACCATCTTCAATCAATATATCATCTGCTACAGCAGTATTATCTAATATATCTACTTGAAATCCTATTTTTTTGAATGTTGCTGTTATTTCATTTCTATGTTTTGTACTATCACCTTTATCTATGGCTAAAATATCTTCAGGAGATACTCCCATTCTAACAAATGCTGTTAATAATCCTACATTCTCTTCTAAGAAGTGATCTCTCCATATAATTGCAATATCTTTTAAATTTTCTTGTTTTTCTTCTGAATATTTTTTCAATATTGGCATTGTGTCTATTATTGCTTGAATTTCATTGTCTGTATATGCTTCACATATTTGTTTTATTTTTTCTAATAGCTCTTGATTATTTCCATTATATTTTATTATACATTGATTCTGTACGAAGTATGGTATAGAAAAACTTCTTAATCCTAAATTTTTTTCTTCAAATGTTATTATTTCTCCATCTACGATAATTTCCTTTTTACTATTTCTTAGTTCAATTTTCCCTTGTTCTACCTTTTCTAAATCTTTTACAAATTTTGTAATTATATCATAATATATGTATTCCATTTTTACCCTCCATTTTATTCTACTTCAATTTCTAATTTTTTTATAATTTCATAAAAACTTTTTATTGAATCTATAAATAGTTCTCTTTTTGTTCTTCCACTATTGTTCATTGGCAAATGTGTTTCAATAGAAATTTCTCCATTATAATTGTCTTCTTTTAATTTTTTCAAAAATTTTTCTATATCAAAATCTCCCTTTCCTAAACAAGCATAACAATTATTTTTTATATCAAAATCTCTTAAATGAATATATTTAATTCTTTGTTTTGCTTTCTCGTAACTATCATAAATATCATATCCTTCAAAAAAAGCATTTTCTAAATCACATAATACATCGATATTTTTTTCTTTTTCTATAAGTTTTAAACATTCACTTGGACATTTCGCATAAGTTGCTCTTTCATTCTCCATTATCAATTTAATTTTTCTTTTACTAGCTTTTTCACATACTATTTTTATATTTTCTTTTATTTCTTCTTCTATCATATTTTCTCCTAGATTAGAAAAAATCCTTAAATACTCATTATTAAATATTTCGCAAATTTCTAAATATATGTCAAATAGCTCAACTTTTCTACTATATGGTATAGGTTTCTTCCCAACTGGGCTATCTATTGTTAATACTTTAATTTTATTTTTATCTAATATTTCTTTAAACTTATATAATTCTTCTTTTGAAAATTCCCATAAATATTTATCATCAATTTTTCGTATTTCTATTTTGTTAATTTTGGCTTCTTTTAAACTTTCAATTTGTTCTTCAATACTTGTACCAATTTCATCACCTACTACAGCTAATCGCATCATATTTCCTCCTATAATACTTCTAAAATATCTTCTATTTTTGTTTTTACACCATACCTAATTTTCTTTATATCCACTTTTCTTATTAAATTTTCTATCAATTCAGCTCTTATATTTAATAATTCTTCTTCACTTTTGTTTCTTTTTTTCAACCAAGGTTTTCTTAATGATTCTGTATCTTCTGGAGTAAAACTCGTTTCTATCAATAATTGCATTTTTTCTTTGTCTTCCATTGGTATTACTTCAACTCCCTCAAGCTCTTTATTAAGTCTTGGATAAAGAATTGTATGAACTTTAGTTCTTGCAATTAAATTTGTATTATTAAATATTTTTGTAACTACTGTTAATGGTGTATTACAATCTATATCATTTTCTGCTTCTTCATAAACAATTTTTTTCTTTTTTTCTAGTATTCTGGTATCCTTAAAATATTTATCTAAATTCTTATTGTTTTTTGCTGTTCCCATTGCATAAGTTACTGCCTGTGGGAAATAATCCATAATCATATCTTTATTAAGTAAAATTCTATCATTTGATAAGAAGTTTTTATGAGCATTGTTGTCCATAAACTTAACAGCAAGTGTTGTTTTTCCACTTCCACTATTTCCTAGTAGTAAGACTCCTTTTTTATCAATTTCTAGTGCTGTTCCATGCATAAAATTAAAACCCAAATTTTCTTTTTCTCTTAAATATAATTCTCTTATTATTCTTATTATCCAATTTAAAGATACATTATTGTTTTCTTTTACTAATATTTTATAATCTGTTTCATTTCTCTTTATGCCAATATATTCTTCTGTATCTACTAAGTAATAATAAAGGTTATTCCAAAATATTTCTTTATGTTGTTGTTTTTTAAAACTATCGTGTATTTTTCCATCTGTATTTTTTATTATATTTAACATTTTTAAAAATTCTTCATTATCTACAATATATTCAATATATATATATCTATCATTATCTTTTAAATATTGAATCGTTGTTTCTGAAAGCATTTTTTTCACATCTTCTTTGTATCTTTCTAACATTTTTATTCTAAAATTTATATCTGGCAAATAAATATCTATACTTTCCATAAAATCCTCCTATCTCACATCCCCTTTTTGCTTTGAAATATCTAATATATTTTCTTTATCAACACATTGTGATATTACGGTCATATTATAATGATGTTCTTTTTCTGTGCCATCTTTTGAAACTTTCCCCAGCTTAACATTTGGTTTTACAATTTCTCCATGATAGTCCGATCCTCCACTAATCAGCAATCCCTCTTCTTTAGCTAAAGTTACATATCTTTTTATATCACTCAAAGTATGTTTTGAATTAAATATTTCGATTCCATCAATACCTGCATCTACAAACATTTCAAATATATCTTCTATATTAACTCCATATTCTCTTTCAATAGATATTGGATGTGCTAAAACTGCATATCCACCAGCAGAGTGAATAATCTCTATTGCTTTACTTAATTCGGTGGTTGCTGGCGTTTTTAAATCCATATATTTAAAATAGTTTTGAAAAGCATATTTAACATTAGGTATTTGTCCTTTTTGAGTTAGCAATTTGGCAATTGTAGTTTGTCCCACAAAGGATTTTGCATTTAGAAGTGCTTCTGTTTCTTCTTTGCTTATTATAACTCCAAATTGATCTTTCAATTGTTGTATTATTTCCAAATTTCTAATGTTTTTTCTTAATTTCATATTTTTACACATTTCTATTAAAGTTTCATTATTTCCATCGACATTATAACCTAAAATGTGCATTTTATATCCATCTTTTTCGCAAGATACTTCTATACCGGGAATATAAATTACTCCTTTTGTATCTACATTTTCCATTTCTTTAATACTTTCTATATTATCATGATCTGTAATAGAAAATATTCCAATCCCACATTCTATTAATCTATCAATTATTTGCTGTGGTGTATATTCACCATCAGAATATATAGAATGTATATGTAAATCATATTTTT
Source organism: Clostridia bacterium (assembly GCA_022792135.1). Classification (GTDB taxonomy): domain Bacteria; phylum Bacillota; class Clostridia; order TANB77; family CAG-508; genus CAG-269. The sequence goes on from JAAWAM010000022.1 coordinate 134,085, forward strand.
CCATCTTCCCTCCTAAAAAAGCATAAAAGGACATAAATTCCTTATTTATCTCCTTTAGTTCTTTTTCTTAATTTCTTTAGTTTATTACAAAATTTCGTTTTGCAGTCTTTCACTAATTTCGTTTAAATGTTCATATAAAAATTTGCATAAATTCGTTCTAAAGAAAGCAAATTCTAATAATCCTACTTTTTCATAATTTTCATTATATTGCTTATATCCAAAGACACTACTTACAATTTGCATTAAATAAATATGTGGTGCATACATTAAGTCATATTTATTCAATGTTACATATTTTGAAAATTCTTTTACATATTCTATAAGTGTATCTATATTTAGTATTCCATTTACTGCTTCTTTATCAATATAACTATATGATCTCATAACTTCCCAAATTATTGGCAATTTTTTCGCTGTTTCAAAATCTATTACAGTTGTTCCTTCTTTATCATTATAGATTAACTGTTGTACACTATAATCTCCATGTGCATTCATAAATGTCATCTTTTTTGTAATTTCAAAATCAAATTCTTTCTCTAATATTTTAGAAATTTTTATTTTTTCGTCTAGGTCATTATAAAATTTTTCTTTATATTTATTATCTTCTTTTAGATTTTTCTGTAATTCTATCATTTTTGGTATTCCATTTTGTAAACTTTTTTTAGAAAACCATTTTTCTACAATGTGCTCATCCTCAAGTCCTTCATACTCTTCTAAAACCTTTGCCATTTTACCTAATATTGTTGCACTTTCTATTGTTTTTTTATAATCTCCAGTATTATTTTTCATTGTATATCCATCTATAAATTCTTGTAAAATAATTATTCGACCTTTATTTTCTATATAAAATTCTTCTTTTGTAGATTTTATATATATTGGTACTTTAATTTTTTTATCGTTTAAGTAATTAATTATATTAGTTTCTTTTATTACAGATTCTTTTGTTCTACCTTCACTGAATTCTTTTAAAATATATTTTTTATTTCCAATAGTAGTTATCTTAAATATATTTGCAGTTCCCCTATTTATTTCTTCTATTTGCAAAACTTCTAATCCATAATTCTGTTTTAATAAATCTTTAATATCTTTTTCTTCTAAATTTGAACTTTGTATTCCCATTATCTTTCTTCCTCCTTCTCTCTTTCTTCTAATAAATCAATTACAAATTTCCCCGTTGGAATAATCTTTCCATTTTTATATAATTCTTCATATTCTCTAATTGATACCCATTTAGCATCAACCACTTCACCATCATTAAATTTTATATCGTCGCTCTTGATATCTTTTTTGAATAACCATACATCTCTAAAGTAATTGCTTCCTTTAATAGTTTTCAAAAATATAGCTCTATTATTCTGTAGATTTATTCCTAGTTCCTCTTCTATTTCTCTCAGTGCTGCACTAATTGAACTTTCTCCTACTTTTGCAGATCCTCCAGTACATTCCCATAATCCAGGATATACTTTTTTATCTTCTTTTCTTTTGCTTATTAAAATTTGTTTTTTTGAATTCTGGATAATTCCTGTTATTACTATATGATACTCCCCATTTTTTAACCATTGGTCGCTATCTCTTTTTATTATTTTGCCTGTTTTTTCTCTAAATTTATCATATACATCCCAGTATTCTTCCATATCCCACCTCTATATATTATTTTTTAATTTATCTAATTCTTCTTCGACTTTCTTTACAAAATAATTCGACTTATCAAAAGGTATATTCGTTTTATTAATTCTTTCTTTTAATTGTTCTATTGTTTTATAGTAATCATTTGTCTCTGCTTCAATTAAAATATTATCATCCGAAAGTATCTTAATTATGATTTCAAATCCATTTTTGCAGTATGCAAAATGCTTTTCTTTTATAATCATAAGTTCTTTGTATCCTATACTTTCAAATAATTTTTGTGCATCATGTATATTAGCAATTTCACAATTCGTAGAACTTTGTGATAAAATTTCTCCTTTTTCGTTTATGTTTTTATGTTTAAAAGTAATTTTCATTTTATGTTTATTGCTCGATATACCTTCAAATTCTCTTAACAGAATAGCTCTATTTAATATTTCTCTTGTAATAGTTTTTGATATATCAATATCTTTAGGAATTAAAAAAATATCTTTTGTATAATATTCACTTTTAAATACAAAATTATCTTGTTTTATTTTGTTAATTAGCTCTTTTTCTGAACATTGTACCCTAATGGTAATTTCATTTCCATCTTTATAACTCATATTTATATCTCTTTTCTTTTTTAGATTATATCACATAAATCGTATTTTTTCTATATTTTTCCAATATTTTATAGTTTCTTCTATATTTTTTATCATTATATACCTTATTACATATGCTTTTATTTAATACATCTAAAAATAAACTTTAATATTCTGCTATTTAATTTCATAACTTTATCTTCATATTTTTGCTTTAATCTCTCAATCATTTCAATAACAATTCCTAAAAATATAATTATTACAAACAAAATAACTAATTCTATAAAGATTTCTTGATATGACATATCTCTCCAATGTTCACACAATTGTATAATCATCATAAAAAACACCTCTTCTTTATTTTCCATATTACTCATTAACTTTATATTTTAGGAGATTATTGTGAGAAAATATAAAGGAAATTTAAACGTAACATGAGAATTAATAGAAAAAGTTCTTCGAGAAAAAAATATGTCTAAAGAATCTCTATGTAGAGAATTGCAATTAGTAGGTATTAATATTGATATATGGCATCTTTACAAGATTATCAATGGAAAAGTTATATCAAAAGATTTTGAATTGATAATTATAGGAAAAACTTTAGATATTGATTTTAATAATTTAAAAAATCTTGTTGATTAAAGAGGGAAAATGAAAGTATAGAAAAAGTTGTGTAAATAAATCCTTCCGTGATAAAATAAAAAATATCAAGGAGGGATTTTTTCTATGGGGAAAAAAGTAGAAAAAGAAAAAAATGAATTAGTGGAGGAATTTTTTAGAAAGAATAATCCAAAAGATATTAAGTCAATGAGTGATATGTATGCAGCATGGAAGGATTTCTTTGCCCCTGCTTTTCAACAGTTATTAGATGCAGAAATGGAAACAAAATTAGGATATTCTAAAAATGAAAGAACAGATAATGAAAATTATCGAAATGGATATTATCCAGAAAGA
>JAAWAM010000023.1 GCA_022792135.1 Clostridia bacterium
CAAGTTAAAACGCACTCTGGTGTTTTGAATATCACCTATATAAAAACCCAAAATATGCATGATAATTCTGGGATAAGTGCTATTTTTATAAAACTTACCGCCTGGTCTTTGCCATGACATACTCCACTGAAGTTCCCTCCACTCTACGGAAATGTAGAATGTAGCCACATTCAGCTTCAACGCTAAACTCATGCTTAATTATTATACAATGCTTCTAGCCGTATGTCAACAGTTTTCTAAGAATTTTTTTCCAATAATAAATGAAATTTTAATTAAATACTCACCTTCTCTACTATGCTATACTTTTATATTTTTAGACTTATCGGTCTTATTTATAGGCAAATGTAAGTATTAATTAGATACTTATATATAGTATTTGTATGAAAATCAAATGAATCAATTTTACTTTTATGTAAATTTGTTGTGTAATATATACATATATAATTAGAAAAGGAGAAAGAACAATGAAAAAAACAAAACATATCACTAGGGCACGGTCTAAGAAGAATGGAATAATTTTCTATTCTAACTTATCCTCTTTTGTGGCTTCTGAAACGTTCCGAGATGACTCTGGAACAATACATTCAAGAGTGGTACTAGTTCCTTTGCATGGACTTAATGATTATTTAGAAACTTCAAACCACATAAATAAATTTAACTGGAAGGTAATCGCTTTTGACATTATTTTAGTAAATGTTTGCTTGTTATCGAGAAATTTGGATTTTGTCCTTGCATCAATCTATTTTTCTATATTTGTTTCATTTGAACTTTTTATGTTTATAGAACTCGTTTATCAAATGAAATCAAAAAAAGGAAAAGAACGGTCTACTGCAAAATTTCATGCAGCAGAACATATGGTAATCAATGCCTATCAAAGATTGCAAAGAATACCAACATTTAAAGAAGTAAAAAACTTTTCTCGTTTCTCAAAAAAATGTGGAAGCAGAAGAATTCTTTATAAAATTAGTACTCATAGTTTGATTAGTCTAGCAATAGCTTTTCTACCAGAATGTAATTATCTTTTTTTATACCTATTTATTCATATATTTATGATAATAGCAAACTATAAAGGGTGGCTAGAATTCTTACAAGTATTTATTACAACACCTCCCTCTGATAGTGAAATAGAATTAGCCATCGAGGGAATAAAGAATTTTGAAAAAATGGAAGAAAAACTTTTATTTCCACCATTTTTTTGAAACAAGAATCTCCAACCATTTCTTACAATTGTAAGAAATTAACAAAGAGCAGATTAAGTATAGTTAGTTACTTAATCTGCTTTCACATTTTTCTTCTAAACTTTTATGCTTCTTCTATTGATACCATATTATTCTTTTATAATACTATCAATAGATTTTTCTCTCATCTCTTTGATTAATTTACAGCTATTATCTAATTTTGCTTGTTCTTCTTCATTTAAATCTAATTCTAATAGTTCTCTTACACCATCACTATTGATAATAGCTGGAACTCCGATATAGATATTATCTTGACCATATTGTCCATCTTTTAAGTAAGTTGATACTGTTAAAATAGAATTTTCTCCATCTAATATCGCTCTTACTAATCGATTTAATGCCATACCAATTCCATAGTATGTTGCTTTTTTCTTCTCAATAATTTCATAAGCTGCATCCACAACACCTTTATGAATTTTCTTTAAGTCTTCCATTGGATGCTCATTATCTTTCATAATATCTTTTATTTTTTTACATCCTACATAAGCATGTTCCCATGGCACAAAAGATGAGTCCCCATGTTCTCCCATAATATAGGCATGGATATTTTTACTAGATACTTTTAAGTAATCTGCCATCAAGTAACGAAGTCTTGCTGTATCTAATACCGTTCCTGAACCAATTACTCTATTTTTTGGAAGTCCTGAAACTTCAGCTACTACATATGTCATTAAATCAACAGGATTGCTAGCTACTACAATAATTCCATCAAACCCACTTGCCATAATACTTTGTGTTATTTGTTTCATAATTTTTGTGTTAACTTCAGCTAATTCTAATCTTGTTTGTCCTGGTTTTTGAGCAATTCCAGCTGTAATCACTACAATTTGAGCATCTTTACAATCAGAATAATCACCTGCTTTTATTAGCATTTTTTGTGGAGCATATGGTAGTCCATGAGACAAATCCATTTCTTCTCCTATTGTTTTATTTTTATCGATATCGATTAAAACAAGTTCATTGATGCCTCCTCTATTAAGCATAGAGTATGCCATACTCATCCCTACAAATCCTGTTCCTACTAAAACAATTTTACCTTTTTTCATAAAAATTTCACTCCTTTTTACCTTAATAAATTTTATATTTCTTAAACAACATACTATATTATATCACGCTTTTTTATGTTTTAAAAGATTTTTTCCACAATTATTTTACTTTTTTTGTAAACTGTGATATAATTTTCAAAAAGAAATCAAAGTAAGGAGTGCTATTTATGGGTTCAAATTCAAATACGGCTACTACTTTGGCTGAAAATAAGGTTCTCATCTTATACATATTAAATCAAATTGATAATGATATTAGGCAAGATGATTTGTTTAAAATAATTACTTCTATCAATAATATTAACTATTTTTACTTTAAACAAATCGTAACTGATTTAATTGATTCAAAGTTAGTAGGAATTCATACAAAAGAAGAAGAACAATTTATTCGAATCACCTCTGAGGGAAAAAACGCATACATTCTTACCAAAGATGTCCTACCAGGAATTATGAAACTAAAAGCAGATTACATTTTTGAAAAAGAATTTGCTTCTATTGAAGAAGAATCTTCTGTCATTGCTGAATTTATTCCAAAAAATGAAAATGACTATACCATAAAGTGTAAAATTGTAGAAAATAACGAAACCATTTTTGAAGTAAAAACCTTTGTTGGTTCGAGAGAAAGAGCCAAAAGAATTGTAGATAATTGGAATAAGAATGCAAAATCCATTTATCCTGAAATCTTAAATTTATTGTTAAAAGCATAAAGAAAGCAAAACTGTAGATATCTCAATATGATATCTACAGTTTTTATCTTATTACACAAATAATCGAAAATACTATCATTTTTATCATAATATTCAGAAAAAAGTTATAATTAATACATCGAATTCCCAATTCATTTATCTTATCAAAACCTAACACTATTTTTGTAATTTCTTCTGGTGTAGACACTTTTATTTCTTCCATATATTCTTTTGCTAAATATCTTGCTTTTATCATAGCATCATTTTCCAAATAAATTCTAACGACATAATAGACTAAACTTAGAATTAGAAAAATGCCCAAAAACATCATTTTATATGGTAATCGTTTAAAAATTGCTAACCCACAAATCATGATAAAATAAAGTAAATACACATTAGAAAATAAAAAGTTAAATAACAATATTTTTCTATTTTGAATAGAATGCAAACATTCATGAGCTATTGTTTGGATTCTAGTATACGTATTGGCTACATTAGCAATCGAAATTTGATTCGTAATTGCTATGTATAAACTTGCTTCTGTTTCTTTATTTTCTTTTACAATAACATTTTCATTGTTCAATTTTCTTAAATACGTTTTACATATTTCAATATTATTGGGATATTTTTTGGCTAATTCATCTAGTTCTTTATCATCTGCAATATGTTTTAATTTTTTCTTATCATATCCAAATATACATCCTAAAACGATAATTGCTATCATTGCGACTATTGTTATTATTATAAATTCCATCTTTGCTACTCCTTTTTAATACCATTTCATATTAAAAAGTTATATTACAAACAATCCCATTTTTTACTGCATTACATCTTTTATTGCTTCACCAATTATTTTATTTACATCTGCAATCATAATGCTAAACTTAGTTTCTGCCTCGAAAAATTTCTTTGCTTCATTATTTTCAACTAACTCTGCATATAATGCTTGTACTTCCTTATATTTCTCTTCATTATTTTTACCAGTTTGCATCATTTCTATTTGTACTTCATATCTGGCTTTTTCAAATTCTTGCATTTTTTCCTTTAATGCTGTATTCAAATTTAGCGTTTGTTTTGCCATTTTATAATTCACATATTCTTGTGATTGTTTGATTTCTCCTGCTAATCTATTAGCGGTATCATAAACATCCATTTCTTACTCCTTTTCTAATTTTGAATGGTTACTTCTGGTTCCTCTATTACTACCTTGGCATCTGTTGGACAAATTTGAACAAATGTATTTCCATCGTTTACTTCAATTTTGTTCCCTTCTAAGTCTTGATATACTGTTTTTTCATCTCTTGCATTTTTGATGCATTTGATTTTAATTGCTTTTCCATTGGTAATGTAGTAACCATCAAATGTTCCTATATTTTTTAAACCTTGTCTTCCTTTATTTTCGTTATCTGATAAAGTATAGTTATCACAGAAAGTAATGATAATATTTTTGGTTGTGATTGTTTTTCCTGTTGTCCAATCAGTTTGCTCTTTTTTTCTAGCAATCCTTTCGTAAACTTTCTCTTCCTCATTATAAACATATTTTACAGTTTGTAAATTAGAGTGTGGTATGGTTACACTAATAGCACCTTGCCCATTTTCTAAGTTTACTTCATCTGTCACATAGTTTAATACACTTTTTTCTGCTGAGGTTGTTTTGTATTTTTTATTTTGTGCTGATTTTAATAATTTCTCTGTGTTCGTCACTGCATTATGAGGCGCTGCTTTGTCTTTCACTCTCCAAAAAGTAGTTCCATCTTCTGCTATCCCATTGATATCCTGAATGGTATATTTTTTGATATCACTCTCTGCTTGTGGGCTTTGTCCAAAATGAACATAAATTGCATCATTTTCCATTGCATAGTCAATAAAGTAATGTCTTGCACTTCTTACTGGTCCTATTTTTTCGACCTTAGCACCTTTAAATAATGCCATTAATCTTGTTTCTCCACCTTCAACTACAATTTCATATACCATATAAGCATCTTGTAATCCTGCTTGTGGCCAAGCGTCACTATGGTTGTCTATCATAATAGCAAATGGTCTATCATTCCCTTTCCATATTTGCACTTGCTTTTCTTCTATTTCTGCTATCATTATGTTATTTTCTTCTGTGCCTGTTTCTGCATTTTCTTTATTTTTTATGATTTTATAGGCTAATACTCCTCCCGCAACAAGGATTACTAGCACTAATATAGCAATTAGTACTTTGGTTTTTCCCTCTTTCATAGTTCCTCCTTCATTTTCTTTCAATTTCTAAATCCTTCAGTATTTTTTCTTCTTTTTTTCTCATTTCTTTCTTGTCTTCTTCTTTTATATGGTCATATCCCATTAAGTGATAAAACCCATGTACTACCATATAACTGAATTCTCTTTCAAAACTATGTCCATATTCTTTTGCTTGTTCCTCCACCTTTTCAATGGAAATTACAATATCTCCCAATATATCTTCGTAAACAAAGTCTTTTTGCTCTATTTTTTTATCTAACTCGTCCTTTTCAAACATAGGAAAAGAAAGTACATCTGTTGCTTTATCAATTTTTCTATATTCCTGGTTGATTTTCTGGATGGTTTCAGGATTCGTTAGTGTAATGGTAATGTATAATTTAGAATTTTCTATTTTTTCTTCTCGAAAACATTGTTCTAATACTTTTTTTAGGATGCTTTCATATTCCTTTTCTTCTTTTATTTCTTGATATACGATTTCAAACATTTATGCCGCTTCCTTATTTTTACTATATTTTCCTATTGATTGATAATTATTTTTGATTTGTCTCATGGCTCCATAGTCTACTAATTTTCTTTTGTAGTATTTTAGAAGTTTACTATAATCTGTTTTCCCATTTCCTAATTTCTTGATGTCATTTTTAATGAATAATATTTCTTTTTGTCTAATGTATTCAATAAAGTCCATTTCTTTTAATTTGGCATTTTCTTTGTATTGATTCCAAAATTGTTTATAGTCTTCTCTTTCTTTTGGTGATTCCCAATAGACTTTTGTTGATAATAGTCTAATATTATAGTCTTCTATTAGATTAATCAACATAGCATATGCTTTTTCTCTTTTGGTTGCAATTTTAGTATCTTGCACTAAAGTTCTTGCATCTTTTAATAGTTTTTCGTAACATTGCTCAGCTACAATTAGTGGTAAACTGTGAGTAAATAGCTTTCTACTAATTCCTAGTAATACCATATTTTTCTCAATATTATCTCTCGTATCTAATTTTCCTACTGTATAGGATTCGTATTTCTCATATTCTGAAATTATATTTTGTAGATTTTCATCATCATTAATTTCTATTTTTAAAGCTAGTATATTTTTGATATATTCTTCTAGTGTATAAAATATTTTTGTATAAATCCATTCTTTGGCTGCATCGTATGCATTGGTTGTATCGGCTACTTTAATTGAATAGTTTTTTAGGATAGCTTTATAAAGCATATCCATTTTTGCGATATAAAATTTTTGATACCTTTCTACTATCTTTTCTTTTGCACTGATTCTGATTCCTTCATAATCAAGTTCCATTAAATATTTTTGTTTTCTGTATTTGTATTCAATGTATTCATTTTCTTTTAAACTAGTAACTTCGTAATATTTCGACATGGCATTTTTTTCAAACTCTGATGCTGTTCCATTTTTTACTTTTTTATAGATAGAATCCATAACATATTTGTCTAAGGCTGCTAAATATGTTTCATAAGCTGTATTATATTTTTTTTCTAATTCTTCCTTATTATAATTCTCATCATCTCGTGTGTAATTCTCAAATGTTTTGAGTAAAATATTTCTTTTGATGGAAATTAACATTCCATTCATCCCAATTTTAGTTGGTATTAATATTTTAGTTAGTGTATTGGTTATTTTATTAAAAAATGTACTGTCTGCTCCTGTTATTCTAAGGCTTCTTTCTTCCATTTATATCATCCCTTCAAAATACAATTTTTTCATTTGTCCCTATGTTTTCTATTACTTCATATGTAACATAAATTTCTACTCCGTCTGCTTGTTCATAGGTGTTAATATTTTTATTGACAATTTTATCTTTGTTTTTAATTTCCTCTTCTAATTCCTTTTGTAACTCTTCTATCCCTATGTTTTTAGCTTCTTCCAATTCATATTGTTTTTGTATTTTTTCTTGCTCTTTATAGGTAGTTTTTACAATTGAAATTGGTAAATAGAAATCCGAAAATAACTTGAATTTTTTTTCTGTTTCTATTGTATCATAAATTTCAAATTTTGAAAGCTTTTTTAGAAAATTTATTTCAAAATTATTTATTTTTATCGCATATGTATTTTTTACGTTTCCTGTCTCCTGTATTTGCGTAGTATTGTAAAATATTTTTTTACTTTTGGTATACCAAACTTTTGCCTCTACTTCACCTTTGCTATGGACATAACGAATTCCTGTAAATTTTCCTTCCATCCATCCATTAATTAAAATGTCTCCTTTTTTTACCGTATCTCCCACTTTCACATTTGCTGTCCCATTTTGTGCATTTATTTTCGTTATAACACCTTCTTTGTCTGATAGGATACTACAATATTCATTTTCATCTATAATATCTGGTTTTTCATCTGCTTTTACTAGCTTTACAATCGCATTGGTTCCTTTTAACTCAATCCCCATCCATGCAACATCTTTTCTTTGTAATCTAATTCGATTAATAATCTCTTTTGTATTTATTTTTGACTTTAAAGTTCCTGTCTTTAATCCTGCATTTTCTATATCTTGTGCTATGTTTTCCATTTCTTGAGCATTTTCTTCTACAATATCCACATTCCATACAAAATTTGAAGATAATCCTATTAAAATACTGACAATAATCAATAAGATTAAAAAAATTTTCCTCTTCTTATATTTGTGCAATAGGAATGGTAAGCCTTTTTTATGTTCAATTTTTATTTTGCATCTTGCTTTTTTAGCAATTTGACACAATTCTTTAAATTCACTCACCCTTACATTTAAAGATAATTGGATTTCTTTACTCCTCTTCAAGTTCCATACGGTTATTTTTTTAATCTTACATATATTAATAAATCTTTCTATATAATAACCTTCTACTGATATTCTCAAATACCCTAACAGGTAACTTAATATGATTTTGATAAACATACTTTTCTCCTTTAATCTTCATCTATGGTTCTTTCTATCTCTAAACTTTCTATTTTTCCTTTGACTTTAATATCATCATTTGTCATATTTTCTAAACTTAATCCATATCCATTGATATTTACAACACCAATATGGGTATTAATTCTTACATAAAATTCTTCATATTCTAATATTCCTTTGAAATTTTCAATGATGATTTCATCAAAACCAGTCAAAATAATTTTGGGAACATTAGAATATACCTCTTGTGGCAATTCTAGAAATTTATCAATTCGATTATTTTTGTTTCTTTTCATAAGCAATCCTTTCTTATTATTTTTCAAACTCATCCAAGGACTTAAATTCATATCCCATACTTTTTGCTTCTTTTATCATACGATCTAATATGTCTGTATTAGTTTTTGAATTTCCATGTAAAAGCATAATTTCTCCGTTGTGTAGATTATTTACTATTTTTACTTTTGATTTTTCTTCCTCTGGTTGCTTCTCTTCATTCCAATCTTCATAGGCAAATGACCACATTACTGTCTTATATCCAAGTGAATTTGTTGCCTGTAAAGTCCTTTCACTAAATTCTCCTTTTGGTGGTCGAATGTATTTCATTTCATAGTTAAACTTTTCATAGATTGTTTGGTGCAATTGCATTACTTCATTTTTTATTTGCTCTTCTGATAAATCTGGCATACTTTTATGATTAACTGTATGATTTCCTACAATATGTCCCTCTGCTATCATCTGTTTTACTAATTCTTCTTGTGTATTAATGTAATGTGCGGTAAGGAAAAAAGTAGCTTTTACTTCATTTTCTTTTAATACTTCTAATATTTTAGGTGTATAACCTGCTTCATATCCTTCATCAAAAGTTAAATAAACATATTTTTTTTCAGGATTTCCTAATGTAATTCCATTGTTTTGTTCTAAAATCTTTCTATTGCTACTTCCCACATCTGGCTGTTCGTGATTATCATTTCTTTTAATTCCCCAACCTATTTTTTTATTGCTTACACTCTCTGCATTGGTTGATATCTCCTTTTCTGTTGCATTCATGGATATTACACTTAAAGAAAAAATGGCAATGATTAATATTCCAATTATTCCATATTTTATTTTGCTCATAAATTTTCCTCCCCCTCTTTTTGGCTATTAAATATATATGAAATAAATTAAAAGATAGAACCCATCCAATCAGAAAACTCCACTTGTTTTTTTACTAACTAATGATAATATTTAATGAAAGAATATAACAAAAAATTTATCAACATATTTTTATTTCAACAAAAAACGATTGGATGTTACCATATTATGTTTATAAAGATACTACAAATTACTATTTTTCCAAAATTATGTATACTTTATTATACATGATTCTTTTTTGTGATGTAATTATGTTAATAGCAAATGCTATTTTATTATTGATAGATAGTTTGAATGAAGTACGCATAAGAAAATTTGCAGGAAAAATTCGAACAACTATATCTATCAAATATAAACACAAAACTCCTTGCCACCCTAGAAAGGTGGCAAGGAGTTTTGTGTCTTTTGTGTCACTTTTTTAGTGACACTATTCAAAATACTGAAAAAATAGGAAACCTAAAATAGGTTTCCTATCATTCTTGCAAATTCTCTTTTATTCTTTTCCTTTTAAAGTATATTGACTTATATCAGGTTCTGAAAATATTGTGTCTTCTACACAATCAAATTTATATTCTTTCTCTGTAATTGTAGTCCCTTCTATATTTTTAACAAATAGTCCTGTAGCTTTTTCTATATATGTCTCTGCACCTTCAAAAGTTAGCGAAGATGATGATAGAAATCCTTTTATCTTATAACATTCTTTTCCATTATAATTAGTGGATTTTACTTTCGCAAATAAACTCCCTAAAAAAGTTTGCCAATGATTCTCTGTTTCTAAATGATTATAAATATTTACTTCAATTATTGTTCCACTATCTAATTGAACTGTTTTATTTTCTTTATTATCCCAAAATGTATCTGTTCTTTCTCCATTATGATACATTGATATTTTTGAAATTTCCCCATTTAGGTTTCTTTCCAAAAATACAGCTTGTTTATTATCTTTTTTGTAGTATTCCATAGTTATCATGGTTCCATTCTCTTCTGTTGCAACTGATTTTATAAAATAATTGGAACTATTAGAATATTGCAAATTTTTATCTTGTAAATCGGTAATAATCACATAATTTCTAATCGTATGAATTAATACAAATAAGATTAAAATTGCTATTATCATTCCTATTATTTTCCATACTTTCTTTACTTTCATATCAATCTCCTCCTTATCTTATGTGCAACCTAGCTATCATAAGCACAAATGCTTTTAGACCTATGGCTTTGCGTCATAAACTTTCGTTTACTTTGCTCTTTTACAATATCTACTTATATTATAACATATCTTGTTATTTCTTACTAGGACAAAACAGGATAAAAACATGATTTTTTTTGATTAACTTCTAAAACTTTGAAAAATAAATAAAAACTCTTGTTAAAAAGTGAAAAAAACGGTAAAATTCATTAGGTGATACAAATGAATTTTAATGATATTCAAAAGCTAAAAAATAGTTTAAATATAAAAGTAGATGAAGCAAATAAAGAACAATTAAAACACTTGAAAAATAAGGCAAAGACACTAAAAGACATTAGAGTTAAGAAAAAATGCACATATAAATTATGGGATATAGTATGTGTAGTAATTCTAGCTGTTTTGTCAAATTGTAATGACTGGGAAGAAATATATTATTTTGCTACAATACATAAAAAATGGCTAAAAAGTTTCTTAAAATTGACAGGAGGAATACCACAACCATCAACTTAAGAAAGAGTAATATCAATAATAGATTCGCATGAATTAAATAATGTATGCATTGAATTTATTTTTAGACTAGTAAAAATCCCTATAAATCCGCAATATGATTTTTATCACTTTGATGGAAAAGTAGAAAACAGTAGAGGAAGAAAGACGAATGCAAAAAATGAAATAATAAAAAATTTAAATGTATTGAATGTATATTCAGACCTTTTAAGTATGTGTATAGATCAAGAAATGATAGAAGAAAAAACAAATGAAATAACAGCAATACCAGATGTTATAAAAAGGTTAAATATAGAAGGAGTAATCTGTACATGGGATGCTTTAAATACTCAAAAAAACACAGTAAAAGCAGTTATAGAAAGAAAAGGAGATTATGTAGGAGCCCTAAAAGGAAATCAAGGAAATTTCTATCAAGATGTAATAGATTATTTTGATGAAGATAGATTATTATTAATACAATCACAATACGAAGGAGCATATAAAAAAGAAATAGAAAAAAGCCATAGTCAAATAATAACATATGAATATTACCAAACAGAAAAAGTAAAATGGTATTCAGAAATAAAAAATTGGGAAGGGTTAAAAAGTATAGGATTAGTAATAAAAACTATAGAAGATAAAACAAGAAAAAAAACAGAGGAAAAGAGATATTATATATCAAGTTTGTTATTAGATATATATAATTTTTCAAAAGCGATAAGAAATCACTGGAACATAGAGAACAAGCTACATTGGCAGTTAGATTTCACATTCAAAGCGGATGAAAATACAACAGTAAATAAAAAAGCATTATTTAACTTACAAATAATAAAAAAATTTGCACTAAATATATTAAACCAAGTAAAAGAAGAATATAGGTGCAGTTTGAAGAAAATAAGATTTCAGATAAGCTTAAATGCACCTGAAGAGTTAGAAAAAATTTTCAAAATAATGGAGAAAAAACTCGAAAATTAGCAAAAACTAATCGAGCAATCTTTTCAATATCAACCAATTGCTCGATTAATTTTTAAAAATCATGTCTTTATCCTGAGGACAAAATCATGTCTATTGACTTTTCTCCTACTCTCTTGATAAACTATAATTAATTTATTTTAAGGAAACTTTTATATGAAAGATATAGAATTAAAAACAGATACACACAAATTCAAATATAGAGTTAATGGAATTATTATTCACAATGGAAAAATACTAACATTGAAAATGAAAAATAATATTTCATATTGCTTACCAGGTGGTCATGTAGAATTATGTGAAGATAGTAAAACTGCAATGATAAGGGAAATGCTTGAAGAAATTGAAACTCCTGTTACAATAGATAAAGAATTAGCAGTTGTTGAAAACTTTTATTTAGATAAAAATAATCTTCAAACACATGAAATTAGCTTTTATTATATTGTAAAACCAGAAAACTTCAATAAAATCTCTTTGCAAAATTATTCAAAAACTGAAAATGATAAAGGAAAAGTAAAAAAGCACAATTTCGTATGGTTAGATATATCATTACTAAACAATTTTGATTTTAGACCCAAATTTATAAAAGATAAATTAATTTCACAAGATTTCAATTTTGAACACCTCATAGTTAGATAAGTATTTCATAAAGATCAAATTTCAACTTATTATCTACCCTATAGATTGACTATCTAATTTTTGTCAAGTCCTTTGCTATAAATTTATTATATTATTTTTTTGTATGGCAAACAAGCGAAAACGATATATTTTTAAAAAAAGTCTATCTTTTTCGCCTAATATATGTTAAACTTTATTTAATTAA
>JAAWAM010000024.1 GCA_022792135.1 Clostridia bacterium
AAAGCAATTACTTCTTTTCTTGGATCTCCATTTTGTACAATTAAATAACATCCATATCTTGAAAGTTCATAATCTAAAACTTCTTTTGTCGCATTTTTAGGCATTTCTATCGTTTTCCTGACCTCAGGAAAATGTTCTTGAATTTCAAATCCACTATTTTTACATGCTAGTTTTGCTCTATCTATAACTTTAGCAAAATTTTCCCATTTTTTATATTGCAAAACTTCGCTTAAATCTCTCGCACTCCAATATTCAGTTCCATCTTCTCTAATCTTTTTTATTTCTTCAAAATTTTTATATTCTTCTGCTTGTAAATTACTCAATATTATCATCTCCTATTTGTTTTTATTGATTATATTGTACCAAACATTTGTTTATTATTCAAGTGATTTGTAAAAATTTTTATTAAAAAATAGAACTTTCCTATAATAAAAAAAATATGTATCTTATATTTCTATAAAATACATATTTTAAATTAAGTTTTATCTCCAAACATTCATATATTTTTATAATCAAATTATACCACTCCGTACACCATATCAACTTCTATCGTCACCTTAATTTTATTGTTTTCTACCCTTTTAACCTTATTTTTGCATTTTTTCTCAAAACTAACAAAATCCTCAAAAGCAGTAAACTCAAGTATTTTATCTAATTCTTTAGATATAACACCGAGCAACACTCCACGTAGCTGGTTAACAATTTGGTATCGCATTTCTAGCAAGTTCATCACAACGATTGTTAAATTCATTATCACTATGACCTTTTACCTTGAAAAAATTTACTTTATGTATTTTCGTCAGTTTATATAATTCCTGCCAAATTTCTTTATTCTTAACAGGTTCCTTTCCAGCTGTTTTCCAATTATTCTTTACCCAATTGTAAATCCACCCTTGTAAAAAGGCATTTACAACATAAGCGCTATCACTATATACATCCACTTCACAGGGATATTTTAAAAGTTTTAACCCTTCTATCACAGCTGTTAATTCCATGATATTATTAGTGGTATCTTTCTTCCCTCCTGAAATTTCTTTTTGACGATCTTGATGCATTAAAATAGCTCCCCAGCCTCCTGGTCCTGGATTACCTGAACAAGCTCCATCTGTATATATTACTACTTTTTCCATACTTGCTTTCCTTCCTTGTTTTTTTCTGATATTTATGGTACTATTATAACAGTTAAAATTAAAATACACAAGAAGGGGATTCCGATTATGGGTAAAGTTTTAGGTATTGTGGGTGAATACAACCCTTTTCATAATGGGCATTTATATCATTTGGAACAAGCTAAAAAAATGACTCGCTCTAATTATACAGTTGCTATTATGAGTGGCAACTTTACACAGCGTGGTTCTACTTCTTTAATCGATAAATGGTCAAAAGCTGAGGCAGCGATTCGCAATGGGATTGATTTAGTCCTTGAGTTACCTGTTTTATATGCAACTTCTAGTGCCGAAAATTTCGCAGATGGTGCTGTTAAAATCTTAGATTCTTTAAAAGTAGTAGACTATATCGCTTTTGGAGCAGAAACTTCAGATATTGATCTTTTAGACAAGTTTGCTGATGTTCTGTATCGTGAACCAAAACCTTATAAGACTTTACTTTCACATGAACTTAAAAAAGGAATTTCTTTTCCTAAAGCACGTGAAAATGCTTTGATGATGTATCTAAATGATATTAGAAAATATGCCAATGTGTTATCTTGTCCTAATAATATTTTAGGAATTGAATATATAAAAGCTTTAAAAAAATATAAAAGTAATATCATGCCTATTTCCATTGCTCGTTATGAAACTGGTTATCATGATACACTTTATTCTGGAAATATGGCAAGTAGCACTGCCATTCGAAATATCGTAAAAAATGGCGGATTTGACATTTTAAGAAAATTACTCCCATCCTCTAGTTACTGTATTCTAATGGAAAACATTAAACAAGGACATATTGTACCAGATTTATCTGTTTTCGAGAAAGAAATTATTTATAATTTAAGAAAAATGGATGTATCTGAAATTGCAGAGCTTCCTGATATTGCAGAAGGATTAGAATTTGCGATTAAAAATACCGCTAATTCTTGTAACAACTTAGTAGAATTCTTTCAGAAAATAAAATCAAAACGTTATACAGCAACTCGTATTCAAAGAATCTTGTTATATGCTTTATTAGGTATCACCAAAAAGGATAGAATGCTATCGAAAAAAACAATCCCTTATCTTCGCGTTCTTGGACTTAACAACAGAGGAAAATTTTTAATTTCTGAAATTGCTAAAGCCAATCCAAAACTTGAAATTGTTACTTCTGTCAAACGCTTTGTAGATAGTAATTCAAATAAAAACTTAAAATTGATGTTAGAAAAAGATATTTGGGCCACCGATGTTTATACCATTGGTTATGATTATGATTCTTGGAATCATTTAGATTTTACCAAAAAAATTGTAACTTTATAAAAAGCTTACTAAAATAGCGTATTGGCTAAATCAGTAAGCTTCTTTTTATTCCCTTATTTTATCTTTTTTTAAATTGTCTATCCCCCACATTTTAGCTAAAACAATCCAAAATGCAAAGATAAAGATAAGAAATAGTCTATGAGTAAATCTTGCGTGAATGGCAGAATGATTTTTTAAGGCAAAATACCATATAAATGGTAAGACTGATGTTATTAGGTATACTGCAAGTTGTACAACATTAATTTTATCTTTTCTAGGATATTTCTTATTTTTTATGATTCCCATCAATAGTATAGCTAATGCAACAAAACCTGTGGCATAGAGAGCTTCATTTCCTAAAAACTTCATATTGTTTCCTATCACATAGCTGTATGAAAAAATGACATTTCCTTCCTTTGAACCAGTTCGATATATGATTTGCTTCATGGCTACTTCTAGGATATTTCGATTGCAAAGTATGTCTACTAAAATCCATTTGGCAACCCATGTTAAACCATATCCAGCTCCCCAAGCAATTCCAAGTTTTATATAGGTAATGATACTTTCTTTTGCCTTTATCCCTTCTTTTTCTTTTAATAGAAAATAGATACAAACTGGCATGGCAAAAGTTAGTAAAGGCAATGTCAGTAGGTCTAAATAATTGGTAATGGAACCAATAACAAAAAAGACCAATGGCATTTGTTTTGTTTTTTGGTATCTTAATAAGATATATAGATTGCTACACAACATAATCATAAAACAAGTTACCTCATTAATCGAACTTGCTGTATAAAAGGAATTCATTACCACAAAAGAAAGCAAAAATAAAATAGCTGCTGTTTTATTTATTTTTTTCCACATTAAATAGGTACAACTGATTACTAGTAACACAAAAACAATCCTACTTAATATTTCAATTGTTGGATAAGAAAATAATGTTAATACTGGTCTTAATATTGCTAAATAGCCATGCCAGTATCTAGCATATTCAAATGATTCTTTTACTACAATATCTTGGTCTTTATGTGTTATATAGTAGTATTCTCCTGTCTGATTTTGGTAATTCCAATTAGAGGCTGATACTAACCCATATTGGGTATCTTGATTCCATATTTCGGTAACCTCTGGTACATAATTTTTTCTTGCTAACATAAAAGATTCTAATGGTTTTGTGGAGTCAATTGAATAAGCTGTATTTAACATTAAGGCATTTGTGTAATTGAAAATATATTCTTTTTTATAAAATGTATCTTCTATCTTGATATCTGCACATTGTTCTTTTCCTAATAAATATTGTGCTGATTTTCTTGAGTTTTCTTCTATTAAACTTCTAGGGATAGCTGATGTAACTTGTCCTAATAGCACATAACTAAGAATTAGGATCATAAAAGTGCAGCTATACTTCAATATTGTTTTTCGCATTTTTATTTTTCCTCTCTTTTTCTTGTTTCTCCTTTTTCATAATCTGCATTAGTTTATTAATAAGTTATCATATTAAGTATCTTTTTGCAATATATACCTTTAAAAATTTTTGCCCTTATTTTAATTCTTCCCACTGCTTTGCTAATTCAATTTATTTTCCTTTTAGATATGTTTTTGTGTCGTCAAATTCTTATAATCTTGAAATCAAGTTATATCAAGTATTAACTTTCAAGTAGTTTTGAAAAAATGCTCTTTATTCATTGAAAAATGTATCATTTTATGATACTGTTTATTGGTACAAATAGTAATTTATCGAGGAGGTATATGTATGAAAAAAAATATTATTGTAATTTGTGTTATATTAGTAATCATATTACTTGGGATAATGTTCTTTAATGCAAGAAAAGAAATAGATGATACTATAACAGATGAAACT
>JAAWAM010000025.1 GCA_022792135.1 Clostridia bacterium
CTTGTTAATTTATCATTTCGTATAATAGCATAGCTCATATCTTCTTGCACTTCCTTCTTTACTTGAGATATTCTATGAATGTCTAACATACTAGACAAACAAGTTTGTCGTATGGCAGGGTTTTGCAACCCCACACCCCAAAACCTAAAAAATTGCTATACGCATTTTTAGGTTTTTCATAAAAATTTGCTTATCGCAATTTTTATGAATGTGAGCAAAAAAATAAATTTTTTACTCACAACAAAAAAGCATAAGTGCTTTTTTGTATTCACTTTAGCAATTCAAAGTAGAAACCAGAGGGAGAGAGCTAAAGTGAATTAGGTGTAATAATCCCATTTATGCAAAATAGAATTATTACACCTATAAAGCCAGAAACCGTCGGTCGTTCGCCTCGTTTCATAGGTAGTCTAGTAAGTAGTAATATTACTACTATAATTGCTGATACATTTAAGTATCTTGTTCATACTTGCCCAAACTTTTTACAATTACAAATCCATATCAAATATGCCACCAAATAGCTTTTATAGAGGCTATTGCATTTCTCTTTGCACGACAAAAAAGCCCGTTTGTAGATTTTTATTCTACAAACGGGCTTTAGCTAATATTCTTATTAAATTTGCCCTCACAATCGCTTTGTGGCAATTTAAAATGGGAGAGAGTATGATTTACTTTCTATTAAATTTTTTTATATAAAACTGTTCTATATGTTTTCCCAGAAAATCAACATATTCTTTTAATAGGTCTAAAGTATCTTCTATTATATTTTTTATTTCAGTACTTGATTTAGATTGTCTAACTCCATAAACTATTAACCCATTTTTATGATATTCTGGAAGTGACATGGTATTTAAAGGTGAAAAACTGTGTGTTAACTGATTTCTTAAATTTTCCATCTCTTTATAAACTGTATTTGATTGCATGTCTATTAAATATTTATATATTTTTTTATCATTTGTTTTTAAATATTTTATTACACGAGGTATTATATCTTTTTCATAATAATTTATTCCTAAATTATATAAATTGCTTATGATATGTATAGTCCTTTCAAAATTACTTTTTATTTCAAATAAGCAAATTCTACTAAAATAATTAAAATAATACTTATTTATATAGTCAATTTCTTGATATTTCTTTTCATTAAGGTCAACTTCTCTGTATTCTGGAATTTTTTTATCATAATAATTGCATACTAATATATATGGTATTTCTATATTTAACATAGTAAAATTAAATTCATTTATCCAAGGTAAAACATTTTCATAATAATCAAATTCATTAGCATAAGCATATTCATTTTGTATTTCATATTTTACTTGTATTCTTATTTTTTCAATATCTTTTGTTATTTGGTGTGCTTTTTCCACACTTGGAAAATCAAAATAATTGTATATACTTTTCATATTTAACTCCTATTATTAGATTGTAGATTATTGTAAGTACACAAGTCATCATTAATTTTTATAATAATTAATATAAATAATTTTAAGAATCTTATATAATTAGTATAGTGTACATTTTCATCATCATTATCGTTAAATTGTGTACCATGAACATACATATTTCTTAAATCAAGAGAATTATTAAATGCACTTTTATTTAAGTAATAATTAAAATAATCTTGTTCTGGTCTAGATAAAAGTGAACTTTCTGCTTCAACTATTTTTTTATCTAGTAACTTATCAATTTCGCTTCTATATAAAATTGGATATTTCCAATAATTAACAACTTCATTCTCATGTAAATCCTTAAGTATTGTAATTAATTTGTTATTAGATATTTTAATAAATCCATTGCAATCTATATGTATATAATTTTTTTCCAAAAGATAAGCAATGTCCTGTTTATTATAATCTGCATAATCTGTTGGACAGATATTTTCATTTAACAATAGTTCATAAAAAGAATTATACTTATCATCTCCATCTTTTCTATATGAAAGCATACATTGATCAGAAAAAAAGTAATAATCTATATTATTAAATTCTTGTGACTTATAATTTGGATAAATGTATTTCTTTTCTAATTTACTTTTTATATCTTTATATGGAATAGGATTTGAAGACATTTGCAGTAATTCATGATTTATATATCCATCTTCAATATATAAATTATATTGTTTTATTATGGACTCTAATTCAGGCAATATCGTCCTACATTTTTCTAAATATTTAGAACTTATTGAAGGAGGATTCACCTTATAGTTTTTTATTTTAAATTCATCCAAAAGATGTTCTTTAAAAAACCATTCTATAACTTCTTCTAGTCTTATATTTAGTCCTTCAAGTCTTTGGTAGTAACTAACCATTTGTAAATCTGACAACATTTTTTTAATACTAAAACCAATACCTATATTATAAGCATGTTTTGATCTAGTAAAGAGGGTGCTTTCAAAAAGACCTAATTCAGTCTTTTTACTAAATAATGTTATTCGCATTTGAAGATCAACAAAATTAAATAAGTAAATGAAATTATTTAATAATGTATTATAATCTAAATTATCTTTGATCCATTTCATTGAATATGAACACTTAATTATTCCTTTATCCTCTTGCTCTATAATAAGCTCTTCTTGATTTTCTGCAAAACTTACCTCGACACCATATTTCATACCAGAATTTCCATCAAAAAACTTTTGATTTTCCTCATTTGTTCTTTTCTTAGATTCTAATCTTGTTCTATCTGATATTTTTAATTCATTTGAACTCTGGATATTATTTATAATACCTAGATAATTCAGATTTGCAAATGGTTCTTTAATGTAATTTAATATTAGAGTTTCTTTATCCTCTAAAGTAAACACTTCTGGGAAATAAATAGTATACCTTTGGTTTAAGTGGTCGATTTCATATTTATCTAATAGTAATTCAGCATATTTACTATTATTTAATAAGCAAGTTCTTATGATATTACCATAGTAATTAACAAGTTTTTTATTTCTTAAGATATAGTGCATACACACTTTTTCATTATGTAATAGCTCATTAAAAGTTGTTTTTGATATTCTTTCATATACTTTATATTTTTCCAACAATTCGAAGAAATCATCTTTATAAATTCTGTCCACTTTATTATATAATTCTACGAAATTACTAT
Organism: Clostridia bacterium; assembly: GCA_022792135.1. GTDB lineage: Bacteria > Bacillota > Clostridia > TANB77 > CAG-508 > CAG-269. The sequence goes on from JAAWAM010000025.1 coordinate 3,097, forward strand.
CATCAATGCCTTTTATATAACATGCTACAATCCTTTTATATTCTTTGCAAACTTTTTGAATAATTTCTATGTCTTTTTTTTTCCATGTTATAAGATATGCCTTTATATCTATAAATTTTATTATATTATAAAATTCTATTACTTCATTCACATCATAATCTATTTTATTACTATTAAACTTATCTACTATCTCTTTTACTCTTCTAAGATGAAAGCCTGATGAGTAATCTGATGCAGAGTAAAACTTCACTCTATCATGCATATATTGCACCACCTTTATTATAAAACTTTGTAAAGTTTTATTTTTTCTTGCATTATACCATAAATTCCAAAATTTATAAATATCAATAATAAGTTAGACTGTTATTCTATCAAAAGTTCTAACATAGTTCTAACACTTAATTCAAAATTTTAGAAAAGAAATTTTTTGCTTTTTCTACTTTTTTCCCATAAAAAAAATCCCTCCTTGATATTTTTTATTTTATCACGGAAGGATTTATTTACACAACTTTTTGTATACTCTCAAATTACATCAAAAATAGTATATTAACAATTGATGAATCTATTTCTAGTTTGTTGTTCCTGTACCATCAAATGGGATAAATTTATTTACTACACTTTCTTGTGTAATATCTTCTGCTCTAAACATCCTATAAGATGTGTTGATTTTGTTTTCTACTAATTGTTCTACTTCTTCTTGTGTAGCGTGTTCTGCTAATACTAATTCGCTAACTAAAATTTGTTTTGCATTATTTAACATTTTCTTTTCGCCAGTAGAAAGACCTTTTTCTTTTTGTTTAAAGCTTAGATTCCTTACTACATCTGCTATTTCGTAGATATCTCCACTTTTCATTTTATCCATATTATCTCTATATCTTTTGTTCCAATTTTTGTCCATTATGGTTTCATCTTGTTCTAGTACACCGATTACTTTATCTGCTGAACTTTTATCTATAATATTTCTTACCCCTATTTCTTCTGCCCTAGCTGTTGGTACCATTACCTTAACTTCTCCTGGCATTTTTAATATGTAATACGATTGTTTCTCTCCTAAAATATCTTTTTCTTCTATTGAATCAATTACTCCTGCCCCGTGCATTGGGTATACAATCTTGTCTCCTACATTAAACATGTAAGTCAACTCCTTTCAGCATTTCTTAATTTTTCGGCGAAAAAAATATAATAAAGTTATGTCAATATTTTGGATTTAACTAACTTTATTGGATTTTTTAACCATCCTTATTATACAACAAAAAAGGAGAAAAGTCAAAGCCTTTCTCCTCTATTTTTTATGTATATTTCGTCTGTTTTGCTTGTGGTTCTAAGAGAAAAAATTTTTTTATTTTTTTCAAAATGATTCTTGTCTTCTTGTCTATTTTTTTACTTTCCTGTTGAACCAAATCCTCCTATTCTCTTCCCATCTGCCTTATCATCATCTGTTATCAGGTATTTTTGAAACATTGCTTGCGCAATTGCTTCCCCTTTCTTGATTTGTACATCTTCCTCTTTTATATTGATGCATTGAATGAAAATATGCCCATCATTATCAGGATTACTATAATAGTCTTGATCAATGACTCCTGTACTATGTGGAAATAGAATTCCCTGTTTTTTGGGTCCTGAACTTCTAGGTACAATTAATAGTACTTCATCTGGTTGCATATAAGATTTTAATCCTGTCTTAATTAGGGTTGGTTTCATCCCTTTTTGGTAACTTGGTATAATCGTATCCTCTGCTGCTTCTATATCATATGCTGCTGAATATTTTGTTTTCCTAATAGGTAAATTAATTCCTTTTCCTTCAAATCCTTTTGCTATTTCAAATCCTCTTATTTTTTCCATCTTTCATTTCCTCCCTTTGCTACTTCGCTTGGCTAATGAGGGACGGTTCTTCTTTGACCATATTTATTAAAATGGCTAAAGAAGAACCGTCCCTCATTAGCCATTAGCCATCACTATTTTTTCATAATTAAAATCAATTGTCAATATGTAACATTTATTTTTTCGACAAAATATAATAAAGTATAACAATTTATTTTTAGGTGATGATTATGAATTATGGAATTGATACATTAGACTGTTTACCTTTACATCAAGAAGGAACAATTGAACACTTAAATTGTAAACGGAAATATAAGAAGAAGACTATTAGATTTAGGCTTAGTAAAGGGGTCTTCCATTACCCCTATTTTAATGAGTCCTTCTTCTGGCTTAAAGGCATTTGATATTCGCGGTACTTTAATTGCTATTCGAGATGAAGATTCTTCTTTGATTGATATTTCTTACTAATTCTTGTAACCATATCCTTTTTTTCTCATACACTATACTATCTAAAAAATAGGAGGTGTATCAATGGGACTTACTAAATCTTCAACTGGTACACGATTATTAGAAAATGATTTTAAAAATTTGAAAAACGAGAAGGGTTACACGATTGCACTTGCTGGCAACCCGAATGTAGGAAAATCTACTATCTTTAATGCTTTAACTGGTATGCATCAGCATACTGGTAATTGGCCTGGTAAAACAGTTGCAAATGCCACTGGGGAATATTACTACCAAGATTCTAATTTCTTGTTTGTCGATATTCCTGGTACATATTCGATTATGTCGAATTCGGAAGAAGAAGAAATTGCCCGTGATTATATTTGTTTTGGTCATCCAGATGCTACTGTTATCGTCGTAGATGCTACTTGTCTAGAAAGAAATTTAAATTTAGTTTTTCAAACAATGGAAATTACAAATAATATCGTGGTTTGTGTCAATCTTCTAGATGAAGCAAAGAAGAAAAAAATTAAAGTGGATTTAGAAGAATTATCAAACAAGTTGGGTGTTCCAGTTGTTCGGAACAATTGCTCGAAAAAAGAAAACATTAGACCATTTAATGGATACCATTTTAAAAATCTGTAAAAAAGAAATCATTCCAAAGCCTAAAAAAATTGTTTATCCATCTGCTATTGAAGAAGGAATTAAAACTTTAGAGGATAAATTAAAAGAATATTCTGTTTTCCCCCCTCACCTACTTCGCTGGATTGCTTTAAAATTAATAGATGGTGAAGAAAAAATATTACAATCCATTGAAAAGAATTTTTCAATCTCTCTCATCGATAACATTGGAATTCAGCTTATCCGCATTAAAATTTTAAACCGATTAAAAGAATTTAATCTGTTAAATGAAAACTTGAAAGATAAGATTGTTTCCTCTATTATGGAGCAAGCAGAAATAATTTGTAAAACGGTTTGTACTTTTGAAAACAAAAACTATTCTCGGTAGAGACCGAAAAATTGATAAAATACTGACCTCTAAAACATTTGGTTTTCCCATTATGATTTTATTTTTAGGTTTGATTTTTTGGCTTACTATTGTAGGTGCTAACTATCCTTCTCAAGCTCTATTTAGTTTGTTTGCTTGGTTCCAAGGAAAACTTATCCTATTTACCCAATGGTTGCATTGTCCTAATTGGTTATCTGATATGCTAATTTCTGGTGTCTACCAGACCCTTACTTGGATTATTGCTGTTATGCTCCCTCCTATGGCTATTTTCTTTCCTCTTTTTACCTTTCTAGAGGATTTGGGATATCTTCCAAGAATTGCTTTTAATATGGATGGATTTTTTAAAAAGTGCTGCTGTACTGGTAAACAGATGATAACCATGTGCATGGGATTTGGTTGTAATGCTGCTGGCTGTGTTGGCTGTCGAATTATCGATTCTCCTCGTGAAAGACTCATTGCTATTTTAACCAATAATTTTGTTCCCTGTAATGGTAGATTTCCTTTCCTAATTTCAATTGCTACCATTTTTATAGCAGGTACTATGCAAGGATTTGGTGCTTCTATTGTTTCTACTCTAGCTGTCATTTTCGTTATATTATTAGGAATCTTTTTAACTTTACTGATTTCTAAAATATTATCGAAAACCATTTTGAAAGGAATGCCTTCCTCTTTTGTGCTAGAACTACCACCTTATCGAAAGCCACAATTTGGAAAGATTTTTATCCGTTCCATTTTGGATCGAACTTTATTCGTTCTTCGGTAGAGCAATTGCTGTTGCTGCACCTGCTGGACTTGTCATTTGGCTTTTTGCTACCCTTACCATTAATGGTCAAAGTTTACTTCATCTAGTTGCCAATTTTCTAGATCCATTTGCTCGTTTAATGGGATTTGATGGTTATATTTTAGCAGCCTTTATTTTTGGAATTCCTGCTAATGAAATTGTACTCCCTATTATTTTGATGTGTTATCTTGGTGGAAACTCTTTAGTCAATTTAGAAGACACTTATGCCATTGGCGAAATCTTAATTCAAAACGGTTGGACGATGCTAACAGCAATTAATGTTATGATTTTTACCTGCTTACATTTTCCTTGTACGACAACCCTTCTTACCATAAAAAAAGAAACTGGTAGTTGGAAGTGGACGGCTCTTAGTTTTATTTTACCTACTGTTTGCCGGTATTATGATCTGTATGTGTACCACTTTGTTTTATCACATTTTAATATAAAAAAGAAAGCTAAAACAAGATTTCAATCTTATTTTAGCTTTTTATCCTAATAAACTGTACTTAATTTTTTCATATTTTTCCTCTTTTTATATCTTCCACAAATTTTTCTTTTATTTCAAATGGTAGTAGCAATAAATTTTCCACTTCTTCTCTTTTTATGATTTCTGGTAAATACTTTCCGCTATCAATATACTTAGGATCACAATTAAATTCTGGTCCATCCCCTGTTCCAAATTCTCCTCCTAGATAATCACATAAGAAAAATATCTCCTTTTGCTTAAATTTCTCTGAATTCATCTCATATAATTTTTTTACAATTCCTACTTCAATTCCCAATTCTTCTTTAACTTCTCGAAGTATTCCTTCTTCTGGTGTCTCTCCTTCTTCCACGCCTCCTCCAGGAAAAGTATAATATTCTTGAAAATCTTTTCTCTTTTTCACATCCTTTCTGTGCATAAAAGCAAATCCATCTTCCATCGGTATAATACCTGCTACTCTTATTCTTTCCATATCCAGATCTCCTCTTTCCTGGCCAAGTGGGGACGGTTCTTCTTTGGCCAATGGCTAAAGAAGAACCGTCCCCGTTTAGCCATTTTTTAAATTATATAATAATTTTCTATTTTTTTCCACCTTTTTGTTTCAATTTTATAAAATAGTGGTATACTTTGTAAAGAAAATTTTATACGAATGATTGGAGTTGATTTGAATGACAAGTGGAAAAGAGGATCTTAATATTAAAGCCTTGTATGGAAAAGAGTGTATTCTTCCAAAGGAAGATTTTATTCAAACCTATCATATTGAAGAAAGTGGTTTGTCTTCTAGTCAGGCAAATGAAAGATTACACAAATATGGACCAAATGAAATTCGTCAGGCAAAACCAAAAAAATGGTATCATTATTTTTTAGAAAGTTTATTGAGCCCTTTTAATTGTATTTTACTTGGAATTGTTGCCATTCTTTTTTATACTGATGTTTATCTTCCAGAAACACCAAGTTATGCTAATATCATCGTAATTGCAATTTTAGTTTCAGCTAGTACTTTATTAGAATTTTTTGAGGAATATCGTTCCAATCAAGCTGCTGAGAAATTAAAAGAATTGGTGGCAACTACTACAACTGTTATGCGAGATGGAAAAGAGATTCAAATTCCGATTAAAGATGTTACTTTAGGTGATCTTGTTCTTTTATCTGCTGGTAGTATGATTCCTGCGGACTTAAGAGTGCTAGAGGCAAAAGATTTATATGTTGGTCAATCTTCTTTAACGGGTGAGTCAGATGCCGTTCGAAAAAATATAAATTCTGAACTTACGGAAGAAAATTTAGATAGTATTTCCGATTTAGACACCATTTGCTTTATGGGAACTAATGTAATTAGTGGTTCTGCTAAGTGTGCCGTTATTAAGACTGCAGATAGCACTTATTTTGGTAAGGTTTCTCATACCATTACTTCTGGAAAACCAAAATCTTCTTTTCAAATGGGAATCGAAAGTATTAGTAAACTGCTAATTCGTTTTATGGTCATTTTGACACCAATTGTATTTTTATTAAATGCTTGGAAACACAGCCCTGTTACTGCTTTTACTTTTGCTGTTGCCATTGCCATTTGTATTACCCCACTACTCCTTCCTGTTATTTTATCCTCTAGCCTTTCTAAGGGTGCTGTTAAAATGTCAAAAAAGAAAACCATTGTTAAAAAATTGGATTCGATTCAAAATTTTGGCGCTATGAATATCCTTTGTACGGATAAAACGGGAACCTTAACAGAAGATAAAATTGTTCTTGAAAAATATTTAGATATTAATGGACAAGAAGATTTACGTATTCTAAAACACGCTTTTCTAAACTCTTATTTCCAAACTGGCCTAAAAGGAAATATCGATGAAGCTGTAATTCGTAGAGGTTTACAAAATGATATGAAGGAAACGGTAGAAAAATACAAATTAGTTGATGAAATTCCTTTTGATTTTTCTCGTAGACGTTTGTCTGTTATTGTTTCAGATGGCAATAAAAAGCAATTAATTACCAAAGGCGCAGTAGAAGAAATTCTAGAAATTTGTACTATGGTGGACTACAAAGGAAATGTTTCTCCTATTACAAAGCAGATAAAAGATAATGTGAAACAAATATCGAAAACCTTAAATAAAGATGGTTTAAGAGTCATTGCAGTTTGTCAAAAAAATGATATTGGAGATATTTCTAATTTTGGTGTACATCATGAAAAAAATATGGTTCTTCTTGGCTTTATTGGATTCCTAGACCCACCAAAAGAAAGTGCTAAAATAGCAATTGAAAAATTAAATAAAGCAGGAATTCGTGTTGTTGTTTTAACTGGAGATAATGCTGAAGTGACTAAATGTATTTGTAAAAAAGTAAATATTAATTCTAAAAATGTAGTATTAGGAAGTGAAATCGAAAAGCTATCAGATGCTGCTGTTTTGAGATTATTAAGAAAAACCAATATTTTTGTTAAACTTTCCCCGATTCAAAAAGCACGAATTGTAAGGCTTTTAAAAGAAGATGGTAATGTAGTTGGTTATATGGGTGATGGAATTAACGATGCCCCTTCTCTTACCAACTCTGATGTTGGTATTTCTGTGGATACTGCTGTAGACATTGCCAAAGAATCTGCTGATATTATTTTGCTAGAAAAAGACCTACAAGTATTACTAGATGGTGTACGAGAAGGACGAAAGACATTTGCCAATTTAATGAAATATATCAAGATGGCAACCAGTTTTAACTTCGGCGAAGTTATGTCTGTGATTATTGCAAGTGTCCTGTTACCTTTCTTACCAGAAACGCCAATCCAATTATTGGTAGAAGGATTACTTTACGATTTTGGGCAATTAACGCTTCCTTTTGATCATGTAGATGAAGAATATTTACAAAAACCTAGGCAATTTAGTTTAAAAAGCTTGAAAAATTTTATGCTATTTATGGGACCTCTTAGCTCTGCTTTTGACTTAATGGTTTTCGCTGCTCTTTGGTTTATTTTCCAAGTAAGAGAAGTTGCCCTTTTCCAAACAGTATGGTTTACTTATAGTATTGTTTCTAATTTGCTTGGAATGCACATTATTAGAACTGCTAAAATTCCGTTTGTACAAAGTAATGCCCACAAGATGGTTTATGTCTCTTCTATTTTACTAAGTATCATTGGTATTTTAGTTCCTTTTACTTGGTTAGGTAAAGCAATTGGATTAGTTCCGATTCCACTTCCTTTCATGACAATTATCCTAGGAATTCCCATTCTTTATTGCTTCGTTGCCATGTTTGCCAAAAAGATTTATCTAAAAAAATATGGAGAATGGATTTAAAAAAGGTAGAGAATTTCTACCTTTTTCTAAATTTCTTTTAAGATTACATTTTCTGGTCCTATCATATTTTGAAACACTTCCAATATTGGCTCTGTAATATATAATTGTCCACAAGGTTTGGTTTCCTCTCCCATTTTAATTTGAACATTAATATTATTCTTATCTCCATTAAAATATCGTAAAGCACCTCTTAGTTTTTCCTTTTCTTCTTCCGAAGCATTTGTAATATCTAACATTAATATTTTTTGTTTTTGTTCGCCAAAATCTCGAATCTCATTAGCAATAATAGTAGTTGTATCTTCCTCGCGAATACTTAAACGCCCTTCTATCATAACAATATTTTCTTCTACCAAACTTCTTCCTGCTTTTAAATAAGCATTTTCAAATACAATTATTTCTGCTGCTCCATACAAATCTTCTATGGTAACAAATGCCATAATTTTATTGTTTTTTGTGTATTTTTTTTTAATGGAAGATATAATACCAGCATATTTTACCGTTTGACCATCACGATATTTTGATTTTGTATTTTGTTTTAGTAATTCCATCTCTGGTTCCTTTAAGTTAGAATTCATTTGCTCATCTATTTCTCGTAATCTCATTGTATCGATATTAGTCTGTGATTCTATTTGTGTTCTTAATTTCTCAAGTGGATGCCCTGAAATATAAATTCCTAGCATTTCTTTTTCTAAGGACAACAACTCTTTATTTGGTAGTTCTTTGTGTTCTTCAAAAACATATTTGATTTCATTTAATTGTTCTCGTTCTTCTTTTGTCCCTAAATCAAACATTGAAACTTGTCCCTTCATTCCTTTTTTCTTCCCGTTTTGAATGGTGTCCATAATGGATTCAAAAGAAGCAAGTAGTGTACTTCTGGTTTGTTCAAATTCAGAAAATGCACCTGCTTTAATTAAACTTTCTACACATTTTTTATTAACTGCTTCCTCTGCCATTCTTTCACAAAAGTCTGTAAATCCTTTGTAAGGACCCTTTTGCTTTCTTTCTTTTACCATGTTATTGACTGGAACTGTTCCCACATTTTTGATACTTCCTAATCCAAAACGAATTTTACCATCTTCAACCGTAAATTTCGTATTACTTTTATTAATTTCAGGCTTTAAAATTTCAATTCCTAGTAGTTTACATTCATCAATATATTGCGGAATTTTGTCTAAATTTCCTAAAAAACTATTTAAGGTGGCTGCCATAAATTCTGCTGGATAGTAAGCTTTTAAATAGGCTGTTCGATAAGCGACTACCGCATAACAAGCCGCATGGGATTTGTTAAAAGCATATTTAGCAAATTCTGCCATCTCATCAAATATCTTATTAGCTGACTTTTCATCAATTCCATTTCTAACACAACCTGGCACAATTACTTTTCCCTCTTCATCTACTTGTCCATGAATAAAAATTTCTCTTTCTTTTGCCATAACATCTAACTTTTTCTTTCCCATGGCACGTCTCACCAAATCAGCTCTTCCTAATGAATAGCCTGCTAAGTCACGAACAATTTGCATAACTTGTTCTTGGTAAACCATACAACCATAGGTTACATTTAGTATTGGCTCTAATCTTGGATGTGTATATTCATTATGCCCAGGATTTAATTTTCCTTTTACATATCTTGGTATTTGATCCATTGGTCCTGGTCGATATAAAGATACACCAGCAATTAAATCTTCTAAACAGTCTGGTTTTAATTCTTTCATAAAGTTTGTCATACCTTGTGACTCAAATTGGAAAATTCCACAAGATTTTCCTTCTTGCCATAGTTTATAAACTTTAGGATCTGCCATCTCCTGATCAAATTCTACATCAATTCCTCTGTTTTCTTTAACTAAGTCAATTGTATCTTGAATCACTGTTAAGGTTCTTAGTCCTAAGAAATCCATCTTTAATAGACCTAATTCTTCTAGAGTTGTCATGATGTATTGTGTCGAATTTTGCCCATCACGTACGTAAAGTGGTACATAGGTATCAACTGGCTCTTTGGTAATAACCACTCCGGCAAGCATGGGTAGATGCCTGTCTTGGCATTCCTTCTAATCCCATCGCAATATCTAATACTTTTTTTACGGTTTCGTCATTTTCATATTTATCTCTTAATTCTTTATTTTGCTCTAATGCCTTTTTTATGGTGATATGCAATTCATTGGGTATCATTTTTGCTAGGCTATCTGCTTCTGAATAAGGAATATCTAATACTCTTGCTACGTCTCGAATTACCATTTTGGCTGCCATCGTCCCAAAAGTTATAATTTGGGATACATGGTCATGTCCATATTTCTCGGCTACATAGTCAATGACATCTTGTCTACGTTCATAACAAAAATCAACATCAAAGTCTGGCATACTAATTCTTTCTGGATTTAAAAATCTTTCAAATAGTAACCCATATTTCATGGGGTCAATATCTGTAATTTCAATGGCATAGGCAATAATGGAACCTGCTCCAGATCCACGACCTGGTCCTACTGATATATGATGGGTTTTGGCATAATGGATAAAATCCCAAACAATTAGGAAATAGTCTACATATCCCATTCTTTGAATGACATCTAACTCATATTCCATTCGCTCTAATATTTCTTGGGATGGATGTTCTCCATATCTTTTTTGTATTCCATCTTCACATAGTTTTTTAAAATAATCATAATGTGTTTCAAATTCTTCTGGTACATCATAATTTGGCAAAATGGTATGACCAAATTCAAATTCTACATTACATTGTTCTGCAATTTTTACAGTATTTTCTATGGCATCTGGGAAAGCTTTAAAATATTCTATCATTTCTTCTTGTGATTTGACATATAACTCATCTGTTTCAAATCGCATTCGATCCATATCGCTCATTCTTTTACCAGTTTGAATACAAAGTAATACTTCATGATGATACGCATCTTCCCTTTTTAAATAATGGGCATCATTTGTAGCCACTAGCGGAATATCTAATTTACGTGCTAATTGTACTAATTTTTGATTGGCTAATACTTGCTCTTGCAATCCATTGTTTTGAATTTCGAGATAATAATCCTCACCAAAGACTTTCTTATGCCATAAAGCAATTTCTTCTGCTTTCTCATTTTGTCCATTTAATAAAGCTTGATTTACTGCTCCTGCCAAACAAGCACTCAAACAAATTAATCCTTCCTTATATTTTTCTAATATTTCTAAATCAATACGTGGTTTATAATAATATCCATCTACAAATCCTAATGAAACTAATTTGCTTAGATTTTTATACCCCTCATTATTTTTAGCTAGTAAAATCAAATGATTGTATTTGTTATCAATATTAGGTTCTTTCTCGAAACGACTACGGGGTGCTACATATACTTCACATCCAATAATTGGCTTGATTCCTTCTGCTTTACAGGCTTTATAAAAATCAATTGCTCCATACATAACCCCATGATCGGTAAGGGCAATTGCATCCATACCAAGCTCTTTGGCTCTTTTGGGTAAATCTTTAATGCGGTTGGCTCCGTCTAATAAGCTAAACTCACTATGAATATGTAGGTGTACAAATTTTGACATCCTGTTTCTCCCTTCTCGTCCTATCCATGCTCGTACTATTAGGACACTTTTCTTTTCTTCTTGTATTATAACACACTTGAAACTTTTTGCAAAATATTCTATAATCCTTATAAAAATAGAAAGGACGTATTTTAATGGATTTTATATTAGAAAGAAAAATTAATTATTATGAAACAGACAGAATGGGAATTGTACACCATTCCAACTATATTCGTTTTTTAGAAGAAGCTCGTTGTAAAATGTTAGAAGAGTATGATATGCCTTATTCTGCTTTTGAAAGAAATGGCGTTATGATTCCTGTTTTAGGTGTCAATTGCTCTTTTAAGCAACACGTGACTTTTGATGACATAATTTTAATCCAACCATTTATCAAGGATTTTAATGGTGTTCGCTTAACAATGGGATATACCATAAGTAATAAAAAAACCGATGCTGTTGTTTTAACAGGAGAAACCAAACATTGCTTTACCGATAGCAATTTGAAACCCATTCGTCTCCAAAAACAACTTCCTGAATTTTATGAAAAATTTGACAGGCTAAAAAATTAGCTTGTTTTTTTACTGACCAATTAGTAAATTGATTTTTCTTCTTCTTGTGATATAATTTCATAGAAGGAGGTTATCACAATGTCAGAAAATAGAAAAAAATTAACTAAATCTTTTTGTATGAATTGGTCAGATATTGCCATTTTTGTAGTGGGAGCTTTTTTCCTTGCCATTTCTTCTCAAGTATCAATTCCCCTACCAAATGGTGTACCTATGACTTTACAAACTTTTAGTGTTGCATTGGTTGGCTATTGTTTATCTAGCCAAAAAGGTATAAAAACCATTCTTTCTTACTTATTCTTAGGAATCATTGGAATTCCTGTTTTTGCACAAGCGAAAAGTGGAATTCCTACATTATTAGGACTAACTGGTGGTTTTTTATTTGGTTTTATCTTTTTTGTTTACTGCTGTTCAAAAGCCAAAAAAGCAAAAAATCTCATTTCAAAATTAGCAATTTCTGCTATTGGTTTATTACTATGTCATTTATTGGGCGTATTACAATATAGTATTTTAACAAATACAAACTTAATCTATGCAGCATCGCTCGTTTCTATCCCTTTCCTATTAAAAGATTTCTTTTCTGTTCTATTAGCTTTTTTAGTTTCTGAAAAACTAAATTTAGACTTTTAGATATAAAAGACAAAAGAATAGCAATTTAATATTTGTTACTTTTGTCTTTTTTCTTGCAAAAACTCTTTAAATTTATTTATTTTTATGGTACAATGGAATGGATTTTAGAAATATTTGTCAAAAGATAAAATAGGAGGAAAAATTATGGAATTTAATAAATGTAGTAGATGTGGGAACTTTTATGTGGCAGAAGGAACTGTTTGCCCTAAATGTAGTGCAAAAGATGGATTTGAATTTTCAACTTTCAAATCTTATATTGAAGAAAATGGTTTTGAAAACTCACTTGATGCCATCTCAAATGAAACTGGTATTTCTGTAAAAAACTTAAATCGTTTTGTAGGATATGAAGAATTTAAAACCTATCAAAAAGAATATAAAAATAATGGCATGAAAAATCAAACCAATGGATTTAATGGAATCACATTTAATTAAAGAAAGGACGAGCATTTATGGAAAATGTTTTTAAGGTATTAGAAGAACGAGGATACATAGAACAAATGACCCATCCTCAAGAAATAAAAGACTTATTTGGGAAAGAATCTGTTCCTTTTTATATTGGAATTGACCCCACTGCTGATAGCTTACACGTTGGTCACTTTGTTTCTTTAATGGTAGCTAGTCATATGCAAAAATGTGGTCATAAACCAATTATATTAGTTGGTGGTGGTACCGCAACCATTGGTGACCCTTCTGGAAAAACAGATATGAGAAAAATGTTATCCCGTGAAGAAATTAACCAAAACGTAGCTGCTTTAAAAAAACAAATTGAACGATTTGTTCGTTTCGAAGGAAACAATGGTGCAATTATTGTTAACAACGCGGATTGGCTTCTAGATTTAAAATTTGTAGACTTTATGCGTGAAATTGGAAGTTTATTTTCAGTTAATAAAATGTTAGCAGCAGAATGTTATAAACAAAGGTTAGAAACTGGTTTAACCTTTTTTGAAATGAGTTATATGTTAATGCAATCTTATGACTTCTTACATTTATACAACCAATATGGATGTAAACTTCAAATGGGTGGAAATGACCAATGGTCTAACATTATTGGTGGTGTTGATTTAATTCGTAAAATTGGGAAAGATGACTCTTTTGGTTTAACCTTTAAACTATTAACCACCAAAGAAGGGAAAAAAATGGGAAAAACAGAAAAAGGTGCTTTATGGTTAGCCCCTGAAAAAACATCCCCTTATGAATTTTATCAATATTGGAGAAATATCGAAGATGCTAGTGTGGAAACTGTTTTAAAAATGCTTACTTTCTTACCAATGGACACCATCCAAGAACTTTCTTCTTGGAAAGACGAAAAAATAAATGAAGCTAAAAAAGTAGCTGCTTTTGAAATTACTAAATTAATTCATGGTCAAGAAGAAGCTAAAAAAGCAGAAGAAGCCTCTAATGCTTTATTTAATGGGCAAGGAAGTCTTGAGCATATGCCAACCACTCAATTAGAAAATATTAATATTTCAATTGTTGACGCCATTGTTAGAGTAGGTATTGCACCCTCTAAAGGACAAGCAAGAACCTTAATTAACCAAGGTGGCATTTCTTTAAATAATGAAAAAATTGTAGATGTTAACTATTTACTTTCTAATAAGGACTTTTCAACTGGATATGCAATCTTAAAAAAAGGAAAGAAAATATTTCATAAATTAGAAAAGTAAAGCCAAACAGCTTTACTTTTTTAATTTCCTAGTATGAAAGGAAAGGAAACTAATCATGAAAAAATATAAAATCATACTCTTTCTTTTTACTTTTCTATTAACCCTAATTTTATTCACACCTGCCGTTGATACTCCCCTTCCTCATTTTCCAATTACCACACATTTAACCAACTCTGCTTCTCCCTTTTCGTTTTATGCTATTCATGCATATGAAAATACAAATTCCAATTATGAATACGAAGAAGATACCATTTATTATCAAGTTCAAGAAACTGCTCATGAACCTTTTGATGACTTATCTATCTTCATTGAAGATACGGTTGTAGATGATACTGTCTTTCAAGAATACAATGCCATTGTATTTCTTGAAAAAATTAATTACACCTATCAATTATATGATATTACAATGGATGATACCAATACTCTTACCATTGTATTAAGTTACTATGCTAACACAGAAAGCTTTGAATACCTTCATGGTGGAATGATTCTAATCCCGAAATGGCATCCATTTAAAGATATTCATTTTAGGATTCATACCGATGATGAATCCCCAAAACAAACCATTATCAAAAATGACTCTACTACTTACACCCCATCGAGATATTACAGCCCCCTTAAAATATCTTCTAACTTAATTAAAAAATATTCTCTCCAAAAGTATCAGGCTCTATATTACGTAAAAATTACAGATATGAAAACACTAAAAGAATTAATAGAAGATTTCGAACTAGAAGTGAGTGCTTATAACCTAGAAAAATATGAATCCGTTTTCTCTTATCGAAACTTAATTCTTACCATTAATGATGACTTCTATTTTTCTTGTTATGCTAAAACATCTCTTGATGAAAATTATAATGATTTGTGGGACACCGAAAAATTGAAATTAGAAGTAACAGTCTCTCCCAAAGATACCAATACTCAATTCACTTATCTAATTTTTAATTTCATTCCCAAAAGTGTTAATTGTGACATCATAGAATTCAATTATACGGAAAAAGTACTTGAAAAATACGAGAATAATGAAATTAAGGTATCCAAAAGTGATGCTTTAGAAATAGCTAAAAATTATTTTGACCCCAACTCAGAAATCGAATCTTTTATTGGTCTCTATAATGAAAACTATATGGAGTTTTTATACTCCTATCATTTTTTTGATTTCACTTATCAAAATATGTGGTGTTTGAGCGGAAGAAAAAACTCCTATTATCGAACCATTTATGTCGATGCCACAACTGGTGAAATAAAAATAGAAATGTAACAAATTTTTTACAATTCTATGATGATTTTTGGGGTAAAAATATGTTATCTTTTAATCGAGGTGAAAAAAATGTCAAAAATTCTTTTAGTAGATGACGAAATTGAAATTCTAGAAAACATGAAACTTCTTTTAAAAAATTATACACTGCTTTATGCCTCTAATGGGAAAGAAGCTCTTGCTATTTTAGAAAATGAACGAATTGATTTAATTATTTTAGATATTATGCTCCCTTTCATGGATGGCATTGAGTTTTTAGAAAAAACTATTTTTGTTAATATTCCAACCATTGCCTTATCGGGAATGGATGATTTAAACACAAGAGAAAAATGTTACCAATTGGGGATTATTAATTTTGTAAAAAAACCATTTCAAAACACAGAACTATTAGCTATTATTAATGGTATTTTAAATCCTATCAAAAAGACTCCCATTTTGAAATATAAAAATATAGAAATTAATATTCCCAAAAATGAGGTAAAACTAAATACGAAAACCATTGATTTAACCCCAAAAGAATATCATGTTTTGATTTATTTAGTTGAAAATGTAGATATTGCCTTAAAACGAGAAGATATTTTAAATCATGTCTGGAATGAGGATAGTGAAATTGAAACTAGAACTGTAGATGTTACCATTGGTAATATTCGTAAAAAACTTCATTTAAAAAAGGAAATAAAAACCATCAGTAAAGTTGGATATCGATTGGAGAAATTAAATTGAAATTAGAACAAAAAATATTTATACAATCTTTTGCCTTAATGATACTTGCTCTTTATATCATAGGACATTTATTAATCTATAACAATCATACGAATAATATGGAATCAAAAATTGATACTAGTATTTCTGAACATAATAGACTTTTAGCATCCATTCATCATAACTATACAGAATTGGAAAATGATAAAAATGCTGCTATCGATTTTAACTATACTTATGTTGATAAAAGTGCTTTGCTTGAATTACAAGATATTGTTAAAGTTGTAAATGACACCATAAAAAGTAATCAGGAAAATTCGATTGCTACTAAAATCTATCTATATTCTTCTGGAAATTTATTATGCAGAAATGATATTCTTTTAGAAGAAACTACCCTAAATACTGTTTATCCACGTGGTGACCATGTATATTCTTGCATTTTAGAGCAATCTACTGGTAAGGAATTGTTTATTTCCTCTTCTTTTACCGTAAATAAGATTGAATATATTTTAATTACCAAGCAAAATATAGATGATATTTATGAAATAAAAAATAGAAATATTCACTTTTTTATCCGAATTGCTCTATGCTCTTCTGTATTTGGTGCCATTGCTTTACGTTTTAGCATCCGTTCGATTGTAAAAAAATTAAGTAAACTACAAGAGGATATCAAAGAAATTGAAATGGGCAAAGATACGAACATAACCATTTTTGAAGGATATGATGAAATTAGTGCACTTAGTAAAAGTTTTGGAAATATGACAAATCAATTAAAAGAAGATATCAAGAAAATGGAAAACAAAGCGAATAGTAATGAATTTTTCATTCATACTTTGGCTCATGAAATGCGAAGTCTTACTGCCATTTTAAGTTCATCTACTGAAATTTTGCTTACTGACTCTTCTTTAACAGAACAGCAGAAAACGGAATGTATTACAAGAATTCACAAAAGTGCCAATTCAATTGATAAGATAAAAGAAAGCTTAATGGAATTATTGTCCATTAATTCGAAATCGATTCAAAAAAAATACATCAATATTTCCAATATTATTTTAACTGTTTGTAACCTTTTGAAACAAGATGAAAAATATAAAAAAATCGACTTATTTACTAATATCCAAAAAGATATCCTTTTATTTGCCAATGAAGATTTGATGAAAATTTTATTGAAAAACTTTTTATTAAACAGTGTGGAAGCTTCCAACTTTCAAGGACGTATTGAAGTATATGTTTCCAAAACCTATTTTAAAATTGTAGATTTTGGCTCTGGTATCCCAGAAGATAAACAAAAACTTATTTTGCAACCCTTTGTAACCATAGGAAAGAAAAATGGACTTGGTTTAGGTCTTACTTTGTGTGAAAAAATTGCTACCATACATAATACTTATTTTACGATCCATAACAATGCCAAGAAAAATGGCACTACTGTTATTTATTATTTTTAGGAGTTATTATGAAATTGATAAAAGAAAATAAAATATTCATAAAACAAATTAGCATCATTATCATTCTTTTAGGTATTACATTATGGGGTATGCCTAATTGGATTGAAAACTTCAAATATACAAAAAATATAGAATATGCTAATAAAAAATATAATTTTATAAGTGACCCTGTCTCTTCTTTTCCCTCTTCTACCCCTAATATAAGTGGAGATCGAAAATTGCTGTCCTCCAAAGAAGCTAAAAGTCATTTAGATTTAACTTGTATCTATCATTTAATTGATGTCATTTTTGAATATCGTATGAATCACCTAGATGATTATCAATATAGGGAAAATTTAACACAAAATGAGAATAGCCAAAAATATGTAGTTCTCCCTAAAGATGAGTTTGCCAATAATCTATTTTCTCCTTTTACCATCATAGCTTCTGAAAAATATGGGAATGTATACTATTTAAGAAATGATTTTTCTCTTTTCTTACTAATGAGTGAAAATGGAGAAAATATCTATTTTTATCGAGGATTTAATTATACCTCTCAGCAAGAAGCTACTTTTCTTTTAGATACTGCTACTTTAGATTGGCTCTTGAATTATGCCAAAGATTTTTTCCGCCATTTCTCGGATGAAAAGGCTGAGCAATTTAATCCCAAATATTCTTACTTAGATGATTCTGGTCATACTTATACATTAATCGATGAGGAAAATAAATTACATTTTTCCTATGATTTCTTATATCATTGTCCTTGCTCTTTTTCCATTGGTTTTTAATCCTTTTGCGAGAACCCACAGGTTCTCGTTATTTTTATCTACTTTTTTCCACAATTTCTACAATATCTGCAATATATTCTCCTATAATTGGTATATTTAAGGTTACCATTTTTTGTAATAGGATGACTAAAATAGCTGTTATGACTGTTACCCCTATTCCAATTCCAATTCCTCTAAAAATCCCAGCAATTAAATTCCTTACTATGATTTCTTTTTTATTCCCTAAAATATAAATTAATTCTACAAAGTTTCCCTCTTCTAAGATTTTACTTAATTTTTGTATGGATTGGTTTAAGAGATTCATTCTTTTCTTTTTTATAAACATAATCTAAAAATCCACCTTTCTATTAGGGTGGATTTTTTCTTCATTTTTATTCATTTGTGATATTATTTTCCATATTATTGACTCCATCACTTGTTGTATTGTTAGTAGAATTTATCGTTTTTTCTAATTCTTCCTTCTTTTTTTCTTCTACTTGTTTTACTTGTTCTAAAGATGTAATTAATTCTTGCAATTTTTTAATATCTTTTCCCATCATTTCCCAATCACGATTTGCATTGGATTGCGTTAAATTGCTATTCGCCTTTATAATGGCTTCAATTAATCCTTCTATGTCTTCGGTATTTTCTACCTCAATAGCAACTGCATATTTAGAAAGTAAATTTTCTAAAGCTTTTGATAAATTTTCACCAATTGCTACTTTATTACCAGATGCTACTACTACTTTTTTCAAAATTGGTACTTCTGATTCGTTTAACATAGTTTGATAAATCGGTTCTACATATAATAACGTATTATCAATAGGTACCACTATCATCTGTTTGGTTAATTTGGTTCCTGTCACATTTAGTGTTTCTAATTCACTTGAAATGGCCTCATCTTCTTCTATTTGTTTATCTAATTGCATTGGACCTACTATGTTACTATCTGCTGAAAATTTATATAATTTTAAACGGTTGTTTCCCTTTTTATTACTTCCTACTAAGTAAGAGATGATATTTTGCTTTTCATCTGGTGTATAAATTTGTACCAACCCTAGTTGTTCTCCCTCTTTTGTTTTTAGCATGGTGTAATAGGATTTCATATAAGTCCCTGTTGATTTGGTAGATTTTACACTATTGTATTTGGCTATATCCCACACATCATCTGCTCGATATAATACATCTGGTTTTACATTGTGATATACTTTTAAAACTTCTGCTTGTACATTGTATAAAAATTCTGGATATACCAAATGATTTGCAATATCTTCTGGTATTTCTTTGTCTAAGTCCATAAATAGGTCTTTATAAATATTTCTATAGGCCATAGCAATTGGATCTGTCCTGTCGGTTATGTAAAATGACATGGTTCCATCATAACTATCTATGATTACTTTTACGGAATTTCTAATATAGTTTATTTTGTATTTGCTATTATCATGCTCAATGGTGGTATATTGTGAATAAGGATAGCTAGAAGATACCGTATAAGCATCTAATACCCATACCATCTTTCCTTCCTCTGTTACAACGGTATATGGATTTTCATCATAAATTAAATATGGTAATGCTTTTTTAGCTCTTGTTCTAATTTCTCGGTTAATTAGAATTTTACTATCACTTGTTATTTCTCCCGAAAAGGCTAAATTAATATCCCCTTTTGTCATTCCTAAGATTAATCGGTCTAAAAATCCTAGTTGTAACCCTGCTTGTCCATTATAAGTAGACACATATTCGGTTCCATTTTCATCTGTATAGTCATATTCTTGTTTGTTTTTGGCATTGGTTGCTATGGTTTCCTTTGTTTCTAATCCAAAGTAAATGCGTGGCTGAGAAACCTCTATTTTTTCATCTCTTCTGGCTATATCTTTTTGAATATGTTGTACATTTCCAGTTTCATTACTTTCTGTTGCTGAGCTAATAATGGCTCCCATTCCATGGGTATATTCATAAGTTTTATTGTTATAGGTTCTTCCTGAATTCGTAATTTCTCTTGGTGCTACATAAACTAATTGGTCTTTCCCATTTATCTTATATTTGGCTAAGCTAACATTTGGATAAATAAAGTGTCCTGTTAAAGTTTGACTATCTTCTAATGTCTTTTTCATAACATCTTGATTAATAATTGGAATGTTGTTAATGACATTACTGTTTTTTTCTACTTCTTCATTTGTGATTGTTCCTGAATGTTCTAAGTTAATTTCTTCTATATTAATATCATAAGCATTTTTGGTATTTTTTATATTTTCTGCAATATATTCTTTTTCTTTGTCTAATTCATTGGAATTCACATAAACTAAATCAAATACTACCATTATGATGAATAAGATAACTAAATACCCTGGTATCACAGCAAGATTTTTTAATACTTGATTGGTATTTGCTTTTTTGAAGTATTTTAGTGCTCGATAAGCAAATAGGACTATGATAAAAGCAAATAGGACATATCCCCATAATTTTACGGTGGTTTCTGTCATACCAGCTCCTACTATTTCAATATCTTCATTTACTGTTAAAATTTTTCCTAGCATAGTATTTTGTGTATTCACAATTGTAAGAACAGCAATTCCTATGATAATGAATAAAACATTTCTTGTTAACTTTTTCATAAATAGACTTTCTCTTAACATTTTGCCATCAATTCCATCAAAATAACGATTAAATACAATGACATAGTAAAGTGCCATATAGATGGATAATGCTACAAGAAAACTTACAAAATAGAATGCTAACATTTCAATGACTGGTTTTTGGAACATATAGTATGCAATATCTAAACCAAATATAGGGTCTTGAATTCCAAAAGCTGTTCCATTCATAATTAGCATTATTTTTTGTTTCCAAACAGCAGATAGTACAAAACTTACAATGGCTGCTATCACCAAAGCTAAAGACTTGTTTAGTAATTTAGGCATTTTTTTGTCTTCTTTTTCAAAAAATGGTTTTAATCCTTTTTTGATTCCCCTGTTTGTAAAATATAGGATAAAATATAAGAGTACAAAATGAATCGCCATGATTCCATATTGATACATTAAGTTGGTATAAAATATATTGGTGTATTTTTCTCCTAATTCTAAATACTCCAAATAACTTCCTCTTAATTGGATATAACTAATCCCTGCAAATAGTGCTAAAAATAATATAACTAGTAACATTCTGGTTTTACTACTTTTCTTTTTGCTTATTTCTTTTTTATTTTCTTCGTTTTTCTGACTTTCTTTTGTTTGGATTGTATTATTTTCTAGATTGTCTGCCTCTTTTTCCACTTTTTTACCTCCTTTTGTTTACATCTTCCCCTTTTCTTTTTTAAATAATGGCTTTTACAAAATCTTCTGACGCAAAGATTTCCATATCGTCAATTTGTTCTCCTATTCCAATAAATTTAATTGGTATTTTATTTTCTGCTACAATTCCAATCGCTACTCCTCCTTTTGCTGTTCCATCTAGTTTAGTAATGACTAGACCTGTTATGTCTGCTTCTTCTTTGAAGGCTTTTACTTGTGAAATGGCATTTTGTCCAGTTGTTCCATCAATCACCAGTAGAACTTCTTTGTCTGCATCTGGCATTTCTTTTTGAATTACTTTTTGGATTTTGCCTAACTCATCCATTAGATATTTTTTGTTGTGTAGCCTTCCTGCTGTATCTACGATTAAAATGTCTGCATTTTTCTCTTTTGTTTTTTTAATAGCATCATAAACAACTGAAGCTGGATCAACGCCTTCTTCTCTTTTTACAATGTCTGCTCCTGAACGGTTTGCCCATATTTCTAGTTGTTCTACTGCAGCTGCTCGAAAAGTATCTGCTGCTGCTACGACTACTTTTTTGCCATCTTTGGCTAATCGGTTAGCCATTTTTCCAATAGAAGTAGTTTTTCCCACTCCGATTTACGCCTACTACTAAGATAACAGCTGGTTTTGTATTTAAATGTAAATGAATATCTGTAACATCTAATATTTGTTTCATTTCTTCTCTTAATGCCTTTTTTACATCTTCTTCATCTTGTAGTTTTTCTTTTTTGATTCGATTTCTTAAATTGTTAATCATTTGAACAGAAGTATCCATTCCTATGTCTGACATAATTAATATTTCTTCTAATTCATCTAAAAAGTCCTCATCTACTTTTCGAAAACTTTTGAATACATTGTTAATTTTTTCATCAAAAGAATTTTTGGTTTTTCCCATTCCTTTTTTTAATTTGTCAAAAAATCCCATATTTTCTCCTTTCGTTTTTCCCTCTTGACGTTTAGCGATTTTGGTTGTCGGTATATAGTATATCATATAAATTGGTGATTGACAATGTTTGAATTTAATAAAACTCTGCTTTTTAGAGGCAGAGTTTACGATTTCTATTTTCTTAAATTTCCCTCCTGAAGGAGATAATTTTTAACTTTTTGTTTTATTTCTTTGGTAGAAGATAATGATAAAACTTCTTCTGCCAACTTTTGGCAACTTTTAAAATCCAATTCTTTGATCCATTTTCTAGCTGGTAAAATTTTATTCGCATTCATAGAAAATTCATCTAATCCTAGCCCTATTAAGATTGGAATAAAATCTAAATCACCTGCCGCTTCTCCACACATTCCACACAAAATGTGACTTTTATGAGCCCCCTCAATTGCTAATTTAATAAATCGTATCACAGCTGGATGGAAATGAGTATACAAATCAGCTACTTTTTCATTTCCTCTTTCCACTGCCATTGTATATTGCACTAAATCATTGGTTCCAATGCTGAAGAAGTCACATTCTTTTGCAAGTTCTTCTGCCATAATGGCTGCAGACGGTATTTCTATCATGATACCAACTTCTATTTTTTCACGAAACGCCTTTTGTTTTGTTCTTAATTCCTCTTTCACTTCTTCTATCACATTTTTGGCTTTTCTTAATTCCTCGATGGAAGAAATCATAGGTAGCATAATGGCTAAATTCCCATAAGCACTTGCTCTTAAAATTGCTCTTAGTTGTACTTTAAATAAACTGACATTATCAAGGTAAATTCGAATGGCTCGATAGCCTAAAAATGGATTTTTTTCTTTTGGTAATTTCATATATTTTAAATCCTTGTCTCCACCAATATCTAATGTTCTAATCACAGCTCTTTTTCCCTGCAATTTTTCTGCTACTTTTCGATAGCTTTCAAATTGTTCTTCTTCACTTGGAAAATCTTTGGAATTCATATACAAAAATTCACTTCGAAAAAGTCCAACTCCTTCTGCTGTATTTTTTAAAACCGTATCCATCTCTTCTGTTCCACCAATATTAGCTAACAATTCCACAGTATGGTCGTCTATTGTGGAAGATTTTTGGTTTTTGTAATTTTGTAGTTGTTCTTTTTGTTTTTTTACTTCTTTTTGAATTTCTTCTAATTTATTACGTTCTTCTTGGGAAGGATTGATAAAGATTTCTCCTGTTGTTCCATTCATTGCAATCCTATCATTTTCTTTCATTTGCTTTATTTCTTCTTTGATTACAATTGCTGGAATCTCATGTATTCTAGCCATAATTGCCATATGAGAGTTACCAATACCTACTTGAGTTATTATTCCAGCTATATTTTTTAGGTCTAATTTAGCAGTATCTGAAGTGGTTAATTCTTTGGTAACAAGAATGGTATTTTTCGGTAATTGTGATACATCTCTTTCCTCTTGCTGAAGGATTTTCGCTAATACCTTTTTTTTCATATCGGCTATATCCTTACTTCTTGCTGCTAGATAGGAATCCTCTATTTTTTCCAACATCTGGATAATTTGACCAAATCCAATTTCTGTTGCATAAGCTGCATTGCATTTTTCTTGTTCTATTACTGCTATGATTTGCTCTACTAAAGTAGGATCTTGTAAAATTGTTACATAAGCTTGCATAATTTCCTTTTCCGTACCTGATAATGTACCAATTAGTTCTTGTATTTCTATTTGTACACTATGCAGAGCCTTCTGAAAAATTTCTTTTTCTGTTTGAATCTCTTCCACTTTTACTTTTTCTGGTTTAATTTCTTCCTTTTTTAATAGGACCACTGTTCCTAATCCAATTCCATCTGAAATTCCTTTCCCTTTTAGCATTTCTTCCGCCTTCTTTCCTACTCTCCTAATTTGGTTTTAAAACCTGCTTTTAACTCTTCTAGTGCTTTTTCTTCATTTTCTCCCTCACATATAATTTCGATTTCTGTTTTGGATTGAATACCTGCTGCCATAATCATAAGAGGAGATTTAGCATTTATTTTTTTCCCATTTACCAAAAACCAAATATCGCATGGATATTTCATAGCTATTTTTGCTAATTCTGTTGCAGGTCTTGCATGAAGCCCTGTTTCATTTTCAATGATAACACTTTGTTTTGTCATTTCTATGCCTTCCTTTCCCATATATTTTTCTTGAAAGCAGCCATGATTCCCATTGCTACAAAAGAACCGATGATAAGTGCTAAGGCATACCCACCAGCATTTCCGATTAATGGTAAAACAAAAATTCCTCCATGTGGTGCCATTAGTGTACAATTAAATGCCATAGATATGGCTCCTGATACTGCTGAACCAACAATACACGCTGGTAAAACACGAATTGGGTCAGCTGATGCAAATGGTATTGCTCCTTCAGAAATAAAAGATAATCCCATAACATAGTTTAATAATCCTGCTTGTCTTTCTTTTTGTGGTAATTTTTTTGGAAAAAAGGTTGAAAGCAAAGCAATTGCAAGTGGTGCTACCATTCCTCCAATCATAACTGCTGCCATAATTTCATAATGTCCTTCTGCTAACATTCCTGTTCCAAATGTATAAGCAGCTTTGTTAACTGGACCTCCTAAGTCTACTGACATCATTCCTGCTAAAATAGCTCCTAATATAATTTTATTGGTACCACTTAAAGAGAAAAGGAAATGGTTTAATCCTGTGTTAATGGCTGCAACAAATGGATTGATGAATAACATAAGAATTCCTATTAGTAAAACTCCTGCTACTGGATAAAGCAAAATAGTTCTAATTCCCTCTAAACTTTTTGGCATGAAACGTAATACTTTTTTTAAAAATAAAATGATAAATCCACCTAAAAATCCTGCAATAAGTGCTCCTAAGAATCCTGAACTTACCAATACTTCTTGTGAATTACTAAAAGAAGTAAATGTCGTTCCTGCTTTTGCAATGGCTCCACCAACAAATCCTACAACTAATCCGTGGTCTATCACCAATACTCATTGCGATATATCCTGCTAAGATTAACAACATAAAGTCAAAAGCCATTCCTCCAATGGTTTTGAAAAATGCGGCAATTGGTGTATTCATTCCAAAGTTGGATGGATCTATGGCGTAATTATCTAATAAGAAAGAAATGGCAATTAAAATTCCTCCACCTACAACAAATGGCAGCATATGAGTTACACCATTCATTAAATGGCGATAAATATTTCCCTCTTTTCTTTGTTTGGTTCTACTTTCCTCTTCATTTTCTTTATGATGATAAATTGGGATTTCATTTTCTGCCTTTAGTGCTTTTTCAATTAATTCTTTTGGCTTATGAATTCCCTCTGATACACTGGTTCTAAGAACTCTTTTTCCATCAAATCTTGCTAAATCTATCTTTACATCTGCTGCAATGATAATAGCTTTGGCTTTTTCTATTTCTTGTTGTGTTAATTGATTTTGAACCCCTGATTGACCTTGTGTTTCTATTTTAATGGGATGTCCTATTTCATCTCCCATTTGTTCTAAAGCTTCTGCTGCCATATAGGTATGGGCAATCCCAGTTGGACACGCTGTAATTCCTAATAGTTCAAAATTCTCTTTTTTTTCTTTTTTTTCATCCAACTTTTCTGTTTCTGCTTTGTCAATGATGGTTAAAAATTCTTCTTCTGATTTTGCTTCCATTAATCTTTTTCTAAATTTTTCGTCCATTAATAATGTTGATAGACGACTTAATACTTCTAAATGAACATTTTCTTTGTTATTTGGTGCCGCAATTAAAAATAATAGCTTCACTGGTTTTCCATCTAAAGATTCAAAGTTCACGCCATCTGGTATTACCATTGCTGCTACTCCTGGAGCAGAAATGCAATCTCCTTTCCCATGGGGAATAGCAATTCCCTCTCCAATTCCTGTTGAGCCTTCTTCTTCCCTTTTCTTAACTAGTTTTAAATATTCTTCTTGATTGTTAATATTCCCATTCTTAGTCATTAATTCTACTGCTTTTTGGATGATTTCTTCTTTTTTTGAAGCTTTTACTTTTAAATCAATTGCCTCTTTTTTGATTAAATCTGTAATTTTCATCATTCTAGCTCCTTTCCTTCCATAATTTATCAATTTCTTCTTTTGTTGCTAAAAACATAGAATTCGCAGTAGCTGTGGCGGTTACCATCCCCATTTTAAGTGCTTGCTTATAATTATGAAATAATTCATAGCCAGCAATAAAACCTGCTACCATGGAGTCTCCTGCTCCTACTGTGTTTTTTCTTTCTCCTATTGTAAATGCTTTTCTTTTATAAGTATAACCATTTTCATCTAATAATATAGCTCCTTGACTTCCCATTGATACTAATACGTTTTTGGCTCCCTTTTGTTGTAATTTTTTAGCATATTTTACCGCTTCTTCTTGATTTGAAATCTTACAGTTAAAAATTTCGCCTAATTCCTCTTGATTTGGTTTAATTAAAAATGGTTGATAGGGTAATGTTTTTGTTAATAATTCTCCTGTTGCATCTACTATCATTTTAATGTCTTTCTCTTTTACTTTTTTACAAATGTTTTGATAACAGTCTTGAGAAATTCCTTCTGGAATACTTCCAGATAATACTAAAATATCTCCATTTTCTATCTTTTCTAACTTCTGATAGAGTGCTTGAATATCAGTTTCCTCCACATTTGGTCCTTTTCCATTTATTGCAGTTTCTTCTGCTATGGTTGCTATTTTTACATTAATTCTTGAATTTCCATTTTCTAGTTTTATAAAGTCTGTGTTAATTCCATATTTTTTTACGTTTCTTTCAATTTCATCTCCCACAAAACCTGCTACAAATCCTAGTGCTGTTGATTGAATTCCTAATGTTTTTAGTACGATAGAAACATTAATTCCTTTTCCTCCTGCTAAGATATGTTCTTTTTGGCTTCGATTGATTTCCCCTATTTTCAATTCTTTTGTTTCGACTACATAATCCAATGCTGGATTGAAGGTTATGGTGTAGATCAATTTTTTTCTCCTTTTAATATTTTTCTTATTTTAAATATTTCCAAAATAAAAAAAGAATATTCATTTCTTAATTGAATACTTGCTATATTATAAAATTCTATTTTTATAGAATACATTGCCTATATTTTTAACTGCATAATTATAGTCTTTCATCATTTCTAGTCTTTTATCATTAGGTTTTCCATCTTGCATTTTTTAACCCAAATATAAAAATGTCCTCTGCAAAGAGAACATTTTCTGTATTTTATATTAAGTTCAATTTATCTTTTCTAAAATATTTCTTCTTTAAGGAATTTGCTAACAAATTCCCATCTATGTTTTATAAACTGACTACTATTTACTAAATCGTCAATTTCTGTCCAAGTTGCCCATTTTACATCTGAAACTTCATCTTCTTGAAATTTCATTTTAGATATATCATAATCACATTTTAAAATATATGTGTCTATCCAAACATTTCCTGTTTTAAATTTCGTAATTAATTTTAAATCATTCGCATTAATATCAATATCTAATTCTTCTTTTGACTCTCTAACAATTGTGTCCTTTGAATTTTCTCCTAATATAACAGAACCACCTGTCATCGCCCATACATTAGGTTCTAACTTTTTTTGTTTTGCTCTTTTTTGAATTAATATTTTATTTTCACTATTTATTATCCATACATCTGCACCTAAATGATAAAAACCTTTATCAAAAACTTTTTGATCATATTTTTTCATTATCTCTCCTGTTGGATTTCCATTATCATCTAGCACTTCCCATAATTCCATAATATCATTACCTCCATTTATTTTTTCATATACATTTCCGTACCTTAGCGAAGGATGTATGCGAAAAATCCCTTGCACAAAAGCACTCTATTATCCGTTTCAAAATCAGTTATAGCAATAATCTCAGAAAAGTGTATACCCACTTTTGAAATTTTTCGCTGTAACTATTATTTTTAATTTAACATAAATTCTTATATTTCGCAAATAAAATCGTTAATTATTTTTAAATAATCGTATCTAGTGTTATATTTTTCACTCTTTCTGTTAATTTTTCATTTAAAACATATTCACCATTTATTTTTTCATATACGTTTCCGTACTTTTGAGTTTTGTGGCAAATCTTTTACTTCTTCAGGATAATATATCATATTATCTCTATCTTTTGATAAACATACTGTATCTTTATCTCTAATCCACAATATGTCATTTCCACTTTTTATATTTACGTTATCCAAAAATATTTGTCTTTTCTCATATAAATCATATTCATCATTTACATTTTGTTTGTCATCTTTTTTTACACTATAAACATTTTCCATAAATTCTTTCAGTTCCTTTATAAATTTTTGTACTGTAATATTTTCTTTTATTCCGTGATGTTAATTTATTATTAAAATCTAAATCTAATATAATAATAACCTCCTTTATTCTAAATTTTCTTACTATGGGATTTTTACTATTGATAAATAGTAACTCGAATAAAACTAAAGTTATTATACACAATTTAATAGCAATTTACAATACTTTTTGTATTTTCTATTCTGCTAATTTACTTTCTCCTGTTGCATAGTTGATTTCAATTCCAGGTTGTACGTTATAGCAATACACATTAAATTTGATTCCTTTACCATTATCCTCAATAGATAATGCTTCTAAATTGATTCCGACTAGCAAGTTGATTTTCATTTTCAAAATATGGAGTTGCTCTATATAATACACTATTTTTAGGATTATTTTTTAAATATTCATAAACATCATCTTCGAATTTTTTCATTCCTTTTATATTAAAATCACGTGTTCCAGTCATCAGATTTCGTTTATCGCTGTCCAAGCCTCCAAGTTTCCATGCGATTATATGACATCTATTGTATAAATATCCTCCTTTAACTATACTTTTATCATATGATTTTTGTATATATCCACTAATATTGATGGAAGTATAATCGTCTTTTTTATCATCTTCATTTGCTTTTTTCCAGTTGGTTTTTATCATTGCCATACCTGCTCTATTATCTATTAATTCTGAATAATACGAATCTTCTATATTCATATCATCTTCTGTAAATTTTGGAATATTACCATTTATTTCAATGTATATATTACCATTATACTCTGGAATATTACTTATATCATATATAACTGTTGGTGTATTAATTTCAGTAAATTCTTTATTTTCTATCTTTTCATCAAAACTCCACTTAGTAAAATTTAAAATTAGTAGTAGAACTATACAAAGTATAATTGATAATACTATTTTTGTTCTTTTTATATTTCTCTTATTCATTTTAACCTCTTATTTTTACATATTACTCTTGTAATAACATCTCTCTAAATTCTTTTTCTTTTTTATTTTACTTTTTTCTTTAAACTTTTTTTATTTTCCTTTTCTAATTGTTTTAAGCTCTTTTTAGGAGTTGGTAAGTCTTCTGGCATAGTGCCTCCAAGTTCTTTTATCGTTTTTCTTATTTTCGCTCCAACTTCATAATGAGCTTTGTTAGCTTCTTTTTCACTTTGAATATTATCTTTTTTTAACTTTTGCTCTGTTTGAGATATTCTAAATAAATTTGCTATCAGTTCATCACTTCCCATATTGTCTAAAATATCTTCTCTGTATCTCAATCCTTTTCTTTTTGCAATATCATGAGCTGTTTCGCCATTATATAAACCTTTATATCCAAAATTATGAAATTTATCAAAATTTTTAACACCTGCATTTTTAGCTGTTTGATTAAGTGAATAATTGCCTTTTTTAGTTAAATTTGTTTGATAAAATCTTTTTTCATCTTCTGTTAATTCGCTATATTCCTTTTCGCTAATTTCCTGTTTTCTAGTTTGAATTGCAAAATATGTTTGTGCAAGAGCTACAATTTTTAATCTTGGATTTGCATTTTGAGCTATAAGGTAGCAAGCA
This sequence comes from Clostridia bacterium, assembly GCA_022792135.1. Classification (GTDB taxonomy): domain Bacteria; phylum Bacillota; class Clostridia; order TANB77; family CAG-508; genus CAG-269. The sequence goes on from JAAWAM010000025.1 coordinate 33,522, forward strand.
TATCGTGTTAATTTATAATCTTTTTGTTCTCTTTTCGCACCAGAACCTATTTCAACCATTTTGTTGCTGGCAACGAAATGGTCAATATCAGTTATTTCAGAGTTTTGACAAGCTATTTTTGCTTTTTCAATTACTGCATCAAAATACCTCCAGTCTTTATAACTTAAAACTTTCATTAATTCTCTTGCATACCAATATTCAACTCCATTTTCATCAATATGTTTTATATCTTCAAAGGTTTTGTTGCTATAATTTTCTTTTTTATCTAGTTCATTCATTTGAAATCATCTCCATTTCTTACTATTTGACATTTTATTACAATTTCAAGTAAATTGCAATATATTTGCGAAAATTTGTTTTTCAACTAGCAAGATTTTTTCAATTGATTTTTATGATTAATTTATGATAATGTCTTAAGTAGTAACTTTAGAAAATGTCCCAACTTGAAAATAATTGTTCTCCAAAAATCAAATAATAATTTTATTATTAAGATTTTTAGGAGGACATATGAGAAAGGTTGAGTTGAGAATGAAAGAGTTAAATAAATATGAGATTATTAAAGAATTAGTGGATCATAATGGAAATAAAATTCGTGCAAAAGAAAAACTAGGACTATCTATAAGACAGATAAATAGATTGATAAAAATATAGAAAGAGAAAGGTAAATCTTGGCTTCGTACATGGTAATCGCTCCAGAAGACCAGCCAAATCTTTAGATAAATCTTTCTCAGATAATATTATACTCCTTTATCAGAAAAAATATAACGGTTTTAACTTTAAACATTTTTATGAGTATCTTATTGAGGAAGAAAATATTAATGTTTCCTATACTTTTGTATATACAACATTAATGAATTTAGAAAATAAAACAGAAGAAGAAATTGAAATTATTGTTAATAATGAAGTGGTAAATTGAAAAAATAAATTCCATTTAAAAAAGTAAAATCCAGATGTAAGAGAAACGTCAATTTACTGGCGTTTCTTTTGTCATAAAACTTGATTTTTTTCATTGATACTTGTCTGCGTAAAGAAAAATTGTTGATACCATAATCTTGAAAAATTCCACTTTCAATGTATGTGTATAATGACTTAGGTGATAATTTAATTTCAGGGTGATTTTTCAAAATTTGATACACAGACTGTCCTTTTTTCAACAAAGGCTTAATGATATCTACAATGTCTAGCATTTTCTTAGAAGTCAAATTGACGCCTTCACGAGCATCACTCAAAGTGTATAGATAATTTTCGTGAGCTTTATTTGCATAGTAGAAATATTTATCCAATCTACATTTAGAAATATTGGGGCAAAGATTACAAGCACCAACTTTTCTGTCCCTTCGAATACACTTGATTTCTTCGTATTCAGAACATTCGCTTTTGCAGACACCACACTGTTTAAATTTAGCACAAGTGATAGGATTATTGAAAGGATTTCTACGCTTTAATTTTCTTCTGTTTTTAATTTCCTTACCAACAGTAGAAGGATCTTTTCCTATGTTTTTTGCAATTTGTACTTTAGTTAATTCATTTTCAATTCCATCTTGAATTTTCTTTCTATCTTCTAAAGAAAGATGAGTATTTAAGAAAAATACTAAAGATATTAATATTTGGCTTGCTACTTTTCTCTTATTCACTTTATTCCCCTTTTTAGATAATTTTGTGTATTCTGTTATTGCTGTATAGATTTTGTATTTGTTTTGAAATTTGCAATATTGTGCTACGATTTTTATTTTGTTATATATTTTTGATTTCTGCTTTTGGTTTTTTCTGGTATTGTCATTTGGATTTTTTCTTGTTCTAATAATGGATTCAAGTAATTATATATAAATGTTGTTCTATGTTTTAATCCAATATATTCCATTATTTCTTTTACACATTTAGATGTTTTACAAAATTCTAAAATTAATTCTATTTTATCTTCTTTCTTGTTCGGTTTATCTTGTTCGGTTTGACCTAAATATTCCAAAACTTCCTTATCAAAATAAAAACTAATTCTTAAAAAATTTGGTAAAAATTCAAAAATTGATTTGTCGTAAACACACATTATTCTTTCCATACCAGATCCTAATTGTTCCACCAAGTCTACATCTTTAAATACTCTCATTAACTCTTTATTTCTAGGTGCTGATACAGCATTGAAAAAATCTTCTTGTGTAATTTCTTGTGGTAACCCACCATAAGAAGTTATTGTAAATCTATCAGAAAATATCTCAAATACAGGAGGAATACCACTTGAATAATCATTATGTACCATAGCATTTATTATCGCTTCTTTTAATGCTTTACTATCAACTAGCGTCTTTTCAATTCTTGTTTTTGATGTGATTTTGGCAGACCTTTTATTTTCTACTGTCATTTTATCTATAACACTTTGAGTTGCTTTTATTAGAAAACAGTATCCAAATTCATAATTTTCCAATAAATCCACCTTGTTTGTACCAGCATATCTTGCCACTTTAATAGATGTTCCATTTTCGTCAGCAAGTAAATATCCATTATAATTATACTTTCCATTTTCCATTACTAACTCAAGATTTCTTTCAAAGTTATTTGTAATAGTATTTCCTTGCCCTTCATAGTAAATTTTCAATTGCTTAAATATTAGATCTTGTCTTGGCGATTCAATTTTATTTAACGAGTTTCTTACTCTTCTTGCATACAAATTATCAATCATTTCTGTAGTCATTTTCTCTTTACTACTTCCAACTCTTACATAAATTCCACCTCTCATAAAATATTACCTCCTACTATACCTGTGAATTTTTTAGGGGTTTGTATACCAAATTTATAAAAAAACTTTAAAAATTTTTTTACCCTCTCATATGTTTGCTCAAAAAAGTGCATTTTCGCACCCCTAGTTTGGAAAAAATTTATAATTTTTAATTTCACAAGAATTTGTTTAATTTCTTTTATGTTATATTTTTGATTGTGTTCTTTAATGTAAAAGTTTTTATTAGCAATTTCATTTACCTTATATTCAAGTATAGTAAGAGTAGATGGATATTTAATTAGATATTCGATTGGTTCAACAAATTGCAAATTAGTAGCCTTTAAATGCTTAATTTTGCACTTTTAACTCTATACTCATAGTCTTTTATAATTTCTAATATTTCAGCATTTGGCTCTAAATCTTGTAATATTTCAAATTCAAGCATAAAAAATGCCCTCCTTCCCAGAAAGAGAACATTCTAGTTTCATATATAAAAAAGCGGAATAAATTCCGCCCTTAAAGAGTCTGATTAAGTTTAGGCTCTTTAGTTTTGCTTTTTCACTAATTTATGATATATTTTTATCGGTGATATTAATGTCTAAATTTACTATAAAACAGATTTTTATTGA
>JAAWAM010000026.1 GCA_022792135.1 Clostridia bacterium
AAGTAGTCTTACCCTCTTATACAGCCTTAGTATTAAGTTTTTATACATCGAGCCAAGATTTTGATACACACTTCCTTCACTTCCGCCTCACGGTGGATAGCTTGTGCTTCTCTATGTGGTTGGCGATATATACCTCCACTATGGACTTTCACCGATTAGTTAAACGACATGCCTGTCGTACTTATAATAAAATCACCCTATACTCAGGGTGATTTTTCCTTTATCATCTATTTATTTTCTTTTACTTTAAATTCTTACTAAGCTTTCGCTTTTTGTTCTTCGTCCTTTATCATCCAGTCCTTTCCATCTACTACTCTTGTTACCATCATAGAAGAAACCGTATCTCCCACTACATTTAACATGGTTGCTGCTGGATCAATAATGGTTGCTATAATTGTTAAAATTGGAAGTGCTGCTACTGGGTAACCCATCATAGTAATAATTAGCATCTCTGATATCGTTCCCCCTCCAATTGGTACAGCTGTAATTAGAAGATTTGCAAGTAAAGCAACTCCTAAAACTCCTAATACATCTCCTGTTGTAGCTAAGCTAGTTCCAAATAAACATACTAAAAACATAATTTTAAATACAGAACCGATAATAGATCCATCTTTGTGGAAGCTTGTTCCTAATGGTATCGTTGTTTCTGCAATATCATCTGGTACTCCCATCTTTTTACTACATTCTACATTTATTGGGATAGAAGCTGCACTAGAGCAAGTAGCTAAAGCTGTCAAAGTTGATGGAATTACATTTTTCCAAAACGCTTTTACTCCATTTTTTCCTGCTGCTAAAAAGGCATATAAACTGTATACGATAAAGTAAAATGCAATTGCTACAACCATATAAATTATAAATGTTTTTAAATAGCCTACTGCTATAGAGGCTCCAAAACTTCCTACCAATGCTGCAAAGTAACATCCTAACCCAATTGGTGCAAAATACATAATAATTTTAACAATATTCCCAACAATCTCATTTGCTGAAACTAAAAAGTCATACACTGGTTTTCCTTTTTCTCCTGCCATATTAATCGCAATTCCAAACAAGATAGAAAATACTAGAAGTGCTATAATATTGTCTTTGGATAATAACTTTGAAAAGTCATTTACTGTTAAAAGATTAACCGTCCTATCGGCAATGGATATTTCTTCTGTTTTCTCTTCTGCGTCTCCTTTATTTTCTGTTATTTCTTCCAATGACGCTCTAATTGATTCTCCATCTTCTGGATTTACCAGTTTTACAAAATAAGTACTAGCAAATCCTATGATAACAGCAATAATAGATGTAAATAAGAATACACCAATTATGGTTATCATAATTTTTCCTAATCTTTTAGGTTGTTTCATTTTTGCAATGGTGGTTGTAATGGTTAAGAATATAAGTGGTACAATGATGACTAACAAAAGATTTAAAAATAGATCTCCAAAAGGACTTAGAATGGTTGCTTTTCCTTGAAATACAATTCCTAAAATTGCGCCAACAATAATCGCAACCAATAAAATAATTGTTGACTTGTAATTTGATAAAAATTTTTTCATAATACTACCTCTCTTTAACATTAAGGCAACTAAAGATATAGTTATATCTCTAGGATTTGTTTTTATTATATAGTAATATATATGGAATTGCAAGTATTTTTATTCAACTTCTCCTCAATTAAAATGCTTGTTTGATATGATTAATTTTATAATTGCTATTGGTTAACAATACTTCAATTACATCAAATCGAATTGGTATTTTACGAATTTTATTTTGATATTGATAATATTTTGCAACTGTAAAAATACGATTTCTTTTTACTTTTCGTATTGTTTCACTTGGTCTTCCATATTTTAGACTAGAACGTGTTTTTACCTCAAAGAACACTAATTCTTTTTTTCGTATATCACAGGCTATAATATCAATTTCTCCTCGTCTACATCTAAAATTCCTATCAATAATGGTATATTGATTTCTCTGTAAATATTGGCAAGCTAAATTTTCTCCGTTTTTTCCTCTTTCTTGTTTTAAACACATAAATACCCTCCTATCGCTTTGGTTATATATCCTTCTATTTCCATCATAAATAGGATATTATTAATTTCGTGAATCGATTTGTCTGAAGCTTTATATATTTCGTTAATGCTGTTATTGCCATTTGCTATTATTTTATATATTTTCTTATATTCTTTATTTTTTATCTTTTTTATCTTTTCTTCTGTTCCTTCTTCTCTTTTTTCTATTAGTTTCTTATATTTTAGAAATTCGAATTCTTCTATTATTTCTTTGGTTGATGTAATTAATGTTGCTCCTTTCCTGATTAATTGATTGGTTCCTTTTCCATATGTTTCTTCTATTTCATGTGGTATCACAAATACTTTTCTATTTTGTTGTTTGGCTAATTTAGCAGTAACACTTGTTCCGCTTCTATAAGCTGCTTCTACTACCAAAATTCCAATAGCAAGACCGACTTACAATCCTATTTCTTTCCAAAAACAAATTAGAACTTGGTCTCGTTTCTGGTGGATATTCGCTAACAATTAATCCACCTTTCTTTATAATTTCTTTGTATAACCTCTCATTTTCTTTTGGAAAAATATGATGAAATCCATTTCCTAAAACCGCAATTGTCTTTCCTTTTGCTTCTATTGTCCCTCTATGAGCTGCTGTATCAATTCCTTTTGCCATTCCACTTATAATAACAAGACCCTGTTGCGATAATTCTGTTGCAAATTTCTCTGTTAACTTTTTTCCTTTTGGTGTACAATTTCTTGAACCTATAATTGAAATCGCATTTTGGTTTAATAATTCTATGTTTCCTTCTAAATATAATTGTTTTGGTGGCTTTTTTATTTTTCTTAATTTAGCAGGATATTTTTCACTTTCTATTGTAATTCTTATCATAAAAGACTCCTTATTCTCCCCCATATTTTCTATCTAAACTTCTATATTGAATGGCTTCTGCTAAATGATTGATTTGAATCTTATCAGATTGATTTAAATCAGCTATTGTTCTTGCTACTTTTAGAATTTTTGTATAAGCTCTGACGCTTAATCCTAATTTTTCAAATGCCTCTTCTAAAATCTTCTTACTTGCTTTATCTAATTGACAATATTTCTCCATTAAATTTGGTGTTAACTCTGAATTAGAATAGATAGGATATTGTTCATATCGCTTTAATTGAATTTTTCTTGCTCTGTTCACCCTTCTTTTAATTTCTTCTGAGGTTTCTGTTTTTTCTTCACGATTTATTTTTTGATAAGTAACACTTTCTACTTCAATCTGTAAATCAATTCTATCTAAAAGTGGTCCACTTATTTTGTTTCTGTATCTTTTGATTTGTTCTGGTCTACAATGACATTCTTTTTCTTTTGTCCCGTGATAACCACATGGACATGGATTCATACTAGCTACTAATACGAAATTACAAGGATATGTTACTGCCATATTCAGTCTACTAATTGTTACTTCTTTATCTTCTAATGGTCCTCTTAAAACTTCTAATACATTCTTGTTAAATTCTGGTAATTCATCTAAGAATAAAACACCATGATGTGCTAAACTAATTTCTCCGTGGTCTCGGATTTCTTCCTCCTCCCACTAAAGATGAGGATGTAACACTATGATGAGGATTTCGAAATGGTCTTGTTATAATAAATGGATTTTCTTCTGATAGCAAGCCTGCAATACTATGAATTTTAGTGGCTTCTAAAGCTTCTTTAAAACTAATATCTGGTAAAATACTTGGTAATCTTTTTGCCAACATAGTTTTTCCTGAACCTGGAACTCCGAATTAATAGACAATTATGTCCTCCTGCTGCTGAAATCTCTAATGCTCGTTTGACATTTTCTTGCCCCTTTACTTCTGAAAAATCAAACTGATAAACAGACTCATTGTATGAATTAAACTTTGTGAGTTTTTCTTTTTGTATCTCATTTTCGCCATTTAAATATTCTATCAGTTCTTTCAAACTACTGACAGCTAATATTTCTAATCCCTCCAATAAAGAAGCTTCTTTTGCATTTTGTTTTGGTAAGATAATTCTTTTCATTCCTAATTTCTTTGCTTCTATACAAATTGGTAATACACCATTTACTTTTCCAATAGAACCGTCTAAAGAAAGTTCTCCTATAAAAATGCTTTCTTTTACAAATTCTTGTAAATAGGGGTTTTGTATTACTCCACTTGCAATTAAAATTCCTATGGCAATTGGTAAATCAAATCTCGAACCTTCTTTTCTTGTGTTTGCTGGTGCTAGATTTATAATGATTCTTCTACTTAAAAATTCTAATTTTGTATTTTTAATCGCTGTTTTGACTCTTTCTTTTGCTTCTTTTAGACTTGTATCTGGTAATCCAACTATTTCAAAACATGGAAGTCCTGCTGAAATATCTACTTCAATGGATATTAAATACCCATCGAGTCCTCGTAATCCTATGCTTTTTACAATTGCTAACATTTGCCTCCTTTCTTCTTTGTTTCCTTTATTTTTCTATGGGATTTTTTTCGAATTAAATTATAATTTGTTTTTGCTCTTTGCTTTCTTAATATTTCTTGCGTTTCTTTTAAGCCTTGTAAAAAAGGTTTTGCTTCTTCTGGATATAAATGTAATCGTTTCATAACTTCTTGAATAAAGTTTCTTCTTTGCCTTGCATACTTTTCTCCTAGTTCATCATAGGCAAAGTCAATGTTATAAATTAAATCATATAAAGAATATTGACCAATTGTTGCCATATTATATTCTTGTATTTCCTTTATTTTAACTTTTCTAATATAATTTTTAACAAATTTCCAAGCTATTAGGTAATACTTTAAGGCTTTTTTGTCTTCTTCTTGTTCCAATGCAATATCTCCAAAGCTACTATAGATATCTATTTTCCTAATACAAATATCTTCGTCGTATTGGGTCTTTAGTATTTGTTTTTCTACATATTCAATTGGTTCTAATACTTTTTTTATGTCTTGTTTTTCTTTTTGGTAAAGTTCTGATAAAGTGATATAGTTTTCTATTTTTTTGGGTTCTTTTTGTATTAATTCTTTTAAATTTTTTTCTGTTAAATATCTCATATTCATATTTAATGCTTTTTTGCCTCCTTTCTTGGTCTTTATGTTTGGATATCTGAGGCCATTATAGTTTATCTAAATGAAGGATGTGTTTTTTAATATTAGCTTGTTTTTATATCTTTTATGGATAATTTCGAACAATTTGATTGGAAAAACTATTTCGATTTAATTTTTGATTAAATGGGGATTAAATCGTATTTTTAAATTATAAATATTGTAACTAAATATAGGGGGCTATAATGACCTCAGATATCCAAACATATTCTTTTTTTATTATGGTGGTAATTGAATTAGATTTAAATTAATTCAAAATAAAAATTTGATTGAAATTTAATTTTTTTGACTTTTAAAATTTTAAAATGTTTTAACTGTTTTTTATTATAATGTGCTTTCCATAATTTGTCAACACTTTTTTACATTTTTTTCTATTTTTTAAATTTTATTGTTTTAAAAAGCTCTTAAGAAAACTTCTCAAGAGCTTGATTTTTAGGCTTTATCTATTCCATATACACCTGTTGTAAAATCTCTAAATAAATTTACTTCTGGTGTATAATATGTGCAAACAATAAAACAAATTAATAGAAAAATGGTAATTATACTTGCTAAAATTTTGGATTGAATTGTACTTTCATTTCTTCTTTTCATTAGTTTATAAGAAATCGCTTCTCCTAAAATAATACTTATCACAAATATTAAAATATCAATTAATAAAAGGTTTGTTCCTATCATTCCTGTATACGTAAAAAAACTTACTACGATAAAACTGATGGCACTAAAAATTCCTATTGTTTTTGCTTCTACATAGTTATTCGCTATTTCCTTAACAAAGAAATATTCAATAATTGCCATTAAAAACATTGGATAGAATACTAGTTTTAGATGTTCCCACACACTTTCATTTATTGCACTAAAACTTGCTATCAACTCATTTTCCCCTGACCATTGATAGATAAAGTGTAATAAGGTTCCTAAAAATAAGCAAATTATGGTTACTATTATTTCAATTCTTAATAATTTATTTGTTTTTATTTTTTTACTGATCTCTTTGATTTGTTCCATTTCCATTTCCTTTTCCCTCCTTCTCATACTTATTTCATTTGTATGCTTGTGAGGCTTGGACTTATAACTTATTTTAGTTTTCTATCTTTTCTATTGTTAAATTTCCTATATCATCTTCCTTCTTTATCTCTTCTGAACGATAAGAACAAATCTTAAATTCATTCTTTTTATCAAATTTTATCATAATTAATTTGGTAAAATCTTCTTCTTTTGGTTTACTGTACTCGTAAATTGTCATACTTGCTCTATGTTCTTTTAACGTATCAAACGTATTCATGAATCCCATACCTGTACCACCATCATCACGATGTGTTGTCATTGGCTTTTTACCTAAATTTAATAAAGTTTCTATTTCAAATTCTATTCCTGAATCATATACATATAAACTGTAGATTCCTTCTATCTTTCCTAATCTTACTAATATACTTTTGTTTCTATTCTTAGAATAGTTAATAGCAATGATAGCATTTTTTATATGGTCTGCCAATAAAATTTTTAAGTTTTCTTTTGCTATATAATGGTTCATCATATAATGAATATTTCCATTTATTTGTACCTGAAAATCTATTTTGTTTTTTACACATTCTGATTGCATATATTCTAAGACATTGTCTATTTCTGAAATACCTGTTTTAAATAATTCAACCACTGCTGCTTCTTTGCAAATTTCTTTTGATATATTATTAATTCTATCTCTTATATCTATTTCAACTGCTATTTCATTTTTTAGCATTAGTTCGTCTAGTTTATATTTTAATAGTTTTTGTTCGTGTACGATTGAGTGACTTGTTTTACTGAAACTTAGAATTTCCTTTTCTAGTTGTTTTATTTCTTGCTTCTTTTCTCCTAGTTCTTTTTTTGTTTCGTTTAAATCTTGAATTAGTAATTTTTGTTTGTAGTATAGTTGTAAGGATTTTTGGATGGTGATGAACATGATGATAGCAAAGATTATAAAACTAAAGAAAAAACTTCCACTACTAATTAAATTATAATTAGATAATATTGCTGAACAAAACAATATTATCATACTTATATTTAGAATTAACATATCAAAGTATTCTTTAGAATGTTCTTTTTCTAAAAAACTAAATCCATATTTAAATTTTTTTATTTTATAAAAAATACATACAAAAATGCTATCAATCAAAATTATAATTGCTAAATTTATATAATCATTTTTAACATTTAGAAAAACACTTGGAATAAAAGTAATGATAATTGCCATAAAATATAGAATATAATTTATACTTAAAGCAATAATAGTGGTTAATATCGAATATCCTATATTACTTTCACTTAACTTGGCAAAGAATAATGATAATAACATTACCATCCATATTACACAACATAGATAGTTAGAAACATAATATATCATTGTACATATTATGCTCATAATTACGATGCATATAATTAAAAAAAACCTATTTTTCTTCTTTTGCTTTTTATTACTAATCTTTAAAGTTCCATAATATGTTAATGAAATTATGAAAATCATTTTAATCATGTATATAATAAAATCCATGTTTTTTAATTGCATTATCGCACCTAGTTCCTTCATTTTTTCCTCCACCTATTATTATATATTAAGAAAAAAAGATAATCAATATAAAACGATTTCTCACTTTATAAAAGATTATCTTTTTCCTGCTGCTATTGAACTTATATCCAATAGCTAATCCATTTCATTAAGGCTTGAAACCATTCTCTCACTGAAATCACCACCTTTTTCTTTTTGTCAATAAAAAAATACCATTTATTCTTTACAGACAAACGGTATCTAACAATGGAAAAAAATAGCAAAAAATAAAAAAATCTAGTATATCCTACTAGATCATTTTCTTTATCTTATCGACATAATAATAGATAAATTCCATTGGAATTTGTACTCTTGTTTCACAATCTACTCTTATTGTATAATAAATAGTAAAGTCCTCAATTATGATTATCTTCTCAAAGTTATCCAGCCCAGTAACTCATCCATTTCCAAAATGCATTAAACCACTCTCTCATATTATCACCACCTTTTTTCTGGTTGTTAATAAAAGAATACCATTCATCCTTTACAAGTAAACGGTATCTCATAATAGAAAAAAGTGGGAAAACAGCACAGAATGAAAAAATCTAGTATATAAATTTCTTTATCTTACTGTAATATGATATTGCAGTATTCTTTATTCCTTTTTAGATGTATTATCCCATCCAGCGAGTCATCCATCTTAAAAATGATTCCCACATAAGCTTCACCAC
>JAAWAM010000027.1 GCA_022792135.1 Clostridia bacterium
TCAATAAAAATCTGTTTTATAGTAAATTTAGACATTAATATCACCGATAAAAATATATCATAAATTAGTGAAAAAGCAAAACTAAAGAGCCTAAACTTAATCAGACTCTTTAAGGGCGGAATTTATTCCGCTTTTTTATATGATAGAAAAGTTTATTTTTCTTATTACATAAAAGATAGAGGCGATAACATATATTATAGAAGGATATAACAAAATTTAAAAATGAATAAAGGAGAGAGTTTAGGATGAAAAAAACAATATTTCAGGGTTGTGGAACAGCAATCGTAACCCCCTTTACAGAAGATGGCATTAATTTTGAGGAATTGAGAAAGCTAATTGAGTTTCAAATTCAAAATCAGACAGATGCTATTGTCGTTTGTGGAACGACAGGAGAAGCTTCCACTATGACAACACAGGAGAAAAAAGAAACGATAAAATTTACAATAGAAACAGTAGCCAAAAGAACCAAAGTAATAGTAGGAACAGGAAGCAATAACACAAAAGTTGCAATTGAGATGTCAAAGTATGCAGAAAAAGTAGGAGCAGATGGAATTTTAGTAGTAACGCCATATTATAATAAAACGACACAAAAAGGATTAATAGCACATTATACAGCAATTGCCAAAGAGGTTTCCTTACCAATTATTATGTATAATGTACCAAGTAGAACTGGAGTTAACATTTTACCAGAAACTTGTTTAGAACTTTCAAAAATAGAAAACATTGTAGCAATGAAAGAAGCTAGTGGGAATATTTCGCAGGTAGCTAAAATAGCCAGTTTATGTCAAAATAACTTAGACATTTATGCTGGAAATGATGATCAAATCATTCCGATTTTGTCACTAGGTGGGAAAGGGGTAATATCTGTTTTAGCTAATATTATGCCAAAATATACACATGATATGACGCAAAAATATTGGGAAGGTAATTTAGAAGAGGCGACCAAAATGCAATTAGGAGTGATAGATGTAATTGAAAGCTTATTTTCAGAAGTCAATCCCATTCCAGTTAAATATGCACTAAACTTAATGGGGTATCACTTTGGTTTACCAAGATTACCATTAATTCCATTATCAGAAATCAAGCAAAATCAAATGGAAGAAGTTATGAAAAAACATCAATTACTATAAAAAGAGATAAGAAATATAAAAATGAATGGACGATTAAAGGGAGCAAATATTTGGTAAAGTAAAGTGATTTACAATAAAAGTAAAATATGGTAAAATGGTCAAAGAAAGAGGTGATAATATGCAAGGAGAGGGAATCGCAATTGGAGTAAGTGACTTCAAAATGTTAAGAGTGAGAAACAATTATTATATAGACAAAACATTGTATATCAAAAATATAATAGACAATCAAGCAGGAGTCATCTTAATTACCAGACCAAGAAGGTTTGGGAAAACATTAAATATGAGTATGTTAAAATATTATTTTGATATTACGCAAAAACATAATCAAGAATTATTTGAAGGTCTAGAAATTTTACAACAAGGAGAGAAATACACATCAAAATTAGGATATTATCCCTGTATTTATTTAACACTAAAAGATGTAAATGATATGGATTATGGACGTATGATATTAGACTTAAAAACATCTATGTTAAATATGTATAAACAACATATGTATTTATTAGATAGTGACAAAATTTATGAATTTGAAAAAGCAAAAATAATGGACATATTATATTGTAGAGAAGATGAGAATGTTTTAAAAAATGCTGTAAGAGATTTAAGTGAATATTTAAATAGGTATTACGAAAGACCAGTTATATTACTAATTGATGAATATGATGTTCCCATTCAAAATGCCTATATAAAAGGATATTATCAAGAAGCTATTGATTTATTTAAGACATTTTATGGGACTACATTTAAGGATAATCCTTACCTAGAAAAAACAATCCTAACAGGAGTATCAAGAGTAGCAAAAGAAAGTATTTTTAGTCGGAGCTAATAATTTTAAAGTATATACGGTTTTAGATAATGAATTTAGTAAAGACTTTGGAATAACAGCACAAGAGATGGAAAAAGTAATTCAAGACTTTAAAGTACAAGATGATAAACAGGCAATCAAAAGATGGTATGATGGTTATACAATAGGAGATACAGAAGAGATTTATAATCCATGGAGTGTGTTGAATTATTTAACAGATAAAAAATTAAAGCCATATTGGGTAAATACAAGTTCAAATGACTTAATTAAATTAGTTCTAAAAAACAGCATTGGAGTAAAAGCAAAAATAGATCGATTGCTAAGAGACGAAGAAATAGAAGTATCCATTAACTTAGAAACTGTTATTACAGGAATTGAAAACAATGAAGATAACATATGGGGGTTATTGTTAGGAACAGGGTATTTAAAAGTAACAGAATACAAGGGAGAAGGAATGTATCAGGTAAAACTTCCAAACTATGAAATAAAAGAACTATTCCAAAGTATTATTAGAGATTGGTTTCTAAATAAGGTACCAGGAAACACCTTAAAAGAAATCCTAGCAGACCTGATAAATTTGAAGTTAGATATATTTGAACAGAAATTTGAAAGACTAGTAAAAGAAATGTTTAGTTATATGGATGTAGGAGAAGATACAGCAGAAAATTTCTATCATGCTTTTATATTAGGAATGCTAGTAGGGCTAAAAGACAGTTACTATGTTAATTCCAATCGAGAATCGGGATTGGGAAGATATGACATTATGTTAGAACCAAAAGATAAAAATGGAAACAGTTTTATCATGGAATTTAAGGTTTTAGAAGACAAGAAAGAAAAAACAATAGAAGAGACGATTGCCAATGCTAAAAAGCAAATGGAAGAGAAACAATATGAAGCAAACCTAAGAGAACGAGGGTTTACCAATATTACTAAAATGATATTTGCTTTTAAAGGAAAACAAGTAAGAATGGAAGTACTATAAAAAGTTTTTGGGAAGAGTTGAAGGGTTTGAAAAAGAAGTAAAAATAGGAAGGTAATTTACTTCTTTTTTTGTATGAGAATTTCTTGCTTTTTCCATTAAACTATTATATAATTGTAAGCCGAGTGAGGGAGAAAAAATGCTAGTAAATAAAATAATTTTGGAAAACTTATACCAAGACGCTGGAGAAAAGCGAACCCAAAAAGCCAAAAAATACCAAGCAGCTAGAAGAGCAAAAGTGATGGAGGTAGAATATCAAGACAGTCAAAACTTTGAAATAAGAGGTATGGTTGTAGGAAGTGAACGATATCGTACCTTTGTCGCTGTCAAAAATGGGGAAATTGAAGACATTACCTGTACTTGTGAAGACTATTATAAGCATTACAGTGTATGTAAACATACCCTGGCAACTATATTAGAATTTAACCAAAATAAAACTTATTTAGAAGAATATGGAGAAAACTTAGAAAAAAACTTTTTAAAGCCAAATAGTAATACAGAAAATTATCGAAACTTTCAACAAATGGTCAACGTATTTTATCAAGAAGCAGTAGAGGGAATTGATGCAGAAGAAACAACCTTACCAAAAGTAGGAATGATAAAAATAGAACCTAAAATTTTCTATGATAAATTTTCAGGAGACATGAAAATCGAATTCAAAATTGGAAACAAGAGAATGTATAAAATCAAGAACTTATCTGAATTTTATACTAGAATGATAAATCAAGAATTCTATCGTTATGGAGAAAAACTACAATTTCTTCATAACCAAGAAACTTTTGCAGAAGAAAGTAAGCCATTATTAGATTTTATTATGAAATATGCAGAAATTATAAAATATGCTAACTCCAATTCGAATAGTAACTATAAATACTATGGAAAAGCCTTAAGTGAAACAAGTATCATTGTTGGAAATAGTGCAATGGATGACTTATTTGAAGTCTTAATAGGAAGAAAGGTAGAAGTCCAAAAAGATTATCATAATGACAACATTGAATTTACAGAAGAACAACCAAAAATTGAATTCAAATTAAAGAAAATAGAAGAGGAGCATTATGTAATTGAGCCAAATATAGAAATTTATAAAGTTAACATTATCAAAGGAAAAAAATACAAATACATTTTAGACGAAGAAAAATTATATCGTTGTAGCAAAGAATTCGAAAACTCTAATTTAAAACTATTAGAACTTTTCAGACAAAACTATATGACAGAAGTAAAGCTTGGGAAAAAGGAATTATCTCAGCTATTTTCTATTATCGTACCAAAAGTAAAAAATGCTATTACAATTGAAAACATACCAGAAGAAGAAATTGAAAAATACAAACCAAAAGAATTAATCGCAAAAGTATTTTTCGATTTCGACAAGAATGATTATCTAATTGCAGATGTTAAATTCTGTTATGAAGACCAAGAATTCAATCCATTAGATGAAACTATAAAATTAGACTTTCCACGAAACATGATAAAAGAAACCAAAGCACTCAATATTTTTAGAAAAACAGGTTTTATGTTAGATGTGAGAAATTTAAGATTTATCTTACCAGATAATGATAAAATTTACGAATTTTTAACACAAGATATTGACTATTATAGGCAACAATTTGAAGTATTTGTAACCGATAATTTCAAAACCAAACAAATCAAACAACCTAAAATGGGGACATTAGGGGTAAAAGTAGAAAACGATTTATTAGCCATTAACTTAAAAGAAATGAATATTGACCAAAAAGAATTAAAAGAAATCATGGAGAAATATTCTTTAAAAAAGAAATATCATAGATTAAAAGATGGTAGTTTTATTGATTTAGAGAACAACCAAGAAATTGAGTTTTTAGATAAACTAGTAACAGGAATGGATCTTCAATATAAAGACTTAGAAGAAGGAGAAGTCAAGTTACCAGTATATCGAAGTTTATATTTAAACCAATTATTAAAAGGAATCAAAGGAACAGAAATTGAAAAAAATGCAGCATACAAAACCATGGTAAACCAATTAGACAAAGAACAATTAGAAGAAGACATCAAAGTGCCAGAACATTTAAATACAATTTTACGATATTATCAGAAAACAGGATTTAAGTGGCTTAAAATATTAGACCAATATCATTTTGGAGGAATCTTAGCAGATGACATGGGACTTCGGAAAAACCATACAGATGTTATCTGTTATTGTGGATTATGTACAAAATGGTGAGCAAGATGAAAGGATACAAGGAAAAGAACAAATCTATAAAAAAAGGAGAGCTAGTCTAGTTGTTTCACCAAGTTCATTAACTCTCAACTGGCAAAATGAAGCGGTTAAATTCACAAAAGGACTCAAAACTATGGTAATTAGAGGAACCCTATCAGAGAGAAAAAGGCAAATACAAGAAATGGATGATTATGATTTAGTCATTACTTCTTATGATTTATTAAAAAGAGACATTGAATGGTATCAAGAAAAAGACTATACATTTCGCTATATCATAGCAGATGAAGCACAGTATTTGAAAAATAGTAATACACAAAATGCAAAATCCATCAAACAAATTAAAGCAGATACCAGATATGCCTTAACAGGAACACCAATTGAAAATTCATTAGCAGAACTATGGTCAATTTTTGATTTTATTATGCCAGGTTATTTATTTCATTATCGAACTTTTAAAAATAGGTATGAAACGCCAATTGTAAGGGATAATGACGAAAAGACCATAACAAAACTAAAAATGCTAATCGAACCATTTGTTTTAAGAAGAAATAAAAAAGAAGTGTTAACAGAATTACCAGATAAAATGGTAACTGTCTTAAACAATGAGATGAAAGAAGAGCAAAGAAAATTATATGCAAGTTATTTGGTAAGAGCCAAACAAGAATTAGCAGAACAGATTGAATTAAATGGATATGAACATAGTCATATCCAAATTCTAGCAGCTTTAACAAGGTTAAGACAAATCTGTTGTCATCCAAGTCTATTTATGAGTGACTATAAAGAAGGTAGTAGTAAATTAGAACAATGTATTGAAATCATCCAAGAAGCAGCAGAAAGTGGACACAAAATGCTATTATTTTCAGGTTATACTTCGATGTTTGAATTTTTGGAAAAAGAATTAAAGCAAAGAAATATTAAGTACTTTAAACTAACAGGAGCTACAAAAGTAGATGAAAGAATAGGGCTAGTGAATGAATTTAACGAAAATCCAGAAATTAAAGTATTTCTCATTTCCCTGAAAGCAGGAGGAACGGGATTAAATTTGACAGGAGCAGACATGATAATTCATTATGATCCATGGTGGAATTTATCGACAGAAAACCAAGCAACTGACAGAGCTTATCGTATTGGGCAAAAAAATAATGTACAAGTTTATAAACTAATTACCAAGAACTCGATTGAAGAAAAGATCTATGAACTACAAGAAAAGAAAGCAAAATTAGCAGATCATATGCTAGATACCAAAACAACCTTTATTCATAAATTTTCCAAAGATGAAATTATGCGATTGTTTGACTAATTTAAGACAGGATTGATTCCATCTTCTTATATGCTGTATTTTGTATATTAGGTGGATGGCTTAGAAGAAAGAGAGAAAGAAACATGAATGATTTTATAACGGTAATAGGGGCTGGCTTAGCAGGAAGCGAAGCAGCTTATCAAATTGCAAAACAAGGAATTAAAGTAAAATTATATGAAATGAAACCAATTAAGTATTCACCAGCTCATTCAAATGAGAATCTGGCAGAAATCGTATGTAGTAATTCTTTTAAATCTAACTTATTGACAAATGCTTGTGGATTATTAAAAGAAGAATTGCGAAGGTTGGGGTCTTTATTAATTCGAATAGCAGATGAAACAAGTGTACCAGCAGGGCAGGCTTTAGCAGTTGACCGTGAAATTTTTTCACAAAAGGTAACTGAAGAGTTAGAGAAAAATCCTTTGATTGAGATTATCCACAAAGAAGTAACAGATGTGGAAAAAATGGCAGAAGAAGGAATTGTAATCATAGCTACAGGTCCTCTTACTTCAGAATCTTTGGCAAAGCAAATTGCCAAAATAACAGGAGAAGACAAATTATATTTTTATGATGCAGCAGCACCAATTGTAAGTAAAGATAGTATTAATTTTTCGATTGCTTTTTATGGAGACCGTTATACGCAAGAGAAGAAAAGAGAAGAAACCATCGAGGAATGGAAAGAAAGATTAGCAAGACAAGAAAAAAAAGAGCAAAGTTACATAAATCTTCCTATGAATCAAGAAGAATATGAAGTATTTTGGAAAGAGCTAGTAGAAGCGGAAGTAGTAACTTTACACGATTTTGAAAAAAGAGAAATCTTTGAAGGATGTATGCCAATTGAAATTATGGCAAAAAGAGGAATCGATACTTTGCGATTTGGTCCACTAAAACCAGTTGGATTTGATGACCCAAGAACAGGTAGAAGACCATATGCCTTAGTACAACTAAGACAAGATGATAAACAAGCTAGTATGTACAATTTAGTGGGATTTCAAACTAATTTGAAATTTGGAGAACAAAAAAGAGTCTTTTCCAAAATACCAGGACTCGAAAAAGCAGAATTTGTAAAATATGGAGTAATGCATCGAAACACTTACATCAATTCAACCAAATTGTTAGATGAGACTTACCAACTAAAAATGAATCCAAATCTTTATTTTGCAGGGCAAATTACAGGAGTAGAAGGGTATGTAGAATCTATATCTTCTGGAATGGTAGCAGCCTTAAATGCAACAAGATGCTTTTGGGGACGGAGGAAAAAATCATCCAAAAGATAAGATTATATTTTCAGAAAATACAGTAATAGGAGCTTTGGCAAAATATATTTCTACACCAAATGAAAAATTTCAACCAATGAATGCGAATTTTGGGATTTTGCCAGTTTTAGAGGGAAAGAAGATAAAGGATAAAAAGGAAAGATATCAAAAGCTTGCGGATAGAAGCTTATTGGAATTTAAATAGAGAACAGAGGAAGTCATTTTGAGTGGCTTCTTTTATTTTACAAATATTTCTAAAATATTACAATTTTATTAAAAAAAGAACAAATTTACATAAAATTATTGTGCAAGATAGAAAAAAATGGTATACTATTATATAAGTGAGATTTAAATTGGAATTTAAATTATATTTAAGGGGGTAAATTATGGAGAATTTACAAAAATATGATAGAAATATTGAAACATTAAAACAAGAGCTTGAAACGAGGAGTAAAGATTTAGAACAACAAAGAATATTGATTGAAGAAGATAATATTAGATTAGAAGGATTAAGAAAAGTTATTGAGCCTTCTATAAAAAGTCAAATTATGATAGATGCTATTAATCAATCTAATATCCAAGTGGATAAAGAAATTGAGCGTAACAATAAGAAAATTGAAGCTGCTGAAGATGAAATAAAAAGAATATATGATAAAATAGAAAGTAATAAACTTTCATTAAAAGAAGCTATTGATAAAAATAAAGAAGAGGCAAAGAAGGATAAAGCAAAAGCCTTTGCTAGTTATTCTAGAAAAAATAATGAGTTTAATAAGGGAATAGAAAAAGGAATGACTATTAAATTAAAATTAAAAGCTTTTTCGTCTGGAATGGATAAAGAGCTTTATAAGGCAGCTTCAGAAGAAAGTGCAGAACATTTGAAACATATGAAAAAGTTGGCAAAAGAGAGAAATGAGGCTTGGAAGCTTTACAATGAGGCAGCAAAGGACAATGATAGAATATTAATGGATGGGCAAGAATTATTACATAAGTATAATTTAAAAGGAAAGAGCAAAGAAAATGAAGAAAAAATAGCTGGAGAAGAAATAGATGAAGAAGAAATAGACGAAGATGGAAGAAACGAAGAAATAGACGAAGAAGAAATAGACGAAGAAGAAATAGACGAAGAAGAAATAGATGATGAAGAAATAGACGAAGAAGAAATAGACGAAGAAGAAATAGATGAAGATGGAATAGACGAAGAAGAAATAGACGAAGAAGAAATAGATGAAGATGTAATAGACGAAGAAGAAATAGACGAAGATGGAAGAGACGAAGAAGAAATAGACGAAGATGGAAGAAACGAAGAAATAGACGAAGATGAAATAGATGATGAAGAAATAGACGAAGAAGAAATAGACGAAGATGAAATAGATGA
>JAAWAM010000028.1 GCA_022792135.1 Clostridia bacterium
GATAAAGTATTATATTGGACATCTAGCAATGAAAAGGTAGTAAAAGTATCAGAAGGAAATGTAACAGCAATCGGAGCAGGAACGGCAACCATTACAGCAACCTCAAGAGATGGCGGAAAAACAGCCACTTGCCAGGTAACGGTAACAGATGGAACCGTAAGATTACAAAAGCTAACCTTAAAAAGCAATCTGGAGATTTTAACCAAAGGAAAAAATACAACCATTTATGCTGTTTACAATCCAAGCAATGTAACTGATAAAGTATTAACTTGGAGTACAAGTGATTCAAGTGTAGTAAAAGTATCCGAAGGAAATATAACAGCAGTAGGAACAGGAGTAGCAACAGTTACGGCAAAAGCAAGAGATGGAGGAAAAACAGCAAGTTGTCAAGTGGTTGTTGTAAATGAAAATACAAATATGAAAAATATTACGTTAGAAACAACAGAAAAAACAATGAAAAAGGGTGAAAATACAAATATTTATGCCATATATCATCCTACCAATGTAAGTGATAAGGTATTATATTGGATTTCTGATAATCCAAGTGTAGCAAAAGTATCAGAAGGAAACGTAACAGCAACAGGAGTGGGAACAGCAACCATAACAGCGATTTCAAGGGATGGAGGAAAAACAGCAACCTGTACAATTAAGGTAACAAATTAACAAAAAAGCAGGCTAAAATCAAAAGTTTTAGTCTGTTTTTTCTTTACAATAAAAGTGATTACTGATATAATGAGGAAAACTGAGAAAGGAATGAAACAAAGGAATGAAAAAGCAAGAAGAATATAAAATAGTAATTGAGGATGTGCATAAAAGTTTTAATGTTTATTTAGATAAAGCCAATACCATAAAAGAAAAATTATTATTTCTTTTTAGTCGAAATAAAAAACAAAAAAGACAGGTATTAAAAGGAGTAAATGCAAAGATAAGACAAGGAGAAGTAGTAGCACTAATTGGAACAAATGGAAGTGGTAAATCTACATTATTAAAACTATTAACTAAAATTATTTATCCGAATAGTGGAAAGATTTATACAGAGGGAAAGCTAACTTCTTTATTAGAGTTAGGAGCAGGATTTCATCCTGACTTTTCAGGAAGAGAAAACATTTACTTTAATGCTTCTATTTTTGGACTAACAAGAAAAGAAATTGATGCAAGATTAAATGATATCATAGAATTTTCTGAATTGAAAAATTATATCGATAATCCAGTAAGAACTTATTCTTCTGGTATGTATATGAGATTAGCTTTCTCAATTGCGATTAATGTAGATGCAGATATTTTATTAATTGACGAAATTTTATCAGTAGGAGACGAACATTTCCAAAATAAATGTTATGCTAAAATGAAAGAATTAAAAGCAGAAGGAAAAACCATGGTATTTGTTACACACAATATGAGTGCTGTAAAAGAATTATGTGATAGAAGTATCTGGTTATGTGACGGAAAAATTAAAATGGATGGAAATACAAAAGAGGTAGTAGATGCCTATGTAGAAGCTACTAAATAGAAAAATGAAAAGGTAGTAAAATAAAGGAGTTAATATGAAATATGGAATTATGTATTATAAAGAAACAGACAACATAGGAGATGACATTCAAACATATACAGCCAAAAGATTTTTACCACATATCGATTATTGTATTGATAGAGAAAATTTAAATTGTTTCTTGCCAAAAAAGAAAGAATATGTGTCAATGATTATGAATGGATGGTTTATGCACAATAAAGCAGCATGGCCACCATCACCTTATATTCATCCCTTATTATTATCTATGCACTTTACTTCTTTGGAAAAGATTGACGTAGGAGAAAAATATTTGCAAGGATTAGGTGGAGATTATTTAAGAAAACATCAACCCATTGGAGCACGTGACACAGAAACGCAAAACAGGCTTAGTAGAAATAAGATTGAAAATTATTTTTCAGGATGTATGACATTAACCATAGAACCATTTGAAGCCATAGAAAAACAAGACTATATTTGTTTAGTAGATTTAGACGAAAAATCAAGCAACTTAGTAAAAAAAGCAACAACTCGTGAAATAAAAGAAATTACCCATGATGTAAATCCAGAGGAAATAAAAAAGAAAACCTTTGAAAAAAGAATGGAAGAAGTAGAGGCGTTATTAAAAACTTATCAAGCAGCTCATATTGTGTTAACGAATCGTCTTCATGTTGCTTTGCCATGTATTGCGTTAGGAACCCCAGTTGTATTAATCCATAAAGAACATTTTGAAGAAGATAGATTAGGAACATTCTTACAATATGTCACTTCTTTTTCAGACAGCGAATTCGAGAAAATTAATAGCAAAGAATTAATCGAAAATCCAAAGTCAAATAGTAAAAAGTATTTAGAAATTAGAGAGCCACTCATAAAAAAATGTCAAGAATTCATTGAAGAATGTGAAAAAGAGAACATAAAGGATGCAGATTTACCAGAAATAGAAAGCTATCAAAAATATGTGGAATCGATAAAATGGTATCAACAATTGCATGAAGAGATAAGAGTAAAAGCCAAGAAAAATATCTATGAAAGTGAAACTAGATATCAGCAATATGAAGAAACCATAAAAGGAACCAATGAAAAATGGAAAAACAAATATGAAAATTTAGAAAAAGAAAAGGAAAAATGGCAAGAAGAAAGTAAAAAATCACAAGAAAAGTACCAAAAAGAAAAAGAAAAATTGAGAAAATTAAAGTCAAAAATAAAACCGAATAACTAGAAAAAGGAGAAGAAAATGTTTAACTATCAATTACGTCCAGGAAGAAAAAAAGAAATGATAAAATTCGAAAGAAAAGGAAATAGCGAACCACAAATTACGATAATTACAGCTTACTTTAATGGAGATCGATATATTGATGAGACAATAAACTCTGTATTAAATCAAACATTTCCTGATTGGGAATGGATTATTGTAAACGATGGTTCAACAACAGAAGAAAGTATTCAAAAATTAAAAGAAATAGAAAAAATAGATAAAAGAATAAAAGTGGTCTCAAAAGAAAATTCTGGATTAGCAGCAACAAGAGACTATGGAGCCAATTTAGCAAATGAAAATTCAAAATATTTATTTTTCCTAGATGATGATGACTTAATCAACAGAACCTATTTAGAATGTGCCTATTGGACTTTACAAACCAATCAAGAAGCAGCATGGGCTTATAGTGATGTTGTCAATTTTGAAGGAGAAGAATTTAAATGGATTAAATGGTTTGACTCAGAAACAGAAAAAGAAGAAAATCTTCTAGTAGCTACAGCTTTGATAAGAAAAGATGACTTTTTTGAAGTAAATGGATATGAATTAAGAGAAAAAGCAGTCAACGAAGATTGGAATTTATGGTTAAAGCTATTGGCAAAAGGAAAAAGACCTGTTAGAATGAATTTTGATGGTTTTTGGTATAGAAGAAAGCTACAAAATAGTGAATTACAACGTTCCAAACAAAATCGAAAAAGAGCATTGGAAATTGTAAAACAAACAGGAAAACAAATAAAAGGAAAAGTAGAGGCTTTTCAATACCCAAAACAAGATTATAATTGGGAATTAATCCAAGAAGAATGTACTCAAAATGTAACTTATCAAATCGAGGAAAATGGGAAGATTAATATCTTAATGATTATCCCATGGATGGTAACAGGAGGAGCCGACAAATTTAATTTAGATTTAATTACAAGGATAAATAAGGACAAGTTTAACATTATCATGGTAACCACTCAACCAAGCACAAATGAATGGCGCCAAGAATTTGAAGAACAAACAATTATCTATGATTTAACAACTTTCTTAGAAAAAAAATATTGGGTAGCTTTTATTCAAAATTTAATAAAACAATATCGAATTGACATTGTTTTTAATACTAATAGTTTAGAAGGTTATTCGATGATCCCCTATTTAAAAGCAAAAAATCCCGAAATTCCAATTATGGACTATGTTCATATGGAAGAATGGTATAATCGTTCAGGAGGTTATTCTAGAGATTCTAGTTTGGTATCCTCTTGTATCGATAAAACACTAGTATGTAATCAAAACAGTGAAAAAATACTCATAGACCATTTTGGAAGAAATCCAGAAGAAGTAGGAACTGTTTATATTGGAGTAGATGAAAAAAAGTTTAATCCTCAAAAGTACGAAAAAGAAGCAATTTTAAAAGAGTTTCAAATTCAAAAGGAGGAAAACAAATACATAATAAGTTGTATCTGTAGAATCAGTGAACAAAAAAGACCAATGCTATTAGTAGAAATTTTAAGGGAATTAAAAAATAGAAGGCAAGATTTTATAGCTGTCATAGCAGGGGATGGCCCAATGTTAGAAAAAGTAAAAGCAAAAATAAGAAGATATGGTCTAACAGAAGAGGTTGTATTTTTAGGAAATGTAAAGGAGACAGAAAAAGTATATCAAATAAGTGATTTAACGATTAACTGCTCAATTAAAGAAGGTTTAGCCTTAACAGCATATGAATCATTAGCTATGGGAGTACCTGTTGTTACAGCAAATGTGGGAGGACAAGCTGAATTAATTCATTCAGAAGTTGGAGTAGTAGTTCCTTGTATGCAAAAGGAAACAGAAATTATGAATTTTGATTATAAGGAAGAGGAAATAGCTTCTTATGTACAAGCGATTGATAAAGTTTTAAAGGATTTAGAAAACTATAAGAAAAATTGTAGAAATAGAATTTTAAATGGATTTACCATTGATCATATGATAGTTAACATGGAAAAACAATTGGAAGAATTAGTGACCCATAAAAATCAAAAGAAAATAGAAACAGGAAAAGCATTAGCAAATGCAACCGATATCTGCAAAGAATTAATAACCAAAACTTATGTAGCTATGATGGGAGAATATGAGTGGCTATGCAACCAAGTTAATATGAAATATTTTAAAGGAATAGATGGATATCATTATGATAGTGGTTATGATTATTTCGAAACACCAATGGGGAAACTAAGATTAAAAGTAATAAAGATAACTAAAAAATTGCATCTATATGAAACAATCAAAAGTATATTAAGAAGAATAAGAAAAAGCTAAAAGGAGAAGAAATAAGAATGTTTAATGTATTTAAAAACTTATATAAATATAGAGAACTATTAAAAACAAATATAAAAAAAGAAATTAGAGGAAAATATAAAAATTCCTTTTTAGGAGTTTTATGGTCATTTTTAAATCCACTATTACAAATTGCTGTATATGCCATTGTATTTCCTTTAATATTAAGAAATACACAGGAAAATTATGTGATTTTCTTATGCTGTGGATTAATTCCCTGGACATTTTTCTCAACCGCCATTTCAAGAGCAGCATTTACCATGATTGAAAACGGCAATATTTTAAAAAAAGTGTATTTCCCTCGAGAGATTTTACCAATCTCAATTGTGACGAGTGAAGCGATAAACTTTGTCATATCTACTATCATTATTATGGCATTTGTATTATTAGGAGGATTAGGAATTACAAAATATATTCTATTTTATCCACTTGTTTTATTGGCACAATACTTATTGGTATTAGCGATATCATTTGTTTTATCAAGTATAACCGTGTATTTTAGAGATTTACAACACTTAATCGGAGTCGCATTACAATTACTATTTTATGCAACACCAATTGTATATGCTGCTGATACCATACCAGAGGCTTTTAAATGGATTTTAAATATTAATCCAATGACTTATATTATCAATGGTTATAGAGATATTTTTTACCATCAACAAGCACCAGCAATTATGCCAATATTACTACTAATTGTAGCAGATATTATAGTATGTATCATAGGATATTTAATTTTTAATAAATTACAAAAGGGATTTGCAGAAGAATTATAAGGAGAAAAGAAATGGAAAAAATAAAGGAAAACTTAAGGAAAGATTGGAAGTTTTTTTCAGCATTAATCATTGCAATCATAGCATTATTAATGATAGCATTCTATGCATTAGGAGTATCTGACAAACTATATCGAAAAAGTGAAAAAATAACAACAGAAGACTACATACAAAATATAGAAGAAGGAAACAAAATTGAACAAAAAATAAGAGCAAAAGAAAATAATTTTCAAAGAATTGATATTGAATTTGAGCCCTTAAAAGAACAAATAGAGGTAGCTGGAAAAGTAAGAATTAGCATACAAGATGAAAAGGGAGAAATCATAAAAGAAGAAACGATTACCAGAAATAATATAAGAGAAAATTCAAAGTATGAATTTTCTTTTAGAAATCAAAGTCAATCAGAAGGAAAAGA
Source organism: Clostridia bacterium (assembly GCA_022792135.1). Classification (GTDB taxonomy): domain Bacteria; phylum Bacillota; class Clostridia; order TANB77; family CAG-508; genus CAG-269. The sequence continues at coordinate 6,240 of JAAWAM010000028.1, forward strand.
ATACATTTTATCACTTCAGTTTGCAGAGATTGAAGAAGGTAAAAAATTTTTTAGTGTGAAAATTGCAGATAGCCAAGAAAATCAAATTACAGTCAATGGTCAAAATCAGCAAGGGCAGTTAGCCATACAAGAAGTGTATTTAAGTAGAACGAAGCAAGCAGTTTTTATAGGAATTGCTACACTAATTACAATTTATGTAATAGCAATTAGTACTTATATTTATTATAAAAAGAATATCAAAGTAGAAAAGATATTTTTATATACAGTACCAGTTATTTGTCTATTTTATATCTTATGTATGCCAACCTTTAAAAACCATGATGAGTTATATCACTGGTTTAGAGGATATGAAGTGTCAATTGGAAAATTCATGACTGGAATTGATGGTGATACATTAGGAACAAAAATGCCAGAAAATATAGTAGAACCATTAACACAAGATTGGACCAAAATAACCTATGCAGATGTAAAACAATACCTAAGTTTAGGACTAGAACCAGAAAAAGAAACCGTTCTTTATGCAGAAACATCAGCTGTATATTCATTTATTCAATACTTACCACAAGGAATTGGAATTTTTGTCACAAGATTATTTACAGATAAAGTATTGCTATTAGCCTATGGTGGAAGAATGATGAATATGATTGTTTCGTTAGGTTGTATTTATCTAGCCATTAAAAAAATACCATTTGGAAAGAAAATTTTACTATTAATGTCATACATTCCAATTGCAATAGAAGGATTTTCATCCCTTTCACCAGATGCCATGACAATTTCAGTTGCCTTTTTATACATTGCCTATATACTAAGTTTAGCTTTCCATAAAAAGGATTCGATTATAGGAAAAAAACAGATGGTTATTCTGACAATACTTTCTGTTATCATGGCACTATGTAAAATAGTATATATTCCATTTATATTATTAATGTTTTTAATACCAAAAGAAAAATTTAAAAAAGAGAAAAAAGTAAAGACAATTATCATAATAATAGCCATTGCCTGTATCGTTAATCTAATATGGCTAGGAATTTCTAGCATTTACTTAGCCCACTTTAGAGAAGGGGATTCATCGGTACAAGTAAAAAGTATATTCAGGAATCCAATTAAGTATCTTCAAAATTGTTTATACACATTAGATTTAAATGGAGATAGTTATATTTTTACTATGTTTGGCGGAAAACTAGGATGGGGAGAATTAATAAAGGTAAATTCCATTGTTCCTTATACGTTATTCATACTAACAATTTGGCTTACATTAGCAGATAAAACCATAAAAGATAAATTTAAATTAGATCAAAAAGTAATTTTATTTTTAACAATATTGGCAATTGGAGGATTAATTTTTACTAGCTTATATGTCCAATGGACAACTTGTGGAAGTGATTCCATCGCAGGAATTCAAGGAAGGTATTTTATCCCAATCTTGCCATTAGCAATGTTATTAATTGGCAGTCAAATAAAACTAAAAACAGAATATAAAGACAAAAGTATAAGAAAATCGATTGGTATCATTGGAACCATGTTACAAATTATTGTAGTATTGCAAATTACGATTTGTCATTTATAGAAAAATAGGAGGAAAAAAATGGAGAAAATTGCAGTATTAATACCATGTTATAATGAAGAATTAACAATAGAAAAAGTAGTAAAAGACTTTAAAAAAGAATTGCCACAGGCAGATATTTATGTATATGACAATAATTCAAAAGATAAAACAGCAGAAATTGCCAAAGAGGCAGGAGCAATCGTAAGAAAAGAATATAGACAGGGAAAAGGAAATGTAGTAAGAAGTATGTTTCGAGAAATTGATGCAGATATTTATGTAATGGTAGATGGGGATGATACTTATCCAGCAGAATTTGTTCATCAATTAATGGAACCAGTTCGAAACAATGAAGCAGATATGACAATAGGAGATCGATTATCAAATGGAACTTATCAACAAGAAATCAAGAAAAATTTCCACGAATTTGGTAACAACTTAGTAAGAGGTTCTATCAATTTATTATTTAATAATAAATTAAAAGATATTATGACAGGATATCGAGTATTTAATAAAATGTTTGTAAAAAATATGCCAGTTATGAGTCCAAAGTTTGAACTAGAAACTGAAATGACATTATTTGCTTTAGACAAAAAATATAGAATCAAAGAAATCCCAATTGTATTTAGAGAAAGACCAGATGGAAGTGAATCAAAAATTGATACTTTTTCAGATGGAATCAAAGTGATTAAAACAATTATTAAAATGTTTAAAGATCATAAACCATTAAAATTTTTCTCAATCCTATTTGTTGTTTTGTTAATTATTGGGCTAATGATTGGGATACCAGTTATTGTAGAATTTTGTAAAACAGGTTATATTACAAAGATGCCATCAGCTGTTTTGGCAACAGGAGTTATAACATTAGCAGTCATCAGTGAACAATGTGGTTTAATTTTAAATACAGTTGTAAAACAACACAAAGAGAATTATGAGTTAAATTTATTGAGATATCAACAAATAGAAGAAAAGAATAAAACTGAAAAATAAAACAGAAGGGAGAAAACAATGGAACGCATCAAAAATAAAGTAAAAGAAATAGTATGTAAGAAAGAATTATACGTTTTTTTGTTGATTACCATCCTATTTTTTGGTGCAATGTATCGATTACAATATGCTCCAGATACTTATAATGTATTTACCAATCCCTTAAGAGCTTCTGTAAAACACTTCTTATCTTGTGGTAGATTTGTAACAGGGATTGCTATGTATGGTGTACGAGGAATTTTACAGATAGGAAATGAAGGAACCTACTTTTTATCTTATGGGTTTGCTATCATCTGTACAGTAATTAGTTTATATAAGTTAAATAAATTAGTAAAAAAAGAAATAAAGCATGATTTGATTTCTATTTTAATCACTACACTTATTATTATCAATCCATTTTCTTTTGAATTATATGTATATATTGAAAAAGGAATTCTAATGTTATCTGTTCTATTATGTGTTTTAGCAGTAGAACAAATAGAGAAATTTTTTAGAGGAAAGAAAACAGCAATACGGATTAGCCATTCTTTATATGTTGATCGCAAATTGTTGTTACCAAGGTACAGTAGGAATATTTGTAGCAATTTCTCTAATTTACATTATAAAATATAGTAAAAATGTAAAAGAATTTATAAAAAATAATATAGTAGTGGCCATGGTGTATGGAATCCCTGCATTGATTAATTTCTTATTGGTAAGATTTCTTTTTTCAAATGAAAGGGTAGGAGGAACTATTGTATTAGGAGAGTCTATTACCAAAATAATAGAAGGTACAAAAAATATGATGGTCACATCTTATGGATTATTACCAGCGTATTTATTCCTAAGTGTAATTAGTGTATTAGTAGCAATTATAATTTATAAAGCAATCAAACAAGAGACAAAGGTTACCCAAAAAGGGCTAAAAATAGCAGGAGTATTTTATCTTGTTGTTGGTACTTTATTGGCAACAATTGTACCACAAATCTTACAAGATACAAGTGCTATTTGGTTCGTAGCAAGAAGTTCTTATCCAACAGCAAGTATGGTTGGTTTAATCATTTGGTATTTAATGATAAATTGGGATATGAAAAAAGTAGCTAAAAATATACTAATAGTTTGTATGACCGTTTTTCTAATCATACAATTAAAATATTTTGTAACATTTACCATTGATAATTACATTGGAAACTATATGGACGATAGAATAACTGAAAAAATAGAACAAAAAATACAAAAATATGAAGAACAAACCAAAAACACAATTGATTCCATAGCAATCTATCAAGATGCTACCATTCAATATGCATATCCAGGACTAACTGTTTATGGAGATATGAATATAAAAGCTTACTCAGCTAAATGGTGTATACCAAGTATAATTAAATTATATACCAATCGAACTTTAAAAATCGTTGAAAATAAAGAAGAATATCAAGAAAAATTTTCAAAAGAACAATGGGATAATTTTGAAGAAGAGCAAATTATTTTTGAAGATAATATTATGCATTTATGTATATATTAAAGGATGAAAAGAGAAAGAAGGAACCAAAAAATGAAGAAAATAAGTGTTATCATACCAGCTTATAACGAAGAAGAATCTTTACCAATTTTGTACGAAAGAATGGAAAAATTAATGGCAAGTATGGAAAATTACGAATTTGAGATTCTTTTTGTAAATGATGGAAGTAAAGATAAAACAATACAGATTATAAAAGAATTAAGAAAAAAAGATGAACGTATTTGCTATGTTGACTTTTCCAGAAACTTTGGAAAAGAAATAGCTATGATAGCAGGTTTAGATTATGCAACAGGGGATTGTGTTATTTTTATGGATGCAGACCTTCAAGACCCACCAGAATTAATTCCAGAATTAGTAAAATATTGGGAAGATGGATATGACGATATCTATGCTAAAAGACGTTCTAGAAAAGGAGAAACTTGGTTAAAGAAATTCACTTCTAAAATGTATTATAAAGTTCTGCAAAAATTAACCAATATTGAAATTCAAAGAGACACAGGAGATTTTAGATTATTAGATAGAAGATGTGTGAATGCTTTAAAAAAATTAAGAGAATCACAAAGAAACACAAAAAGTATGTTTAGCTGGATTGGTTATCAGAAAAAAGAAGTATTATACGATAGAGACCCAAGGGTAGCAGGTTCTACAAAATGGAATTATATCAAATTAGTTGATTTAGCAATTGATGGAATTACATCTTTTACTACTTCACCATTAAGACTTTCTACATTTATAGCAATTCCAACCTTTGCAATCCTATTTCTTTATTTTGTTTATGTGATTGCAAAATGTTTTGTTGTACATGAAATGATACAAGCTTATCAAGCCATTATTTTATTAATTTTGTTCTTTTCTGGAATTCAAATTTTATTATTTGGAATTGTCGGAGAATATTTAGGAAGAATTTTTAATGAAACTAAAAATAGACCATTATATTTAGTCAATGAATACAATGGGGAAAAAGAAATGAATGAAAAATAAGGTAGAAAAAGAGGTTATATAATCGTGAAAAATATTAAAATTTTTGCTTGTAAAACAGCAGAGAAATTCACCAAAGAAATTTGTGATTGTTTAGGAATTGAACCAGGAAAGATGAATTCCATAAAATTCAAAAATGATAATAATTTTGTACAAATACTAGAAACCGTGAGAGAACAAGATGTTTATATTGTGCAAACCGTTCAGCCACCAATCAATGAAAGAATGATGGAATTATTTATCACCATCGATGCTATCAAAAGAGCATCTGCTAAAAATATAAATGTGGTATTACCATATTTTCCATATTCTAGGTCAGATAAAAAAGATCAACCAAGAATACCAATTACAGCTAAATTGATGGCACAATTACTGGAGGCAGCAGGAGCTACTAGAGTCATTACTTGTGACTTACATAATCCTGCAATTCAAGCATATTTTAATGTGAATTGTGATCGATTAACAGCAGAATATCTTTTAGAAGAGTATTTTAAAGAAAAGAAGTTGCAAGATATGGTAATCGTGGCAACTGATGCAGGAAGTTCTAAAAAAGCTTATAAATATTCCCAATATTTCAAATGCCCCATTGCATTAGTAGATAAAAGAAGAGAAGGGAATGACGATAGAGCAATAGCTAGTACAATCATTGGAGAGGTTACCAATAAAAATGCCATTATCTTTGATGATGAAATTGATACAGCAGGTTCTATGATTGAAACAGTAAAAGTACTAAAACAATTTGGTGCAAAAGCGATTTATGCAGGATGTACCCATCCCGTATTATCAGGACCAGCCATTGAAAGAATTCAGAATTCAGATATTAAAGAATTAGTAGTAACCAATACCATACCAATTTTAGAAGAAAAAAGGATAGATAAAATTACAGAGATATCAATTGCACCATTATTCGCAGAGGCAATCAAAAGAATTAATGAACAAAGACCATTAGGTGAATTATTTGAGATATAAGAAATAAATAATTTGAATTGAGTTTGGAGGCAAAAGAAAAATGGAGAAAATCAGAAAAATAATCAAAAAAGTATTAACAAAAGAAGTAATCTTATATATTGTGTTTGGAGTCATAACAACGGTTGTAAACATAGGTTCTTTTTACATTATGAATACATTATTAAAATGGGACAAGAATATAGCAAATTTAATTGCTATTATATTAGCGGTATTATTTGCTTATATAACGAATAAAGATTTAGTATTTCATTCAGAAGCAGAAACAATAAAAGAAAAGTTAAGTGAATTTTTAAAATTTATGGCAGGAAGAGCTTTTACGATGATTGTTGAATTTATAGGGGGATGGTTATTATTTCAAACACCAATTCCAGAGATGATTAGTAAATTAATGGTTACCGTAGTAATCATTATTCTAAATTTCTTTATTAGTAAATTCTTTGCATTTAAAAAAAGTGAGTAGACAGTCAAAAACAATAAATACTTCAAGTTTTATACTTGAAGTATTTTATTTATTGTCAAAATGCATAAAATATAGTATAATAAGCAAAGAAGAAAAGGAGAATGAGAATAAATGAAGAAAAAAAGAATTTTAACAGGAGATAGACCAACGGGAAGATTACATATAGGGCATTATTTTGGTTCTTTAAAAAAAAGAGTAGAAATGCAAGAAAGTGGGGAATATGACCCATACATATTAATTGCAGATGTGCAAGCATTAACCGACAACTTCAATCATCCAGAAAAGGTAAGAAACAATGTAAGAGAAGTAGCGATGGACTATTTGTCAGTTGGAATTGACCCTAAAAAAACAACCATTTATATCCAATCGATGATACCAGAAGTAGCTGAGTTAACCGTTTTCTATTCCAATTTAGTTACCATTGCAAGACTACAGAGAAATCCAACGGTAAAAACAGAAATCGAACAAAAAAAAGACCTATTTGGAGAAAGTGTAACCTATGGATTTTTAGGATATCCAGTTAGTCAAGCAGCAGACATTACAGCCTTTGAAGGAGAACTCATACCAGTAGGAGAAGACCAATTGCCACTGATTGAACAATGTAGAGAAATTGTAAGAAAATTCAATCGTATCTATGGAGAAGTTCTAACTGAGCCAGAAGCAGTATTATCCAGTGGAAAAAGAATTAAAGGATTAGATGGAAATGAAAAAATGGGAAAATCATTAGGAAATGCTATCTATCTATCAGATAGTGAGGAAGAAATCACAAAAAAAGTAATGAGTGCAGTAACTGACCCAAATAGAATTAGGAAAGACGATTTAGGGAATCCTAATATTTGTATGGTAGCATATTATCATAATTTATTTAGTAGTAAAGAAGAAGCAAAAACAGTATGTGAAGAATGCAAAGCAGGAAAGCGAGGATGTGTACCATGTAAAAAACAACTAGCCAAAAATATTGTCAACGAATTAAAACCAATTCGAGAAAAAAGAGCCTACTATGAATTACATCCAGAAGAAGTGGACAAAATCTTAATAGAAGGAACAAAAAAAGCACAAAAAGTAGCACAAGAAACGATAAAAAAAGTGAAACAAGCTATGAAATTAGATTATTTTGGCTAAATGGGGACGGTTCTTCTTTAGCCATTGGTCATAAAAGAACCGTCCCTAAATAACCATAAAAGGAGAAAAAGATGTTTACAGATTATACAAAGATAATAATTAAATCAGGAGATGGTGGAAATGGAGCAGCTACATTTCGTAGGGAAAAGTATGTAGCAGCAGGTGGTCCTGATGGTGGAGATGGTGGAAATGGTGGAAATATCTATTTCCAAGTAGATAAAGATAAAAACACCTTAATTGATTTTCGCTATAATAGAAAATTCAAAGCCAAAAATGGAGAAAACGGGAGTGGAAGCCATTGTAATGGAAAATATGGAGAAAATTTATATATAAAAGTTCCAATCGGGACAGTAGTAAAAGATGCAAAAACGGGAAAAGTAGTAGCAGATTTATCTAAGCCTAATCAGGAAGAGCTTATTTTAAAAGGTGGAAGAGGGGGACGAGGAAACTCACATTTTGCCACTGCTACTAGGCAAGCTCCTAGATTTTCAGAAGATGGAGAAAAAGGGGAAGAAAAAGAAATTATATTAGAATTGAAATTATTAGCAGATGTCGGATTATTAGGCTTTCCAAATGTAGGAAAATCCACATTTTTGTCTATGGTAACAGATGCTAAACCTAAAATTGCAAACTATCATTTTACTACTTTGGTTCCAAATTTAGGAGTTGTAAAAACGAAGGATGCGAATGGATTTGTCATTGCCGATATTCCAGGAATTATTGAAGGAGCAAGTGAAGGGGTAGGACTTGGGATTCAATTTTTAAGACACGTAGAAAGGACAAGACTATTATTACACTTTTTAGATGTATCTGGACAAGAAGGAAGAAATCCAGTAGAAGATTTTTATGCGATTAACCAAGAATTAAAAAAATATAGTGAAAAATTAGCCTCAAGAAAACAAATCATAGTAGCCAATAAAATAGATGTGATACAAGATGAAAATTTAGTAAAAGAAGTAGAGGAATTGGCTAAAAAAGAAGGATTAGAACTATACAAAATATCAGCAGCAACCAAAGAAGGAGTACAAGAATTAATTGACCATGTAACAGAAGTCCTAAAAACGTTACCAAAAGAAGAATTAGTAGAAGTGGAAGATAAAGTAGTATATACATTAGAAGACAAAAAAGAGGAATGGGAAATAAAGAAAGAAGACGGAATCTTTATCGTATCTGGAAGAGCTGTACAAAGGCTAATGGGTAGAGTTAATATCGAGGATAATGAGTCAATGTATTACCTACAAAAATGCTTAAAAAATATGGGAATTGATGCTAAATTAAAAGAGATGGGAGTTTGCCAAGGAGATACTGTAATATTAGATGATTGGGAATTAGAATGGTATGAATAATACCAAATTGAGGATAGGTTAAATTAAGATAAAAAGACAGAAAAAAATTGAATGGAAGTAAATGCTTCAATTCAATTTTTTTGTCATAATTAAGCCACTTTTATTTTGATAATAATTTTTTCGTAACCCTAAAGTTTTAAAGCCGAACTTTTCATATAAGTGAATTGCGGCTAAATTTGTTTCATTAACCTCCAAAGAAAGGGAAGATAGTTTTAATTCTTTACAAAGAGAGAGCAAATGTTGTAATAATAAGGTTCCAATTCCTTGATTTCGAAAAGATTTCTTTGTTACAATATTCATTATATCAGCTTCATTTAATACTATTTTTATACCAGCAAAGCCAACTATTTTTTTATCGAGTTTAGCAATTAGATAGTTAGAATTGTTACTTTGTAATTCTTCTTTTAAGATAGAATATGTCCAAAAATCGTCAAATTCACGAACTAGGATAGGTTGAATTGCTTCTAAATCAGTTAGGGTCATTTTTTCAATTTTTATATCCATACAATAATCCTTCCTTAGGTCAAATGTTTTTCTCTTTCTTCTAATTGTCTTTCAGCTTGAGGCTTTTTTAAATACAAAGGTAAAATTTCTGGAAGTTCTACACCTGAATGATAATGTTCTAAACCAGCTAAAGCTAAGAAATAAGAATTCAAGACATTTTGGTTTTGACTAGCAAACTTAGCTGTTGGAAAAATTTCTTTTATGGATGATTGGTAAATTTCAGAGCCATCTCCAACAAAAGTGATAGAGATATTTTTTAAAGTATCCTCACAATAACTTTTTAAAATAGACAAAGCTCCTTGAAGGGTTTCGGCTTGTGGTTCGAATAAGGTTTCTAATATACCATTTTTCTTTTCATAGAAAGCAAAATAGCAATTATCATTTTTGCAATCTAGCAGACTACAAATACAGTCATTTTCATGTAAATCATTTTTTATGGGATAAGCTAAACCTTCTAAAGAACTAATCCCTATACAAGGAATTAGTAGACTGTCAGCAAAGGCCTTTACGGTTGCTATTCCAATTCTTAAACCAGTAAAAGAACCAGGACCAATATCACAAACGATTAAGTCGATATCTTTTAGCCTTAGGTTCGTTTTGGTAAAAGCCTCTTGTATCATTGGCATTAAATTTTCAGAATGAGTTCTTCCTGTATGAGTATCTAAATGACAAATTAATTTGGTGTTTTCTAAGAGAGAAACACCACAAATATTACTGGCTGTATCAATACTTAATACTTTCAAAATAAATCCTCCTTAGATTCGACGTTTAAGATTCGTATGGTTTCATTTTTCTTATCCTTTTCAAATGTAATATGGATGTAATTTTTAGGTAAAACATCTTGAATGAGTTCTCCCCATTCAATCAAACAAATACCAGTTTCTAAATATTCTTCTCCACCTATTTCATAAAATTCAGAAGAATCTGCCAAACGATAAACATCAAAATGATAAATCAAAATACCATCTTTTTGGTATTCATTAACAATGGTATAGGTAGGGCTAGAGATTTCGTTTTCTAAACCGAAGTAAGATAAAAAGCCCTCTGTAAATTTGGTTTTACCAGAGCCAAGTTCACCCGTTAAAACAACCACATCTTTCGGTTTTAATTTAGCAGCTAATTTTCTAGCGAAATTTTTGGTATCATTTTCATTTTTGGATTGAAATTTATACGGTTTCATAATCTCCTCCTTAAGACTATTTTATTATAATATAAAAAATAAAAAAATTCAATCAAAAGGGTTGATAAATTAGAAAGATTGTAATATAATCGTAATACATTTGTAACGAAAAAGAAACAAAAATAGAAATAGAATTGTGAGGAAGAGTAAGTATGTTTAAAATGGGATTAGGACAAGATATTGGAATTGATTTGGGAACTGCCACTGTGATTGCCTATGTCAAAGGAAAAGGAATTGTATTAAGAGAACCATCTGTTGTAGCAGTCGATAATAATACGGGAGAAGTATTAGCAGTTGGACAAGAAGCAAGAAGAATGTTAGGAAGAACACCAGGAAATATCGTAGCAACTCGACCATTAAGAGATGGTGTCATATCCGATTATACGGTAACAGAAAAAATGTTAAAACACTTTATTAGCAAAGTATGTGGAAAATTTCTATTTGCCCCAAGAATTATGATATGTATCCCATCACAAGTAACAGAAGTAGAAAAAAAAGCAGTTATTGATGCTGCCTCACAAGCAGGAGCAAGAAAAGTATATCTAATCGAAGAACCAATTGCAGCAGCCATAGGAGCTGGAATTGACATTTCAAAGCCATGTGGAAATATGGTAGTTGATATCGGAGGAGGAACAACAGACATAGCAGTTATCTCTTTGGGCGGTTCCGTTGTTAGTACATCCCTAAAAGTAGCAGGAGATAAATTTGATGAAGCCATCGTAAAATTCATCAAGAAAAAATATAATGTTATCATTGGAGAAAGAACAGCAGAAGATCTAAAAGTAAACATAGGATGTGTCTTCCCAAAAATACAAGACGTGGAGATGCAAATTAGAGGAAGAGATTTAAGTACAGGACTTCCAAAAACATTAACCGTTCATTCCAGTGAAATGTTAGAAGCACTTATTGAGCCAGCTATGATGATAGTAGACGCTGTTCACTCTGTATTAGAAAGAACTCCACCAGAATTAGCAGCAGACATTAGCGATAAAGGTATTTACATGACAGGTGGAGGTTGCCTAGTAGATGGATTAGACAAATTATTACAAGAAAAAATAGGAATTAATGTTATGATTGCACAAGACACAGTATCATGTGTCGCATTAGGAACAGGAAAAGCACTCGATAATCTAGATGCTTTAGAAGGAAAATCAAGAAGATAAAAATCAATGTCGCTATTTAGGAAGTTTCCTAGGCGACATTTTATATGGAGAAAAAGAAAGAGGAAAAAATGAAAAATAAACCAATAAGAAAAGTAGCATTTATCACACTTGGTTGCAAAGTAAATCAATATGAAACCAATGCCATGATACAAAAATTCATAGAAAGAGGAGATCAAATAGTAGAACATCATGAAAAAGCAGACATTTATATTGTTAATACTTGTACAGTAACCAATATGTCAGACAGAAAATCAAGGCAAATGCTTCGAAAAGTAAAAGAATTAAACCAAGATGCAATAGTAGTAGCTTGTGGATGTTATGCACAAATGGCAAAAGAAGAATTAGAAAAAATAGAAGAAATTGATTTAATTTTGGGGAACAATGAAAAAAAAGAAATTGTAAAATATATAGAAGAAGCAATAGAAAAACAAAAAAAACAAGTCCAAATAAAAGAAGTTAGGACACAAACAGAATTCGTAGACTTTGGAGAAATTACCTATACAGATAAAACAAGGGCTGTTATCAAAGTACAAGATGGATGTGACCGATTTTGCTCTTACTGTATTATTCCCTATGCACGTGGAAGAGTAAGAAGTAGAAAACCAGAAAGCATTGTATCAGAAATCGAAAAAATAGCCAAAAAAGGAATACAAGAAGTAGTCATCACGGGAATTCATATAGCCTCTTACGGTAAAGATTTCAAAAAAGAATATCGGATTGATTGATTTATTAGAAAAAATCAATTCCATAGATGGAATCCAAAGAATTCGACTGGGTTCCATTGAGCCATTGTTAATCACAAAAGAATTTATGGAAAGATTCATCCAATTAGAGAAAGTGTGTCATCATTTCCACCTATCATTACAAAGTGGTTGTGATGAAACGTTAAAAAGGATGAATAGAAGATATACGACAAAACAATTTAGACAAATCGTTAACTTACTAAGAAAATATGACAAAGATACGATGTTAACAACTGACATTATTGTAGGATTTCCAGGAGAGACAGAAGAAGAATTCAAAGAAACCTATCAATTCTTAAAAGAAATCAAATTTTATAAAATGCACATATTCAAATACTCACCAAGAAAAGGAACAAAAGCAGCAGAGATGGAAAAACAAATTGACGGGAAAAAGAAAGAAGAAAGAAGTCAAAAGTTGATGGAATTATCCAACCAGAATGAAAAAGAATACCATCAAACCTATCTTGGAAAAGAGCTAGAAGTACTGTTTGAAGAAGAAAAAAATGGAATGTATAAAGGGCATACCAAAAATTATATAGTAGCTTATTTACCAAAAGAAAATGCCAAAAGCCAAATGGAAAATAAAATGGTAAAAGTCAAATGTTCAAAAGCAGAACAAGACCATGTATTGGTGGAAATGTAATCATCTTGTAATCATCCTGTAATAAAGATTTAATATAGAAAAAAGAGAAATAACTTGATTATTCAAAGAAAGTGTAGTATAACTAAAATAATCAAAGTATAAAAAGTACAAAGGAGGAAAGAAGAATGGCAGAGTTAGGCGAAGAAAATAGAGTATCAGGAGTTTTCGGAGGCGTTAAAATCAATGCAGAAGAAAATGCAAAGGTAGAGAATCTTGAAAATATAGGAACGATTAGAACTAACAATTTACCAGCTAAAACAGGTTTTTGGAATAAATTCAAAGCATTCTGGTTACAAGATATTGATTGGAAAAAAGAAATAAAAGTAGAATTAACACCATATCAACAAAAAGTAGAAGATGAAATCAATGAATTTTTACACCAAGAAATCACTTGGGAAAAAATACATGACTTTTTATTTCAAGAAATAAGTTTTAGAAAAAAAGCATAATGTTCAAGAAAGAAAATCTTACAAAAATTAAAACAGAAATGTAAATTTTTAGTGAAATAAAATAAAAGTATAGTATAATTGAAAAAGATGTGCTATACTTTTTTTGTTGACAAAAAGTGCGAGGAGGAAATGAAAATGGCAAAAAGTAAAACAATATTTGTTTGTAATGAATGTGGAAATGAGTCAACAAAATGGTTAGGAAAATGTCCAGCTTGTAATAGTTGGAATAGTTTTTTTGAACAAAAAATAGTGGAAACAAAAAACAAAAATAAAGTAGATAAAAAGGCAAGTGTTCCCCAAACTTTAAATTCTTATGAGGCAAAAGAAACCATAAGAACTGCCACTGGTTTTCAAGAATTGGATCGTGTATTGGGGGGTGGACTTGTAAAAGGTTCTCTCGTATTACTAGGAGGAGAACCAGGGATTGGAAAGTCCACACTCATTTTACAAATTTGTGATAAGGTAAAAGGAGAGGGAAAAGTCCTATATGTATCAGGAGAAGAGTCTGCAGAGCAAATTAAATTAAGAGCTGACCGTCTAGGGATTAAGAATGAAGATATTTTATTTTTAGGAGAAACGGATATTGATATTGTCAATCAAGCCATTATGAATGTTAATCCTAAATTAGTTATTATTGATTCCATTCAAACCATGTATTCCGACGAAATTACAGCAGCGGCAGGAAGTGTAAGTCAAGTAAGAGAGATAACACAACAAGTAATGCGAGTTTGTAAATCAAGAGCCATTACTACTATTATTATTGGTCATGTTACCAAAGAAGGAAATATAGCAGGACCAAGAGTATTAGAACATATGGTAGATACGGTATTATATTTAGAAGGAGAAAGGTATTTTTCTTATCGAATTTTAAGAGGGGTCAAAAATCGATTTGGTTCTACCAATGAAATTGGTATGTTTGAAATGCAAGAAAAAGGAATGTGTGAAATTACCAATCCATCTGATATTTTAATATCAGAAAGAGAAGATAATCCAGCAGGTTCTTGTATTGTGTCAAGCATGGAAGGAACAAGACCAATTTTAGTAGAATTACAAGCTTTAACATCGCAAACAATATTTGGTTATCCCAAAAGAACTGCCAATGGAATTGATTATAATCGTTTAGCCTTATTAATAGCAGTATTAGAGAAAAAAGCAGGATTAAATTTAGGGTCTCAAGATGTATATCTAAACGTAGTAGGAGGTCTTAGAATTAATGAACCATCGATTGATTTAGGAATTATGTTAGCGACAGCTTCTAGTTTTAAAAATATATCCATCCCAAAAGATACCATAATCATAGGAGAAGTAGGGTTAACAGGAGAAATAAGAAGAATTAATTTAATTGAAAAAAGACTCAAAGAAGCGGAAAAATTAGGATTTAAAAGTTGTATCATACCAGAAAGTAACAAAAAAGACTTGAAAGATAAGTATAAATTAGATATAATAAGCGTGAAAAATATCAATGAAGCTATGAAAAAGGTTGGATTAAAATAAATCATAGTAAAAGAAAGGGAGAATTAGCGTTGAGAAAAGGCAAAGAGGATAACATAACAGAAATCTTAAAACTAATTGCACCAGGAACCCCCATAAGAGATGGACTAGAAAACATATTAAGAGCAAGAACAGGAGCTTTATTATTAATTACCGATAATAACGAAGTTTTAAAAGAAGTGGTAGACGGTGGTTTTACCATAAATGAAGACTATATGTCATCCAAATTATATGAACTTGCCAAAATGGATGGTGCGATTGTATTGAGTGGAGATTTAAAAAAAATCCTATATGCCAATGCTCAATTAATACCATCCCATGATATAACAACCTTAGAAACAGGAACAAGACATAGAACAGCAGAAAGAACAGCAAAACAAACAGGAGAGTTAGTAATTAGTATTTCACAAAGAAGAAGTATTATTACCGTGTTTAAAGGGAATGACCGATACATTTTAGAAGACACAGATGCGGTATTAAGTAAGGCAAATCAAGCCATCCAAACACTTGAAAAATATAAGAAAGTATTTGATAATAAACTGAACCTATTAAACGAATACGAATTCAACGATATTGTAACACTAGAAAATGTAATTGTAGCCATCCAAAGAGCAGAAATGGTTATGAAAATAGTAGAAGAAATTCAAAGGCAAATATACGAATTAGGGGATGATGGCAGGTTAGTAAAAATGCAGTTAGATGAATTAATTGGAGGACTTGAAAAAGAAGAAGCTTTAATTATAAAAGATTATATTGTGCCAGGAAGGAAAAGAAGAACACCAGAAAAAGTAATCCAAAGTTTAGAAGAATTAAGTTATGAAGACTTAGCCAAAGAGACAGTGATTGCTAAATTATTAGGGTATGAGAATTTTGATAATTATGACGAAGTAGGAGTTTATACAAAAGGATATCGAATTCTTAGTAAAATACCAAGAATGCCATCTAACATTGTAGAAAATCTAGTAGAATCTTTTAAATCCTTCCAACATATTTTAGCTGCTGATATTGAAAGTTTGGATGAAGTAGATGGAATTGGAGAAGTAAGAGCCAGAACCATTAAACAATCTTTAAAAAGAATGCAAGAACAATTTATTTTTGATAATTTAATTTAAAACAATAAAAAAGGAGAAGAGAAAAATGAAAAAAACAAAAAATATCATATGGATAATGGCTTTCATTTTAGTCATTGTATTAATAGGTGTAGTAGCTTTTGGATATTATAAAAAAGCAACAATGGAAGTAAAAAATCCAATTGCAACAATGGAAATTGAGAATTTTGGAACGGTAAAAATAGAATTATATCCAGAAATAGCGCCTGAAACAGTAGCTAATTTTGTAACACTTGCGAATCGTGGATTTTATGATGGATTAACCTTTCATAGAATTGTAAAAGATTTTATGATTCAAGGAGGAGATAAAGCAGGAACAGGAAGTGGTTCAGCAACAATAGCAGATTTAAAAGAAGAAGGAGCAGATACAGAATATACGATTAAAGGTGAATTTATAGCAAATGGAGTAGACAATAAATTAAAATTTGAAGAGGGAGTCATTGGTATGGCAAGAAATGACTATACACAATATGCCTCTTCTCTAAAAGAAGAATCTTATAACTCTGGAAGTTCACAATTCTTCATTATGACAAAGGAAAATACTTCATTAAATGGAAATTATACTTCTTTTGGTAAAGTAATAGAAGGAATGGATGTAATTCACCAAATAGAACAAGTAGAGGTAAAAGCAGCTGATAATAGCCAAGAAAGTGGAAACACAGAAGTGAGTACACCAGTTAATCCTGTAAAAATTACATCGATTAAAGTAGATACAAATGGAGTAGATTATGGATTACCAAAGACATTAACACCATTTGACTATATGACATGGATGTATAAACAATATGGATTAGATCCAAGTACTTTAACAACGAATGAAGAATAAAGAAAAAAATTTAAAAAAATGGTTGACAAATGGGGTAGGAATTGGTTATAATAATGTATGTGCTCATGAGGAAGTGCACGTAAACAATGGTGGATGTAGCGTAGTTGGTTAACGCGCCAGTTTGTGGCACTGGAGACCGTGGGTTCGAGTCCCATCTTCCACCCCATTTAAATTACCAATAGATGGAACTAACAAAATATTGGGCTGTAGCCAAGCGGTAAGGCACCAGACTTTGACTCTGGCATGCGCTAGTTCGAATCTAGCCAGCCCAGCCAATTTTAAAGAATTATCTAATTAAACTTATTTTTGCAAGTGGGTTTAAATTGGATAATTTTTTGTTTTTTATGCAAAACTAATTGCATTTGCTAAAACATTAGCAGAAACATTTTTAGTAAGTAATAAACTAGCACAAGAATGTCTTAAATCGTGAAAACGAATATGCCTTAAATTTTGTTTTTTCAATAGTAACGAAAAATGGTCTGTAAGAACATAGTACATATTCACAAGATGTAGAGGTTATTTTAGATAATTATATAAACACACATAACTATCATCATAATGAAAGTATAGAAAATCTAATAAAAGGTATAAATGAAAAAAATTTGAAATTAGAATTACACGATGTTTATACAAGTACAAAATTAAGAAGTATTTGTTTTACTATATTAGATCAATTAGTAAGACAAGAAAATTTACCAATTAAGACTTGTCAAATCTGTGGTAGATATTTCATACCAACCTTTAGACAAAATGAAATTTATTGTGATTTAAAAAATGTTGATAGTAGTTCCACTTGTAGAGATAAAGGAGCAAATGAAACTTATAAAAAGAGTATTGAAAGTAACCCAGCATTATTACTTTATAGAAGAACATATCAGCAGAAGGTTATGACTGTTTATAGAAACAAAGAAAATAAGAAATTAAAGAAAGATTTTGATAAATGGAAGAAAGAAGCACAAGAGAAAATTAAATTATTCAAAAAGGTCAAACTAGATGAAGATAATTTATATAATTGGATGATTGAGAATAAGTAAATTTTGGAAAATATGTTAAAGTCTGTTGTATTTTAGCAGATTTTCTATTATAATGGAAACATCCTTTTCAAAGGAAATCTTTGCGAAGGGAGGATTATTCAATGAACAACGCAGATTTAGTATGGCGTTTGGTGGAATTACTACTACAAAAAGAAAAAGACTCAAATCAAGTAGCTCTTGACCAAGCCGAAAATGACAACAAGCCAAATGACCACAAACAAGATGAGGTTTAGCTAACCGAATTTATGATAATGTAGCACTGTCGCAAAAGCTACATTATCTTTTTTTTACAAAAAATGAAAAGAACTAAATGCTGTCGCACATTTAACTCCTTTCGATTATTCAATGAACTTTTGTTACTTAATTAAGTTAAATATAGTATACTACTTTTTTTATTATATGTCAAACGAATTTCAAAAATTCATTTTAAACTCAATTTCTAGAATTTTTTTCTTATATCATTTAATAAATTTCTAATAGATTTTGATAGAGTAAGTCATGAATAAATTATTATATTTTGTTGAAAAACAAATGAAAAGTTGATTAAATAATAGTCATTTTAAGTAAAAAAGTGCTATAATGTTAAATATGAAATAAAATGAAAAATACATTTTAATCGCTAATGTTTATTTTTATTATAGTATTTTGACATTCACCTTAACATACAAACTAAAGTGAATAATGTATAACAAGTATAAAAAGAAGAAGAAACAAATGCCATTAGAAAAACTCATTATGATATGTCTATTAATATTTATTAGTGGAATATTAGATGCAATCGTTGGTAGTGGAGCTTTAATCAGTATACCTACTTATATAGTATCAGGATTACCAACACATTATTCTTATGGAACCAATAAGTTTACATCATTTTTAGGGACATTCACATCAGCAGTTCGATATATAAAAGAAAAGAGATATGATATAAAATCTGTAGCTGTATTTGCTATAATTTGTATGATTGGTTCAGCAATTGGTTCAAAGTTAACACTATATTTAAGCGATATATATTTAAAATATATATTAGTATTTATATTACCAATACTGATAGTTTTATTAATTATTAAAGGAAATGTTAAAGATTTATTAAATAATAATAAAGTAGAAATGAAATTGCCCACATTTAAGATGTTAATTTTTTCGTTAGTATTTGGACTAGCAATGGGATTTTATGGGGGATTTTTGGGAGTAGGAACAACATCATTTTTGATATTAATATTCATAAATTTTTTTAAGTTAAGTTCTGTAAAGGCTTGTGGAAATGCTAGAATTGTAAATTGCTGTCTAAATTTAGTTGCAATGAGTACATTTCTATTTTCTGGAAAAATCGTATTTGAGATTGCTATTCCAGCAGCAATCAACTCTATGCTAGGAAATTATATAGGAGCAGGATTAGCTATAAAGAAAGAAAACAAAATCATAAAACCATTGTTTATAATTATTTTTATAATTTTATTTATAAAATTAATATGTGATTTATTTTTAAACTAACACGAGGAGATTTTAAGATATAAGGAAAGAAATTTTAAATTCATTAAGAAAAGTTACAAAGGAAATAGAATGACAAAGTTCTATTTCTTTTTAAATACGAATAAAAATGAAATAGGAAAAAACGGAAAGGATGAGATAAATGGAAAGCTATCAAGGAAATGCCAGTAAAACAATAAAAAATATAGGAAAAGGAATAGGAATTGCTTTCATTTCAACCATAGTATTCTTACTAATATTTGCAATTATATTAACTTATACAAATGTAAGCGAAAACACCATAACACCTGTAATTATAATAGTAACAGCAATAAGTATATTACTTCGGAAGCTCAATTGGAAATGGAAAGATTAAAAAGAATGGGATAATAAATGGAGGTATGATAGGAGGAAGTTACCTACTTATTCTTTATATGATTTCTAGTCTTTTAAATTGGAAATTTAGCTTGAATTGGCAAAGTATTATTATGATAGTAGTTGGAATCATTTTTGGAATATTAGGAGGAATAATAGGCGTAAATAAGAAGTAAAGAATTTAAAAATAAAAGAAACGAAAATGGAATTGTCGAATTTTGCGGTCAAAAGTTTAGAAAAAAACAGCAAAAATAATTGACAACTCCATTTTTTGTCATTATAATGACATTATATTTTCTGATTAATTTTATCATTTTAGTAAAAATTTAAATCCCCAAAAGGGAATCAATTTATTATTTTCATTCAATTAAAAAAATCTTAAAAAAATCCAAAAAGAGAAAGAATACAAAATGAAAGGAGGCAGGCTTTTGCCCAAAAAGAAAAAAATAATACTAACAGTGGCCATTTTAGGCATTACTTTGTTAGCATTTATAGGAGGACAGACCTATGATAAATATAGTACAGGAGTAAAAGGGGAAGGAATGGCAGAAGTGGCCACATGGAATTTTAAAATAAATGGACAAAAAGAACAAGTACAATCCATCCCACTAATCTCCACTTGCCATAATGAAACATTAGTAAATCATAAAATCGCTCCAGGAACAAGTGGAAGCTTTAATATTAGGATAGATGCAACAGGTTCCGATGTTGGAATTCAATATCATATTAGGTTTTCAAACGAAAGCAACAAACCAACTAACTTAAGATTTGAATATGAAAATGTAGAATATAATGCAATCCAAGAATTGCAAAATAATTTATCAGGAGTCATAAAGGCAAATGATGAGGACAAGCAAAGAATATTCAATATTAAGTGGAAATGGGATTATGAAACTGGAAACAATGAAACAGAAATAGCAGAAAATGACCGTATTGATACACAAGATGCACAGCAATTCCAAAACTATACATTTTATGTAACTATCACAGGAACACAAATAAAACCAGCAGAATAGAAAAATACAAAGCAAGTAAAGGAGGCAAAAGTGGAAGAAAACTCAAAAAATGAAAAAAGAAAAATAACCTTAATTATTATTTGGAGTATGGTTTTTATTTTTTTCTTTTCAGGACTTAGTATGGGAAAAGAATTTAGTAAAATCACTTTAGAAGGAAAAGCACAAGTGGCAGAGCCAATTTTAAAAGTAGAAAGTGACAAAACAATTAAAATAAAACACTTAGAGGATATAGGAATCTATCAATTTAAAATAAAAAATTATGACGAAACAGGAAACGTAACACAAGTTGATTTAGAATATGAAATTGAAATTTTAGCAGATAGCAATAAGAATATTTCTTTAAAGATTTATAAAGAAAATCAGGAATTAAAAATTAGTAAAAACAAAACAGAAAAATTTTTAATCACAAAAGAGGAAAAACAAGAAGATAATTATAAAATAGAGATAACTTGTAACAAAGCAGCAATAGAAGAATTAATACAAGAAATACAAATTAAAGTGCATTCCAAACAAAAAGGAAATAGACAAGCAGAAGGATAAAAAAGGAGAGAGCAATAAAATGAAGAAAAAAATAGTTTTTTTTGGTATGGTCATATTCATCATTATGATAAATACAAATGTGAATGCTAAATATTTGCTAGAATATACCCATACAATAGCCAACATAGAAATAGACCAAATACCACCCAAAGTTGAATTAATAAGTGTAATCAATACCCAGACAGCTAACAAAACCTATGAGAACCAAACAAATTCCCTAATTGTAACTATAAAAATAGAAGAAAAAAACATTCAAAAAAATAATTTTAATCAAGACTATGTGGAAGTTTTAGTTGGAGATAAAAAACTAGAACCAGAAAAATATGAAATCATAAAAGTAGAACAAACAAGCAAAATAGTATTATATAACATAAAATTGCATAAAATAGTAGGAGAAGAAAATCTTAAAATAAAAGTAAAAGAAGGAACCATAGAAGATATTTCAAACAACAAGAATCAAGAACAAATATTTGCAATTGGGATAAAAAGTAAATAATTTAGAAAAACAGTTGATATTTTTTCCATTTTAATATAAAATCTAAAAGACTAAATAGAAGGAGGGACAAAATGGTTACGCTAGAAGAAGTAAGAAAAAATGAAGAGGTGGAAGCACTCATAAAAGGTGCTCAAAAACAATTAGATGGTCTGGGGTATACAGAACATAGTCATAGGCATATTTCGATTGTATCGAAAAGAGCAGGAGATATTTTAGAAAAATTAGGATATCCAGAAAGAACAGTAGAGCTTACAAGAATAGCAGGATATCTACATGATATTGGAAACTGTGTGAACCGAACGGATCATGCCCATAGTGGAGCAATCATAGCCTACCATATCTTAAAAGATATGGGAATGCCAGTAGAAGAAAGAACAGAAATTATGATGGCAATTGGAAATCACGATGAAAAAACAGGAACAGCAGTAAGTGATCTATCAGCAGCAATTATCTTGGCTGATAAATCAGACGTGCATAGAAACAGAGTCACAAATACTAATCTTTCAACCTTCGATATACACGATAGAGTCAATTATGCTGTAACAAATGCCGATTTAAGACTAGATAGCGAAAATAGAAAAGTTATATTAGACCTAACAATAGATACCAAATTATGTCCAGTATTGGACTATTTTGAAATATTTATGGACAGAACCATGATGAGTAAATATGCAGCAAAATATTTAAAAATATGGTTTGAACTAGTAATTAACGGAACTAAATTATTATAATGGAGGAAATATCATGAGAAAAATAAAAATATTAACAATTATATTAGCAATTGTACTCGTTACAATGGTAGCTTTCTGGGGAATCTATGTTCCTACGCAAAATAGAATGGAAAACAAAGTAGAAGGATATTCCTATGCTATGGATTTAAAAGGCAGCAGAAACATCCGATTAAAAGTGGATGATTCAAGCAAAACAATCATCAAAGACAAAGAGGGGAAAGAAGTAGAAAATTCGCAAAACTTAACAGAGGAAGAAATAGCAGAAAAAGGATATACCAAAGAAGAAATACCATATAACACACAAGAGGTAAAAAAAGAAGAAAATTATAAGCAAGTCAAAAAAATAATAGAACAAAGATTAAAACAAATGGGAGTAAACAACTATATCATTAAATTAGATGGACAAGCAGGAGACATCGTAGTTGAAATTCCAGAAAATGCTACAACAGATGCCATCGTAAGTAATTTAGGAACAACGGGAAAATTTGAAATAATAGATTCCCAAACAAATGAAGTATTAATGGATAATAAAGATATTCAATTAGCCAATGTTATGTATGGTTCTGATTCAAGCACGACAACACAATCAGGAACCATGGTATATCTAAATATTGAATTTACGAAAGAAGGAACCAAAAAATTAGAAGATATCAGTAACCAATATAGAAAAACGGAAAATTCAGAAGGTGTTAAGAATACAGATAATACAGAGAATACAGAGAATACAGAGGAAACACAAAACACAGAAACAACAGAAAAGAAAATAACCATGAAAATAGATGACCAAGAAATCATGTCTACTAGTTTTGATGAAACCCTAAAAACAGGAAAACTACAATTATCAATTGGAAGTAGTACAACTGATACAACAACTTTACAAGGTTATGTAGCACAAGCTACCAATATGGCAATCGTGTTAGACAATGGAAAAATGCCTGTAAAATATCAAATACAAGAAAATAAATATATAGCATCAGATATTACAAGTGATGAACTACAAATGGTAGTTTATATCATGATTGGAATAATAGCAATTTCATTCATATTGCTAATGATAAAATATCGATTTATGGGAATATTAGGAGCAATATCTTATATTGGTTTTACTGCCTTGTTCTTATTATTAATTCGATATGCTAATGTTAGCTTATCCATAGAAGGAATCTTAGGAATTGCGATTATTTTAATCCTAAACAATCTATTTATAAACCAATTATTTGGAAAATTAAAAAAACATAAGATAGATGAAAGAATAGTAAAAAATAAGGTAAAAGAAACGTATCAAGAATTCTTTATCAAAATAGTACCAATTTGTATAGCAGTGATTATTTTCTGTTTTATGCAATGGGAGCCTATTAGTAGCTTTGGAATGGTAATGTTCTGGGGAATTGCATTAATGGCTATTTATCACTTTATCATAACAAATAATTTATTAAAAATAAAAGCTAGTAAATAGGAGGAAAAGAAAGATGAAACAAATCATGAAAAAACAAAAAATAGGAATAGCAATAATACTTGTTATCATTTTAGTTGGAATTGCTATTACACTTACTGTGGGATTTAATTTTGATTTAAGGTGGGAAGCAACTCAAAAAATAGAATTATATTTAGCCAAAGAATTTGCGATCTCTGATATCAAACAAATCGTACAACAGGTCATACCAAATCAAGCTATTAGGATACAAAAGGTGGAAGTATATGAGGATACAGTCAGTATCCTAGCAAAAGAAATAACAGAAGAACAAAAACAAGAGATTGTAACTAAAATAAATGAAACATATGGAACGCAATTATCAGCAGAAAATATTCCAATGACATCAATTCCACATACAAGAGGAAGAGATTTAGTAAAACCATATATTTTGCCATTTACAATTGTAACTGTTATTATTTTAGGATATATGGCAGTAAGATATAGAAAGTTAGGAGCTGTAAAAATAGTTAGCAAAGTAGCAATTATTTCTATCTTAGCACAAGCAGTATTATTTAGTATCCTAGCAATAACTAGAATTCCAGTAGGAAGACTAACCATACCAATGGTAATTTTAGTGTATTTATTTATATTAATGGTTTTAACAACTCAATATGAAAAACAACTAAAAGCAAAAAAAGAAGAAAATAAATAAAAGTAGAAACCTAGCAAAAAGCTAGGTTTTTTTCGATAAGAAAAAAGTTCGACTTTAATTTTTTTATAAAAAAACTATACAAATTAAAAAAAGTAATGATATAATAAGAATCAAAGGTATCATGACAAAAAAATGGAGGAAAAAATGGGAAATATAGTTTTGTTAGATGAATTAACAATTAATAAAATAGCAGCAGGTGAAGTAATAGAAAGACCAGCATCTGTGATTAAAGAAATGGTAGAAAACTCAATTGATGCAGGAGCAACCAACATAACAGTAGAAATTAAAAATGGAGGAATCTCTTATATAAAAGTAATCGATAATGGGAAAGGAATTGCTAAAGATGACTTAGAAATTGCTTTTGAAAGACACGCAACAAGTAAAATTAGGTCAGCAGATGACCTAGATACCGTTACTTCTATGGGATTTAGAGGGGAAGCTTTAGCCAGTATTGCAGCAATTGCCAAGGTAGAATTAATAGCCAAAACAGAACAACAAGAAATCGGATACAAAATAGTTGTAGAGGGAGGAAATGTTTTAGAAAAAGAAGAGGCAGGATGTCGAACAGGAACAACCATTACGGTGAAAAATTTATTCTTCAATACACCAGTTCGTTATAAATTCCTAAAAAAAGATTATACAGAATCAGGATACATTGAAGATGTTATCACAAGAATTGCATTAGTGAATCCAAACATAGCAATCAAATTGATTAATACGGGAAAAACTGTTATCCAAACCAATGGAAATGGGGATTTAAAAAGTGTGATTTATAGTATTTATGGAAAAGATATTGCCAATGGGATTAGGGAAGTTACTTACCAATATGAAGATATTCAGATAACAGGGGTCGTTGGAAAACCAGAAATTGCAAGGTCTAATCGTTCCAACCAATTGTTTTTTGTGAACAAGCGATACATCAAAGACAAAACCTTAACAGCGGCAACTGAGCAAGCTTATAAAGGACTCATCCCAATTGGAAAATTTGGCTTTGTTGTCCTAAACTTAAAGGTAAATCCAGCAAAAGTAGATGTTAATGTACACCCAGCAAAATTAGAAGTTAGATTTCAAGAAGAAAACAAGATATTCCAGTCAATTTATCATGCGATAAAAGATACATTACTAAAAGGAGAGTTAGTAGCTAATACAGAAAAAACAAATGTAGAAGCAGAAAAAATAATTGACAGAAATGGATTAAGTTTTGAAGAAAGGCTAAAAAACTTAAGAGAATCTAAAAAAGAGAATCAAAATGGAGGATTATTTTCTTTCCGAAAGCAAAATGAAAAACAAATCGAAAAATACACAGAGGAAGAAAGTAAAATAAAAACAAATATTTTAGAAGAGAGAGAACCAAACAAGAAACAAGAGGTAGTAGAACCAACACAAGCAGTATCGGCCTTACCACAAAGAGAAACCATACCAGAAGTGGGACAACCAATTAACACAGCAGATGTTCTAGAACAGCTAAGGCAGATGAAAGAAGAAATGGAAGAAGAATTAAAAGAAAAAGAAAGTACTTCTAATAGGTTAAAAGAGCCAGAACAAGAATATAAACTTGAAAAAGAACAAGAGCAAAACAAAGAAGAAGGAAAGCAGCAAGAGGCATCAGAAAACTTCCAAGATATGTATACCAAACTATTTGGAAAGGTAGTAACCCAACCAAGAAAAGAAACACCAGAAGAAATGGCAAATGCAGTGGATATGTTCAAAGACAATGTTTCCATGTTTGAAGAACAAGAAGAATTTCAAAAGCCAAACTATAAATTCATAGGAATTGTTTTTAAAACTTATATCATATTAGAAATGGACCAAGAAATGTACCTATTAGACCAACACGCTGCCCATGAAAGAATTATGTATGAAAAAGTAAAGAAGAATTACTATAGCCAAACGACAAAAGACTCGCAATTGTTATTATTACCAGATATCATCACATTAACACATAAGGAAATGGAGATTGCCAAAGAAAACATGAAAATGTTTGAACAAGCGGGATTTTGCCTAGAAGAATTTGGAGAAAACACAATAAAATTAACAGGTGTACCAACGATATGTATCGATTTAGATACCAAAGAATTATTCTTAGAGACATTAGACGAAATTAATACCGTAGCAAGAACAGCCAAACAAGAAAAAGAAGAAAAATTTATTGCAACAGTAGCTTGTAAAGCAGCAGTAAAAGCCAATATGGCATTATCCATGGAAGAAGTACAAAATCTAATGGAGCAATTACTAAAATTGCCAAATCCATTTACCTGTCCACATGGAAGACCAACTGCTATTAAAATGACAAAATATGATATAGAAAGAAAATTTGCAAGAAAATAAAAAATTGAATTTGGCAAGGAGGAAAAAATGCAAAAAGAAAAAGTAATTGTAATATGCGGACCCACCGCATCTGGGAAAACAGCACTATCCATAGAACTAGCCAAAAGAATACAAGGAGAGATTGTTTCTTGTGACTCTATGCAAATTTATCAAGAAATGGATCTTGGAACAGCCAAACCAACAAAGGAAGAAACACAAGGAATTCAGCATCATTTAATTGATTTTGTTTCGCCAGATGAAAGATATAGTGTAGCAGATTATAAAAAAGATGCGAAAAGAGCAATCAAAGAAATACTACAAAAAGGAAAAACACCGATTGTAGTAGGAGGAACAGGGTTATACATAGATAGTTTGATTTATGAAATTGAATATCAAAATATAGAGTTTGACGAAACGTATAGAGAAGAATTAGAAAAACAAGTACAGGAAAAGGGCTTAGAAGAACTTTATCAGCAAGCTAAGAAAATAGATCCAGAGGCCATACAAAAAATTAGCAAAAAGGATAAAAAAAGAATCCTAAGAATTTTAGAAATTTATCATGCAACAGGAAAAAACAAGACAGAACAAGAAAAAGAATCGAGAAAAAAGGAAGTGGAATATGACTACCAAGTATATGCTTTGAATTGGGAAAGGGACAAGCTATATGAAAGAATTAACAAAAGAGTGGATATGATGATGGAACAAGGACTGATTGAAGAAGTAGAAGAAATCTATCATAAATACGATAAATTTCCAACTGCAATGCAAGGACTAGGATATAAAGAGGTAGTAGAATATTTAGAGGGAAAAACAACAAAAGAAGAAATGACAGAAAAAATCAAACAAGAAACTAGGAGATATGCTAAGAGACAGTTGACGTGGTTTCGCAAAAACAAACAAACGATATGGCTAGAGGCACAAGAAGAATTACAAAATAATATACAAATTATTTTGGAGGGTTTAAATTGAAAAAACAAGAAAGAAGAAAAAAGGTAAAAAAAGTAACTGAGCCAGCAAAAAAAAGAAATCATAAAGAAATCAATCAAAAAAAGATTGTTTTATATATGGTTCTTTTGGTGATTGTTATGTATCTCTTTTATACAACTTATCTTTTAATCAAAGAGCCAACCAATATCTTCACCATAGAAGAAGGAAAGTTATATCAAGAAGAAACCAATATTGGTTATGTTATAAGAAATGAAAAAGTAGTAAAAGGACAAAACTATAAAAATGGTATGGAACAAATAAAAGCAGAAGGAGAAAGAGCTGCTAGTAATGAAAACATATTCAGATATTATAGTACAAATGAAACTTCTCTAAAACAAAAAATAGCACAATTAGATACGAAAATTCAAGAAGTAATGACAAATGACAAGAATTTATTCCCATCTGATATGAAATTGTTAGAAAATCAAATTGACGAAAAAATAACAGATATCAGAAAAGTAACAGATGCAACAAAATTAGTAGAATATAAGAAAGAAATTGATAATTTAGTAACCAAAAAGGCAAAAATAGCAGGAGAATCTAGTCCACAAGGTTCGTATTTAAGACAATTAATTGAAGAAAGAAAAAGCTACGAAAGTCAATTAAATTCAGGAGCAGAATATGTAAAAGCACCCATGAGTGGTTTAGTATCTTATCGAGTAGACGGTTTAGAAGAAAGCTTAACACTAGACAATTTTGGAGCATTAAGCAAAGAATATTTGGAAAGTTTGGATTTGAAAACAGGGAAAATGGTAGCAACCAATGAAGAATGCGGAAAAGTAATTGATAATTTTGTTTGCTATATTGCTACTATTACTTCTTCAGAGGAAGCGAAAAATGCAAAAGTGGGAGACAAGGTAAAAGTAAGATTATCCAATCATGTAGAAATAACAGCAGAAATAACAAACCGAATTGAGGAAGAGGATGGAGATTTCGTAATCATTTTAAAATTAAAGAAACAAATAGAAGAATTAACCAATTATAGAAAAATAACATTTGATTTAATTTGGTGGGATGCCTCAGGATTAAAAGTACCAAATCAAGCCATTGTAGAAGTAGATGGGTTACATTATGTGGTAAGAAATCGAGCGGGATATTTGAGTAAAATTTTAGTCAAAGTCAAAAGACAAGGAGAAAAATATTCGATTGTAGAAGCATACAAAAATGAAGAATTAAAAGAATTAGGTTTATCGAGCAAAGAAATTAATTCTTATCGAAAGATTTCTCTTTATGATGAAATAGTAATTAATCCAAATTTAGAGAAAGTAGAATAATATTACAAGTATATTACAAAAGTATTAAAATTTAATAACATTCATGAAAAATATTGACAATATGACAAAAAAAGTAGATACTAAGAACTGTAAATTATAAAATAGAAACAAAGGAAGTAAATTAGGAGGTTTTTTTATGTCAGGAGCATTAATGAACAAAGTATGGGACTTGTTTGGAATGGACTCAGCAGAGCCAGAAGAATACGATGAAGAAAATATATATGAATATGAGGAAGAAGAGGAAGAAATAGAAGATAAAAAATTGTTTGGAAGAAAGAACAAAGTTGTAAATATGCCACAAGCCAATGCAATTAAAATGGTAATATCACAACCAACAACTTTTGAACAATCTGATGAAATCTGTTCATTCTTAAAAGAAAAGAAATCAGTAATTGTTAATTTAGAATATGTTAACAAAGATGTAGCAAGAAGAATCGTAGATTTTATTAGTGGTGGAGTATATGCTTTAGATGGCTATATTCAGAAAGTATCAAATTCTATCTTTTTAGTGGCGCCATCAAATTATGAAATTACAAATGAAATGGCAAGAGAAGAAATGAAAAGTAAACTTTCTGTTTCATGGCTTAAAAATAATGGAATGAATTAATCGATATCCATAAGGAGGAAAAACTATGATAACACCATTAGATATTGAAAATAAGAAATTTTCAAAACAAATGATGAATGGATATAGTGTAGAAGAAGTAGACGATTTTCTAGACGATTTAACAGTAGATTATAGCAAAAATTATAAAGAAATAACAGGGCTAAAAGAAAAAGTTACAGAATTAACCAAAAGTCTAGAACACTATAAAACAATAGAAGCAACCTTACAAAATACTCTTGTAATGGCTCAAACAACAGCAGAAGATGTAAAGAATGTAGCAAAACAACAAGCAGAACAAATTATCAATGAAGCAAAAGGAACTGCTCAAAAACAAGTATCCGAATTAGATAATGAAATTGTAATAAAGAAAAAAGAATTAGAAGATGTAAAAAAACAATTTGATATATATAAAGCCAAAATGGAATCTCTTTTGATATCTCAATTGGAATTATTAAAAGATATTAATAAAGAAGATGTATAGAAAGAAAAACACCAATTTTGTTAAAATATTGATGACACACCAAATAGACTCAATATTTACAAAAAAAGGTGTTTTTATGAATATTGTAGAGAAATCTTTAAAATAAAGAGATACTCTAAATTGCTAAAACTTTCTAAAAATAACGAAGTACGCACAAAGGAGTGCTGGAAAAGTTTAAATACAGTATAGCCGATAGAAATACGAAAGAGAAAAAGCCACCCTAGAAGAAGGGTGGCAGGAGGAAACAAGATGGAAGCAAAGGATACATTAAAAATGCCATGGAGGGCAGTTAGTGAGGAAGAATGGGACGAGGAAATGATATACACCAGCTATTGGAACCATAAGAAAGCAAAAAAAGAATATTTTTTTTCCAAACGAGATTTAAAAATTTTTGTAGAGAAAAAAATTAAGGACTTAGCAAGAGAGCTTGGTATATCATACCAAGATTTGGAAAGGATTTTCAAACAAGAAAATACTCCATTTTACGAGTTCACAAAAGACTTTAAGGACTCGAGAGAGTTTAATATTGAAGGTAATTTTATGGCAAATATTAAAAGATTATTAATAATTCCTGATGTTACTCACAATAATTTAGTCAAGATAACAGCAATTTTTCATTCTTTGACAGAAGAAGAGAAAATTTTATTTTTAATTGATATTGGTGAAATATCAATTAAAATAGAAAAAAAAGAATAACTATTCTCCTCCCAAAAGGGAGGCTTTTTATTTGTATGACGGGCATGTCATAAATCTAGGGTGAAAGTCCCAAGAGGCGTATTTGTCGCGAACTCGATAGCAACTTGCAAAGCGTAAACCAGTAATGGAGCGTGAAAAGAAGCAATAGCGAAATCGTGGCTCTATGAACAA
>JAAWAM010000029.1 GCA_022792135.1 Clostridia bacterium
TTCTATTTTCTTGTTTAATTTATTTTTAAAAATAATTATAAAAATTAAAAACATTGGCACTGTAAGAAGAAAAATATAATTAAATAATTTATTTTTTACAAAAACAAATTGTAAAATATGAATAAGAATAAATAAAATAAAAAATAAAATTATTTTTTTATTCAATTTGTTTTTTTCATTTTTTATTTTTTCGTTATTTTTTATTTTTTCAGAATTTAATTCTGAAATATTTTTATTTTCTTTTTTTATTTCCTTTATTTTATTTTTAATTATATTAATTTTTTCAGAATTTTCTTTTTTTATATTTTCTTTTATTCTTATTTTTTCTTTTTCTAAATTTTCTTTTTCTTTTATATTTTTCATTTCTTTTAATAAATTATTTTCATGTTCTAAATTTAAAATTTCCTCTTTTAAATTATTTTTATTTTCCTCTATCTCATATTTAAAATTTTCATATTGTTCTAATTCTTGTTTTTGGTTTTGTAATTCTTGTATTTTTTTAGCTACTCTATTAATTGGTTTTTCTCTAGATCTTTCGGTTCCTATTTCGTCTAATTGTCTTCGATTCATTCGATCTGCTGCTCTTTTATAAGAAATATTATCGTCACCTGTTCCAACTAGGTTTGCTATTTTTTGTACTAATATATTTTGTTCTTGTTTCCCTAATCTTACTTCTTGCTGTCCTACTACCACTGTTGATAAAAATAACTCTTCATCTATTTTTGTTTGTTCATAAAAAAACTCATTTCCTTTTGTTTTATCAATATTGAATTCTTTTGAAATATCTTCCATCTTTTCATTAAAAATCTTTGGATTTTTCTTTTTAAAATCTCGATACACTTCATATTTATTTTGGTTATTTAATTCATATTCAATTTTTCCAGAAAATTCTTCTCCTACCCATGGCATATATCTTTCAAAATCAGAATATTCTTTCCCCTTTTTATTTTTTGAAATTCCATAAAAAGAATTTACGATAAATTTTAAAAGAGTAGATTTGCCTGATTCATTTTTTCCATAAATAAGATTTATTCCATTTTCTAAATTAATTTCTTTATTCTTTAATTTTCCATACGAATTTATTTTTATTTTATTTATTTTCAAGAAACTCTTCTCCTATCTTTTTTATTTGTATAAGATGATTTTTTCCTCCGTCCCCAAAATCATCCTCATTCTAATGCTTCTAAGCCAATTTCAATTGCTTTTTCTATCATCTCTTTTTCTTCTTGTGTTATATTTTCACTTTTTAGTTTGTTTAACATTTTTTGCGCAAATATTCCTTTTAGTGTATTTTGATTGGCTATTTTTTCTAAATCATATGCTATTTTGGTTTTATCTTTTATTTTAATAATTCTGTTATTTAAAATATATTTTAATATATCATATCGGTTAATTTCAAAATTTCTATTTCCACTTAATACAATTTCTACATATTCCTTGTTTTGTACTTCTATTTCATTTATGGCTTCTATTAATTCTTCTTTGGATATTAGATTGGTAACCTCTATTTCCTTCTTAACAAATTGTTCTTCATCTAATGAAATAAATTCTAATTTTAGGTTTCCTTCCGTTAATTCTCCTACTATCATTCCATGTTGGCCCATTTCATCAAATCCTAATGCTGCTGTGGAACCTGGATATATGATTTTTTGATTTTTTGTTGTTTGGTAATTTGATTTATGAATATGTCCTAGTGCTACGTAGTCAAATCCTTTTTCTTCTAATTGTTTTTTAGAAATGGAATTATATTGTTTTTCTTCTATACTGGCTCCATCTAAAGTTCCATGAATGATTAATAGGTTTGGTTTGGTTCCTTTCTCAATTTCTATTTCTTCTATTCCACAGTTTCTACAATAAAAGTCATCAAATCCATATCCATAGATATTTGCTTCTTTTGTTTCTACTTTCTCAATGGTAGAAGAAAATATCTTTACATTTTTCTCCCATTGATATTTGTTATAATAAGAATTTTTAATATAAGGGTCATGATTTCCTGGTGCAATATATACTTTTGTTTCTGGTATTTCTCTAAATAAATGGTTGATGTATTCAATGGTGGATTGTTTTATATATTGATGTTCATATAGGTCTCCTGAAATAAAAAAATATTCGATTTTATTTTCTTTGATATATTCAATTATTTTTTTAAATATCTTTCTTTGTTCTAGTCTTCTTAAATCTCCTAGCATTTCTTTTTCGGATAGGTTAATAAAGGGACAGTCGAAATGCATATCTGCTATATGTATAAATTTCATTTTTTTCTCCTTTTTTTATTTTAAGGATATTCTACTATATATTTTTTGTTTTTTCAATAGAATAGCGAAAATTTTTTCGTTTTTTTTTAAAACAAAAGAAATACACATTCTTACTAATATTAACAAATACACCTTAATTTTGGACAGTTTGGTACTATACTTTTATAGTATCGGACTGTCGAGCATTCAGTATGGTTAAATCACCTTATAATAGAAGTTACATAATAAAAGCTAAACTATTGAAATAGAATGGAGACTTTGATACTATAAGAATGATGTATTATGGATAAAATGTAAATAAAAAAGGAGTAAAATTTCATGCAGAATATAGAACCAAAAAAGAAAAAAACAACAACAAAAGGAATAACACTTATTAGCCTAGTCATTACAATTATTGTACTATTAATATTATCCGGGATCACCATTGCAACTTTAACGGGAGATAATGGAATATTAACTAAAGCAAATGATGCCAAGATAAAAACAGCAGTAGGAGCAGTAAAAGAAGCACTTTTATTAGAACAGGTAGAAAAAAATATAAAAAAAGAAAAAGTAACACCTGAAACATTACTAGCAGATGGAAGAGTAAACAGGATTGTACAACAAACAGCGGATGAAAATTATTATATGTATTATGCTTTAAAAGAAGGTGCCGTAGAAGGTATGCAAGGGCTTGGAAAAGGAAATGTAGCAAGTTTAAAAGATGTGTTTTTAATAGATGATAATTTAAATATAAAATATATAGCAAGTAATGGAAAAGAATATGGAGATAATATCAATTATAAAATATTAGAAGACGAAACAGAAATAAGATTTGTAAGTAAAGCATTTAGTGAATATGTATCCAAGATTTCCGGTGTAAGTGAAGAAAATATGAAGTTTAAATGGATGAAAAATCAAATTGAATTGATAATTGATGATTCATCTATAACAAATCTGGAAGACTTAGTATTTTTTCCAAACTTAGAAAAGCTAACATTAATAAATTTAAATTTAGATAATTTAAGTGGAATTGATTATTGTAAAAAAATAAAATCATTCACTATAAATAACGGATTTATAAAAAATAGTATAAAACTAAATCAATTAGAAATATTAGAAGAATTAGCAGTATCCAATACCAAAATAGAATTCAATCAGATAATAGATGCTTTAAAGAATAATAAAAAGTTAAAGACTTTAAAGCTAGAAAGAATTGATATTAATACGATGAGGAGAATAGAAGAGCTAAACTCAGATTTAGAAAAATTAGAACTGAGAAATAATAAGATTACTAAAATAGAAGGTCTAAAAGAAAAAACAAGTTAAACTCTTTACTTCTTTCAAGCAACAAAATTACTAAAATAGAAGGGTTGGAAAACTTAATAAATTTGAAGACTTTAAATTTAAGCAATAATGATATATCCGATATAACACCACTAAGTTTTAACACATCGCTAACTTTTTTAGACTTAAGAAAAAATACAAAAATAGACGCAAATAAAGAAAACTATTCAGGAGAAAGATTAGAAGCCTTAAATAAAATAGGAGAGATATTAGATAGAAGAGGAACCATATATTTAGATACGGAAAAATTAAAGTTATTTAGTAACTATACTAAACTAGATTTAGCTTCACAAGGACTAACTAATTTAGACTGTTTAGAAGGAATCATAAATTTAAAAGAATTAAATTTAAATTATAATAATTTAACATTGGAAGATTCAAAATCCAAAGAAATTCTAAAGAGTATGACTAAATTAGAAACATTAAATATAGAGGGAAATTGTATTATCGATTTATCACCAATAAATGAATTAAAAAATTTAAAAACAATGACAATGCATAATGCTAATAGAAATGGAAACTGTAATTTACAAGAAATAGAAGATATTATTTCAAATTTAAAATCTTTTAGAGCAGATCAAAATACAATTAATACATTAATAAATTGTAATAAAAGTAAAATTACAAAATTATATTTCACTAATATTGAAATCAATACATTACCAGATCTTAGTATATTTCCTAATTTGGAAGAACTAGGATTGGCAGAAAACTCAAAATATGCTAATATAGATAAAAGTATTATTTCAAAATTAGAAAAGATAAAGATATTAAAATTATCTAATATGCACAATAAAATGATAGATTTTTCTAAATTGATTAATTTAAAAGAATTGGATCTAAGTAATAATAGGTTATGGAGTGAAGATTTAGAAAATCTAAGAGTACTAAAGAATAATATAAATTTAACATTAAATTTAAAAAATAACGCAATAATAGATACTACAGCATTATTAGAATTAAACTCAAATACAAAAATAGATTTAAGTGGAAATATTAATTTATCACAAAATTCTAAGAATACATTAAAAGAAATATTTGGAAATAATGTAACATTTTGAAATGACTAAAAAGAGAACCATAGGGAAGTAAAAAATACCTACTAGTATAATCAGTAGGTATTTTAATATTTACTCTTCGTCTGTTAAAGGTCCAAACAATTCATCAAATTTGGCTTCCAATTCTTTTTGTAAATCATAGGTGTCTTCTTCTGCTTCTTGTGGTAAAATTGGTGCTTCTTCAAAATCATTTAAATCTAATGGTTTTTGTTTTGGTTCTTCCTTTTGTACTGGCTCATCATCAAATAAATCATCTAAGGATTCCACTTTTAAATCTTGCAATTTTTCTTCTTTTTTATCCTCTACATAAGGGTTATATGGATTGTATTTTCTCCATACTCCTCTATCGATTTCTCCAATGTCATTATGGCTAATTTCTAATGCTGCCATTTTCTTTGCCATTGGATGTTTAAAATAATAGAATTTATTGGCTTTTACTGGTTTAATTCCTTTTTCAAATATGATACATAAGTCATTATCCAATCTACGTAGTTCATCTGGTGTCATTAATGCTCTTGCCATAACTTGGTCAGAAACTGACTTTCCTGTTTTCCAGTTTTGTCTATCTCGATTGATGGATATACTATCTCTTCCAATTGTTTTTTCTCCTAAAGCTTTTGAGAAATATTCTACGGTTTTATAGGAGTTACTTCCTAAAAATACGTGTGTATCACAGTTACCCATAATTGTTTCATATGATTTCTCATAAACGGCTTCTAATTGATCTACGTTTTGTAAAATAACACTAAATGAAATTCCTCTACTTCTTGAGGTTGAAATCTTTTTATCAAAGTCAGGTATTTTTCCAATATTAGCAAACTCATCTAGGATAAAATAAGTTGGTACTCTTAATCTTCCTCCATTTTGATCTGCATAATCATATAATTGTTGTATCATTTGAGAGAAGAAAATCGTAAGTAAAAAGTCATAAGCTGCGTGCGTGTCAGATGATATAACATAAACTGCTGTTTTCTTATTTCCGATTTCTTCAAAATCAATGGTATCAGTTGAGGTCAATTCTGCTATGTCTTTGGAATCAAATTTTCCTAATTTTGATTGCAATGAACTTAAGATAGAACCATATGTTTTTTCTGGTGCAATCTCAATTGATTTGTAATACATTCTTGCTGGATGGTCATATGGTAATTGACCCATAAGTTCTGATAATAAGTTACTTCCACCTTTATTATTAGCTGCTCTAACTAATTCTGCACAACTTGCTAAGTTTTGTTCTTCTTCTGGTCTGGTTGCAATTAAATAGTATATTAATGATTTTAATAGCATTTCTGCCATATCGTCCCAATAAGGATCTGAACCAGATTCTGTTTTTTGCCCTTTTACTACTGTATTGGCAATAACATCCACGTCTAATTCAGATGCTACATGCATTAATGGGTTATATCCATCACTATATTGTGGTCTAACTAAGTTTAATACTTTTATTTCATATCCTTGTTCTTTTAAATACCCTGCTGTTCTATCATATAATTCACCTTTAGGGTCAGTAAATACATAGGAACCTAAACACTGATAGGCATTTGGTATAGAATAAGATGCTGATTTACCAGAACCTGATCCGTCCAACAACTAAGACATTTACATTTCCTCGTTTATCGACTGGCAAATAGTTATCTTCTGCTAAGACAATCCCTTTGTTTCTATTTAAAATTTGATATTGTTCCCCTCTTTGACTCCAATCACTTGAACCATGTTCAATATCGGAATATTCATTTTTAGGTGCTGATCTTACAAATCCAATAAAGAAAAATACAGAATAAAATATGGTGGTTACTAACAAGGCTGAAATATAACTACTTGTTGCCCCACTTGCCAATATATTTCCTAAAGTTACAAATGGATTGGCAATTGATTTGGTAAAGGTTTCTATAAATAATGTCATATCAAATTTTCCACTTTGCCCTGCAATATGCGAACTATAAGAAAATGGAGAAACAAATACTATGGCTATAAATATCCATAGTATGGCAAATATAATAAAATTTTTCCTATTTCTCTTAATGGCTCCTTCTATTTTGTAGTTCATACAACTCACCTTCTTTTGTACTATTATCTATCGACTCCGTCAGTTTTACCCTCTTTAACAACCTTCTTATTATCTTTTAATTCTATTACCAAGCCTAAATCCTTTTCGAATTCATATTTAAGCGTATTTTCTGGTGGCCAATTTAATTTTGCCATTTTAACTCCTCCTCATTAATCTGTAATCTCAGGGCTTCCCCCTACCAAATTAATTTTTCCATTTTCCTCTCTTATTTCAAATACAAAATAAGATTTATATGGTTTTAACTTACATTTTCCTTTTACTTCATTTGTTTTTTCATCAAAATAAAGAACTGGCTTTACTTCTTCTGTTGTTTCTGGGTCTATAATAGAAATTGGTCTTTTTAGATTTGGTGTATAATTTACTTCCTTATACTCTTCTGCTTGCTCTGAATAAATTGTGTCAAATTTAAAAGGCATAGGTTTCTTAGATATTCTTACTTTATCCGCTTCCAAAATACCATTATTGATGACTACTTTATCTTTTGCAAAAGATAAAATAAGAATTCGATTTCCTTCTTTTTGTGGATTTCCAACATAAAAAGTTTTTTTGTTATAATTTCCTACAATTTCTTCTGTATGATCTAGTCTTTCTACTGTATATTTAGGCGAATCTTTCAAAAATTCTTTTTCTGTTTTGTTGACTTGATAAATTACTGTTTTTACTCCTTCTGGATCTGTTATACTAAAATGCTTTCCTTGTATAGCATCCATTTTTTACACCCCTATTCTATGTTTTAATCCATAGTTCTTCTTTTGTTACATCACTATCTACAATTATAGCTAAATTTCAAGCTTTTGTCAATAGAAAGTTTATGTAAAGTTTATTTTTTGTTCGTTCTTGGATTAAATTCTGATATTTCACTTAACTTTATATAGATTTCTTTTTCTTCTTGTGTTAGTTGTTTTGGTACAGCTATTTTTACTTCTGCTACTAGATCTCCTCTTGTATCTTTGCCAGATTGATAGCCCTTATTGGGTATTCTTATTTTTTCTCCACTTTGTATTCCTTGTGGGATATAGACTCTTGTTTCATCATCAATTGTCTCGACACTTGCTCTTGTTCCTAAAGCAGCTTCCCAAGGTGTTAAAAATAAATCGGTATAAATGTCAACTCCTTCTAATTTGAATTTATGATTATCGATAATATTTATTTTAATTAATAGGTCTCCATTTTTCCCTCCATTTTCTCCTGGTTTTCCTTGACCTATTAACCTTATTTTTTCTCCATTTCTAATTCCTTTTGGAATTTTCACTGTAAATGTCTTTGCTTGTCCTTCTACTGTTTTTAAAGAAATTTGCTTGTCTAATCCATAAAAAGCATCATATAAATTAACATTAATTTCTGTTTCTATGTTCTCTCCTTTAACAGGATTTTTCTTCTTGATACTTTCTTCTTTTTTATTGATATCTTCCAGATTCCCTAAAAACATCTGAAAAATAACTCCTTTTTCTGCTTTGCCTGTAAATGCTTTTTTTCCTTTTAAAAATTTTGAATTCCATACTCTATCATATTTTCTCTTAGAAGCTGGTACAGATAATATTTTATAAGCTTCATTGATATCTTTGATTCTTTCTTCTGCTAAATTATCTCCCATGTTTAAGTCTGGATGATATTTTTTTGCCGCTTGTCGGTAAGCTTGCTTTATTTCATCGATAGAAACATGGCTTGTTTCTAAATCTAATATTTTATAATAATTTTTAAAAACCATTTTAAACATCCTCCCCTAAAAATAGGTAAACATATTATACCACAAATATGAAAAAAATCCATAGTTTTTATGGATTTTTTCCTAAAACATTCTATCAAATTATGAGTTGTTTCTCCCTTGATAGATGAAGTTTTGTTTTTACAATTCTTATTTTTCTAGTGCTAATTCTACTAATTTACTTAACAATTCCTGATACGAAATTCCACTTTCTTCAAAAAGTTTAGGATACATACTAATACTAGTAAAACCTGGCAAAGTATTGATTTCATTGATATAAATTTCATTGGTATCTTTTTCAATAAAGAAATCTACTCTTGACAAGCCTTTTCCATCAATCGCTTTAAAGGCTTTTACAGCTTGCTTTCTAATTTCATTTGAAATTTCTTCTGGAATATTAGCTGGAATTTCTGTTTTAGATTGCATATTATTGTATTTAGCATCATAACTATAAAATTCCTCCGCTGCTTTAATTTCTCCTACGCAAGAAGCCATTACCTCTTCATTCCCAAGTACAGCACATTCTACTTCTCTTCCTTCAATTCCTTGTTCAATTATTATTTTGTTATCAAATTTTCCTGCATATTCTATATATTTTTTTAACTCTTCTATGTTTTTAGCTTTGTTAATTCCTACACTTGAGCCTGAATTAGATGGTTTAATAAACATAGGAAAATTTAGATTTTCACTAACTTTTCTCGCTACTTCTTCTAAACTCATATACCTTTCATTAAAATTCTTATCAATATATAGGTATTGTTCTTTATCTTTCCTTACATATTCATAATTAGCTTGTTTTAATCCTGCTTTTTCAAAAACTACTTTTGTATATACTTTATCCATTCCCACACTAGAAGCTAATACATGACATCCCACATATGGAATTTTCAACAATTCAAATAAACCTTGAATGGTTCCATCCTCTCCATATAAACCATGCAATACTGGAAAGATAACATCTAATTGCTTTAAATATTCTACTATATTGGTAATGGCTTGTTTGGCTTGTATTTGTGTACCAAATTGAATCGTTTTTTCTGGCTTTTCATATTCCCACCATTTTCCCTCTTTATCAATATAGATAGGATAAATTTGATAGGTATCTTCCTCTAAATGATTTAGTACAGAATTAGCCGATACAATAGAAACCTCATTTTCTGTTGACATTCCACCAAATATAACTCCTAATTTTTTCTTACTCATATTTATCATCCTTTCTCTTTCTTACGTAATCCTCTGGTAACACTTGTTATTTTGTTAATTCTTCTGCTAACTCATAAAATTTCATGCCATTAGAAGCTTTGAATAAAATAACATCTCCTGGCTTTGTTACTTTTTTTATCGTTTTGATAATTTCTTCTTTATTTTCAAAATAATAGATATTTTCTTCTTTCATCTTCCCTTTTGCATTTTCAGCAATATATCTTGCATTTTCTCCACTACATATTAATATGTCGATTCCATTTTTATATACCTCTTGGCCTACTTTTTCATGTAGCTCTTTTGCAAATTCTCCTAATTCAAACATATCTCCTAATACAGCAATTTTTCGGTTATTTTTAAATTCTGATAGAGCCTTTAAAGAGGCACTCATTGATTCAAAACTTGCATTATAGGCATCATTAATAATTTTTGAACCATTTTCCAATTCTGTAATATCCATTCTGTTTTTAGTAAGTTCGAAACTTTCGATTCCTTTCATGATTTTTTCTGCTTCCATTCCTAGTTCTTTTCCCACTAATATAGCACATAAACTGTTTAATATAAAATGCTCTCCTCCTATTGGAACTTGTATGGTTTGAGTCTTTCCATCTAAATAACAAGTAAATTGGCTACTTGCTTCTTTTAATACAATTTGCTCAGCATTTAAATCACTCTTTTTTTGAATTCCATAAGTTTTAATGTTTCTTTTGCCTTTATTCTCTTCCTGCCATTTATGTAATAAATCATTATCCTGATTGATTATAATCGTAGGATTTTTACATCCTTCTAATATTTCTAATTTTGCTTTTAAGATATTTTCTCTTGAGCCTAAATTTCCAATATGTGACGTTCCTATATTCGTAATAATACATATAGTTGGTTTAGCAATCGAAGTAAGTAAGCTGATTTCTCCTAAATGA
Source organism: Clostridia bacterium (assembly GCA_022792135.1). Lineage (GTDB taxonomy): Bacteria > Bacillota > Clostridia > TANB77 > CAG-508 > CAG-269. Next base: position 10,533 of record JAAWAM010000029.1, read on the forward strand.
TTCATTCCCATTTCTAATACCATCACTTCTTCGTCTTGCATTCTAAGAATGGTAAACGGCAATCCAATATTATTGTTGTTGTTCCCTAACGTTCTTAGGGTTTTATATTTTTGGCTTACGACACTAGCTACCATATCTTTTGTACTTGTTTTTCCTACACTCCCTGTGATGGCAACAACTGGTATGTTATATAGACTTCTTTTATATCTTGCTATCCCGTACAGTGCTTCTAATGTATTTTCTACTTTTATAATGGTTTTTCCTTTCCATTCTTTTTTGTTTTGTTCTGTGAAATTGATATTTTCTACAATAACACAGCTTGCTCCATTTTCTAATGCTTGTTTCCAAAAACTACTTCCATCAAATGTTTCTCCTTTAATTCCGATGTAACAGTCTCCTTTTTGTATTTGCCTCGTGTCTTTGGAAAATGTTTGGCATATCAAGTTCTCATCTCCTATGATTAATTCTCCTTTGGTTTCTCTTAGTATGTCTTTTACCATTAAATTTTTCATTTTTCTTTTTTCCTTTCTGCCAAATGGCTTTATCCTTTTGGGTAATTCTTCTTTTTGTTTCAATGTTACATTTGTAGCTTTTGATTCTTTGCTAAATTATATGACTATTTTCTAAATTTTGCAACTTAAAATAATTTAATTTCAATATGTACAAATAAATTTACTCTTTCATCTGTTATATATATATACCAAAATGATAGTAATACTTGACATATTATGTATACTACTGTTATAATATACTTGATTTTTTTTACATTTTCAGATAGGCAAATACCTATCTGAAATCTAGCAACATGAAAGAAGGGAGAAATATAATATGAACTATATTGTTGCACTATGTATAGGAGGAATAATGGAAGATCCAGATTTTCATTATTCCCAATATCAATTAATCCGAGCTGATTCGGAAAAATCAGCTCGGGAGCGTTACAACATCTTAAACAATGCATCTTATTTTTATGGATGCTGTTTAGGATTTGTAGTAAAAGATCTTCTTTTTTTAAAAAAAGAAGCTTTTATTACAATTAAAAATAATTCCTCTAATGAGGAATTGAAAGAAGCATTACGCTTCTTTCAAAACATATCAGTGGATACTTCCACTGATATGTATAACTTTTTTTGTGAAGGAGAAATCATCTGCTTCACAAAAAAAAGACTTTGCGATATCATATGCAAAGTCCTTGCTGAGAATACTAGGTTTTAACTTAGTATTCTCTTTTTTTATTCCTTCCAAATAATAGCTTCCTCTCTAAATGAAAATATAAAAATGGCTAAAGAAGAACCGTCCCTCTTTAGCCATTCAACTATTTATTTTCTACACTTCTATTTGCGATTTCAATTGCTTTTGTTACAATATTTCCACATTGTTTTGATGATACATTGGCCCAACTACCACCATCTTGTTTTACTTGTTCATATACTCCTAATTCTTTTGCGATTTCTTCTCTTAGATTTTCAGATATTAATTTACTATTTCTAGACATAACATCCTCCTTGTTAATCTTTTTCTTAAGATAACATATAATGAATTATAAAACTTTTTATCAAGTTTTATAATTTTATTATGAACCATTTTTTAAAATTTTATTTTGACAATTTTTTATCTATTTATATTTTTTTTGACAAAAAACTATGCTATAATTAAATCGTTAGGACAAAATCTTTGATTTTCTTCTGACAATCATAAATGATTTACAAAAGGAGAATTATATGGAGGTTAAAGAAAAAGAATTAGAAAAAAATGAAAATTTGAAAGAAAAAACACTTGTAAAAGAAATAGATACAAACAATGATGTGGAAATTCCTTCTTCAAATGAATTTGCACCAATAAAAGAGGAAAGAAAAAGAACCATTCCCATCTTTACTTTATTAATTATCATAACAATTACTATATTAGTGATTTGCTTTTCAATTTTTACTATGTATAATGTTTTTAATAGCAACATTATTTCAGGTGTAACAATAAAAGGTTTAGATGTTTCAAATATGAGTAAATCTGATGCGAAATATCAATTAGATAATTATTTAAAAGAAAAACTACCAGAAGAAATTAAACTAAAACATGGAGATTTTGAAACAACTCTTTCACTTTCTCAAATCGATGCACAATTTGACACAAAATCAGCTGTCAATCATGCCTATCATATTGGAAGACAAGGAAATATTTTTCAAAATAATTTATATGTATTATCTACTATGTTTGGGAATGTAAATATAGAACCTACTTTAAAAATAGATAAAAATCAATTGACGAAAAATTTAGAAGATATTTCTACTCAATTACCAGATAAAGTAGAAGAAAGTAGTTACTACATAGAAGAAAGTAATTTGGTAATTACTTCTGGAAAAGAAGGAATGGTAGTAGATATAGATGCTACCATCGAAACGATTAAAATTGCAGTTTCTAACTTATCTGCTATCGATACACCAATTGAAATGGTAGTAAAATCTCAAAAGCCAAATCCAATTGATATCGAAAAAATATACCACGAAATCCGCAAAGACCCAGTAGACGCTTATTATACGCAAGAACCGTTTACTGTTTACCCTTCTGAAAATGGTCTTGATTTTAATCTTTCTTTGGAAGAAGCAAAAGCTACCATTGGTAACCAAACCGAGGAAGAATATACAATTCCTTTAAAAATATTGTACCCAAACGTAACAACAAATATGATTGGAACAGAAGCTTTTCCCGATTTATTATCTAATTTCTCTACGAAATACGCTGTTAGCAATCGAAATCGAACAACTAACCTAATATTAGCAGCCAATAAAATAAATGGAACAGTTTTAATGCCTGGTGAAACTTTTTCTTACAACAAAGTAGTAGGAGCAAGAACCATTGCTGCTGGTTATAAAGAAGCACCTATTTATGTAAGTGGAGAAGTTGTTGATGGAATTGGTGGAGGAATTTGTCAAATCACTTCCACTTTATATAATGCAGTTGTTTATGCTAATTTAGAAATAACCCAAAGAACCAACCATCAATTTGTACCTTCTTATGTAACAGCAAGCAGAGATGCTACTGTCGTTTATGGCGCCATCGATTTTCAATTTAAAAACAATCGAAATTATCCAATCAAATTGGTCTGTTCTGTATCTAACGGAATTGCTAGTTTCCAAATATTTGGATTAAAACAAGAAGATGATTGTCAAATTGAAATCTCTTCTTACGTAACAGGAAGAACTCCAACTGCTATTTATTCAGAAGCTTATAAGGTTTTAAAGCGAGACGGCAAAATAATTGGCTCTGAATTATTATCGAAAGATACTTATAAAAGACATTAATGATTTTGGGGACGGAGGAAAAAATCATGGTAATCAAATTATTTCATTTGTCATGATTTTTTCCTCCGTCCCCAAAATCATCTACATTGTTAATGTGCCATTTGGTGTGTTAGTAATGATTAAAATATCTTCTTCCCTACCATTTTGGGCATTGATATAAACTAAAAATTCTTTATCATCTACTTTTCCTTTGAATTCATAACAAAGAATTTCTGATTTCCATTCAGTTGGTATTACTGCCATTCCTTCACTTTGTACATCTAAGTCTTGATTTAAATCTTTTTTTGCTTCTTCTTTTGTAATTTTTACCTGACTAATATCTCTTTGAGTATGATTATTTAAATATCCTGTTGTTTCAATTCCTAATATTTCTCCATTGTCTAATGCTACTTTTACTTTGATTAAATCTGGATACATAACAACATCATTTTGTGAATATGCATAGTTGATGGTTACAATTCCTTCTTGTTTTAAATAATAAGTTTCTTTCATATCAGGAAAACCTTTTTCTTCTAAAAACGCTTTCCCTTTACTATTTGCTTCTTCTTGTGAAATAATTTCAGCGTTTACCTCTCGATTCGTGTTCATAGACACGATATGACCACCTTTTTTACTGATTGAAATATGAATCGTTTCATCCTTATGATTTGTGATAGAAAAATCATACACAGGAATGGTTGCATTTTCAGAATATCCTAAATTGGCTATTTCTTTGATTTTGTCTTTTCCTATAAATTCTTCTACTTTTTGCTTGGCTTGTTCTTCCTGAATTTCCTCTCCTGTTAATCCTTTTTGCTCGCTTCCTGTTATATGCTCTGAAAAAGCACCATCATAAATTAAGCCTGAATATTCGTGGAAGTTTTCTTCTAAATTACTAAAGCTTTCTTTCGATATATTATCAACTTGCTGTGCAAAGGCAATGGTTCCTTTTTTGGTTAATTCTCTCCAAGCAAATCTTCCACTATTTAAATCTTCTGATAATTGATTCAAAGTATTTTCTAATTCTATACTATACTGATGCAAATCTTTTAAATTCTTTAAATCTTCTTGTGATAATTTCTCATTATAAATATTTTTTCTAGACAAAGTATAACTATAATCACTTACTTGATTTAAAAACTTTTCTGTATTTTCTAGCTCTTGGCTTTCGATTGGTAACCTACTTAAATAAGCTTGTGCTAAATTGGCTTCACGCCATAAATGAGTTAGTGTTTCTGCTCCATGTTCTGGGGTAGAAGATATCATAGATTTTGCTAAATAGGTTTCTACATTTTGCACATAATCTACTAGCTCATAAAAAGCCATATTATAACTATTTTCAGAAGCCTGCCTATATTCTCTTTGCTTTTGATATAAGATGATACCCAAAGCTGCTACAATTACTAGAAGTGCACAAATCACACTTAACATATGTCCTTTTTTTAATCTATTTTTCCAATCTATCAATTTGTTCATATTTCTCTTTCCTTTCTTTATTTACAAAATCTATGCTTTCCAATTGTTTTTACCAATGGTCTTGACCATATCCATTTATTGGTTGCTGTGTTAGGATTAAAATAGTAAATACATCCCCCTGTCGGATCCCAACCATTCTTTGCATCTTGAGCTGCTTTATAAACAGTTGAACCTTCTTCAATTGGTTTGTTAATTTGTCCATCTGCTACTGCTGTAAAAGCTCCTGATTGATAAATAACACCGGCAATTGTATTAGGGAATTGTGAACTTTTTACCCTATTTAAAATAACAGCTCCTACTGCAACTTGTCCTTCGTATGGTTCTCCCCTTGCCTCACCATTAATAGCTCTGGCCATTAATTGAATATCCGAAGTATTACTAGTTGCTGCATAACTTACATTCTGCCCACTAATATTATCATTTAATAAAATAATAGAAATGATAATAATTATTATAAATACAAATAAAAATAATATCTTTAATATATTTTTCAAAAAATCACCTTTTTCTTTTTTTATTTATTTTGCATTATTTTTAATAAAAATATTCCAATTTTTGAATTTTTTTATTTTATATGATAAAATATTACCAAATAAATACAAGGAGACTCATTATGAAAATTTTAGTTTTTTATGCTTCCTATGGGGGAGGACATTTAAACGCCGCTAAATCAATTGAAAATTACATTACCACAAATCATCAGCATATCGATATAGAATTAATCGATTGTATGAAATATGTCAATAAAACTCTTGAAAAGGTAACAACTGCTGCTTACCGAGAAATGGCCAAAAAGGTACCTTGGGCTTGGGGAAAGATTTATTCTGATTCACAAAAAGGGCCCTTAGCCCATCTTTCTTCTAGATCCAATAAAATAATGGCAATTAAATTATTAAAATTATTACGAGAAAAGCAACCAGATTTAATTATTTCTACTCACCCATTTGGTAGTCAAATGTGTAGTTATTTAAAAAGAAAAGGTAAGATTTCAGCTAAACTTGCTACCATTATGACGGATTTTGCACCACATGATCAATGGCTTGTAGGACATGATTTTATGGATTACTTTTTTGTCGCTCACAATAAAATGAAACATTATTTAATGGATAAAAACATTTCTGAAACTAAAATTTATGTAACCGGAATTCCTATTTCACACCGTTTTTTAAAAGGTTATGATAAAAAAGAAATACTCCAACAATATCAATTATCTGAAAAAAAACAAACTATTTTATTTTTTGGCGGCGGTGAATTTGGCTTAGGGAAAACTAGAACTGTACAAATCTTTGAAAGTTTTGTTACAACAAATGCCAACATTCAATTAATCGCCATTGCTGGAAGAAATCCTAAAATGAAAGCTAACTTTAAAGAAATTGTAACTAAACATCAGAAAAAAGATTGTGTTAGAATTTTAGAATTTACAAATAAAGTTCCAGAACTTATGAGCATTTCTGACTTAGTAGTTACTAAACCAGGAGGACTTACTACTTCTGAAAGTCTAGCTTCTCATTTGCCAATGGTCATAATTAACCCAATTCCAGGGCAAGAAGAAGAAAATGCAGAGTTTTTAGAAAGTAATGGAATTGCTATCTGGATTAAAAAATCAGACAACTTTGCTCAAATAATTGAAAATTTATTATCCAATCCCGAAAAATTACAGACCATGAAAAAAAATACCTCGATTTTGGCAAAACCAAATTCTACAGAAAATATTTGCAAGGTTTTATTAAAAAATTTAAGAAGTTAGTTTGATCCACTAACTTCTTTTTTCTTATATCTCTCTTCTTCCTTCTAAAGCTTTTGTTAAAGTAATCTCATCTGTATATTCTAAATCTCCACCAACTGGAATACCATGAGCAATACGTGTTACCGTTACTCCTAATGGCTTAATTAATTTGGATACATACATTGCAGTTGCCTCCCCTTCTACACGAGGATTTGTTGCTAAAATTACTTCTTTTACTTGCCCTTCTATCAATCTAGCTAATAATTCTTTTATCTTAATATCATCTGGACCAATTCCATTCATTGGAGAAATTGAACCGTGCAAAACATGATAAACCCCTTTAAATTCATGGGTTTTTTCCATTGCAATAATATCTCTTACATCCTCTACTACACAAATAATGCTGGGATCTCTTTTGGGATTCCCACAAATAATACAAGGGTCTGTATCAGAAATATTATAACATTTACTGCAATATCTTAAATTCTTTTTAGCATTGACAATCGAAGAAATGAATTGATTGGTTTCCTCTTCTGAAGAATTCAACATATAAAATGCTAATCTTGCCGCTGTCTTATGTCCTATGCTTGGTAATCTTTCAAAGCTTTCAATTAATTTTTCAATTGATGGCGAATATAGTGACATTTTTACTTCCTCCATAAACTTTAGCTATTACATTAATCCTGGTATATTAAATTTTCCCAATTCTGCTGCTTGTGCTGAATCCACTTTTCTTAATGCCTCATTGACACAAGTTAAAATTAAGTCCTCTAACATTTCTACATCTTCTGGATCTACTACTTCTGGTTTGATTTTGATTTCTTTTATGCTTTTTTCTCCAGATACTTTTACCTGGATAGCACCTCCACCTGCTGATGATTCAAATTCTTTGTTTGCTAATTCTGTTTGAGATTTTTCCATATCTGCTTGCATTTTTTTAGCTTCTTTCATTAAATGATTCAGATTCATTCCTCCGAATCCTCCCATTCCTCCTGGGAATCCTCCTCTTTTTGCCATTTTAAATTCCTCCTTACTTTTTATTAAGTGATTATTGATTGATAATCACAGTATTATTCAATAATATGAAACGGTATGTCTGATTCATTCGCTAAGTTTTGTAAATTTTCTTCTTGTGATATTTGATTTACTTCGTTATTTTGTGTAATATATTTTATTTGCATTTCTTTACCACAAGCAATCGATACTAAATTCGATATTTCTCTTATATTTTCTTGTTTTTCTAATACCGTTTTTCCAAATGCTGTCATACCGTTTGGGAACTCAATTCCTACTGTCATATCATTTATTTGTCTTGCTTTTGTTCCTACTAAATTGGTATACAATACGATTTTTCCACTTTGTTTTAAATCATTTAGAATTTGTGGCCAATATTCTTCTGATTGATTCGAGAATTTTTTGGTTGCCCTTGTTTTTGTTATCGACTCTGGTTTGATTGGATTATTTCTTGGTTCACTTGAATTTGCTACCATTCTTGCAGCTGCTGTTGGTGCTAGCTTTTGTGCAGACATAGCTTGCACCTGAATTCCTTTTCCAGATTTTAAATAATTTTCTATTTTCTCTACTCGTTTTTCGATATTGGAATTCGTTTCTGCTTGTTTATTACATAGTTTTATCATTCCAGCTTGAAACACAATTGTTCTTTGCGTTGACCATTTAATATCACTTTCTAACTCTGATAATTGATACACTAAATCGATTAACTTTTCTTTTGAAACTTGTTCTGCTATTATTTTTATTTGGTTTGTTTCTTCTTCACTATATAAGTCTAATTTTTGAGATGATTTATATATCAGAATATCTTTTACATATTTAATCATTTCCCAAAGTAAATTGGTAATATCTTTTCCTTCTGTTAAAACAATATCTACATTTTCTAATACTTTTTCTACATCATATTGAAGAATTGCCTCTATTATATTATGCACATAGGTTATTTTCGGTATTCCTACTAAGTCTTTTATTCTAGTTTCGTCAATTTTGTTTTCTCCCTCTTGTACACATCTTTCTAAAATCGATAAAGCATCTCTCATCGCTCCTTCAGACAGTACAGCTACAATGTTTAAAGCTTCTTTTGTAATTTCTATTTCACTTTTTTCACATACAATTTTTAGTCTTTTTATAATATTATCATTTGAAATTCTCTTGAAATCAAATCGTTGACATCTTGATAAAATTGTGGCTGGTAATTTTTGCGGTTCTGTCGTTGCTAAGATGAATTTTACGTGTTGGGGTGGCTCTTCTAATGTTTTTAATAATGCATTAAAAGCCCCTGTTGATAACATATGAACCTCGTCGATAATATAAACTCTATATTGGGCCCTAGTTGGTAAAAAATTTACTTCTTCACGAATGGCTCTAATATCCTCTACGCTGTTGTTAGAAGCCGCATCCATTTCTACAATATCTGTAAGAGACCCATTGATAGCTCCTTTACAAATTTCACATTCGTTACATGGCTCCCCCTCTTTTGGATTGAGACAATTGATTGCTCTTGCTAATACTTTTGCTGCTGATGTTTTTCCGGTTCCTCTACTTCCATTTAATAGATAAGCATGTCCCACTCTATTAGCTATAATTTGATTTTTTAAAGTTCTTGTAATATGTTCTTGCCCCACTATTTCTGAAAAAGTAACTGGTCTAAATTTTCTATAAAGAGCTGTGTACCCCATATTTTTCACATCCTTTATACTACAAAAAATGGCTGATACTCAATCCCTCTATGGAAAGTACTCCACATAAAGATAAACTACTTATTGCTGCTTCCTTCCGGACCTGACAAGATTCATAGGTCTTTATTGGTATACTCTCCATACAAAGATTAAGTTCATACCATTTGTATTATATAATGAAATCTATATTTTATCAAGTAAATTTTCTAATTTTTTGTTCTTTTAAAAATAATATCTTTTACCTCTGTTATTTCTTTTGATGTCGTTCCCTTTTCAAGAATTCCTTCTACTGGCATATCTAATGTTATATTGGCTTTATATTCTTTCCCTGATTCTAATTTGATCGTCAAATCAAAGGTTATGGTTGCTTTTAAATCCTCTTCTTCTACCTTTGATTTTTTCAATAAATCATTATGATTAACTTCTTCTTCATTGGAAACATATTGTGCTACTTTATCATTCGCATATCGAAAAACAATAACTCCCCCTTGATTGGATACCTTTAGGTCTTTTAAATTTGTTTCTGTTGCCCCTATATACTCTATCTTGTCAACTAAATTTACTGGTTTATTACTGAAGTTTCCTCCCTCTTCTAAAACATTAGGACGATAAAATGTTATCGTTCCTTTTTCTCTTTCTTTTTGGACTTGAAGGTTATCAATTTCAATGGCTTTTATCACTTCTTGTTTATTGTAATTTTTGTTTTTTTCAATATAAAGATAAATATCATTATTTTGATTAATATCAAATGCCCATTTGTTCTCTCCCGCTTCTTTATCCATTCCTTCTGAAGAACTGATTAAAACGATTCGGCTTAAATGAAATGGCATATTGGTTTCTCCTTCTACATTATACCTCAAAGCAAGAATCCCTACAGTAAATAGAATAACAGCCATAATGATGATTACCATACCAATATGAAAGGACTTTTTTCCCATAATATATTTTATTTTTTCCCTCATTTATTCCTCCCCATTCTATTTACTACTTTTTCTTTTGCTTTTTTATTTTTCTCAATTCTCTAAAAAAATCTTTTAACATAGTTTCACATTGTTCTTGCATAATTCCTTTTTCTACTTCTACTTTGTGATTAAAAGTATAATCTTCAAACAAATTTAATACAGAGCCTGCGGCTCCTGTTTTTTCATCTAATGCTCCAATGTATACTTTTTTAATTCTACTATTAATTAGAGCTCCTGCACACATAGAACATGGTTCTAAGGTTACATACATTTCACAATCTAACAATCTCCAACTTTCTAATTTCTTACTTGCTTTTTGAATGGCTAAGATTTCTGCATGTTTGGTAGTATCGTATTTGGTTTCTTTTAAATTATGAGCTCTTGCAATGATTTTACCATTTTTCACAATAATGGCTCCTACTGGTACTTCTAGTTTTTCATATGCTTTTTTTGCTTCTTTTAAAGCTTCTTTCATAAATTTTTTGTCTAGGTTATCCATATCTCTTCCTTTTTATTTTTGGTGTGCCTAAGGGGACTCGAACCTCTATCGCCCGCTTAGGAGGCGGGTGCTCTATCCTGTTGAGCTATAAGCACATATCAAACTATGAATTCCAAAAATATATTACTCTATTTTTGTCCTTTTGTCAAATACTCTATCTTTTGTAATTTATTTCTCCTTTAAGCCTTGACAACCTCTGGTATAATAATAAAAGGTGATGAAAATGCAAAGAATTTTAAGCCATATGAGAAAGGCAATTGAAACCTATAAAATGATAGAAGCTGGTGATAAAATAGCAGTCTGTTTATCTGGTGGAAAAGACTCTATTACGATGTTACATGCCTTTAAAGCTTTACAAAGATTTTATCCAAAGAAATTTGAAATCATTGCTGTTAGTGTTGACCCTGGTTTCGAGTTTTTTGATTGTGATTTTCTACAAAAAATTTGTGATAATTTAGAAATTCCTTTCTATGTTGAAAAAAGTAATGCCAAAGAAATTGTATTTGATATTCGAAAAGAAAAAAATCCTTGTTCTTTATGTGCAAATTTGCGCAGAGGTGTTATTAATTCCATTGCTATTCGTGAAGGTTGTAATAAAATCGCTTTAGGTCATAATCAAGATGATGTATTAGAAACTTTTTTATTAAATTTATTGTATACTGGAAATATTGGTACTTTTTCTCCTGTTAGCTATATGGATAGAAGTAAAATAACTTTAATTAGACCTCTTATTTATATGCCAGAAAAAGAGGCTAGAAGATTTGTGAAAAAAAATAACTTATCTGTTATGGCAAAAGTGTGCCCTATGGACGGAACTTCCAAAAGAGAAGATATGAAACAACTTATCTTTACACTTACCAAAAATATCCCTATGATTCGTGCTAATTTATTTGGTGCCATACAAAGAAATTTGGAAGATTGGAAAACCAAGAAATAAAGCGTATCGTATTTACGAAACGCTTTATTTTTATTTACTTAACAATACTTATCATTGCCTCTTTCAAAGCTTCTAATTTTTGGTTTGCATCTTCATGAGAATTTCCCTTTACTCCCATATACAACTTAATTTTAGGCTCTGTTCCAGAAGGTCTTACACAACACCAACTATTTTCTTCTAAGGCATAATATAAAACATTTGAAGTTGGTAATCCTGTTGTTGTCGTTTTTCCTGTTACCATATCTTTTACTACATCTTTTTCAATATCCTTAAAAGTTAATACTTTATATTCTCCTATTTTTTCAACTGGTGTATTTCTCATATTAGACATCATTTCTTTTATTTTTGCGGCACCTTCACTACCTTCTAATACAATAGACACTTGTGCTTCTTTGTAATAACCATATTTTTGATAAATCTCCTCCATGGCATCCCATAGTGTCTTTCCTTTTGAACGATAATAACAAGCCGCTTCACAAAGTGCCATAACAGCTGCAATTCCATCTTTATCTCTGGCATAATCTCCAATCAAGCAACCATAGCTTTCTTCAAATCCAAATACATAGGTTTTATCTTTGTTTTCTTCTGCCTTTTTCATAACAGCCCCTATATTTTTGAACCCTGTTAATACTTCAATGCATTCCAAATGATAATTTTTTGCAATGGCTTTTGCTAACTCAGAAGATACAACTGTTGTAATAAACATTCCATCACTTGGTAAGATTCCTTTTTCTTGCATTTGTGCAATTCGATATTCTGCAATTAATAAAGCTGACATATTTCCTGTGTATTCCATATAGTTTCCTGTTTTTGCATCTTTTGCAAAAATTCCTAAACGGTCAGCATCTGGGTCAGTTGCTAACACAACATCGGCCTCTTCTTTTTCAGCTAACGCTAATGCTAGTTTAAATGCTTTTTTATCTTCTGGGTTTGGATAACTTACCGTTGGAAAGTTTCCATCTGGTTCTTTTTGCTCTGGTACAACCATTACTTTTTCTAATCCTAATTCTGTTAAAAGTCTTTCTACTACCGTGTTTCCAGTTCCATGTAATGGAGTATATACTACCTTTATCTCTTTTCCTTGTTCTTTCATAATTTCAGGATTTAGAACTTTGCTTTTTAAAACACTTAAATATTGGTCATCCATTTCTGTTCCAATCACATGAAATAATCCCTTTTGTTCAGCCTCTTGTCTTGTGATTTGTTTTATTTCATTATAATTTTTGACAGCTCTTACTTTTGCTATAATATCTTTGTCTCTTGGACTTACAATTTGAGAACCATCTTCCCAATATACTTTGTATCCATTATATTTAGGTGGATTATGACTTGCCGTTATCATAACACCTGCTGTACACCCTAATTTTCTTACGGCAAAAGATAGTTCAGGTACTGGTCTCAAACTTTCAAATAAATACGTTTTAATTCCATTTGCATTTAAAATCAAAGCAGTTTGCGTACTAAATTCTTCTGACATTCTCCTTGAGTCATAACTAATAGCTACTCCCTTGTCTTGTGTCCCTTGTTCTAGGATATAATTTGCTAGTCCTTGTGTTGCTTTTCCTACTGTATATTGATTCATTCTATTGGTTCCTGCACCAATAACTCCACGAAGTCCTGCTGTTCCAAATTCTAATTCTTGATAAAATCTATCTTCAATTTCTTTTTCATCATCTTTGATTGTTAATAATTCTTTTTTAGTTTCTTCATCAAATTCTATACTTTCACACCATTTTTTATATTCCTCTAAATAATCCATATCCATTTCTCCTTTTTTATTTTCCTTTAATCTAAATGATGAAATTTTTTGTATAATTCTCTTGCTGTCTTAGGACAGTCCACTCCTGCTGAATCTGCATTTTTTAAAGGTGCAAATTCATCTTCTCTTTTCACTCTTAAAACTACCATATCATCAATTTCTCCAAATGCTTCAAACATAAAAGCTTCAAACTTATAGGCATTTGGTGAGTCTGGTACTACTAATTTTCCATTCTTGTCAAGATACGTTGCCTTTTTAAAGGCTGCATGGTAAGGTAATACGGCTCCTCCCATCTTTTCAATTGCATCTAAGTTAAATAGATGTGCAATGATATTGGATTCCCCATATAAAAGTTCTCCTTCTTCATCTACTGCCTCTGCCATCTCTTTGGTAATGTCTATGTATTCAATAATACTTGGTTTTCCATTTTTCTTACAAAATACTCCTACTTTTTCTTCTGGTCTTACTTTCACAACAGATTTAGAAGCTGAACAAACACCTTTATCAATGGCTAATCCCAAAAATACTTCATCTGTCATTTTAGCAAGGCAGTTGTCTACTCCACCAATGAATACCCATTTGATACCTAAATCTCTCATTTTATTAGTCATTTTATTTTTTACCAATGCTTCATAAACTCCTCCATGTCCATTAGCAGCTAGTTTAATTTGCCCCTCTTCATTGATTAATATTTTTCCTTCCATATCTACCATTGGTAATTCACCTTGAATAAAGAAAAATAGGTTTTTATCTTTTTGATATCCAAAGTTTTTATTTTTTTCAAAAAATTCAATGGTTGCTTGGTTGTTTTCTTTACTTGTCATAATAAACCATGGAATCATTACATCATATTTTTTATTTGTTTCTTTGATACTATCACATAATAATTCAAATAGGGATTTGTGTGAATCAAGTCCTAAGTCATAGGTTCCTTTCGGACCATCGTGTCCTAGTCTACTTCCTTGTCCTCCTGCCATGGTTACCACAGCAAGTTCTCCCTTTTGAATAGACTTTTGCCCTATTTTTTCGTACTTTCTATAATCATCATACAATTTATTTTTGTCTAAAAATTCAATGGGTGTAATTTGGTCTTTTTCCTTTTTAGCCTCTTGGTTGGCATTTTTGTATAAACTATTTACCAACTCGAAATCAATTTGTGTGATTTCTTCTAATAACTTTTGTTGATGAATATCATCTAATGTTTCGTAATGATTTAATAAATGTTCTTGCCCATATTTTTTTAAACTATTTTTTACTTCTTCTAATTTGTGATTCATATAAAAACTCCTTTTTTTACTATATTTTATCTCTTTAGTTATATACCTTTTTTCTAAAAATAGCAACCTTTTACTTAAATTTTGCTAATTTCTTTTTCTCCCGTAGTATTTAATATTTTCTTATATTGACCCATAATGTCATCTAAATTTTCTGTTACTTCTTCCATATCATAGCAATCTATAATTTTTACATTGTCTTTTTCTTGTATCCATTTTTCTATATTTTTGTTGATATTTCTAATATAATTTTCTTTTCCTTTTATAAAGATTATCATATCTTTTTCATTTTCCACGTGTTGTTTTATTTTCTTGAATTTACTCAAATCGTCATTATTCCAATCAATTTTAAATATATTTCTCTTCTTTTCTTCCCTTAAATTCATTTTTGAAATTAAGTTTTTCATGGTTTCCTCTAAATTATTTTCGGTTAAAACAACAATTTCTTTATTCTTTTCTAAATTTTTATCGATATATGGTAAACTAATCATTTCAAAGTGATAGTCACTTGCATAAAATGCACACATTTTCTCTTTTGTTTCTTGCTTTTTATTCATTTAAAATCTCGCCCCTTTAATCTTATTAAACCATACGGAACTTTTCGTTTTCCGCTTTTGGTTTACTGGTAAATTTTACCATTCTATTTCAAATATGTCAATATGATTTCAATAATATTTCAAATAAATTAATCGACATTTTTTGCAAATTGTATAAAATTTCTCTCATTTGGTAATAATTATTTTAAAGAATATTTTAGAAAAAAAGTTTTTTGGAGGTAACAGATGAAAAATATATTAAATCTTTTTAAAAATTCCAAGGTAAAAATGGTAATTATTTTAAGTTTACTACTTTTTATTTATACAACAATTTGTGCTTTCTCTTATGCTCAAAATATATCCACTGATATTGCTAATCATGTTTTTAGATTACATGTATTAGCAAATAGTGATAACGAAGAAGACCAAAATTTAAAATATAAGGTACGTGATAATTTATTAAATTATATGAATGAAATTTGTGGAAATTGTAAAACAAAACAAGAAGCAATTTCTTTAGTAGAAGAAAAGAAAGAAAATTTTAAACAAATCGCTTTGGATACTATAAAAAACGAAGGGTATTCTTATGATGTCACAATTAATATTGGTAATTTTGAATTTCCAACAAAAGAATATGGTGATATTTCTTTACCTGCTGGATTTTACGATGCTTTAAGAGTAGAAATTGGAGAAGCTAAAGGTCGTAACTGGTGGTGTGTCATGTTTCCTCCTTTATGCTTTGTAGATATTACTTCCGGTGTCGTCCCAGAAGAATCCAAAGAATTATTAGAAGAGAATATGTCTGAGGAAGAATTCGCACTGGTTTCTAGCGATTCTAATTCAGAAATTAAATTTAAATTTAAACTATTAGAATTTTTTAATGAAAATGGGTTAATTACTGCCAAAAAATAGTTGCATTCCTTTTCACTTTATGTTATATTGAATGAGTAAATAGAGTGTTAATCATACACTCTATTTTAATTTGAAAAATTATATATATTACAAATATATAAAGATGGGGGTAATAGAATTGGAAAAATTAGTAGTTACAGGTCCTACTCCTTTAAAAGGTGAAGTAACAATCGGTGGAGCTAAGAATGCAGCAGTAGCAATCTTACCAGCCGCACTTCTAATAGAAGGTAGTTGCACCATTGAAAACATACCAAATATAAGTGATATCAAAATATCTTGTGAAATTTTAGAAAAATTAGGTGCCAAAATTACTTGGAACGATAAAAATAGTATTACAATTGATACAAGAAACATCACAACCACAAAAGCACCTTTAGACTTAACTAGTAAATTTAGAGCTTCTTATTATATCATTGGAGCTATGCTAGGAAGGATGGGAGAAATCGAAGTTGGTATGCCTGGCGGATGTAAATTAGGAGCAAGACCAATTGACCAACACATTAAAGGATTTGAATTGTTAGGAGCCACTGTAGCCGTAGAAAAAGGTACAATTTATGCCAAAGCAAAAAAACTAAAAGGTTGTCCTATTTATATGGACATTGTTTCTGTTGGTGCAACCATTAATGTCATGTTATCAGCAGTACTTGCCAAAGGCACAACCATTATCGATAACGCGGCAAAAGAGCCTCATATTGTTGATGTTGCAAACTTTTTAAACACAATGGGAGCTGATATTAGAGGTGCTGGAACTGACGTTATTAAAATAAATGGTGTAGAAAAATTACAAGGAAATGCTACTTATTCCGTTGTTCCTGACCAAATCGAAGCTGGCACTTTTATGTTAGCCGCAGTAGCAACAAGAGGTGATCTAACTTTAAAAAACTGTATCACCAAACACTTAGAATCCATTACTGCAAAAATTATAGAAGTAGGCGGAAATGTAGAAGATAATGGTGATAGTATTCGAGTTTGGTGTAATAAAAGACCACAAAAAGCCAATATCAAAACTTTACCATATCCAGGTTTTCCTACAGACTTACAGCCTCAAATGGGTGTTGTTTTATCCTTAGCAAATGGGACAAGCACTATTAATGAAAGTATTTGGGACTCTAGATTTCAATATACAGAAGAATTAAACAAAATGGGAGCAAAAATAACGGCACATGGAAAAAACGCTTTCTTTGAAGGAGTTAAAAAATTATCTGGCGCCCCTGTCTATTCCTCTGATTTAAGAGCAGGAGCTGCTTTAGTAGTAGCTGGTACAGCTGCAGAAGGAGTAACCGAAATTTATAACTTAGAACATATTGACAGAGGATATGAAAATATAGAAGAAAAATTTAGAAAAATCGGAGCAAAAATCGAAAGAATTATCGAATAAAAACAGAAGAAAGAAGAAAGAATTATGCTAAATTTTTGTAGTTTATATAGTGGAAGTAGTGGAAATAGTCTATTCGTAGAAACCAAAAACACAAAGTTATTAGTAGATGCTGGGGTTAGCTGTAAAAAAATAGTAACTGCATTAAATGATATTGCAATAGACCCAAGCTCTATTGATGGTATTTTAGTAACCCATGAACATACTGACCATGTACAATCATTAGGCACACTCTCTAAAAAATTTGACTTACCTGTATTTGTAAACCAAGAAACTTTGGATGCTATGCCGAAACAAAGAGATAAAATAGCAGAAAAAAATATAAAAACTTTTAAAGTAAGTGACAAATTTGAAATTGGAGATTTGACAATCCATCCTTTTTCGATTCCACATGATGCTGCGAATCCTTGCGGATTCAATCTATACAAGGATGATAAAAAAATAAGTATTGCAACTGATATTGGTCATATGACAAAAGATATTCTAAAAAACTTAGAAGAAAGCTTGTTTATTATGCTAGAAGCCAATTATGATCCAGAGGTTCTTAGGTGTTCTTCTTATCCATTTTCATTAAAATCAAGAATCGCAGGACCTACTGGTCACTTACCAAATGAAATGGCTGGAAAAACAATTTGCCATCTTTTAAAATCTGGATTAAAAAATGCCATGCTTGGTCATTTAAGCAAAGAAAGTAACTTTCCAGAGCTTGCTTATCAAACTGTATTAGACGAACTCATTGCCAACCATTATGATGAAAATAACTTATCCCTTAATGTTGCTTCCCGAGAAGTACCTAGTAAATTAATTAAATTGTAATCACTCCCAATTTGGCAATTTTCCAAATTGGGTTTTTATAAAGGAGAAATTATGCTTAGTATTCAAATTATCTGTGTAGGAAAAATAAAAGAAAAATATTTAAAAGATGCCTTAGAGGAATACAAAAAGAGATTGTCAAGATATTGTAAATTAACCATTACAGAATTACCAGATGAAAAAATTCCAGATAAATTAAATGGTAGTTTAGAAAATGATATTAAAGCAAAAGAATGTGCCAATATTAGGAATCATATTAAGAAAGATTCTTATATTGTTGCCTTAGATTTAAAAGGAAAAGAATTTACTTCTGAAGAATTTTCTAAAAAAATAGATGCTTTATCCATGGAAACTAGTAATCTAACTTTTATCATTGGTGGTTCTTTAGGTTTAACACAAGAATTATTATCCATTTGCCATTTAAAAATTTGTTTTTCGAAAATGACATTTCCACATCAATTGATTCGAGTATTTTTATTAGAGCAAATTTTTAGAGCTTTTAAAATAGCAAAGGGTGAAACCTATCATAGATAAATATATTTTGGTATTGTAGAGAAAATCAAGAACATAAAATATAGGGGCTAACTAATTTTATAGAAAAGAAAGATATTTTCTCTACAAAATTAAAATCATGTTATTTAATTATTTTTTATTGTTTTCAACAGTTTTTGGGATAACTTGTGGATTACAAATTTTCTAACTATGAAAAAAATTGAAATAAATATTATTATTTTCGTCATTCTTTAACCTGTCCTTTTTGAAATAATTTTAATTATTATACTTCGATTTCCAACATTTGTCAACTAAAACTTTACGACAAAAATCGACAAATCACCACGCTCGTAAAAATTCCTATTACATCTGCTATGAGTGCAGCTACTAATATGAATCTTGTTTTTTTAATTCTAATACAACTCGTATAAACAGCAATTGTATATAAGGTTGTTTCTGTAGAGCCCATAATGGTAGATGCCATCCTACCAAGTAAACTATCCACTCCACAATTTTTCATAATATCTGTGGCAACTGCAATCGAACTACTTCCTGAAATCGGTCTTAAAAGGGCTAATGGCATTAATTCACTTGGAAACTGAACAAAATTTAAAATCGGACTTGCTAACTGAGCAATTAACTCTAAAATTCCTGAACTTCTTAGGGCTCCAATGGCTACAAATAATCCAATTAAAGTAGGTAATATACTAACTGTCGTCTCAATTCCCTCTTTTGCTCCTTCCAAAAAAGTATCAAAAACTTTATTTTTTTCCTTTAATCCATAAGTTACAATTAGTAATATAATCATTGGCATTGCTAGATTAGAAATGAAATTAATGAATGGCATTGGTACTACTCCTCTTTTTTTATTTTAATTATTATTTTAGTAACGATAATTCCAGCAGTTGCAGCTGCTATTGTGGCAATCCAAACAGGAAAAACAATACTGGTTGGATTTGCCGAACCCAAAGAATTTCGAATTGCAATAACGGTTGTTGGTATGATTTGAATGGATGCAGTATTTAATACAATAAACATCATCATAGAATTCGATAACGTATCTTTTTGCTTATTCTCTCTTTGCATTGATTTCATTGCTTTTAATCCTAATGGCGTCGCTGCATTTCCCAATCCTAGAATATTGGCTATCATATTCATCGATACTTCTTTTTGAATTTCTGGTTTTCCTCTTAATTCTGGAAATAAAAAATGAATAACTGGTTTTAAAAATTTAGTTAACTTTTCCATCATACTTGTATGACTTGCAATTTGCATAATTCCGTTCCAAAGGCAAATCGTTCCTAATAAACTTAAAGATAACTCAATGGCATCACTTGTACTTTCAAAAATGGAAGAATTTAGTTTTTCTAAATTTCCTGAAAAAATTGCAAAAGAAAATGATATTATAATAAAAATTGGCCACACTATATTTAACATACTTTATCACCAAGATAATTTTATTCGAAACACGATTTTTTATTACAATATAATTGACCTACTTTTGTATTTATGATATATTATGGATATAGGATTGTAAAAAATTATAACTTTTAAGGAGGATTTGTTTATGAAATCAACAGGAATTATTAGGAGAATGGACGAACTAGGAAGAGTTGTGATTCCCATAGAAATAAGAAATCAATTTAACATTGTTGAAAAAGACCCAATTGAAATATATGTAGATGGTTCTTCTATTATATTAAAAAAATTCGAACCAAATTGCATTTTCTGTGGTAATACAAAAAACTTACTAACATACAATGATAAATTAATTTGCGAAGGCTGTTCTAAAAAAATCGGAAATTTAAAACAAGACAAATAAATAATCATCTAGAACTTTATAAAATATTAAACTTTAAAAAAGAGGATTCCTGTTTTAGGATACCCTCTTTTTTATTACGATAGCAATTTACTTCTTTTTTCTTATTAATTCAACTAATACTCTTTCTCCATTATAAATATTTATTGCTCCATCATCTTTTTGTAAGTTTCCCCTTCCTTGATATAATATATCCTTTGACATAAACGTCTGAACAATTTTCTCATTATTTATATTTTTATAAAGTTCTTTTCATATTCAAATCTTTACTATATATTTCATTCTGGACAATAGACAACGATTTAGTATGCAGTGACATATTACAAAAACAGTATAATCATATTGAATATTATTTTTTATTTGATATAATAATATTAATTTAAAAAGGAGATAACCACATATGGAAAGCTTTAAAAATTTTTATATGCAGACGAAAAACTCATTACCTCACGATAATGTAAAAGAATTAATAGAATTTGATATAAAAAGTGGTAAAGCAATTGATTTAGGTTGTGGGGCAGGAAGAGATACAATTTTTCTAATTAAAAATAATTGGAATGTTACTTCAATTGATAACAAAAATACTAAATCTTTTATTACAGAAAATCTATCAAAAAATGAACTTAAAAATTTTAAATTTATTCAAAATGATTTTGAAAATATAGATTTAGAAAAAAACAATTTAGTGGTAGCAAATTATAGTCTTCCTTTTTGTAAGAAAGATTTTTTCCCTATTTTTTGGAATAGAATAACCTCCAGCATTCAAAAAAACGGCTATTTTGTTGGGAATTTTTTTGGATATAAGGACTCTTGGAAAAGTATAAAAGATGAAATGGTCTTCTTAACCAAAAAAGAGGTATTAAATTTGCTAAAAGACTTTGATATTATAAAATTTGAAGAAGTAGAAAAAGACGGAAAAACTGTTTTAGGCAAACTAAAACATTGGCATATTTACGATATTATTGCTAAAAAAAGAATTTAAAAAATAGATGGAAAATAGAAAAACCTGATGTTTCTATTTTCTATCTATTAAAACTGCTTGTACTCTTATATAAAATATTGATAAATTTCATTCTTATTCACATTTCTATCTTTTGCTATTTTTTTAATAATTTCTTTTTTATTCAATCCCTGTCTTTTATAAAAATCATAATGTTTTTCCAATGTTAGTTCCTTTAATTTATTTTCTTTTTTTTTATTGGTTCCTTCAATAATTAAAACCATCTCCCCTTTTAATCCCTCTGCTTGCTTTTGTATTTCTGATAGAGTTCCTCTTATATATTCTTCATGTATCTTTGTTAATTCTCTTGCCAATACTATTTTTCTATCCTCTAAAACAGCACTTAAATCCTGTAATGTATTTTTTAATTTGTGTGGTGCTTCATAAAGAATCAACGTTTTGTTAAGGTTTTTAATTTCTTCTAATTTTTCTTTTCTTAACTTTTTATTAAGTGGTAAAAATCCTAAAAAAGTAAATTCTTTGGTAGTAATTCCAGAGGCAATTAAAGCATTAATCATTGCACACGCTCCTGGAATAGGAACAATTTTTATCTTTTCTTCAATACACTTTTTAATGATTTCTTCTCCTGGGTCACAAATTCCTGGTGTTCCAGCGTCAGATACAATTGCAATATTTTTTCCATTTTTTAATTCTTGTATTAATCCATCACATCTTACTTCTTCATTGTGTCTATGATAGCTAATCATTGGCTTTGTAATTTCTAAATGGTTTAATAATTTTAAAGTATGTCTGGTATCTTCAGCAGCAATTAAATCTACTTCTTTCAAAATTCGAATGGCTCTTAATGTAATATCTTCTAAATTTCCAATTGGAGTTGCAACTATATATAAAACTCCTTCTCTTTCTTCTTTCATTTCAAAATCTCCTTATTTCTTTTTTTTCTGATTTTATTCTAATTTATCCTATTTTTTTCTAATTTTTTCATATTATCTATTTTATTATTTATTTTTCCGTTTTACTTCTCTGTTGATTTTTACTATTTTTCTCTTTCTTTCGATTTTATTCTAATTTATCCTATTTTTTTCTAATTTTTTCATATTATTTATTCTATTATTTATCTTCTCGTTTTACTTCTCTGTTGATTTTTACTATTTTTCTCTTTCTTTCGATTTTATTCTAATTTATCCTATTTTTTTCTAATTTTTTCAACTTATTAGAATTTTATAAAAATAAAATTCTTATTTTCTCACTTATTCTAATTTTTTCGATTTTTAAGAATTTTTTTCTATTTTTTTCATTTTTCAAATTCCTTGGTTTTGTGATAAATCTTTAACACCTCTTCTGTATAGCTTCCATTTTCCTCATAAATATATAAATTCTTTTCTACTTTTAAAAATGGGTTTCCATTTTTAATTCCTTTGATTAAAATTAATTTTGGTTCTCTTCTTTGATTCGAATAAACCATTCTTACTATTTTTGGTTCTATCTTATAATTTCTCATTAGGCTTAAAATATCAACTAATCTTTCTGGCCTATGAACCATATAAAATTCTCCTTTATCTTTTAACAAATCCCTTGTTATTTTAATAAAATCTTCTAAATCAGCTGTTAGTTCATGTCTAGATATCACCTTTTTTGGATTCTGATTCATGATTCCTGTATTTCTTTTTTTATAGGGTGGGTTTGTAACAATTACATCAAAGGTTTGTTTTGGATAAATTCGATTTAAATTTAAAATATTTTCATTTATAATTTCAAATCTACTTTCTAATTGATTTAACTGTATACTTCTTTTAGCCATTTCTGCTACTTCTGCTTGTATTTCAACTCCTATTATTTTTTTTAATTCTGTTTTTCCACATAAAAGAATTGGAATAATGCCTGTTCCTGTTCCTAAATCTAATACATTTGCTTCCTTTTTCATATTTTTTGCAAACTCAGATAGCAATACACTATCCATACCAAAGCAAAATCCTTCTTTATTTTGTATAATTTTTAATCCCTTCCATTCTAAATCATCGATTCTTTCATTTTCCTTTAATTTTATTTCCATCAATCCATTCCTTTAACCTTTTTTAATTTATTACATATTATATAACAAAATATCTGAAAAATCAAAATCGAGAGGTATGGTGTATGGAACAACAAAATAGAGGTGACAAAAAGTCACCTCAAAAAAAGAAATTAAATTTTAAAACTTGTCAAAAAAATACGATAAAATCTTTAAATGAAATTGAATATTTTTTGAATAATTTTAAAAAGTTTACAAGATATGTTAAAATCTTTAAAATCTTTAAATAGAAAACATCTTTATCTAATTTTTCCTATTTTTTCCTATCTTTTTCGAATTTATTCTATTTTTTTCATTTGTCAACTTTAAGTCAAAAATAAAATCTTTATTTTTCTTTTATTTTCTCTTTTTTTCTATTTTTAAGAATTTTTTCCTATTTTTTTCATATTTATTATTTCCTAATTTTTAACATGATAACTTTCCTTAAATTCATCTTCTTGATTTCCATTAATTAATATTTTAACTTGATTCACTTCTGTTAATTGAGTTAATGTATTTACAATACTATCCATTAATTTTTCTTTTGCTTTTTCATCTGTTTTGTCATAATTTAAAAATTCTTCTGATAAATCTAAAGTAACACAATCTCCTTCCATATAGCTCTTTATTAATTTAGTGTTTTCTGGCATAATTCTCTCTTGTTTTTCACTTTTTGGTCCTTCGATTAATAAATTGACTAATTTATCACAAGGATCATTTATAATTTCTTTGATATCCACTAATCTTGCTTCTGGAACTATTTCTTTGGTCTCCTTTGATAAGAAATATAAACTTACAATCGTTTGTCTTAATTGGTCCTCTGATATTTCTTCTTGTGGCGTATATTCTTCTACCATTGTTTTTTCTGCTTGCTTTTCTTTTGCATACTTAATTCCAAAATACCCTCCTACTAAAATAATCATAAATAACAAAATAAAAATAATAACTACTTTTTTATTTTTCATGGTTTTCCTCCTCATTTTCTTTCTTTATTATCCATATTATTATTTGTTTGTCCCTTTTAGAACCATCTTCTTTAAAGTTAAATAAAAAAGCATAAGTTTATCTTTTTCCTCCAATATTTACCATTTGACAAAACACTGATTTCCGTATAAAATTAAGGTGTTTAAAAGCATAAAATTATATACAAAAAAGGAGATTTTGTCATGAATCAAATATTACACGTTGGACTCGATGTTGGTTCAACAACCGTTAAAATTATCGTTATGGATGAAAACCAAAATACCCTATATAAAAACTATCAAAGACATTTTTCAGACACCAAGAATACCGTATGTAATGTCTTAGAAGATTTATTATTAAAATACCCATCTAATGCATTTACTTTAGCATTAACTGGTTCTGGAGCAATGTCTGCTGCTAAATTTTTAGGAGTTGATTTTATTCAAGAAGTAGTTTCTTGTAAACGTGCTGTTGAAAAATATATTCCAAAAACAGATGTTGTTATTGAATTAGGTGGAGAAGATGCCAAAATCATTTACTTTGACCAATCGATTGAACAACGAATGAATGGTACTTGTGCTGGTGGTACTGGAGCCTTTTTAGACCAAATG
Source organism: Clostridia bacterium (assembly GCA_022792135.1). Classification (GTDB taxonomy): domain Bacteria; phylum Bacillota; class Clostridia; order TANB77; family CAG-508; genus CAG-269. The sequence goes on from JAAWAM010000029.1 coordinate 35,666, forward strand.
GCATCTCTTTTACACACCAATACAGCAGGTCTTAACCAGTTAGCTAAAAACTATAAAACCATCTATCCCATTGCTTCTCGCTGTGGTGTTTTTGCCAAGACAGATATTCAACCTCTAATTAATGAAGGAGCTGCTAAAGAGGATATTGCTGCTTCTATTTTCCAAGCAGTCGTCAACCAAACCATCAGTGGTTTAGCTTGTGGTAGACCAATTCGAGGAAATGTAGCCTTTTTAGGAGGACCTTTAAACTATCTCTCTGAATTACGTACCCGATTTATTGAAACTTTACATTTAACAGAAGAGGAAATCCTTATCCCAGAAGAAGCTCATCTTTTAGTAGCCAAAGGAGCTGCACTCGATTCGATCGGAACAGAAGCGATCACACCAGATGAATTAGCCAAAAAAATAGAAATTTTAAAAATATCACATGATAATACTTCTAAGCCATTAGACCCTTTATTTAAAACCAAAGAAGAATATCAAAGATTCAAAGAAAGACACGATAAAAACAAAGTAACTAGAAAAGACCTTGAAGGTTTTGAAGGGGATTGTTACTTAGGAATCGATGCTGGTTCCACTACAACGAAACTTGTTTTAATTGATGGAGAAGGAAATTTATTATATTCTTTATATGGGAGCAATGAAGGAAATCCATTAAATAGTGTTATAAATATGTTAAAACAGTTATATAGCATATTACCTGAAAAAGCCAAATTAAGATATAGCGGTGTTACAGGATATGGTGAAAAATTAATTCAAACAGCTTTAAATGTTGATTTAAATGAAATTGAAACCATTGCTCACTACACAGCTGCCAAAAAATTTGAACCTCATGTTTCTAGTATTGTAGATATTGGTGGACAAGATATGAAATATATTAGAATGAAAAACGGCTCCATTGACAATATCATGCTAAATGAAGCTTGTTCCTCTGGTTGTGGTTCCTTTATTGAAACATTCGCTAAAAGTCTGAATATTGAAATTTCTGACTTTGTAAAAGAAGCCATCCAAGCAAAAACACCAGTTGATTTAGGCTCAAGATGTACCGTGTTTATGAACTCTAAAATCAAACAAGCCCAAAAAGAAGGATACTCTGTTGGTGATATTGCAAGTGGTCTTTCTTACTCTGTTATAAAAAATGCCATCCAGAAAGTAATGAAAGTAAGAGATGTTGAAACACTTGGAAATCATATTGTCGTACAAGGAGGAACCTTCTATAATGATGCCGTTCTTAGAGCCTTTGAATTAATCGTTGGTAAGAATGCCGTTAGACCAGACATTGCTGGTCTTATGGGAGCTTATGGTATGGCCTTACTTTCCCAAGAACAATATGAAGCCAATTTGGATATGGAATATACTTCAACCATCTTAAAAGGTGAGGAATTAGATCAATTAGAAATCAAAGTAACCCATACTCGTTGTAACAACTGTGAAAATCATTGTAAATTAACCATTAACAAATTTAGTAACGGACAGATCCACGTATCTGGTAACCGTTGTGAAAAAGGCGCTGGGATTATTACTAAGACTAAAAAATTACCAAATCTAGTTCAATATAAATATGAAAGATTATTTGACTATAAACCAATAGAAGAACAATTCGCTACTAGAGGAACCATTGGTATTCCTAGAGTCTTAAATATGTATGAGGACTACCCTTTCTGGTTTACTTTTCTAAGTAGTCTAGGATTTAGAGTTATCCTTTCCGAAAAAAGCACTCGTGCTACTTATGAAAAAGGAATGGAATCTATGCCATCAGAATCTGTTTGCTATCCAGCCAAACTTTCACATGGTCATATCGAAAGCTTACTAGAGCAAGGAATTAAAACCATCTTTTATCCTTGTATTCCTTATTCAAGAAAAGAATATCAAAAAGCAGATAATCATTATAATTGTCCAATCGTAATCTCTTATTCAGAAGTATTAAAAAACAATGTTGAATCTCTAAAAGATACCAACATAAAATTTTTAAACCCATTTTTACCTTTTGAAAAGAAAAATCTTGTAAAGAAAATTTTAGAATTGGATGAATTTAAAGAATATCACTTTACCAAAGCAGAACTAAATGAAGCTGCTGACAAAGCAGAAGAAGAATACCAAAAATTCAAAAAAGATATTCGAGATAAGGGAACAGAAACGGTAAGATACCTAGAAGAAAACAACTTAAAAGGAATTGTATTAGCAGGAAGACCTTATCATGTAGACCCAGAAATTAATCATGGAATTGATACTCTAATTACTTCTTTAGGATTAAGTGTCTTAACAGAAGATAGTATTTCTGACAAAACAGAAGCAAAACGTCCTATCAGAGTAGTTGATCAATGGGTATATCATGCCAGACTTTATGCTGCTGCAGACTTTGTTGGAAAACATGATTGTTTAGAATTAATTCAGCTAAACTCTTTTGGATGTGGAGTAGATGCCGTTACAACAGATCAAGTAGAAGAAATCTTATCTAGTTTTGATAAAATGTATACTTTAATTAAAATAGACGAAGTCAATAACTTAGGAGCTGTTCGTATTCGTATCCGTTCTTTATTAGCTAGTATGAAAAAACGTGAACAAGAAAAAGTACACGAAAAATTAGATGGAAATTATGGTGTTAAGAAAAAAATCTTTACAAAAGAAATGAGAAAAGATTATACAATTTTAATCCCACAGATGGCTCCTATTCACTTTGAATTATTAGAAGCCGCTGTACGTTCTTCTGGCTACCATGTTGAATTATTACGAGAATGTACGCAAAAAACAGTAGAAACAGGATTAAAATATGTGAATAATGATGCTTGTTATCCCTCTATTTTAGTAACTGGACAAATGATTGAAGCACTACAATCTGGTAAATATGACTTAAATAAAACTGCTTTGATTATGTCTCAAACAGGTGGTGGATGTCGAGCTACTAATTACATAGGTTTTATTCGTAAAGCTCTTAAAGATGCTGGTTTTGAACATATTCCTGTTATTTCCTTTAACATTGTAGGAATGGAAAAAATGCCAGGATTTAAAATAACCATTCCTTTAGCAGAAAGATTACTAAAAATGGTAGTTTATGGAGACTTACTACAAAAGATGTTAACCAAAAATAGAGCTTATGAAGTCCATAAAGGAGAAACTCAAAAGCTATTTGATGTTTGGATGAAAAAATGTAAAAAATTATTAGAAAAATCTAGTAATAAAGAATTTAAACAAAGTATTTATGATATTGTAAATGACTTTGAAAAAATCGAACTAGACACTTCTGTTGAGAAACCAAAAGTGGGAATTGTAGGAGAAGTATTAATTAAATATCATCCATTTGGTAATAATTATGTCGCAGACCTTTTAGAAAAAGAAGGGGCTGAAGTTATCCTACCAGACTTTATGGGATTTGCTAAATTTATGTGTACGCATAAAATTACCTTTAACAACTTATTAAATACCAATAAAACTTCTTCAAAATTGATGAAAACAGCCATCAAATTAATTGATATTTTAGAAAAAGATGTCAAAATCGCCTTAGCAAATTCGAAAAAAGATTATTTACAACCTTGTGATATTTGGCATTTAGAAGATAAAGTAAAAGATGTTTTATCCATTGGTAACCAAACTGGTGAAGGCTGGTTTTTAACTGCCGAAATGATTGAATATATTGAAAATGGTATTCCAAATATTATTTGTGTACAACCATTTGCTTGTCTACCAAACCACGTTGTTGGAAAAGGAGTTATTAAAACAATTAGAACCAAATATCCAGAAGCCAATATTTCTCCTGTTGATTATGATCCAGGTGCAAGTGAAGCAAATCAAACTAACAGAATTAAACTTCTTATGACAGTTGCTAAAGATAATCTAAAAATACAAGAAAATAGCAAAAAAGCAATTGATAGTGAAAATGCAATTGAAGTAAATAAAGAAAAAATTAAAAATAGTTAACCTTATTGTTCTATTTTTCAAGATTTGACACAGCATAGGAAATATAGTATACTATATTTTGCTAATAAACTAATATTTTTCTTCAACAACAAAAAAACAGAGAGTGCAAGTCTCTGTTTTTTTGTTTCGCAATTCACTTATCTAAATATTGTAACAGCTTTAGTATTACGACAAGTTTTGCTAGTTCTAATATTTCCTTCAACAGTTTCACCTCCTATTATGAAGGTAAGCCTATTATATACTAATATTTATTATTTTTCAACTCATTTGTAAACATTTATTGATTTTGTTTATATTTTTTTTCATTTGTCTATATCCCAATTCATAAAGTTCGTCTATTTTTTTCATATCTAAAAGCCCTATCTTCTCACTATTTATTCTTAAAGTAAAGTCACTACCTTCCATCTCATAATTAGAAAGTTCTCTACAAAGTAAATGAATCGAACGTCCTGCTACTTCTACTATGTTTTTATTACAAATATCATTTTTCTTCTCATCAAAAACAATATTTATTACTTGATCAGCCCCTAAATATTTTAATTCTTTCCATGGTACATTTTCACGAATTCCACCATCTATCAATTTTGTATTTTGATATGAACAAGGTGAAAAAATAACTGGATAACTACAACTCGCCCTTACCGCTTTTCCAATTTCTATATCATTTACAAAAACCGTATTATCTAAAACATGATTTCTTAAATGACAAGAAGTAAAACAAATAACTTCTCCATTGCATAAATCTACACTCGGAATAACTAGTGGTATTTTTATATCTTCTATGTAAAAGATTCCTTTTTTGGAACATACTTTATGAATTAATTTTTCAATTTGTTTTCCTGAATTTAAACCATTAATTACAATTCTTCCTGTAAATAAAAGCCCCAAAACTAATTTTATAATATTTCCTACATCCACATACTTAATTTTCTTGCAATATTTTTTAAATATGGCATACATTTCATCTGCTGTAAATCCACAAGCATATAGACATGCAACAATACTACCAGAAGAAGTACCTCCTACATAGTCAAACTTAATCCCTTCTTCTTCTAATGCTTTAATTGCTCCTATATGGGCTGCCCCTTTTACGCCACCTCCAGCTAGACACAATCCTTTTTTCATTTTCATCACCCTATACATTTTATGAAAAAACCTTTCTATCGTTCTTAATTTGATAAGTACTTAAAATGAAGTTATCTAACTGCAAATCAAATGTTGTAACTGATTAATTTTTCGGAACATTACGTTCAAAAAGAGATTTCAATTTGAAATCTCTTTTTATATAATTTTATTAAATAATTTATTAATTTTTTTCTTTACTAATATATTCATTATCATAAATATAATGGCAAATAGCATCATCTGTATTACAATCGCTATATGAATATTCATTTCTTGTAAAATATTGGATAAATACAAAAATATTAATATCATAATAATCATAAAAACATATTGAAATATTTTATTCTCATTCTTTTTTATTAAAACATACTCTGAACTCCAATTTAAATTTGGTCTTCTTAAATCTACTATTAGCATTAAAAAGCTATTAATTAAGCTAATAAAAATAGAGGTAATAAATAATAATAAAATCTGTAACACACTTATCTTAGAAATCAGAAAATATAAGATCCCTAATACTACAATAGAAACAATAGTATTTAGCCCAACTTGTAGTATATTTTTATATAAAAACTGCTTATATAAATCAATTGGTATATATTTTATAAAAACTGCATTTTTCCCTTCTCTTGAAATTGCTGTTAAGGAAAGATCTGACATAGAAAAAAGAACTTGTAATATTCCTAATACGATACACACCATTTCTGTATTAAATGTTAGCTGTCTTAATGTATTTTGAATGTTTTCACTACTCTGAATCGCTTCATCTATAATTGGTATTATAAAATTTCCTATCATAATAGCTGAAATTAATATAATAATAACAGGAAATACCATTTGCATGAAAAAGGTTGGAACTCGATATAATTGCTTTATGTCTTTTAAAATATAGACCATCCTTTTACTCTTCTTTTTTAACTTCTTTTTCAATATTATGTTTTTATTTCTTTTTATTTTAATTGTTTTATTCATTCCTAATAAAAGATTTTTTAAATAAACCCTCTTTCCTACCTGTAAAAAGACTAAAAATGAAATACCATTATACAAAATTAATAAAGCAATATTTTTGAAAACGACTTTTATATTTCCTGTATTGGACAATATTTCAGTGGCTGGATTAACAATTACAAATGCTTTCCCGATCTGGCTATATGTTTCTAATATATCTTCTGTTTTATATTCTGTTTGTTCATTTGCTATTTTTTGCTGCCTTTCCACATTTTTAGAAAAATGATTTATCACGATATTCTCAAATCCTATAACAAGTAATATTAATACAATCGTTACTATTTTTTGATAAGTATCTTGATTTTTTATATACTTAACAAATTTCATTAGTATCACAGTAATAAAACTTATGATGGTAACCAATAAAATTGGAAATATTAGCAATACGATTGGCATATATACAAAATAAGAAAAAGAAAAATTCAAAAGTCCATAAATAATAAGTGGAATAAATCCAATCGTAAATTCTGACACATATGTTATGATTAAAAATACTCCATATTTAGCGAATAATAATTCTAAAGAATTAATTGGCATAAATAAAACATATTCTAAATCCTTTGAGAAAAATAATATATTCGTACTAATTAGAATTATTTCAAATATTAATAAAATAGCTAAAAAGATAAAGTATAAATATAAAAATATCTGTGGTTGTCCAGTGCTGCCTATAAAATGAATTATCTTATAACTAATCAATCCAATCGCAAAAATTATCGTTACTATCATCCAAAAAAACTTAGATTTTGTATTTAATTTTCCCCTTTTTGCTTCAAAAATTTTAGAATGATAATAAAAACTATTTAAAAATACCTTTATCAAACTAATTATCTTATTCCACTTCATTTTTTGTTATCTCCATAAATATTTCTTCTAAAGATTGATTCTCCTGAAAAGCCTCTCGAATCTCTTGATAAGTTCCTAAAAGAATAATTTTTCCATCTTTTATAATAGCAATTCGATCACATAATTTTTCTGCTACTTCTAAAACATGAGTTGAAAAAAATACTGTATTTCCTTTTTTTGCATGTTGTTTCATTTTCTCTTTCAATATAAATGATGCTCTTGGATCTAATCCCATCATTGGTTCATCTAAAATCCAATTTTTTGGGTTGTGCAATAACACACCAATAATAACAATTTTTTGTCTCATTCCATGAGAATAAGACTCAATTTTATCATTTAATTCGTTATAAATTTCAAATTCTTTAGCCAGACGAATGATTCTCTCATTTCTTATTTCCATTGGTACTTCATAAATCTCTCCGATAAAATTCAAATATTCTATTCCTTTTAAATTTAAAAACATATCTGGGCTATCTGGTACCAGTCCAAATTGTTTTTTAGCTTCTACTGGATCTTTTCTTATACTTTTTTGGTCTAATAAAATGTCTCCTTCATCTATTTCTAAAATACCAGTTATCATTTTAATTGTTGTTGTCTTTCCTACCCCATTTGGTCCTAAAAAACCAAATATTTCTCCATCTTGCACTTTTAAACTAATATTATCAATTACCTTTTTATTTTTATTAAAACTCTTTGAAACATTTTTTAGTTCTATCATAAATATAAATCGGGATATCTGTATAAAACTTACCTATATCCCTTCCTCCTTTTTATTCGATACTAAATGACATTACAAAATTAGTTTCTTCTAATAATTTCATAATAATTGTCATACTTTGTGTATTATTATCATTATCTCTTAATTTTAAATCATATACAAAAACAGTTCCTTCTTGGTGTATACTAGCACTTGTTTCAATACTAGTATGAAGTAAGTGATTTGTTGCATAATTTTTAAATTCTTCTAATGTGTTAAAATTATTCTTTTTAAAATTAGGATCCAATAATTTATAAGCATTTTCATAATCTCTTGTATTTAACATTTGTAAAAAAATATGGGCATTTATCTCTACTTTTTTATAACTTGATAATTCATTATATTTTTCTTCAAAATCTTCTGTCTTTATTGTATAACTATCTAACATAATTTTATAATCCATCGTATTTCTTGTTGATTTACGAATAAAATATGAATTTTGAAGGTTATCCATTAATGTATATTGTCCTTTTTCATCTACTCCATATTTTACTAACTCCGCTTCTTCCATTTCATCTTTCAATTCATAAAGATATTCTTGATATTTTGAAAAAGTAGGAAATCTTATTTGCTTATATTCTTCTTCTATCCTTTTATAGGCTTCTTCTGTAAAGTATAATGCATTTCTTTTATAATCTTGATAATATCTTTTTGCCATTTCTTCATCTGTAACTTCTATATCAGAATAATAATTAAAATAATTTTCTTGTATCTCTTTGTTTACTTTTTTTAATGCCTCTACATTTACTATCTTACTATCTAAAATTTCCTCTTGATAATCTATTAGATTTGAAAATTCCTGCCTATATGGTAAAATGTCAAAAGTCTGATTCTCTTTGTCTACTGTAAGGGTTAATATTGCTCCCTGCTTTTTTCTATTTTTGGCATCGTCTAAAATTCTATAGATAAATTCTCCTTTAACAAAATACAATGTATTTTTTTCATTTAATTCTAAGCTATATGCATTTTGCGATAAAAATTGTTTATCTGTACCAATTCCTAATTGTTTCAAAATTTCTCTTTCCTGTGTTGCCTCTTCTTCTGATTCTTCTATTGTTATGATAATATCATTCATATAATAATTAATTAACAATTCTAATGCATATACTTTTTTAGGTTCTACCATTTCAGAAATAGTCATTTCTTCTTTCGTTTCTTCAAATTGATGGATTCCTTCTTGGATGTGCTCTTTATTAGCTTGCTTTCTATCTATAATTAAGATACCCAATACTAAAATAATTAAAATCACTAAAATAATTATTCCTACTAATATGTTTTTCTTCACAAATTCCGCCTCCTTTTCTAGGTTGTTATTCAAATATAAAATACTGTTTTGCTGCTTTATTTATCTCTGTTTTTGTAAAGGCTCTATTGTTGTATCCTTTTTCATTCGCATTCCTTTTATTGGGATCTTTAACATATATCTTCTCATCCTTATCTACTTTATATAATAAAATAAAATGATTACTTGCTGTAAATAAACCTTTTGCTTGTGAAGAAATAACTAGTTTTCCATTTCTTAAAGCACTCACTGCTGAATTAATATCTTTCGTTTGTGTAACTTTAACACCTAAATTAAAATGATCTGCAGCTGCTTGAAAATAATCCCATGAAGTTCCTATATCCCATACATAATATTTATTTCCACACCATTTTATAGCATCCACTGGTGTTATTTTTTGCCCTGTAATCTGAGAAGCTACCATTGCAAAACAAGTCGGTCCACATCCAGATGTAGATATGGTTCCTTTGCCATATGGAACATTAGGATAATCATCTTGATAATATTGAACTCCTTCTCCTCCATAATTCCCCCCTATTGTTGCTAATTCTGATGGATAAAATATGCTAAAGTCAAACTTATTTTCATCCTCTTTTTGCTTATGTTCATCTCGTGTTTTATTTAATAAAAATTGAATTAAATCTACACTATTTTTTGTACTATCATTTGTTTCTAATATTTCTATTAGCCAACTGGTAGCATTTCTCATATTTTTCTTATTTTTGTCATATTCTTTTTTATTAAATATGGTTACAAAATTAGGTTCTGTTTTTTTATCTATCTTTTCTATTAATTTAGGGGTTTGGGCAATATAATATTTAGTTTCTTCTTTCTGTGTTGTTTCTTCTTTAATATCTGTACGCCTAGAATAGGTTTCTACTTTAATCTCTTTTTTTATGTCTGGATTTATTTCATTTAAATCTTCTTCACTTTTTTTCTTTGCTTCATTTATAACGTCTTGCACTAATAAATCTATTTTTTCATGTTCATATTTATCAGATGTTGTATTCGGTTCTTCTGGAAATTCTCCTGGCTCATGCGTTATTTCATTATGAGCCAAATCTGCTGTTTTGGTATTTCCTTGTTTATAGGTTCTTTCATAATCAACAATCCATACATTTGCCTTTGTTAAAGCTATTTCTACTGTATTTGTTTCTGTTACAACTGTTGTTTTTGTTGTATAAGGTGTTTTTATAATATCTTCAAATTGAGTAGACTTTTGTATCTCATATGTATTTTCTTTAACCGTTGCAGAAACTTTATTTTTATCCTCTTTGATATAGGTCCATTCATCTATCATGGTATCTTTTTTATAATTGTCATATACTGTTATTTCTATGTCACTATTATATGCTAAGTCTGCTAATTCTAAGATAAAGTCTTCATCTTCTCCTACCACCAATAAAGCCCATAACAAATCAAATTGCATCGTATATTTGTTAACCAATTCTTGATAATTTATCATAGTAGTTCCCATACTATACGTTTCATTATTGATATTTTCTTCACTTGGATCATCGGTTTGAATGGTTTGTGTTGTTTTATTCCAGGTTGCTATTTTAGCGTGATATTTTATGGCTGTTGCTCTTATTCCTTCCTCGTTTGAACCGATTCCTCCTGTTCCATTTCCTACACTGTTATCATATTTAAATGTAAGTGGATCTACTGGTTTTCCATTGTATTCTATTTGAAAATGAAGATGTGGACCAGATGAAATTCCTGTATTTCCAGATAAAGCAATTAATTGTCCTTTTTTTACTTCGTCTCCTACTGCTACTTTTAGTTCACTATTATGCATATATTTTGATAAATAGCCATTTCCATGATCAATGGCAATATATTTTCCTGCTGTTTCACTTTCCATAGCAATTGTTACTTTACCATCTTCACAAGCATACACATTTGTTCCTTGTGGTACACCAATATCAATTCCTTTATGATTCGTAGATGCCCCTTCTGTTGGTCTTTCTCTATAGCCATATTCTGATGTTATTTTTGTTCCATCTGTTGGCCATTTCATTTCTTTTTCACCAGCAGTATCATCTATATTGTTGCCATTTCCTACAACAGTATCTGTTCCAAAATTAGGATTATCAAAATAGCTTCCTCCATTTACTGCTTTGGTTAAATTCTTATTCCACTCTGGATGACAACTCTTTGTTCCTGGATTTGGATGATCTCGATTATACCATGTATCTTTATCTACAACAAACTCTACAATAGTATGTCCGTTATCATGCCCCCACTTTGTACACCCTTTATCATTTTGACTTTTTATATCACCAATAATACAAGAGATAATCGTCCCATCTTCTTGATAAAAATCAATATAATCTCCAACCCTTCCAAAAGTAGTTGTACAAGCTATCACATAACGTCCATTGATTCTTCCGAATCCTTCCTCATCAAAATTCATACCCGCTTGTTGCCTTAACTTATATTGCATAGATGTTGTGCTTGTAATCATTTGCCAACCCATATATGTATGAGAACTACCCAATCCAGCAGGAATATTAATGGTTGTTCCAGCTTCAATTACTGGTGCCTGTCCTCCTACATAAGAAGAGGAGGTTGCCACTTCTAGTGTAAAATGCCTTAAAGCATTTTTTCTGTCTGCTTCTGAACCTGACTTAGTATAATTATCGATATATGTTTGAAAGGTTTCTGGATCTACATATGTCATGGTACTTATATTTCCATTTGTTTCTGACCTCTTAAATTTTATAATACCTTGTACTTTATCTTTTAACAAATCCATTTCATCCCAATTAATCTCTTCATCTGGGTTTTCTCTTGTGTCTGGAAATCTGGTTACCACTTCTGCATTCATTATTTTGGCTAATTTATCTGGTCCTGATAGATATTCTGATACTCTACTATTCCCTTTTTTTAACTCATCCCATATTTCTTGTGCCGTTTTTCCAGTTTTAATGGTTCCATCTGGCTCAATAGACATACTAGAAGTATATACAGCTGCTCCAAATCCAGTACTTTCCCAATCATTTTCTTTATAAGTTCCATCATCCACTGTTAAATAATATATAAATCCAGCTACTAACATTATTAGAATAAAACTCCCCATAAAAGGTGCAATTATAATTCTTATTACTCTTTTTATTAACTTTATAATCGCTCTTTTAATTTTATTTTTTAATTCTTCCATGTTTTCACCTCTCTTCTTTACATATTTACTGCTATTTCCTGAACCTGAGGATTATTGCTTGCTCTATTTTCAGAATCATAATTCATAATAACATTTGAAAATACAAGTTTATTTGCTTTTTTCCCTGAATGATAAGAATTATAATATTTTATGGTAATATCTTTTGTATGTTTTCCATAAACGGTTAAATCTAAATCCGTTAATTCATGAATATAAGCAGAAGATTTTGCTCCTCTTTCATTTTCAACATACATACTATCAATTCTTTTCCTAGTATCTAATAAAATATTACTTTCTGAATGATTGTTTATTTTTATACTATATTTTTCATAATCCATATAAACATCTTTTTGTAATACTTTTATTTCTATATTACTTTTATTTTTACTTTTATTTATTTGTGTTCTTCCTATATAACTATTAATATTTAATTTATAATCATCTTGTACTTTCTTTATGGTAATATAGTCTTGTATGATATCCTCATCATTCACTTTCCCTACAGCTAATAAATCCCCTTGAATTTTAACTTTATAAGTATTTTCTATCCAATTTTCGATACTACAATTAATCCCTTGTCCTAAAAACATTTTAGAAACATAGGTATCTTCAAAAATATCGATAGATGGATACATTTCTTCTTTACATTCTTCTGTAAGCAAATCATAAGCTTCCTCTACTTTATTTTGATTACAATCATTTAAAAAATTCTCAATTACTTGTTTTGCTTTTTTTGAATTACTTATATTTATCTTTTCACCTGATACAGCAGATTCATTTGATACCATACTAATATTACTGTCACTATTTCTTGCTTCTTCTTTTGTTTTATTCTCAAATTGATTTATTTCATTTTTTTGACTTTCGCCAACCCAATAGTTAAACATTTGTAACATTAAAATAAGAAAGAAAATAATCATTAAGAATAACCATATACTTTTTCTATTTTGATGATAAAATCTCACTATATTTCTCATAATTATTTTCCTTCCTTTCGTTACTAATAATTATTTTTCTTATACTTATTAAACTTCTCAATTTTACTCATTGTTTTCTTAGCCATAAGAACAGAATCTTTTTTGCTTACTCCTAATCTTTCCCTATTTTCTTCTGCAATTTTATCAATCCAATCTTTTGTTTTAGATGTATCGTAATCACTTCCAACTCTCTTAGCATATTTAGCTATGGTACGTGCTTGCTTTAAGTTAGATACATCTCCATTATTAATCATCTTCTGTGCTGCTATAATATCGTCAATGTTATCCACTCCACTTTTAACCAATGTTTCAAAATTGCCTCCATCTTTTAACATTTCGTCTACTTTATTTTTATCAAAATTACGTTCTAACTTGCCTTTATTATTTTTCTTGATAGATTTTAAATATTCTTGTTTTACTTGTTCTTCATATTGGCGTCCATTATAAACTTGATTATAAACTTCTTTAGGATCTTGATAATCTTTTAGTGTTGGTATTGTATTTTCAATAAAATCTGCAACTCTTCCCCCTACATTTCCTCCTACTCCATATCCAGCAGCTCCTCCTGCAAGTGCATTACTAAATGCTTTACTTGGAGATCCTGTTGCAATTCCTGCTACCAATCCTGCTGCTCCTAATGTTGCTGCTCCTGCAAATCTTCCTGCAAATCTTATAGAGTTTCCAGGAAGTTTTTTAATTCCCCTAATCATTCTAGCTTTTGTTTCCCTTGTTCTTGCATGAGCTCTTCTTTTCATTTTATCTCTCAGTGTAAATCTTCTTATATCTCCACTTGGAGTATTTGGTTGTGATTTATTTGTTGAACCATCTCTTGTAGTTCCTGTTTTTCCAGCAGCCTTTTGACTTTGTTGCGCCTGTTTTTTAGCTGCTCTTTCTTGCGCTTCTTGTTCTCTTTGTTGTTGTTTTCTTTGTTGTTCTTGTGGATTATCATCATGACTTCTAATAATTTCTTCATCTTCTCCTTCAAGCTCTGGTTCTTTAAATTTTGGTTTTCTTGCTTCCTCTTCTGGAGAAGTATCTTTATCTTTGCCCTCTCCTTTTTTCCTTCCTAATCCACCTAATTTATTAATAGCATTCATTGCTAAAGCTCCTCCTGCTGCACTTGATAATAATCCTGGTGTACTAGCCTTTTCAAATCCGAAGAAACCTCTTAGTAATTTTTCTGCTGGAATCATAAATCCGATTGCAATAATACTATAAATTAGATTGGTTGCTGCCAATTTAAAAGCTGATGTTACTAATATGTAATATAATAATAGATGCATTGGTTGAATTAATAAATTAAATATATATTCTTTAAACCATTTATTAAATCCTTGTGCTTGTCCATCTGTTACTTTATCAATCGGATAAGTAACTGCAACTAATGGTGCCATTAATGTTAAGAAAGCCATATATAATACTCTTCTTAAGTATGTAAAAACAAAGAATACGGTATAAAATACTAATATTAGAAAGCAAAATGCATATCCTATATAATCTGATCCCCAATTTGCCAATTGTGCTTTTAATCTTAAACTTCCCATAAGGTTTGTTGGCCAACAAATAATGGTTCCTTCTTCTCCTGTTGACGGCCAAACTCCTTTTTGAATTAAATCTCCCATACCAACTTCTTCAACAAATTCTGATAACTTCCCATTGTCTGTATCTGCCATATTTATAAAATAGTTACTTTTCTCTACACTTGTTGATACTATTGTTGTTAATTTACTCACAATTGTTACGGAAAAAGCCATTATGTAGTGCATAAAAAATAATATGATTAATCCCATAAACCAGTCTTGTAACATCTGTTTATATTTTGCTTTATCACTTGCTAAAGTAGATAATAACATTCTAATTCCTATATATAAAAGAACAATCATCATACAAACTAATGCTATATTTCTTAAACTAACATACCATTGGCTAATAGTAGCTTTTAATTGCTGTCCCATATTTTGTGGAGATGTAATTACTTTTTCACCTTTATCATTGTAATAATAATAATATTTTAAATTTCCTTCTTCATCTTTTTCTTCTAATATTTCTTTTCCTTTATTAAAAAAGTCTATATTAAAAAGCAGTATCTTTCCTTGAAATATCTCTTCTGGACTGATTGAGTATACTGGCAAGTATAAATCATCAGGCATATTTTCTTCAGCAAAACTTGATATACTTCCTTGTCCTACTTTATCACCTATATATCCCCATACTGACTTAAACATACTTTTTGCAAAAAATCCAACTACTGCAGATGCTACGATTCCAACTCCAAGGAACCAGAAAAGGGATATACCAACTAAACCAAAAACAATGAAACCCAGTATATTTCCAACAGTCTCCCAAAAAGTTGAATTTAAATCAGCATGAAGTAGCGATTCTTCTGCCCCCATTATAGAACTATGCATAAGTTCAACAAATGCATCTCCAACAGTAACCAGCAAAGATACAAATGGTTGTATTAACTTCCCTCCAAATTCAAGAACATCACTTGTACTACCTAAACTCGGTTTTGCTACTACAAACTCAAATAATATTACAAATATAAGAACAATTATAATTTTAGTCCATATATTTTTATTCGTAAAAAATTTCATATAGTTACCTCCCATTTAGTTCCTTTTTATTTTTGATAATTGGTTTAAATTTGTTTCAACAAATTCAAACTCTTTTTTCGTTGGTGTTATTTTTAAAATTGCTGTATCTGCTCCTACTTTTAATAATCCCTCTCCTCTTTGGCATGTAACTAAGAAATTGGCTTCTCCTTCTGAAAGTTTAAAAACTTCTTTTAAATACTGTATTTCAGATTTATCTTGTGCTAAAAATAATTTTGTATCAGAAGAAGTTAAAACAGCTTGTGCTTCTGGCTTCTCATAAAAATCTTGAAATCTTTGTGAAATAATGGCTAAAGATACATTTCTCTTTCTGGCACGTCTTGCCATTTTATTTAAAAAGTCAACTGCTTCTGGATAAGGAAGTAACATCCATGCTTCGTCTACTAATACTCTTTTTTGTGTAGCCTTTTTCCTATCTTCACTATTTTTCTTAACAAATTTCTCCCAAATCCAAGAAAGTAATATTTGTTGTGCCAGTGGTCTTGCAAATCTCTCTTCTAACTGTGATATATCTAAGTTAATGAAAGGTGCTCCTTCTAAAAGTTCAAATGTTGATTGTCCATCAAAATAAGCCATTTGACCATCATATTCTCTTATGTATTGTTTCATAACCTTTAATAAATAGCTATAATGATATTGATAATCTGGATTATCGTTTTCTTGTGCTTTTATTTGAAGTCTTTTATACCAACTACCAATTGTTGGCATTTTTTTCTTTTGCTTTGAAAGAATTTCTCCTTTCACAATTCCAATTCCTTTTTCTTCATATAAACTAGTTGGATTGCTTGTAATTCCTAAATCTGCATATTCTTCTGCTACTGCTTCTGCTATAATTTGCTTTGTTAATTCATTTACTTCCTTACTTCTTGTACTACCTCTTGCCATAGTAAGTAGTCCTTGTGTTACATCTTCTACTTTGTTTTCTATATTTAAAACGGTTCTATCTTTTCCTGTTATTTCGTCTTTGACCATCTCTGTTTCTAAATCAAATATATTAATAATAGTTTTAGAGGTAGGACTAATGACTACATTAATTCCTCCTAAACTTTCTGCTACAACTGTATATTCTCCTTCTGCATCTAATGCTAAACTTTCAATTCCCATCAATACAGAAGATCTTGATACTAGGGTTTTCATCGTTACAGATTTTCCTGCTCCTGATTTAGCAAATATAACCATATTATAATTTGCTAATGAACTATGAAAATTATCAAAAAGAATTGGTGTTCCTGTTTGCTTATTAAAGCCTAAAGGAACTCCTGATGGATGTCCTATTTCTGAGGTTGTAAAAGGAAATACTGTTCCCATTGAATTTCTATCAAATGTATGGCTTTTATTAATTTTATTATTCATTAGTGGTAAATTAGATTGAAAAGCTTGTTCTTGTATTCCCCAAGCACTCTTTATCCCTACTAATGTTTTTGACATTTCAGATGCTAACATTTTAGTATATCGATCTAAATCTTCTAGTGTATAGGAAAATAAAGTTGAAACAATGGTCGCTTCAAATAATTTATTAAATCCTGCTGCTATTTCATCTCTTAATTGCTCTGCCTCAAATCTTTTTTGCGAAATAGTACTTTCCCTGTTAATGTTTCCTTTATCAGCTGCTACAATTCTTTCTGTTTCTAATTCATTAATAACTCTATTTAAATCATTTTGTGACTTTTCCTCTTTAACTGGATTAATATAAATTGATGTATTAATATCTCCAAAAAGATACATATCCCTAAATAATTCTGGAAAAGTACACATTCTAGGAAGCGCTGATACAAAAAAACTTCTTGCATATCTTTTGGTATTGGATATTATTTCTAAATGGTCAATATTAGAAGCATTTATCCCTGATGGAGCAATTAATTCTTTTATTGTTTTTATTTTTAAAATCTCTTGTTCTGGCTCTGGACGATAAACTTGTTCTTGTTGTTTATTTTTATTTCTCTTCATTTTTACCCTCCTCTTCTTTTGTCTTTGGTTTGGTTGTTTTTTTGGTTGTATTTTTTTTCTTACTTACCTTTCCTTTTGCTTTATTGACTATCTCTTTACCTAAAATATCTTGATTTTCTTCTATGATCAAATACGCCATTTCTTTTATTAATTCATCCATTTCTGCTTCTTTTTCTTTTGCTCTTTTTTCGATTTCTCTTTCTTCTATTACTTCATCTATTATTTCATTTGCTGTTCTGATAGCTTCTTGCTCTATTCTTTTATCTAGTTCTTTAATTCTCTTTTCTAATACATCTTGTGCTGTTATGTACAATTCTTCATACCCTGCTTTTAAAGCTTTTTCTAAATCATAGGTTTCTGATTCATCTCTGTTATAGGCAATATATAATAATTCTGCTAATTCATTTGAATCTAAAATCTTTCCTTTTACACCACATACACCTAAAGCATTTATGATAGATTGTGATTTTGTATATAAATCTGAAAATGCCATATTACTAATCTCTTCTTTAGCAAAACTATTGGTATTAATATCCTCTGGTACATAATCAATAATAATATAATAGTGTTTTCTTAAAATATTTTTATTGAGACTCATTCTTTCTGTATTATTTACAATATCAACACCATATTCATATAAATTTCTTTCTTTTGTTACTTCTAATCTGGCTTTTTTGATGTCTTCTACTGCATAATCCATATTTTCTTTTCTGTTTAATTCCATTTGTTTTTTTACCAATCGGTCTTGAATCTCTCTTACTTTTTCTTTATATTTTACAATTCCACTTTCTAAGTTAACGGTCCTTGTTTGTACATAAATTTGAATGGGATATCGAAGTGTATTTAGAAATTGTAAAAATCCTTGCTCTACACTATTTCTTTCTAATCCTGACATTAAATCATAATTAATTCCTTGACATTCAATAACCATTAAAAATTTGTTTCCGTTTTTTCTAACAATCATATTGTCTTCTATTTTATCAAATTCCATAAATGAAAAAATAGATTGTTTATTATAATTTGTTGCTTCCAAAGGTTTTGAGTTTTGTACTATTTTCTCTTTTCTATTTTTAGGCTGTTTGGTTTTAATTCTTAATACAATATATATGAATATTAAAACAAATAATATTGTTATCATTGCCATTAATATAATTGTAAGTAAATTGGTTATTTCATCACTATTCATCTTTTGTTTCCTCCTTTAAATAGATATATATTTTATTTTTTCCTCTTTTAAAATTAATCCATCTTTTTATAACATCATCAATTGCTTCTCCTCCTGTCTTCTCTGTTAACTTGAATTTCTTACTTTCTGGTATTTTAAATGTGCCTATACAAAATCCAATTACTCCTAATAATAAAACAGAAGCTATTCCTATCATCTGCAATCCTAATAGACTAAATATAAAATAAAATATTCCTCCTATTGTTGCTCCTATGCCTGTGTAAGCTAATGCTTTTATAGAAAAAATATATAAAATTCTACTTTCTCCTTTATAATCTCTTGGAATTTCATATGTTCTCATGATTTTGCCCCCTTTTTGACACATTTATCTTATTATATACATTATACCAGAAAAAACGTTTAAAAGCGACCTTTTCTCAAGTTTTTTTCTTATTTAAGATAATTGTAATCATTCTGTAATCACTCTGTAATAATTTTATTAAAAAAAACCATTAAATGTTGATTTTTAATCTAACATCTAATGGTTTTTCTTATACATTTCTTAAACAGTTACTGTATTAGCGAAATTGAATACAACACTAGCTATTGTTGAAGCTGCAAATACTAATGCTGCACCAATAATGTATGGTAATAATGTTTTCTTGTATTCTGCTTTTTCTTCTGCACTACCCATCATATATTTAACACCTAATACAATTAAAACTACTACTGATACAATAGATCCCACTGTACTTACAATACTAATGATATTTTGACCTAATGTATCAATTTTGTCTGTATTAGCTGTTGCTCCACTTCCATCATATTTACTTGGATCTGGTGCTGCAAATACTGGTAACATTGTGGATATAACCATAAATGACATCATTAACATAATTAAAACCTTATATATTGTTTTTTTGTTCATTTTTTGCCTCCTTTTATTTTTTCTTTATATGTATTTTTCTTTGTAACCTTGACAAAGAATTTTAATAACTACAATTATTTATATTATACTATATTTATAAATTAAATGCAAGATTGTATAAGATACTTGCTATCCTAGAAGCTCCGAATACTAAAATACATCCTATTACATAGGGTAACATACTTTTTTTATATTCTGCCTTTTCTTCTACACTTCCCATCATATATCTAATTCCTATAATAATTAAAACAACTACCGAACTTATTGATGCAACTGTTGAAATTACTTTTATCACATTTTGCCCAAAATCTTCAATTCCTTTTTCTTTTGTAGTACTAGTACCTGGTAAGTCCCCAATTCCAAAGCTATATACAGGAATATAACTAGCTATGATTAATAGAATTAAACACAATATCATTGTTTTTTTCATTTTCTCACCTACTTCTTATTCCACAGCAGATAATATATTAACTGCTATTTTCCAAATTCCAAAAGCTCCGAATACAACGATACATCCTACAGCATATGCTAAAAGCGTTTCTTTCAATTCTGCTTTATCCTCTACGCTTCCTACCATATATTTAATTCCTAAAATAACTCCTACTATAACAGCAACTATAAAACCTACACCTAATAACAAATTATATAGAAAATTGGATGTTTGATGTAGTTCTTCTTCATTTAGTCTAGCACGTTTATGTCCTTCTGTAATAAAATCTTCTGCTCCTCCCATAATATCATCTATGGTCCCTGCTGCAAATGAAGTATTAAAAAAAATAGTAACTGCTATACTGAATAGAATTAGGATTAACACTAATTTTTTTAGTATTCTTTTCATGTATCATCACCTCTTTATTTTTCATCGGTTTAACTATTTATACTATTTATTAAGCTAAATGCAATCGCTAGTATGTTAGTAATTCCAAATACTAATACTGCTCCTATTACATAAGGAATCATTGTCTTTTTATATTCTGCTTTTTCTTCTACACTACCTATTATATATTTAAAACCTATTATGATTAAAACAATAACTGATAAAATGGATCCAATTGTCCTAATTGCACCTATTACAATGTTTCCTATTTTTTGTAGTTTAGTAGCATCTTTTACATCTTCTGTGCTATTTGGTACCCAATCTCCCGCAGAAAATTTTTTTAATGGTTCTCCTAAGTCTTCTTCTATTTCTATTTCTTCTGGCTCCTTTTTATTGTTTTGTTTTTCTATTTCTGCTATTTTTGAATTAATAAGAGTCATTAGTTGTGTTACCTTATTATAATCTTCTTTTAAGCTCTGTTTTTTCTGAGAAGTGTCGGGAAGTAAATTAATATCTCTTTGAAGTGTTTGTTTACGTTTTTTACAATCTTCTAATATTTTTTCTAATTCTTTTTTTGTTTCTGGCAAATTTTTACGATTGTATTTATATTCTGGATAATTTTTCTTTTGTTCTTCTTCTTCCTTTTCTAATTCTTCTTTTGTTTTTGAAGAATCTCCTGTTTCTTGATCAATTGCATCTCCTGGTGCACCATAACTAATAGGAATGTTACTAAAATTTATTGATAAGAAAATTAAAATCAATATTGCAAATATTTGCATCTTTAATTTTTTATTTTTCATAAAAACCTCCATTTTATCTTATAAACATATTATAAACTATTTCTATCCTTTTTTCAATAAATTTTGACATTTTATGATAACTTTCTTTTTATTTCTTAACTTTTTACCTATAAAAAAAATAATATAAAGTATTAAAACTTTATACTATTTTTTGGCGGAGATGAGAGGGTTCGAACCTCCGCGCCCCTTTCGGGACCTAACTGTTTAGCAAACAGTCCCCTTCACCACTTGGGTACATCTCCATCTTATAAAACAAAAAGAAGAACATAAAATCTTAAATCTATTTTTTTATAAATTTATGGTCTTATGTTCTATCTATAAATTGGCGGAGAGGGTGGGATTCGAACCCACGGTACGCTACAAACGCACGCCAATTTTCAAGACTGGTGCCATAAACCAACTCGACCACCTCTCCATCTGTTAAAAGTTATTCTTCCAACAGTCTATATATTAGCATTTATCTTAACATTTGTCAATACTATTTTTTCATTTTTTTCTTATTTTATCTTATAAGTATCATCAAATGCTATCGCTTTCCTAATAGCCTCTTTTTCTTCTTCTGAAATAGTATAAGAAGATTTCCCATCTTCTACAGGTTTTGCATAAATATTAGACATTTCTCTAGAATAAATACCATTTAAGACTACCCCATCATTATTTTCGTCCAACAAAGCAAGTGCAAAACTTAAATCGCTTCCTGTATCGTTAAAAGCATTATACCTAATTATTCCCACTTTTTGAATGCATCTTTTTAAATCATGATCCAAATTTTTTACAAGATTAACCATTTCCCCATTTTGTTTTTCTACTCTTTCTACTCGATACATATAATTTTCTAAATCTTCTTCTATGTGTTTTCCATTTCCTAATTTTTGCATGAAGTTTTTATATTTTTTGCTAATGTTTGTTATTTTTACAATAGCTATTACAAAAGCTATTAATAAAATTACATTAAAAATTGCTACTATTAATAAAACATTTTGTATTCCTATTATGTCTAATAAATTTTCCATGTAATCAACTCTTCCTTCTTTAAATTTTATTTAATTAATCCTAAAATTCTTTCTAAATCATCATTTGATGTATATTCTATAATAATCTTTCCTCGCCTTTTTCCAGCATCTAGTTTCACTTTTGAACCAAAAAAACCTTGAAAAGTATCTTCTATACTTTTATACAAGACGTGTTTTCTTTTTTGCTCTTCTTTTGTTTCTTTTACTTTTGCCTTTTTTTCCATTTGTCTTACAGTTGATCCTCGTTCTAGCATATGAATGGCTGCTAAGTATTGTTTTTCTGGATCTGTAATGGCAAGTAGCGCTTTACAATGTCCTTCTGTTATTTTTCCTTCCTTTGCCATCTCAAGTACACGTGGTTCTAAATTTAAAACCCTTACCCAGTTAGCAATTGTACTTCTCCCTTTTCCTAATTTTTTAGCTACCTCTTCTTGTGACATTCCATAATTATCGATTAAGGTTTTGATTCCCATTGCCTTTTCAACTGGATTTAAGTCTTCTCTTTGCATATTTTCGATTAATGATATTTCTGAGTTTATTTTTTCATTGTCTTCTCGAATAATTGCTGGAATCTCTGTTAATCCTGCCATTTTGGAAGCTCTCCATCTTCTTTCTCCTGCAATAATGCTATAATAACCATCTTTTTTGGTTACTACGATTGGCTGAATTAATCCATACTCTTTGATGGAACCTGCTAATTCTTCTAATGCTTCTTGGTCAAATCTTTTTCTTGGTTGGTTTCTATTTGGCTCTACTTCCGTTATTTTTAGTGTTTTTAATAGGTCGGTTTCTTTTGCCTGTTCTTCTTCTGGAACTGGTCCAAATAAAGCATCTAATCCTTTTCCTAGTCCTGTCATTTTTGCCATTTTTATCTTCCTCCTCTTGTTTTCTAATTAATTTTTAGTTTTACATCATATGTTTTGCCTTTTTTTCTTCTTCATTTATCTTTAAAAATTCTTTGGCAAATTTTGTATAACTTTTTGCCCCTTTTGAACGTGGATCATATTCTGTAATTGGCATCCCATAGCTTGGTGCTTCACTTAGTCTTACATTCCTTGGTATAACTGTTTTATAGACTTTATCTTCAAAATATTTTTTTACTTCTTTTACCACCTGATTCGATAGGTTTGTCCTCATATCATACATGGTAAGTAAAGCTCCTTCTATTTTAATGTTTTTATTTAAATGTTTTTTTACTAAGTTTACTGTATTTAATAATTGTCCGAAGTCCTTCTAATGCAAAGTATTCACATTGTACTGGTATTAATACACTGTCAGATGCTGTGAAAGCATTCAAAGTAATGAGTCCTAAAGATGGTGGACAGTCAATTAAAATATAATCAAAGTTTTCTTTTACTTCGTCTAACTTTTCTTTTAATCTCTGTTCTCTTGACATCATAGAAACTAGTTCGACTTCTGCTCCTGCTAAGTTCATATTGGCAGGACATACTTTTAAATTTTTAATAATAGTATTTTGAATTGCTTCTTTTAGTTCTGTATCGTTTACTAAGATATCATAGGTAGATGCTTCTACTTCTTTTTCTACCCCTAAACCACTTGTAGCATTCCCCTGTGGGTCTGCATCGATTAACAGTACTTTTTTATTTTTTTTGGCTAAGATAGTACCTAAATTAACGGTTGTGGTGGTTTTTCCTACACCACCTTTTTGGTTTGCTACTGCTATTATTTTTCCCAATTTTATTGCCTCCATTTTCAGTTAATATTTATTAATAAGTTTTACTTTTTCTATACTATAATCATATAAAAATATAAGAAAAAAGTCAATAAAATTTAACAAATTTATTGACTTTTTTGTTTGTGTTTTATAGTCTTTTTATGAAATCGGTTCTTTTGCAGGTAATCCAGGCTTTCTCGGATATTTACTTGGTGTTTTTTCTATCTTTTTTATGGTTATAATATTCCTTTTCATATCTGTATTTGGTAAAGAAAAATCGTTGATATCACAAATTTTTCCTCCTAAAACAAAAATTGCTTTTTTACTCTTTTCTAGTTCTTCTTTTACATCAGAACCTTTCATACAAATACATTTCCCTCCTTCTTTTACCAAAGGAATTAAATATTCTGACAAAGTGGCAAGATTAGCAACTGCTCTTGAGGTTGCTATGTCAAACTTCTCACGATATTTTTTATTTCTCCCAAATTCTTCTGCTCTACTATGTATGGTTTCTATCTTTTCCAATTTTAATGTTTTGATAACTTCATTTAAAAAATTAAGTCTCTTATTTAAAGAATCTACTAATATGATTTTAATATCCTTTCGATAAATCTTTAACGGAATTCCTGGAAATCCAGCACCAGTTCCTATATCTACTATAACAGCTCCCTTTTTTATCTCTTTTTCAATGGTTAAAGAATCTACAAAATGCTTTAAAATAATTTCATGTGGCTCTGTTATCGCTGTTAAATTAATTTTTTGATTCCATTCGATTAGTAATTCCATATATTGATAAAATTGTAATATCTGTTCTTGATTCAACTCTATATGGATTTCTTTTAAATAGCCAGTTAATATTTCTTCAAATTTTTCTCTCTCCATTTTTAACCCCTTTCATTTTTCATTTGTTGCAAATATACAAGAAGGACCGATATATCGGCTGGTGAAACTCCTGATATTCTAGAAGCTTGTCCAATCGAATGTGGTTTAAATTGATTTAATTTTTGTCTTCCTTCTAAGCTAATTCCTTTTATTTTTTCATAATCTAGTTCCTCAGGAAGCAGTTTTGTTTCCAATTTTTTAAACTTTTCTACTTGTGCTTCTTGCATTTTAATATACCCTTCATATTTAATTTGTATTTCTACTTCTTCTTTTTCTTGCCATTTTAATTTTGGTCGATCCAAGTCAATTGGTAATAAATCTTCATACTTTAATTCTGTCCTTTTTAATAATTCCGACATCTTCGTTCCTGTTGTAAGTTCTGATGTGTTTTTATTTCTTAATATCTTATTTACTTCCTCATTTGGTTTCACAATTAATTGTTTTAGTCTTTTTACTTCTTGCTCAATATGGTTTCTTTTTTCTTTAAATCTTGTATATCTTTCATCTGATATTAATCCCATTTCATGACCAATTTCTGTTAGTCTTAAATCTGCATTATCTTGTCTTAATAAAAGTCTATATTCTGCCCTAGAAGTCATCATTCGATACGGCTCATTGGTTCCTTTGGTAACAATATCATCAATTAAAACTCCTATATATGCTTGCGTTCGATCTAAAATAAGTGGTTCTTTTCCTTCTATTTTTCTACTTGCATTAATACCAGCAATCAATCCTTGGCAAGCTGCTTCCTCATAACCTGAAGTTCCATTGATTTGTCCTGCCATAAATAATCCACTAATTCCTTTGTATTCTAAAGACAACTTTAAATTAGATGGGTCAATACAATCATATTCAATGGCATAAGCTGGTCTTGTAAATTCTGCTCTTTCCAACCCTGGTATTGTACGATATAAAGCAATTTGAACATCTTCTGGTAAAGAAGAACTCATTCCCTGAACATACATTTCTTCTGTATCTAATCCAACAGGTTCTACAAAAGCCTGATGACGTGGCTTATCACTAAATCTTACTACTTTATCTTCTATCGACGGACAATATCTAGGTCCTGTTCCTTCTATCATACCAGCATATAAGGGCGAACGATGTAAATTTTCTCTTATAATTTTATGAGTTTCCTCATTTGTATAAGTTAAATAACAATCTACTTGTTCAAAATTCTTTGGTTCATTATCAAAAGAAAAAGCCTCTATTCCGTCATCTCCTTTTTGAACCTCCATTTTGCTAAAATCAATACTTCTTCTATTAATTCTTGCAGGTGTACCTGTCTTAAAACGAATTAGATTAATCCCTATGTTTTTCAAACAATCTGATAATTGACTAGCCGCTGCCACGCCATCTGGTCCACTTTCTTTCGAATAATCCCCTATAAATATTTTTCCTTTTAAATACGTTCCTGTGGCTACTATTACAGTTTTAACTTGATAAATTGCTCCTAAATCTGTTTTAACTGCCGCTACCTGTCCATTTTCAAGAAAGATATCCACAATTTCTCCCTGTTTTACTTCTAAATTCTCTTGTTTTTCTAAAGTATGCTTCATTTCTGCTTGATATTTTTTTCTATCTGCTTGTGCTCTTAAAGAATGTACCGCTGGTCCCTTCGAGGTGTTTAACATTTTAATTTGAATCATAGTCTTATCAATATTTTTTGCCATTTCACCACCAAGTGCATCAATTTCTCTTACTAAATGCCCTTTTGAGCTTCCCCCAATATGTGGATTGCATGGCATATTAGCAATAGCTTCTAAACTAATCGAAAAAATTAATGTTTTCTTTCCTAGCCTTGCTGCTGCTAACCCAGCTTCACACCCAGCATGTCCAGCTCCTATTACTACTACATCATATTTTCCTGCATCATATTCTCCTTTTTTTCGTTCCATTTTTTCTCTCCTTCCTCTTTTTATCTCTCAATTTCTTCTCTTTTATCCACAAATGTTCCACTGTTTTTTCATTCCGTGTGAAACAAAAAATAGTGGTTCGTTTGCAACATTAAGTGATTTTTACTTATTTGTTCGTTTTTCTTGTTTTTCATGTCTACTTGATTTTTATTCTATTTTTAAGCTTTTTTATTGGTTTGTCGGATTTTGTCGAATGTATTTTTTCTCTCTTTATTTTTCTTTTGTTTTATGTAACCATACATTTTTGTTTGGTTAATATTGCTTTTTTTGGTTCTTTTTCCCCTTTTAATAATAACCTTCTCGAAATTTTCACATTTACTTTCATTTGCATTTAAATTAGTTATATTTCAATTTTATGTGTTCTGCAATAGAATTACATTGTTTTCAGTTTAAAGTGCCTTATTTTTGATTCTAACACCCAATTTCAATTTTATTTTCCTAAACAAAACTTGGCAAAAATTTCATCTATGATATCATCTGTTACAAATTCTCCTGTTATCTTTCCTAAATCTTCTAAAATGTCTTTTATAAATATTGCCACAATATCTAATGGCATTTCTTTGTTTATTGTCTCTTTTGCCTTTTTTACATTTTGAATTGCCTTTGTAATTAAATTTTTATGTCTAATATTGGTAATTACAATTTCATTGTCTAGATTTATCTCATTTAAATGAAATAGTTTTGTTATTTCATCATATAACTGTTCCATTCCCATTTTATTTCGTGCCGAGATTTTTATAATATTTTCACTTATCTCTTTTAATCGAATATCTTTCTCATCTATTTTAGTATTTAAATCAATTTTGTTTAAAATAATAATTGATTTCTTGTTTTTGGCTAATTTTAAAATCTCTAAATCTTCTTGCTCCAACTCCTTTGAAGAATCTAAGATAGTAATGACTAAGTCAGCTGAATTGGCGATCTCTTTGGATTTTGCAATTCCTATTTTTTCTACCTCATCTTTTGCTTTTCTAATTCCAGCTGTATCTACCAATTTTAGAGGAATTCCATTTATCGTAACAAATTCTTCAATGGTATCTCTTGTCGTTCCTTCATATTCTGTTACAATGGCCCTATCTTCTTTTAAAATGGCATTTAAAAGTGAAGATTTTCCAGCATTTGGTCTTCCTATAATTGCTGTTTTGATTCCTTCTTTTATGATTTTTCCATTATCAAAGCTCTTTTCTAGTCGTACTAACATATTCTCTACACAATTTAACATTTTGATTAATTGTTGGCTTGTAACTTCTTCTACCTCATACTCTGGATAATCAATAGCAACTTCTATTTGTATCATTTCTTGCATAATTTCTCGTTTTATTTTTGCAATTTCTTTTGATAAAAAACCTTCTAGCTGTTTGATTCCTGTTTTTGCTTCTCTTTCAGATTTAGCATGAATCACGTCAATAACAGATTCTGCTTGTAATAAATCAATCCTTCCATTTAAAAAAGCTCTTTTGGTAAATTCTCCTGGTTCTGCTAATTCAGCACCATTTCTTAAACATAATTCTAATATCTTTCTTACCAAAATATTTCCTCCATGTGAATTGATCTCACACATATTTTCTGTTGTATAGCTCTTTGGTGCTTTGAAATAAGAGACTAATACCTCATCAATGATTTCTTCATTTTCTACTATATTTCCATACTTTATCGTATATCCTTTTATTTCTTCAATTTCTTGTTTCCTTTTTGGTATAAATATTTTTTGTAAAATCTCAAAGCAGTTCTCTCCACTCATTCGAATAATTCCAATTCCTCCAATCCCGAGGAGCCGTAGAAATTGATGCTATTGTACTCATATTAAATTCCTCCTTTTTAATTCTATTTTACATGAAAAAAGTCAAAGATAGAATTTACAATCACTTTGTAAAATCCGACCTTTGACCTCTGATTTTATCTTTATTTATTTTTTAATGAAATTACAATTCTTCGATTTGGTTCTTCTCCTAAACTAATAGTTTCTACTTTGTTGTTGTTTTGTAATTTACTATGAATAATTTTTCTTTCATAAGCTTGCATTGGTTCTAATTTAACTGGTTTTCTAGTTTTTACCACTGTTTTGGCTACTTTTTCTGCTAAATCTTCTAATGTTTTTTCTCTTTTTGCTTTGTATCCTTCAATGTCTAAAATCACTCTTACTCGATTTTGAATTCCTTTCCCCGCGATAGAACATAAGATGTTTTGCATAGCATATAAGGTTTCTCCCCTATATCCAATTAAAAAACCTAGTTCTTTGCTATTTAATTCAACATTTAAACCTGTTTTTGTTTTTTTGATTTTATATTCTACCTCTTTTAGCAAACTTGTTTTTAATTCATTTAAAAATTTTTCTACATTTTCTGCTGCTTGTTTTTGTTCCTCTTCTGACAGGATAATTTCCCTTTTTGTTCTTATTTCTTTTTCTTTGTTCTCTTCTTTTACTGTTAATTCTACTTTTACAACTCTTGGAGCTAAAATACTAAAAAAACTTCTTTTATCTTCATTTTCTAATACTTTTATATCTACCATTTTCTTAGAAACTTTTAATTTTTTTAATCCATTTTCAATTGCTTCATTTGTTGTTTTCCCTTCAGAAATAATACTTTCTGCCATTTACTTAGCACCTCCCTAAGCTTTTATAACTTTATCTAAAATTAATCTTTCTCCAATCATTAAAACATTATTTACTAACCAATATAAAGCTAAACCTAATGGCGCTACAAATGCAATTGAAATCGACATAATTGGCATCATCCAAGACATCATTTTATTGGTTTGCATAACAGCATCCATTTCATCGCTCTCTTTTACTGGTTCTAATTCTTTTCCTGTTGTTCCATCTATTTTCGTTTCTTTCTTTTCTTCCTTTTTCTTTTGCTGCATAGCTGTTGTCATTCGAATAGATATAAAAGATGATAAAATATATAATACTGGAATAATGTATACGGTATAATCTGCCATATTTTGTTGTGGTATTTTACTTAAATCTAATCCAAGGAAACTCATTTGAATCTTTATCTTATCGATTGTTGCATCTTCTGGATTCTTCTCTTTTAACCATTCTTGTTCTCTTATTAAATCAATTTCTGGATATACATTACTTACTGTTTTTCCTTCATCTTTTAACTGTTGTATGTATTGATTCATATTCTCTTGTGGTACTTTTTCCATAAATGTTAATGGACTTCTTACCAAATAAAATATTGATAACAATAATATCATTTGCACGATAGCTGTTAAACATCCACTAAATGGACTCATATTCTCTGTTTTATATAAATTCATCATCTCTTGATTCATTTTTTCTGGATCGTTTTTATATTTGAACTGAATTGTTTTCATTTTTTCTTGTAATTCTGCACTTTTTTTCATCGTTTTTTGTTGTTTGATGGATAATGGCAGTAATAATAATTTAATAATAACAGTAAATAAAATAATTGCCAAACCATAGTTATTTACTAGCGTATATAAGATCTGCAATAAATAACCAAAAATATTTGCAAAAAATTGAAACATCGACTCTTTTCCTCCTAGCTCTATTTTAATGGATCATATCCACCTTTGGAAAAAGGATTGCACTTAAAAATTCGTTGTATCCCTAAGCATAACCCCTTCCCTGCTCCATACTTTTCAATTGCTTGTTTGGTATATTCTGAGCAAGTTGGATAAAATTTGCAATTTACATTTTTACTTGTAAGCCATTTTGAAATATGTTTTTGATACTTTGTTATTAGCCATATAAGTAATTTTTTCATTCATTTTCCTCAATTAAGAATTTTTGCTTTATCAAATATTTCTTGCATATCTTTTTTTATGTTTTGAAAAGTTGCTTGTTTCGTATCAACTTTCTTTTTCCATAAAAATACCATACTGTTCCCTTGTTTTAACTTGTCTTCATAATTTTTATAATTTTCTCTTATAAGCCTTTTTATTTTGTTCCTTTTGGCTGCTTTTGCTATTTTTACGCCAATTGCAATTCCTAAAAAATTCTGATTTTGTTTAGATGGCTTTATGAATGCTTCTATTTGCTTTCCTGAGTAGTATTTTCCCTTTGATAAGACATTTCTAAATTCATAATTTTTCTTTAACATTTCTGTTTTTTTCATTACTGTTTCTTCCCTTCTTTTAAGGCAATTTTAATGAAAAAAGCATTCTTTTCATTGTATGATATACATAAAAGGCTCGCTTTTTCTGCGGCCTTCTTTTTACTAATATTTTGCTATTAATAAAACATATTTTCATTAAGCACTTAATTTTTTTCTACCTTTTGCTCTTCTTGCTTTTAATACATTTCTTCCTGCTCTTGTTCTCATTCTTTTCATAAATCCGTGTTCTTTCTTTTCTTGTCTATTTTTTGGTTGATAGGTTCTTTTCACTCTTCTGCACCTCCTATTGATTTTTTTATAAAAATCCATTTGATATGGATATTATTTTTTCGCAAAATAACGAGTATATCGATTATACTTCAAATATCCCCTATATGTCAAGCCTTTTTTATCATTTTTTTTAGCTTTCTTTGTAATCTGTTTGTAATATTTTTCATGTTTTCCACAGTTTTTTATTAATTTATCCACATAAAAAAATTTTTTTCCACAATTTTATTGACTTCTTGTGTATAAATTTGTTATTATGTGAAAGTAGAAAAATATCAGGGATTTTTATGGCAATTACTGAAATTTTTGTTTGTATAATCTCTTTGTTTTTTTACAAAATTATTACAAACTTATCAACACTTGTGGATAACTTTGTGGATAAATATATAAGAAAGGATGATTTGAAATGGCCATTGAAAAAGAGGAACTCGTTGCAAAAATAAAAGAAGTATTAAAACCTGAAGTTACCCAAATATCCTATGACACTTGGATTATGCCATTAGATATTAGAAGTATTGAAGGAAATCACATTGTTTTTACAACCGTTTCTGAATATCAACAAGATTTTATTGAAAATAAGTATAGAAGCTTAATGTTTAATACTTTAAGATATATCACAAACAAAGAATGGACTTTTTCTGTAATTGATATATCAAAAGAAAATGACAATTCCACAAAAGAAATCATTAGTGACAATTCAAATGTATCTTCTGCTGAAATCGAATCCAATAAATCTACTTTAAATCAAAAATATACATTTGAAACCTTTGTTGTTGGTAATAATAATAGATTTGCCCATGCTGCCGCTTTAGCTGTTGGAAATGAACCTTCCAATTCTTACAATCCATTGTTTTTATATGGAGGAGTTGGTTTAGGAAAAACCCATCTAATGCACGCAATCGGAAATCGAATTCTTGAAAATAATAGAAAAGCAAATGTTTTATATGTTACATCTGAAAAATTTACAAACCAATTAATTAATGCTATTAAAGATAACAAAAATGAATTTTTTAGAAACAAATATAGAAACATCGATGTTTTATTAATTGATGATATTCAATTTATAGCTGGAAAAGAAAGAGTACAAGAAGAATTCTTCCATACTTTCAATGCCTTATATGAAGAAGGAAAACAAATTATCATCTCAAGTGATAAACCACCAAGAGATATTCAATTTTTAGAAGACCGATTAAAATCTAGATTTGAATGGGGGCTACTTGCTGATATTTCTTGTCCAGATTATGAGACACGTTTAGCAATTCTAAGAAAAAAAGCACAAGATGAAAATATTGTAATTGATGATTTTATTCTTTCTAATATTGCAAACAAAATCGACTCTAACATTAGGGAATTAGAAGGTGTGTTTAATAAAATTGTAGCAAGAGCATCTTTAACACATAGTCCCATTACCATTGAACTAGCAGAAAATATCATTAATGAATTTAAATATGAAAATGAAAAAGTAATCTCTTGTGACTTTATTAAAGAAACTGTCGCCAAATATTTTAGTATTAACAAAGATGATTTAGCAGGGAATAAAAGATCAAACGATATCGCCTTCCCAAGACAAATTGCCATGTATTTATGTCGAGAAATTGCCAATATGTCTTATCCTCAAATCGGTACGGATTTCGGAGGAAGAGATCATTCTACAGTCATGCATGGATGTAAAAAAATCGAAAGAGAAATGAAAGAAAAAAACAATACCAAGTTAATTGTGGATAGTGTGAAAAACATCATCATAAATGGAAAACAATAACAACCAAAATGATTTAAAAACTTTTTTAAAATGTGTGTTTGGAAAAATGATTGTTTGGAAAAAGTAATCTCTTCTCTTCCTACGGAAGCAATACATTTGTTATCCACATAGGGATGTTAATAACCTGTTTATAAACTGTGTATATCTCAATTTTACACAATTCTAAAATTTACCTGTGGATTATTTCTTAAGTTTTCCACTGAATTATAAACAGTCATTTTACTAGGGATTGTAACTATCAACATAGTTTTCCACAGTTTCCACAGGACCTATTACTATTACTACTAAAAATATTATATTTATATTATAAAATATGAAAGGAGAAAAAAATGAAAATAGTTTGTTACAAAGACAAAATTATTAAAGCTATTAATTCCGTAGTTAAAGGTGTTGCTTCTAAAACAACAATGCCAATACTAGAAGGAATCTTAATTCAAACAAATGATAATGAAATAAAATTAACAACGTATGATTTAGAAATAGGAATCGAATATGTTATGGAATGTGAAGTAAAAGAACAAGGAAGTACAGTCGTAAATGCGATTATGTTTAGTGAAATAATAAAAAAATTACCAAATACAGAAATTCATATTTCCATCAATGATAAAAATTTATTAGAAATTGAATGTGAAGGTTCTTTATATAAATTAGCAACAATGAACCCAGAAGAATTTCCAGAACTTCCAAAGATAGAGGTAGAAAATTCAATAGAAATTGACCAAAGTATTTTAAAAAATATGATTCGAAAAACAATTTTTGCCGTAAGTTCAGAAGAAAGTAGACCAATTTTTACAGGATGTTTATTTGAAATTGAAAATAATAAATTAAATTTAGTAGCAGTTGATGGATTTAGATTAGCACTAAGAAGTATTTATTTAAATAAACAAAGTAATAATTTTAATGCAGTTATACCAGGAAAAACATTAAATGAAGTAAATAAAATCATTTCAGATTCTTTTGAGCCAATTAAAATAGGAGTTTCAAAAAATCAAGCATTATTTGAAATGGACAATTGTAAAGTAGTAACAAGAATTTTAGATGGAGAATTTTTAAATTATAAAAATGTGATACCAAGTAATTGGGAAACGAGAATAAGAGTCAATAAAAATAGTGTACAAAATAGTTTTGAAAGAATTAGTTTAATATCAGCATCAAGTGTTGAGAAAGAGAAGAAATATCCTGTGAAAGTAAATGTTGATATTGGAAAAGTAGTGATTTCTTGTACAAATCAAACAGGGGATGCGAAAGAAGAATTATATGTTTCAACAGAAGGAAAAAATTTAGAAGCAGGATTTAATCCAAAATATTTTTTAGATAGTTTAAAAGCCATTGAGGATGAAGAAGTTTATATTGAATTTGGTACAAGTATATCACCATGCTTGGTAAAATCTGTTGAAAATAACGATTACACTTACATGATTTTACCAATTCGATTAAAAGAGGAAGGATAAAAAAGGGGAGAAAAGGTAGAAGAAATTCT
Organism: Clostridia bacterium; assembly: GCA_022792135.1. Taxonomy (GTDB): domain Bacteria; phylum Bacillota; class Clostridia; order TANB77; family CAG-508; genus CAG-269. The sequence continues at coordinate 70,091 of JAAWAM010000029.1, forward strand.
GCCTTTCAACTTTGTTGGATTAAATAAACTTATCCACAAATTATGAATAAGTTGTGGATAAGTGCTGTGGAAAGAAATTATTTTAAAAATTGAAAAAAATCAAAAAAAATAGAAAAAAAAAGAATAAAATAGATAAAGAGAGAAAATGAACTTGTGGATAACTTTGAAATTAAAAATATTATTTAAAAAATTAAGAAAAATATTTAATAAATGGAAAAAATAGATAAAAAAAGAAAAAAATAGATAAAAAAAGATTTTGTTAGAAAAACAGTTAAAAATGACTTAATTCTAAAGAAAATAATTTAATATAATTGAATTTAAGGAAAAATAAATATTTTTGTATTGAAAATTGGAAAAAATAGGTGTTTTTATAAAAAAGAAAATGAAAACATAAAAAAGCAAAGCGTGAGAATCAAAAATAAGACGATTTAATTTTTTAGTCATATAGTTTAATGGATAAAAAAATCGAAAAAAATAGAAAAAATTAGAAAAAAATAGATAAAAAAAGAAAAAACGATATTAACAAATTATACACAAGTGGAGAATAGTATGTGGATAAATAAAATAAAAATAAATAATTTTAGAAATTATAATTTACAAGAAATTAATTTAGAAAAAAATATCAATATTTTTTATGGTGAAAATGCACAAGGAAAAACCAATATAATAGAAGCCATTTTTTTAGGTAGTATGGGAAAATCATTTCGAGCTAAAAAAGATAGAGAAATGATTCAATTAAATAAAAATCATTCTATCATAGAAATAGAATTTCAAAAGTCTGATCGAGATGGAAAGATAAAAATAGAATTAGAAAATAAAAAAAAGGTATTAGTAAATGGAGTAAAAATAAAAAAATTAAGTGAATTATTAGGAAATATTAATGTAGTAATTTTTACACCAGATGATATTAATATTTTAAAAGGTGGACCACAAAATAGAAGAAGGTTTCTAGATATAATGATAAGTCAATTAAAACCAAATTATATGCACAATTTGAATTTATATTTAAAAACTTTAGAACAAAGAAATCATTATTTAAGACAAATTAAGGAAGAAAATAAAGAAGAAAAATTGCTAGAAGTTTGGGATGAAAAATTAGCAGAATATGCAATTAATATTAGTAGATATAGAAAACAATTTATTGAAAAAATAAAAGAAAAAATAAAAAAAATTCATCATGAAATTACAGAGAATAAAGAAGATATTGAAATTGAATATGTAACAGAATGTATTCAGAAAGAAGAATTTTTACAAATATTAAAACAAAGAAGAAAATTAGATATTATAAAAGGTTTTACCACAAAGGGTATACATAGAGATGATTTTATGATATATATAAATAAGAAACAATTAGATATTTATGGCTCACAGGGTCAACATAGAACAGCAATACTTTCTTTAAAATTATCAGAATTAAATATTATATATGATGAAATTGGTGAATATCCTATTTTATTATTAGATGATTTTATGTCTGAATTAGATCAAAAAAGAAGAAATCATTTGTTAGAAAAAATAGAGAATACACAAGTAATTATAACTTGTACTGATAAAATAGATATTGAAAATAAAAATATTTTAATATATAATGTAAAAGAAGGTAAAGTAATAAAAGGAGGAAAATAAATGGAAAAATACGATCATAAGTATGGGGCAGAACAAATTCAAGTATTGGAAGGGCTAGAAGCCGTAAGAAAAAGACCTGGTATGTATATAGGAAGTACATCTGTTAGAGGTCTTCATCATATGGTTTATGAAATAGTAGATAACTGCGTAGATGAAGCTTTAGCTGGATATTGTACAGAAATAAAAGTAGAAATAGAACCAGGAAATATTATTAGTGTAGAAGATAATGGTAGAGGAATTCCAGTAGAAATTCATCCAAAAACAAAAATATCTACAGCAGAGACAGTTTATACCGTTTTACACGCTGGTGGAAAATTTGGAGGAGACAGTGGATACAAGGTTTCTGGTGGACTACATGGAGTAGGTGCTTCTGTTGTAAATGCATTAGCAACTTGGACAGAAGTTACCATTAAAAGAGATGGTGGTCTTTACCAAATGTATTTTGAAAAAGGAAAAACAGTTAAAAAATTAGAAAGAATAGGAGAAGCAAAAGGAACTGGAACAAAAGTAAGATTTTTAGCAGATGATACTATTTTTGAAAGTTTAGATTATGAATATGCAACATTAGAAAAAAGATTTAGAGAAATGGCATTTTTAACAAAAGGATTAAAAATCTCAATTGAAGATAAAAGAGAAGAAACTCCTAAAAAAGCAGAGTTTTGTTTTGAAGGTGGATTAAATTCATTTGTTGAGTATTTAAATAAAAATAAAGACAAATTACACAAAGTGCCAATTTATATAGAAAAAAATGGTGATATTCCTGTAGAAATTGCGATTCAATATACTTCAAGTTATTCTGAAAATATTTATACATTTGTTAATAATATTAATACAATTGAAGGTGGAACTCATTTAGAAGGATTTAAAAGATCCCTTACCAAAGTATTTAATGATTATGCAAGAAGTCATAATATTTTAAAGGAAAAAGATAACAATTTGCAAGGAGAGGATATCAGAGAAGGTATCACAGCTGTTGTATCTGTAAAAGTAAAAGAGCCACAATTTGAAGGACAAACAAAAACTAAATTAGGAAATAGTGAAGTTACTGGAGTTGTTCAAAGTATGGTAAACGAAGCTTTATCAACATTTTTAGAAGAAAATCCTTCTGTTGCAAAAGCGGTATTAGAAAAATGTATTAGTGCCTCTCGTGCAAGAGAAGCAGCAAGAAAAGCAAGAGAATTAGTAAGAAAGAAAAACTCGTTAGAGACTTCAACTTTACCAGGAAAACTAGCAGATTGCAGTAGTAAAGTAGCAGATGAATGTGAAGTATATATTGTAGAGGGAGATTCAGCAGGAGGAAGTGCAAAACAGGGAAGAGATAGAAAATTTCAAGCAATTTTACCATTATGGGGAAAAATGCTAAATGTTGAAAAAGCAAGAGCGGATAAAATTTATGGAAATGATAAATTAAATCCAGTTATATTAGCTGTTGGAGCTGGCATTGGAGCTGACTTTGACGTAACGAAAATAAGATATGGAAAAGTAATTATTATGGCAGATGCTGATGTCGATGGAGCACATATTAGAACCTTATTACTAACATTTTTCTTCCGTTACATGAGACCATTAATCGAGAATGGAAATGTATATTTAGCACAGCCACCACTATATAAATTAGCTAAAAAAGGTATGAAAGATATCTATTGCTATACAGAGGAAGACTTAGATAAAGCATATAAAGAGCTAGAAGAAAAAGGAATTACGAGAGAACAATTAGGACTTCAAAGATATAAAGGTCTAGGAGAAATGAATCCAGAACAATTATGGGATACAACAATGAATCCAGAAACTAGAACATTAGTAAAAGTAACCATGGATGATGCGATAAAAGCAGATGAAATCTTTACTTTATTAATGGGAGATGAAGTAGAACCTAGAAGAGAATTTATTCAATCTAATGCAAAATATGTAAAGAACTTGGATATATAATGTATAATAAGTTTCATTGTAGATTCAAGAAATGGGATAATAATTCTTATAAATGGAAATAAAAAATTAATGGCAGATAAAATTATTTTATCTGCCATTAATCAATAAAGCTAATAATAATCTCCACTAAAACTAATATATATAATAGCTAAACCTAATATATATTACTATATAAATAAACTTAGGTACCACATATAAAAATCATTCGCTCGACTATTAATACACCACAAGTAACCATATTCATCCCGAAGGGACTAGTAATAATCACTTAAAATTAATATACTAGATATAAGAATAATCTTAGCTCGAATTAATTACCTATTATTTGACCATATATTACATTATAAAAATAAATAAAAGAATTAAATTTAAATAAAAAATACAGCCTACAAACAAATAATAAATTCTTATCGCCGACTTATAATAATATAGACAATACACCATTATAAATCTTTGCCCGAATCGTAATAAACAAAAATTATCTATTAAAATTCTTCGCTCAACTATTATCAACCTTATAATAGTATTATGAGCAAAAATAAAAAAAATATTCCAAAAAATAAAAAAAAATTAGAATGTCGACTTTTGTCGATGAAAAGTTCTTGACAAATGTTGGAAAAGAATGTAAAATGCATTTTATAAAATAGGAGGTGATAAAAATAACATTACAAGAATGGTTACCAATAGAAGAAATTTATAAAGATGGAATTGTAAAATTAAAAAATAATAAATTAATTAAAATCATAAAAATAAATCCCATCCATTATAATTTAAAATCAGATTTAGAGAAAGAGTCAATTTTAAATTCCTATAAAATATTTTTAAAAACATGCAATTTTAATATTCAAATTTTAATTCAAAGTAATAAAGAAGATTTAAGTCATCATATTTCAAAAATTCAAAAAAATATTTCAAAAAAAGAAAATAAATATCTTGAAAAGATATCACAAAATTATATTCAATACATGAATCAAATTAATTTAACTAGAAAATCATCATCCAAAGATTTTTATATTATTTTATCGGATGAAATAAATAAAAAAATAGAATATTTGCAATCAGAAGAAATAATTAAGAATGATTTAAAAGAAAAATATTTTAAAATCAAAGAATGTTTATCTCGATGTGGAAATTCAGTCATTGAATTATGTGATAAAAAAGAAATTGAAAAATTATTTTTTTCGTTATTAAATACCAGAAAAAATTTGAATCATAATTTTATTAAAAATTAAATAAAATATTTAATTTTTTTGAGGAGGGAAGAAAATTAAAAATATAAAAAAAATAATAAAAAACAAATTAAATAAAAGAAAAATAAAAAATAAAGAAAATTTCTATGCAGGATCTAGGAACGAAAAAGATGAAATTACTCCATCTTATATAAATATGCAAAATCCAAAATATTTAGAAATTGATAATTTATATTATTCTGGATTAATAGTTGTAAATTATTATAGAGAACAATCTGATATTTTATTAAAAAGTTTAATCGAAACAAATATTAATATGAATATTTCTATTTTTTATGAAAAGCAAGATTCTTTTAAAATAATAAAAGATTTAACATATCATATTGGAAATGTAGGAGTGGAATTAAAAGAAAGTAACCAAAATAGAGAAGATATTGACATTGCAGCTTTTACTTATAATGATGCAAAATATATAAGAAAGGAAATTCAAGTAAATAATGAAGAGATTTATTTTTTATATATTTATATTAATTTATATGCGGAAGATATTCAAAAATTAGAATATTATTTAAATAAAATAGAAGGAATTATGCAAAGCAAAGGAATGCAAACAAGAAGAGCTAATTTTAGGCAAGAAGAACTATTTCTATCGTGCTTACCAATTATGCAAAACCATGAAATGATAAAAGAAGCTGCCAGAAGAAACATTTTAACATCAGGATTACTTTCTACTTATCCTTTTATATCATCAACTATTTTTGATCAAGATGGGATTTTTATTGGAACGAATATTTATAATAATTCATTAGTCTTTATTAACCGTTATGATAATCAAAAATATAAAAATGCAAATATTTGTATTTTTGGAACGAGTGGTGCGGGAAAATCTTTTTATACCAAATTATTAATATTAAGATACAAATTATTAGGAATTAGTCAATATATTATTGACCCAGAAAGAGAATATAATCATTTGTGTGAAACACTAAAAGGAACACAAATAAAAATAGGACCTAATTCTAAAACGTATATTAATATTTTAGAAATTAGGCAAGAAAGTATAGAAGATGGAGAAAGTGGATATTTAGCTACAAAAATAGGAAAATTAATTGGATTTTTTAATTTGATTTTTGGTGAATTAAATGAAGAAGAAAAGGCATTAATGGAAGAAAAAATAATTCAAACATATAAAAGTAAAAATATAAGTTTTGATGATAAAAGTTTATATAAAGAGATAAGAAAAAATAGGAACATAAAAAGAGAATTTAAGGGACCAAAAGAAATGCCATTATTAGAAGATTTATATTTTATATTAGGAAAAGATGAAAAAACAAAAAAATTTAAAACAAAATTAATTCCTTTTGTAAAAGGTTCTATGAAATTTTTTAATCAATATACCAACATAGAATTAAATAATGATTTAATTGTTGCTGATATTTATGATTTAGGAGAGGACAATCTGAAATATGGGATGTATTTATTTACTGATATTTTCTGGGATAAAATAAAAGAAAATAGAAATAAAAAGAAAGCAATTTATCTAGATGAAATTTGGAGGTTAATTGGAGTAACATCCAATAAAGAAGTAGCAAGTTTTATTTATAAAATATTTAAGACAATTAGAAAATATAGTGGAAGTAGTGTGGCAATTACACAAGACATATCTGATATATTTAGTTTAGAAAATGGTACTTATGGAAGAAGTATTTTAAATAATTCTAGTATAAAAACATTTTTTGCTTTAGAAGAAGAAAATATAAAAATATTATCAGAGTTTACTAATTTATCAGAAAAGGAAAAAGTAGAGATAAAATCTTTGAAAAAAGGAGAATGTTTAATGTTTGTAGGAGAGGACCATATATTAACTAAAATAGAAAGTTCAAAATTAGAAAAGGAAATTTTAGAAGGAGGAAGAGAAAATAAAAAAAGTTATAATAGCGAGTGAAAATAATAAATTAATTGAAAAAATAAAGGATAAAAAATTTATTTATAAAATAGTTCAGTATAGAGAGGCTATTTTAGAAATTTTGGAAAAAAATAAAAATATAGATTATATTTTAATGAGTGAAAAAATACCAGGAGAAATAAATATTGAAGATTTAATAAAAAAAATAAAATTCATAAATCAAAAAATAAGTATTATATTTTTTTTAGAAAAAGAAGATATTAATAAAAAAGATAAATTAAAAAAATTAGGAATAAAAAATATTTATATAAATAATAAAATAAATAGAAATAAAATAATAAATAAAATAGAAGAAAGTAAAACAAAAATAAATAATAAAAAAAATAAAATGATTATAATTGACGGAGAACCAAAGTCAGGAAAGACTACAATTATAAATTTATTATTAATTAATTTAATGAATAATAATAAAAAAATATTAATTATAAATTTAAATAATAAAATAGAAAAAAATTATTTAATATTATTAGGAAAAAAATATTTTAGAAATAAAGAAAAAAATATTCATAAAATAAAAAATAAAAAAGAATTAAAAAATATAGAAATAAAAATAAATAGAAATTTGTTTTTTGTTTTTCCATTAAAACAAAATTTAGAAAAAATAAAAAATGAAAAAGAATATATAAAAAATTTTTTTAAAAAATATAAAGAAAAATATGATTATATATTAGTTGATAGTGGGAAAAATAGTAATCTTTTTTGGAAACAAGAAATAATAAAAAAAAGTGAAAAGAAAGTAATTGTAATAGATAACAATTTTATAGATATAAAAAAAATAAGAGAAATTGTTCACAAAGGTAAAGAAGAAAATTGGAACAAAGAGAGTTTATGTATCATTCAAAATAAATATAATAATAAAACAATTAGTTATTCTATTATAAAGAATATTTTTGGAAAAGATATTACCATATATAAAATTTTATATCATAAAAAATATAAAAATTTAGTAAGAAAAATTTCGAAAAAAGAAGATTTTAAAATAAATAAATTTATGAATAAACAAATCGAAAAAATATTAAATTAAAAAAATAAAAAATATAGAAATTAAATTTTTAATAAAAAAGAAGGAAGATTAAAATGGAAATAAATAATTTAGAAAAAAATAATAATATAGATTTAAATCAAAATATTGTAAATGAAAAAACACAAAAACATTTCTTAGAAACAACACTAGGAAAAACAATTAATACAGCAATTGATATTGGAATGAGAGCAATTTTGCCAGACTTCATTGAAGAATACACAATTAATATAAAAGACAATTTGTTAGATTATGGATTAAAAGAGGGAATCAATAAAACAATTGAGGATGCTATTGATTTAGGAAAAAGTGCAATAGGAATTGTTACAGGAAATTTTGATAGTATATCTCAAATGCAAAGTGCTGTTAAAACAGGAGGATTAATAGATGGAGTTTCTTCTTTATTGGATACCGTTGTGGATAAAGTAAGACAAGCAGGATTAATTAATAGTAATGTTGCCAAAACCATTAAACAAGGGAAAAATGTAATTTTGAATAATGTAGAAAGTAATATACAAACAACTTTTAATAAGCAATATGAGGCAATAGAATATACGAATCGATCGATTAATAATTGGAAGAATTATTTTGAAAAGAAAGATTTTAAGGGGATGGAAAAAGAATATCACAAAATAGATAGAAATTTAAAAGATATAGCACCAATTGAGAAGACAATAAATGAAGTCAAAACAATTCAAATATTACATAACTTAATTAAAAATAATGGACAAGAATTTAATTTAAGTAAAGAGCAGTTAGAGTTGGCCGAAAGATTAAAGTAATAAAAAATAAAATCTCATAAAATATGAGATTTGCTTATTTTTCTTTGTGCGTTTTAAAAAATGAAAAAGATGCAGTAATAAGTTCGTAAATATAAAGAATCATAGTGTCAGAGCTTCTATTTAGAATTCGATTAATTTTATTTATCGTTGCGTTTTCCTCCATTGTACCAAATAAAATGAAGTCTGTAGAAGAACCAGTAAAAGAAACAATACGACATAATGTTTTTAAACTTAGAGAACGTTCTCCTCTTTCTATTTGTCCTAAAAACACATCAGATATATCAATCATTTCTGAAAAGGTTTCTCGATTCATTTTTAATTCTTCTCTTATTTTTCTAATTCTCTCGCCTACTTCTACATTGTTTGGTACATTTTCTTTCATAGTTAAACCTCCAAATATTATTTATTATATAATAAGAATAATCAAAAACTAATACGCAATAAGCGTGATTAAATCATATACTAAAAGCAGAAGTACAAAAGAGATAAAATGTTAATTTTAAATAGTACTGCTTATAGGAGTCAATAAAATTAGATTTCTTTTTCTTTTCTAATAATTTTTCGATATTAAAAATAACCATATTAATAACCTCTTAGTTAATATTATAAAATGTAAGTAATGGTAAAATAAGATACTTATACATATCCTATTTTATGTAGATACAGGGAAATTATGAATAAAGTTGATAATATGATAGAAATAGAATACAATAAATAAAAATTAGAAAGGAGACAATCAATATATGAAAGCATTAATTACAGGAGCATCTTCTGGAATTGGAAGAGATATGGCAAGAGTTTTAAGTAAAAAAGGATATGATTTAGTATTAGTAGCAAGGGATCATAAGAAGCTAGAAGAAGTAAAAAAAGAATTAGAAAAGGATAAAGTAAAAGTAGAAATAATAGAAATGGATTTAAGTAAGGAAAAAAATTGTATAGAAATCCATAATAGAGTAAAGGATATAGATATTTTAATCAATAATGCAGGATTTGGGGATTGTGGAATTTTCACAAAGACAAATCTAGAAAAAGAAATTACTATGATAAAAACAAATATAACAGCATATCATATTTTAACTAAATTATATCTGATTGATATGAAAGAAAAAAATAGTGGAAAAATATTAAATGTAGCTTCTATTGCAGGATTTATGCCAGGTCCACTTATGGCCACTTATTATGCAACAAAAGCTTATATTGTTAGATTATCAGAAAGTATTAGAGAAGAGCTGAAGAAAGAAAAGTCAGAAGTACAAATCAGTATTTTATGTCCAGGGCCTGTAAAAACTAATTTTAATCAAGTGGCAAATGTAAAATTTCATATGAGAGAAGCAAATAGTCAAAAAGTAGCAAATTATGCAATTAAAAAAATGCAAAAAGGAAAATTTTATATTGTACCAGGAATGGATGTAAAGTTAGCTAAACTTGGAGCAAAAATAACACCGTCGTTTCTAATTAGTAAAATAACTTATCGCATTCAAAAAAGAAAATTAATAAGATAATAAAATTGCTTGACAGATACAAACAAAAATTCTATAATGAAAAAGGTGATAGAATGGAAAAACAAATATTACACATTGATGTAAACAATGCCTTTTTAAGTTGGACAGCAGTAGATATGTTACGAAAAGGAAGCAAAATCGATATTAGACAAATTCCAGCTATTATTGGAGGAGACGAAACAAAAAGATCAGGAATTGTACTTGCTAAAAGCATGAAAGCAAAAGAATGTGGAATAAAAACAGCAGAAACTATTTATCAAGCAAAAATGAAATGTCCAAGTATTAAAATCTTTTCTTCTAATTTTAAAATCTATCGAGAATATTCTGATAAACTGTATGAATTGTTATTACAATATACTGATAAAATAGAAAGATTTAGCATAGATGAATGCTTTTTAGACATGACAGAATATTTAATGAAAGATACATTAATTAACAAAGCAAAAGAAATTAGCAAAAGAGTAGTAGAAGAATTAGGATTTTCGGTAAACATAGGCGTTGCTCATAATAAATTATTAGCAAAAATGGCTTCTGACTTTACCAAGCCAAATAAAATTCATACCTTATTTCCAGAAGAAATAGCAAAGAAAATGTGGCCATTACCTATTTCTAAATTATTTGGTTTAGGTAAGAAAACGGTACCTAAATTATATAATATGCAAATAAAGACAATAGGAGATTTAGCAAAAGCCGATGTAAATATATTAAGTAAAAAGTTTGGAAAGCATGGAATAAAGATGTGGGAATATGCCAATGGAATAGATTTGTCAAAAGTAGTATATAAACTAGAAAAGCCAAAAGGAGTAGGAAATTCTATTACATTATCAAGAAATATTAAAGAAATAGAAAAATTAGAAGAAATTTTACTAGCCCTAACAGAACAAGTAACTTATCGATTAAGAAAATATGATTTATTAGCCAATACAGTTAATGTACAATTAAGGACAAAAGATTTTGAAGATACATCACATCAAGGAAAATTAATAGTAACAACATCGTCTACAAAAGAAATTTATAAAAAGGCAAAACAATTGTTACATGAAATGTACCAGATTCCAAAGGAAATTCGCTTAATTGGTGTGAGAGTAGATAACTTAACAGAAAAAGAAGAATTACAATTATCACTTTTCTCCAATCAATTCAATGAGAAACAAGAAAAATTAGATAAAGTAGTAGACGAGCTAAAAAACAAATATGGGTATCACAAAATAACAAGAGCAGGAAAGATGAATACTGAAAATTATTTAAAATGAGAAGAGGTTAACAAGAAAGAATAATATGTCAGAATATAAAAAATAGGAAAGCTTCTTAAAATTACTTGCCTATCCAATTTATTTCGTTTATAATAAAATAAAATTAGGACTAGGAGAAATAAGAATGTGGAAAAGAAAAGAATTAAAAATAAAAGCAAAACAAGTTGTTAAAAAAAACTATTGGACAGCAGTTGTTGTTTGTTTTTTAATTGCATTATTAACGGGTGAATTTGGAACTTCTATTATAGGAATATGGCAAGCAGAAGATTCAATGGATCCAAACTATGTAATTCATAATAAAAATATTATAATACAGGACCAAATAAAAGAAGAAAAGATACAAGAAGTAAAAGAAAAAAAGCCTAATACAGATAAAATAAAATTAAATTTAAATACAACAGAATTAAAAATGTGGGATATGATTGCAGCAAACTTAAACAATATAACCAAATCACACAAATATATATTTAAGATTTGGGATGCTGTAGAATCTTTCAATATGAATCAAATCACATTAGGAATTGAATTTTTACTGATAGCATTAATAGCCATTATATTTACGGTTGTGATAGCAGATCCACTTATTGTAGCAGGAAAGAGATATTTTTTAAAAGCTAGAGAAAAAAATAGTACTAAAATGGGAATAATGGGAGAAATTTTTAAAAAAGGAAATTGGATTAATGTAGGAATTATAATGTTTTTTAAAAATATTTATACTTTATTATGGTATCTTACCATTATAGGAGGAATGATAAAAACATATGAATATAGAATGATACCATATATTTTAGCTGAAAATCCGAAAACAAAGAAAAAAGAAGCTTTCTATCTTTCCAAGAAAATGATGAAAGGAAATAAATGGAAGACATTTATACTAGATTTATCATTCGTTGGATGGAATTTTATATCAATATTTACTTTTGGATTATTAAATATTTTGTATATTAATCCATATAAAGTAGCAACAACAGTCGAGTTATATATCATATTAAAGAACAATGAAATTAGGGAGTAATAAGAATTTTAAAAATAATAGAAAAAGAAATAGTAGTAATATCAAAAATTACTACTATTTTAAATTAATTGAAGAAAAATAAATGTGGTTTAAATCTCATTTATTATATTCATTTTAACAAATTAACTTAAATAAATCTATCGAAATTTGTAGAAACCAATAAGAAAAATAAAATATAAAAATGAGAAAAAAGAGAAAGAAAAAAACATTTTGGAGATATTTATCAAAAAATGTAAAATAAAAACAAATAATGGTGAAAAATGCGATGAAAAATTCTTGAAAACTGTTTAAAATAATAGTATTATAAAAATTATGTAATACAAAAGAGGAGGTAAAAAATGAAAACATTTTTTGGAAGTATTTTTATCAAAAAGGAGAAATTACAAGAAGCAGGAATAGAACATCCGATAAAGTTAGAATACTATAAAATGATAAATGAAGATGAATTAGTTCATGGAAAAAATGCTAAATATGGCATAAAAATAATTAAAACAGAATATTTAGAAAAGGATACAAAAGTAGAAGACAAAACAATAAAATATCTATCTAGTAATGAACAAAAGATAAACGATATTTTAAACATACTAAAAGAAAATGAAGTAACACCAATTGGTGTACAAGATGTTATTTGTGATTTTTCAAAAAGTTCTCTTATTTTATAAACAAAACAAAATTTCCTTAAAAAGCTTGCAAATTATGGAAAAGTAAGCTAGAATAACTAATAGAAAATAAAAAGGAATACCGAAATAGGGATGAACAAAAATAAGGAGGAAATTATGGCTGATAAGTTAATAATAGTAGAATCACCAGCAAAAGCCAATACCATAAAGAAATTCCTAGGTGGAAATATAAAAGTAGTTGCATCCATGGGACATATTAGAGATTTACCAAAATCAAAATTAGGAGTTAATGTAGAAAATGATTTTGAGCCAGAATATATTAACATTAGAGGAAAAGGAGATTTAATTAAATCGTTAAAAAAAGAAGCTAAAAAAGCAAAAAAAATCTATCTTGCAACTGACCCTGATCGTGAGGGGGAAGCAATTGCATGGCACCTAGCCAATATTTTAAAAGAAGAAACGGATAAAATAACAAGAGTAACTTTTAATGAAATTACAAAAAGTGCGGTTAAAAAAGCAATTCAAGAACCAAGAGAAATAGATGCAAATTTAGTAGATGCCCAACAAGCAAGACGTGTATTAGATAGAATTGTGGGATATAAAATTAGCCCACTCCTTTGGAAAAAAGTAAGAAGAGGCTTATCAGCAGGACGTGTACAATCAGTTGCTGTTAAATTAATTGTTGACAGAGAAGAAGAAATTGAAAAATTTATACCAGAAGAATATTGGAATATCTATGCTAATCTACAAGAAAAAGAGACGAAAAAACAATTTGAAGCAAAATTTTATGGAAAAGATGGAAAAAAACAAAAAATTCATAATAAAGAACAAGTAGATGAAATCTTAAAAGAAATTGAGAAGGCAAAATACATTGTACAGGAAGTAAAAAGAGGAGAAAAGAAAAGAACACCAGCTCCACCATTTACAACCAGTACAATGCAACAAGAAGCTTCTAGAAAATTAGGATTCACATTAAAGAAAACGATGTCAATTGCACAAGGATTATATGAAGGTGTAAAGATACCAGAAAAAGGGGCGGTTGGTTTAATTACTTATATGAGAACAGATTCAACAAGAATTTCGGAAGAAGCAAGACTAGCAGCTAAAACACATATTGTAAGTACTTATGGAGAAAATTACTATGAAAATAGATATTATAGGACGAAGAAAGATTCACAAGATGCACATGAAGGTATTAGACCAACCTATAGTGAACTAGAACCAGACAGTATAAAAGATTCTTTAACGAAAGATCAGTACAAACTATATCAATTAATCTATAATCGCTTTATGGCAAGTCAAATGGCAGCAGCAGTTTACAACACCATGTCAGTAACGATAAATGCTAATGATTATAATTTTAAAGCAAATGGTCAAAGTATAAAATTTAAAGGATTTATGACATTATATGTAGAAGGAATAGATGGTAAAGAAAAAGAAAAAGAGGGAATGTTACCAGAGCTAAAAGAAAAACAAGAATTGAAACTAGAAAAAATAAATCCAAAGCAAAGCTTTACAGAACCACCGCCAAGATATACAGAGGCAAGTCTTGTAAAAGCCTTAGAAGAAAGAGGAATTGGAAGACCGAGTACTTATTCACCAACAATTACTACAATTTTAGAGAGAAGATATATAGAAAAGGAACAAAAACAATTAATTCCAACGGAACTAGGAAAAATAGTAAATAAACTATTAACAGAAAACTTTACGGATGTTATTAATATAGAATTTACAGCAAAAATTGAAGATGAATTTGATGAAATAGCAGAGGGAAAAGAAGAGTGGAAGAAAATGTTAAGAGTATTTTATACTCCATTTGAAAAAGAGTTAGAAAAAGTAGAAAAAGAGCTAGAACATATAGAATTAGTAGAAGAGGTATCAGACACACCATGTGAAAAGTGTGGAAGAATGATGGTATATAAATATGGTAGATATGGGAAGTTTTTAGCATGTCCTGGATATCCAGAATGTAAAAATGCAAAACCAATCATAGAAACAATTGATATCCCTTGTCCAAAGTGTGGTGCAACAGTACAAGTAAGAAAAACAAAAAGAAAAAGAAATTATTATATTTGCGAAAATAATCCAGAGAAGTGTGATTATATTTCTTGGAATAAACCAAAAAAAGGAGAAAAATGGGATCCAGAAGAGGCAAAAGAAATAGAAAAAGAAACTAAAAAAGTTTCCCAAAAGAAAACAAATAAAAAAACAACGAGTAAAAGGAAACAAACAAAGAAAAAATAAGAAGTAAGTAGAAAAATATGCTATATTACTTGACAATATAGCATATTTTTGGTATTATTTTAAATGCTGAAACATATAATTTTAAAGAGGCAGATAAATGCGGGAATAGCTCAGTTGATAGAGCGCTGCCTTGCCAAGGCAGAGGTCGCGGGTTTGAGCCCCGTTTCCCGCTCCAAAAAAATAGGTACTATTTTTTAAAATAGAGCATATAATAAATTAAACGGCGATATAGCCAAGTGGTAAGGCACGAGTCTGCAAAACTCTGATCCCCGGTTCGAATCCGGGTGTCGCCTCCAAAGCAAAAGCGAGAAAATGTTGAAATATCAACGTTTTCTCGGTTTTTTATATACTTTTATGATAAAAATAAGAATGCAGTGTTTTCAAGAGTTTTAGGGATTAGAAAATTAAAAATTCAAACTAGATGTTATAAAATTGTTATAAAAAACAAATTGCATATGTTAAAAAATGTTATAAAATTATTTCTTTTATAATATTACATTATATTCATGATTAAAAGCTTTCTCTAATTTTTTTAATTGATTTCCAGTTATTTTTTCATTTATTAGTTCTATTATTTCCATACACCTATTAGTAAATCTATTAAAGTTTTATAAAAACTATTGCTTTTTCTTTTGAAAATCTGTATAATTAATTTAACAATTACATATTATAGTTAATAATTCCCCTGTCAATTCGAAGCTTTACGTTTAGTACGTAAAAGATTTATGTAGATGAGATGGGGGATTATTGTTTTTATTGCTTTTTAGTAAGTTTACTATAATATGTAGAATTGTTTGGTATAAATTTCCAATGTCTATATGGAATTGTCCAAGTATTCCAATCATGTAATCCTGTTGACACACCTATATTAAAGTTAGGATGTATTTCTCTAATTCTACTTAATATATGTTTATATAGTTTTTCTTTAGCAATTGTCTTTTTTCCCCTCTTATTGCTGTTAGGTAATTTTTCTTTATGAAAATTATTTAATCTAAAATTTATTGAGCCTAATATTATGTCCATACATTGCAAAATAACATGATTATGAGAAACCACTTCTGCTATATTTTCTCTTCTAATATGAATATTGTTATCCTTGAATATATTTACATTATTTAATCCATATACAAAATCGATAAAGGTATTATTTCTATTTGGAGTGTTAGGTAATTTATCAAAGTAAAATCTAATATTAAGTTCCTTATTTCTTTCAGGATTACTATTTTCAAATCCAAAAGCCCATTTTACAAATTGGTAATAAAGCAGATAGTATTCATTATCTATTTGATTATCTGTTAAATTATTAGCAATATAACAAACAGGCTTAAACATAATTCTAATTTTTATATTACTAGTTTTTATATATTTAAAGAATAAATCTATAATTTCTATATATTTATCTAAATAACTTTCAGTAACCTTAGACCATTTTATTTCTCCAAATAAATTAAGTTCTTCTTTCTTTTTATTTAAAATTGTATTTAACTCATTAATTTGTTTCGAATTCACTATAGCACCACCATAGAAATTTCCAAAATATTTTCCCTTTTTAGCTGATTCGTCGCAATATACAATATATTCTTCTTTCAATTATTTCACTTCTGTATTTTAAAAGTAAATATATTGTAGCATATTAAAATGAATTATACAATAAATGTACGAAATAACGTTCTTAATATTGCTACTAAAATTACAAAAATCTATATGATATTTTTAATAAGTTATCCTAGTTACATTAAATTTGCATTAAAAATCATTTCATATACTTTGAAAGCATTGATATTACTATACTTTTAAGAATGTTAAACTGGATGTCGCCTCCAAAGCAAAACCGAGAAAATGTTGAAATATCAATATTTTCTCGCTTTTTTATCTGTTTTTATGTTAAAAATAAAAACGCAGTATTTTCAAGGTTTTTAGAAGTTGAAAATGCAAAAAATAATTTTATATGGGTTAAAATTGGGTTAAAAATGGGTTAAAATAATAGACTTGTATAAATATATTAGTTTATGATATATTTATACAAATGTAATTAAAGGAGAAAAATAATGGAATTTGAACAAGAACTTCAATTAGTAATTGTGAGTGTAACTCTTGGTGGAATTATAGGATTAATGTCAAGTATAACAATGTTTCTAATACAAAGATATATTGATACAAAAGGAAAAGTATTAATATTTTATAAAAAAACTTTTGTAGATATTGATAAAGATGTGAAAGGTGGATTTTCAGAAAAGGATTCTGTTGTTGATTTGTCTATTCCTCTAGTTTTTGAATTTCAGAATACAACTAATACAACAAAAGTAATACGAGATATATCTTTGTTTTTGTATAAAAATGGAAAAAAGCTAAATAAAATGTATCAAATAAATTTTATTAAGAAATCAAATAGTAAGGGAGGAAAAATAACAAAAGAAGAAAAAATTGAATTTGGAAGTGAAAAAAATTCTTACTCTTTTGTAATACCTCAACATAGTATACAAAAACAATATTGCTATTTTGGATATTTTATTCAAAAGGAAGAGATTCAAAATAATATATTTGATGAAATACGTTTAAGATATTTTAATGAGAACAATAAAGAAAAAGTTTCTAAATTTATGAAAATTGAAAATTGTTGGAGAATACAAAATTTTGAAGTTGATAATGAATGGAGGAAATTATAATAAAAGTTTTTTTATAAAAAAGTAGAAATAGAATTAAATAAGCTAATAAATAGAGAACTTTAAAAATTTGTGATGTTTGCTTGAATAATGTAGAAAATTATTGTAATATAATAGCAACCTTTCTTGTCAAGAGGTAGTCTTTACTAAAAGATGGAAAGGAGGGCAGATATGATGACTAATCCTGAACTTATTCTAAAAATGATTGAAATGCTTTTAGCTGAAAGAGATAAAAACAACGAACTTCAATCAGAATTAGAAGAATACAAAAAAAGTGAAGGCTAAATGTGTCATACATAGCCGAAGTGGGAAAGAATTACAGGGCTTTCCTGCTTTTTATTTTAGGCATAAAAAAAGTAGTGTATTACAGGTACACTACGAACAAACAAATGACACAATCCTGAACCAAAGTGCATTGTTTTAATGTAACTATATAATAACATTTTTGTTTCCATTTGTCAAATGTGATTCTTGAAAAGTTATTGTTTTTTTATTAAGCAATGGTATAATTGATTTATAGATTACGTGTTATACAAAATTACACTATATTATATAAAATTAAAATTATTGGGTTAAAAATGGGTTAAAATGAAGATTTCAAATATAAAATTGTAGGCTACAAGCGAGTTATAAGCTATACTCAACTTGACTATAGCCTCCAAAAAAACCGAGAAAGTGTTGATATATCAATGTTTTCTCGCTTTTTATATGTTTTTATATTGAAAATAAGAATGTAGTATTTTCAAGAATTTCAGAGATTGAAAAAGTAAAAAATGATTTTGTATGTGACAAAAATGAACAAAAAGACTAATACATATGTATAAAAATGTGACAAAATTTTATTTACTTTTTTTACACTCATTAATGATTTTATCAAAATCAGAAATGTATTTTTTATCTTGCTCAATTCTAAATTTTTCAAATTCATTTTCTGCAAATTGTTTTGCCTGTTCAGATGATATGTTTCCTTTATTATCTAAAATTTCATATCTATTTGTTTTTAGCATTGTATCTAATTCTTCTACCCAATCTTTCATTTTCATAGGTATTTGCCTTTTAGCACGGTTTTCAGCTATATCCAAATACATATTAACAATATCTTGTAAGAAATCTAGTTCTTTATTTGTTAAATAGTTTTTTGCAATACTAACATCGCTTTTAAGAATCTTTCCATTAGGAGAATGTTTCCAAGAAGTCAATCCCATATGTTCTTTTTTACTATTTGCTCTATGATAAATTATTTCTGCTGCTGTTTCATTTGTAATGGCATAATGAAATTTATTTTGAATGGTTGCATAAAAATTATTTGCAATTTCAGAATTTTTATTATAATCAATACTACATTCTGCAAAAATATCAGTTACTTTTTGATAAAATCTTCTTTCGCTCGTTCTAATTTCTTTGATAATTTCTAGCAACTCATCAAAGTAGTCTTTACCAAATTTATTAGGATTCTTTAATTTTTGTTTGTTTATACTATATCCTTTTATGATATATGATTTTAAAACTTCTGTTGCCCATTGTCTAAATTTTGTTGCTTTTTTTGAATTTGTCCTGTATCCGAACAGCTATTATCATATCTAGATTATAATAATCAATATTTCTATTAACCTTACGACTACCTTCGATTTGAACTGTTGCAAAATTTGCAACAGTTGAATCTGTAGTTAATTCTTGTTCTTCAAAAATATTTGAAATATGTCTTGAAATAACTGATTTATCCTTTTCAAACAATTCTGCAATTTTATTAAGAGGTAACCAAATTGTTTCATCATATAAAAAAGCTTCAATTTCTATTTTATCGTTTTCATCTTCATATATAATTAAATCGCCTTTTGTTAAATCTTGCATATAATTTACCTTCCTTTTTTATTATTTAAGTTTTTCTTTTAAGTGACTTATCTTTTTACTTCTATTAGGTTGTTCATTAAAAAAAATGCTAATAGTAACATTTGATATGTCTCATCATACCATTTCTCCATTGTATCTTTTCTCATTTTAGATACATATTCTTTTTTACTTTTTCCACTTTTATTGTTGTGTCTAATATTTATATTGTTTAACATAAATCCAATGTCATCATCTAATTTGCTATTTAGAACTTTAATATTGCTTTTCATACCTTCATAATTAATTTCATATTTAGAGAAATTTAAATGCTCTAAAGCAATTTCCATATTTTCATCAAGAATTGTATCATCTGTATAATAATCAAAATTTGAGACTTCTTCAAATATTTTAGTATCGCAAAGCATTACAATATTGCTTGCAAATTCCAGATATTTCAATATCATAATAGTAGACAGATTACTTGGAATATGAGAATAATATACTTCTATATTTAATGATTCTGCCATATCTTCAAGATTTAAATAAGTATGTCGATTACTCCAATTATGGAAACAATATTCATTTACAACAGCTATAGGAGTCATATGTCTACTATAATGGTTACTAATAGACTTTTTATTTAATAATTTATAAATTCTTTTTATTTCTTCGACACTATCCCATTTATTTTCTAAAATTTCAAATATATTTTTTTTTTACTATTTTATATCTCATCAAATTTATCATAATTTTATACTAGTTATTTTATCATATAAAATAATGTCTTTCAATACTTATTGCAAATAAATGTTCTTTTTTATAATTAATTATAAATCAAAAAAATTATATAAAATAAATTAATTTAGATGTGACAAAAATAAACAAAAAGACTAATACATATGTATAAAAATGTGACAAAATTTTATTTATACTGTTATTTACTTTATTATTGATTTATTATTAAAATTGGTTTTGTCCACTTGATATTTATAGAAATATATTGAATATTGAATGACAATAGAGGTGTGGTAAGAGTAAACATTAGTGTTATCTTTTGTTCTTAACTTTAGCTGATAGATTAGAGGTGGTATATTCTCAATTAAATTGATAATACACATTGTCCTGTGGCTACTCATCTTTATATTAATTTCTTCTTTTTTGTATATATATTTCTTGTAATATTCTAATTGAAATTTTTTCTTTATAGTAAATATCAATAATTAAAATAGATGTCGAAAGTATTGATATAAAATTAAAGTTGCAGAATCTTAATATGTTATAAAAATTATCCATAAAACATAATTTGGACTAATAAGGAATAAATAAAACAACACATTTTACCGTGAAAAAATATTATAAAGCTTTATTTCACAAATATTTGTATTTATGTAGAAAAACTTAAATAATTGTATAAATTTAATTTGTTCGCTTGTATTCTATAAAAATATATTGTATTGTAAATAAAGATAGAAATGAGATAAAAGTAGATGTTGGTGTTACCTTTAGTCCTCAACTTTAGTTGGGAGATTGGAGGTGGTGTTTATATGTTAGAGTTTTTAATGTTCTTAATAATAGGATTTATGATTTCAATAACAATAAACGTTGCCTTATTAAGTGTTATATACATAATACTATCTAATAAGGAACAATAAAAAATACACCACATACGCTTTCGCAGAGCTAGTGGTGTAATTCAATTATATTGGGTAACACAACATTATCTGTGTCCTCATTTTCTATCTCTATTATAAACAGAATTTTAATAAATGTCAAATATGATTTTGTAAAAAAATTACAATGTGTTATACTATATTATATAAAATTAAAGTCAAATGTATAAAAAAGATTATTTTTATTTTATAAAATATAGTATTTGCATATGTTTGGAGTAGATAATGTAAAAGACTGTCTCCTCTAAGAAAAAACGAGAAAGTGTTGAAACATCAATGTTTTCTCGCTTTTTAAATGCTTTTATATTAAAAATAAAAATGCAGCGTTTTCAAGTGTTTCAGTCATTGAAAAATTAAAAATCTAGACGAAATGTTATAAAAATTAGCTTATTAAAAAATACTAATAATTATGTTTATTTTTATAAAACGAGGATAATTGAATTGGTTAATATTATTAGAAAAATTAGATAAAACAAAAGCTACGGTTACACATATTAGTTACATATATGTTTCGTTACGACTAACCATTTTATATTGAAAAAGGTTAACGATTGTGCTATTATATAAATATTAAAAAAGAAATGGAGAAAATAGTATGAATAAACCTATTATTGGCATTGTATCAAAACACTATGCTACCTATAAATCAAATAGAACAGACACATTTGTAAGAGATGAAGTAAAACAAGCTATATTTGACAATGGAGGTATAGCAATTGGAATATTACCTACGGAACCAAATATTAACCGTTGTGGAGATGAGTGGAAAGAGAATTTATCAATAGAAGAAAAAGAAAATTTAATTGCTCAAATTAAAATATGCAATGGAATTATACTACAAGGAGGTCTTGAAACAGACAATTATGAAATCATAATTTCAAAATATTGTTATGACAATGATATACCTATATTAGGAATATGTGCAGGTCAAAATAATATTGCTAGAGCTCTTGGAGGAACAACTTATAAAATTCCTAATCTAGATAAACATGACAAACCATTTGATGAATATGTACATAAAATCCAAATAGATAAAAATTCAGAATTTTATAAAATAGTTAAGGAAACTGAAATAATGGTAAATTCCAGACATAAAAGAGCAATAAATGATTGCCCAATGCTCGATAAGGTAGCATTTTGTGGGGATGGTTACCCAGATGTGATTGAATCTAAAAATAAAAAGTTTTATATAGGTGTTAGGTTTCATCCAGAAAGCTTATATACAAAGGATGAAAAAATGAATAGGATTTTTAAAGAATTTATAAATGTTTGTAAAAATTAGGATGCCGAAATAGAATGAAAAGAAACAACTTTAAAACGAATGTAATTACTAGAATAATATTGAACCACTTTTAATTTTAAATCATTTAAATATTTTGCCATAAAAATGAACCCTCCTTATTAAACTTTTTTGTCTAATAATTAGGGTTTGCTTCATTATTTAAGAGAGCTCTATTTATATTATTTTAACAATAAAACTTATTCATCATCATATTCAAAGTATCCACAATTTTGACATTCTAATCCTGTTCGCAAAGGTATTTCAAGTGGGATTTTACCTTTTCGTTGCTTAACTTCTTTATCTGTTTTCTCGCACTTTTCATTAACAGTATAATACTTAAAAGTTGTCCTTTGTTCAAAATAAAGTGTTGTATCTGTACGATTACAATCTGGACACATAGTTAAGCTTTCTTTTTCACTATTTGAACTCATTATTTACATCTACTCCTTTTATAACTAAAAATCATTATCAAAAGACAATGATTTTAAATTTTACCATATATTACATCCTATTATTCTACATTTTTTACATCATATTATGCTACGTTTTTTATATCCTATTATTATACTATATTACGTTACTCTAATTATGAGTTACACTTTGAAGAGTAGCAATTTTTTGAATACATTTTGAGCAAATACGTTTTCCATCAAACTCTTCTAGTTCTTTTGAATTACCACAAAAACTGCAATGAGGCTCATACTTTCTAAAAATTATATCTGTACCATTTACCCAGCATTCCATGCGATCCTTTTTATTGATAATAAATGTTTTTCTAATTTCTTTAGGGATAACGATTCTACCTAAATCATCAACTTCTCTCACTATTCCTGTAGACTTCATAATATGACTCCTTTCTTTTTACAATTTTTTACAGACTGTAACTGTATATTACTAAAAAAAGGAAAAAATGTCAAGTGTATGTTACAAAAATTTACAAAAAATGTAATGCATAGGTTAATAGTCTAGATTCTTAATAACGTCTATTACTTTTTCCATAACACCAAAAGCATCTGATAATTGATTAGGAATGAGTTCTGAAATCGAGTCTTTTAAAGATTCGTTTACAATATCTTCTCCAAATAAGATATAATCAGCTGAAATATTTTCATTTTCACAAAGTGATATAAGTTTTTCAGTTGATAAACAATTTTCACCTTTTTCTATACTAGCTAAATATTGCCCTGATATTCCTATTTGTTTACCAAAGCTTCTTTTGGATCGATTACCTCTTATCTTTTCGATTCTTTGACCAATTTTTTCTAATCTTTTCTTATTCATTATTTTCTTTTCCATTTAACTTCCCCCATAAATCATAATATCTAAAGTAATCATATTTAAATTTTTGTCATTAATATTTAAATTGAAGATTGAAAAATATAGAAATTCGTAAATTTTTGTGTTATAATTTAACAAATATTAGGAAAAAAAGAGGTATTTAAGTATGGACAAACCTATATCTTTATTAATATTAGAAGATGATGAGAACGATTGTGCTAAATTTAGAAATTATATAAAAGACAGGAATGATATTCGCATTATTGCTAATACAGATTCTGAACTAGTTGCACTACAATATGTTAAAACATATCAACCACAAGCAATAATAGTAGATATAGAATTAAATCATGAAAGTTCAATAGGAAGTGGAATCACATTTTTAGAAAAATTGAAAACATTAATTTTAAAAGTGAGGCCGATTATAATAGTTACCACTAAAATATGCTCTGATTTAACCTATAAGAGATTACATCAACTTGGTGCAGATGTAGTATTTTATAAAAGTAAAGCTGACTATTGTGTAGAAATGGTAATTGAAAATATTTTAGCATTGAGACCTGCAATAGATAAAGTGAAATTAGAAGATTTACAAGGTGATGGAAAAGAAGAAATTGCAGCCAACAGTATGGAAAGATTATCAGACATGATAAACACAGAATTGGACCTAATAGGAATCAGTAGAAGATTAAAAGGAAGAAAACTTATATTTGATGGTTTAATATATCTTTTACAAGGAGAGAATCGTAGAGAAACGGTATATAATTATTTATCAAATAAATATAAAAGAGCCAATAGTTCAATTTGCAGAACCATACAAACTGCCATATATAATGCTTGGAGAACAGCAGCAATAGAAGATATAGAAACTCATTATACACAAAAATATAGCCATGAAAGAGGTGTCCCTATTCCAACTGAATTATTATTTTATTATGAAGAAAAAATTAGTAAACAGTTACAATGATTTTTAATCTTTTTTAATTAAATGTAATACTTTTGAAATTTTTGATAAAATTTTAAAGGTATTTTTATTTTGCAATTAAATAAAAAATTGGTTACTAATGATATTTTTTAGTTAGTACATAGGTACTAATTTAAAAAATAAGGAAGTGATTATTATGTGGAACTGGTTAATGGGACTTTTAGGTTATGGTTCATACTGCTAAATAACTAAAGGTACATATTACCATTTTTGGAATATGTGCCTTGCTTATTTGTGTACCATATTGTATAATAGCAATATCTAAAAAAATGGAGGTGTTGCTATTGTTGGATGTAGATAAGATAAATGGAATCATAAAAATGTCAGCTATCTATGTATGTAGTTTCTTAGTATTTAGCAAAATAATCAATGATAAAAGTTCAAACAGTAAAAGAATAATAACTGTAATTCTATCAATGATCATCTCTATCTTATATAATGTAGCTAAAATTTTTATTCCAGTTATCATTGACCTGTTTTTTGTAGTCATAGTATTTTCAGTAATACTAGCCTATTTTACAAAGAACAAAATAAATTATTGTATTGTCATCTTTTGTATTTCTATAGCTATTACTTATATTTTTTATTACATTTCTCTATTTTTAAGTGGAATTATATTAAAAGTATTCAATCCAAGTATTACCTATGAAAATCATATCATATTTATACTAACAACAGTATTTCAATTACTAATGACTTTCTTGTTTATTAGAATGAAAAGATTTAAGAATGGTATTTCTTTTCTTCAATATAACCTACAAAATAAGTACATTGATTTAATGGTAATACTTATTAGTGCAACTGTAATTCTGATTTATATTATATTTGGAATGTCATATGCTACCAATAATTCATCTGTTTATCCATATATATTTTTTACTTTAGTACTTCTTGGGATGATAATAGGTGTCTGGATACAAAAAAATATTATTGCAAATCATATTAAAAAAATGGACAAAAAGTATATAGCTGAATTAGAAAATGTTCTTGAGGAAAAAGAAAAAGAGTTAGATAAGATTAAGTATGAGGCTTTTAACTCAGCAAGAGCAGTACACAAAATTAGTAATAAATTATCAGCTTTTGAATTAAGTTTAACAAATCTGAATACTGAATTTGGAGGGGAGATTTTTCCTTTCATGGAAAAGAGTAAAGTATTATCAAAAGAATTTTTAAAGGACATTCAAAGAAATGAAGTATCCAATCAGATATTACCACTTACTAATATTTTTGGAATAGATGAAATGTTTCAATATATGTCACAGAAAGCAAAAGAGAAGGATATTGATTTTAATCTAAAAATCAAACCAAGTATCAATTATATGGTTGATAAAATAGTAAATCAAAGTAAATTAGAAATGCTAGTGGGAGATTTGATAACAAATGCCATTATGTCAATTAATGAAAACAAAGCTGCAGATGCGAATAGGAATATTTTAGTAATATTAGGACGAACAGATAATTATTATAGTTTGTGTGTACAAGATAGTGGTATCAATTTTGAGATAGAAACATTACTTAATTTAGGCTTAAAGCCAACCAGTACTCATTCTCAAAATGGTGGCAATGGGATAGGATACATGACGATATTTGAAGTATTAAATGAGTATAAGGCTAGTTTAATAATAGAAGAAAGAAATCCAAAGAATAAAGTTTATACCAAAAGTATTAAAATTTGCTTTGATCACAAAAATGAATATAGAATAAAGACTCATAGAGCAAAGGAAATAAATTTATATAATACGAATCAAAGAATAAATGTCGAAGAATTATAAAAGTTAATAGATGGAACAAAGTCATTATTTATAGCTTACTTTGTAAACTATAGATAATGATTTTGTTTTATTTTTGCTATCGAGTCATTAGTAAAAACAAAAGCATGTAATTTATTGTCTAATCGTTTAAGCTTTTTATAACGTCAGTTACTTTTTCGATAACATCAAAAGCTTCTGATAATCCGCTTGGGATAAGATTTGAAATTAAGTGTTTTAAATCTTCATTTACGATATCTTTTCCAAATAACACATAGTTAGCTGATATATTTTCAGTTTCACAAAGTGTTACAAGCTTTTCCGTTGATAAACAATTTGTTCCTTTTTCTATACTGGCTAAATATTGTCCAGACATACCGAGTTGCTTACCAAAACTTCTTTTTGAACGATTTCCTCTTATTTTTTCAATCCTTTTACCAATTTTTTGTAACCTATCCTTATTCATTATTTTTTCTTCCATTTTTAACCTCCATAAATACCATATTTAAAGCAATCATATTTAAAGTTTTAGGATTAATATTCAAATTAAAGATTGAAAAATATAGAAATCAAAAGTGAAAAAGATAGTAATTCAGGAATCTTTATGTTATAATTTAACAAATATTGGAAGAAGGAGGAAGATAGAAGTATGGATAAACATATGTCAGTATTGATATTAGAAGATGATAAGAATGACTGTATCAAATTTAGAAATTATATAAAAGATAGAAAGGATGTCCATATTATTGCTACTACAGATTCTGAGGTAATTGCGTTACAATATGTTAAAACACATCAGCCACAATCGCTAATAGTAGACATAGAATTAAATAATGAAAACTCTATAGGCAATGGAATCACATTTTTAGAAAAATTAAAAACATTAGTGCTAAAAGTAAAACCAATTATAGTAATTACGACTAAAATACGTTCTGATGTAATCTATGAAAGATTACATCAACTTGGTGCAGATATGATATTTTATAAAAATAAAGCGGATTATTCTGTAGAAATGGTAATTGAAAATATCTTAGCTTTGAAACCAGCACTCAATAAAGTAAAACCAGATGATTTACAAAATGTTGAAAGAGAAGAAATCATAACTGACAGAATGAAAACATTGTCAGATATGATAAATACAGAATTAGATTTAATAGGAATAAGTAACAGACTAAAAGGTAGAATTCTTATCCATGATGCTTTAATGTATTTGTTACAAGAAGGAAACAATCCAGAAACAGTATATAATTATTTGTCGAATAAATATAAAAGAGCCAATAGTTCAATTTGTCGTACAATTCAGACAGCCATATATAGGGCTTGGAGAACATCTCCAATAGAAGAAATAGAAACGAACTATACACAAAAATATAGCTATGAAAGAGGGGTTCCCTTACCTACTGAGCTATTATTCTATTATGTAGATAAAATTAACAAACAATTACAATAACTTTTTAATAAAATGTAAGGTTTTTGAATTTCTAGAAAAAATTAAAGGTATATATTACTATTTTTGGAACATGAGCATTGTCTATTTATCTGTAATACTATATAATAGCAATATAGAAAAGGGGAGGGGTTGCTATTGTTTGATACAGATATGATGAATGGAATCATAAAAATGTCGGCTATCTATTTGTGTAGTTTATTTGTGTTTAACAAAATAGTAAATGATAAAAAATCGACTAACATAAAAATAATTGTTTTTATGTTAGCCATTGTCATTTCTATATTGCATAATTTAATAAGAGCTTTTATTCCAGCTATTATAGATTCATTTTTTATCATGATATTGTTTGGAATTATACAAACATATTTTACAAAAAACAAAGTGAATGATTGCATAATCATTTTCTGCCTATCTGCAGCGATTGCCTATATTTTTTATTATATATCCTTGCTTTTAAGTGGAATTATATTAAAATTATTTATTCCGAATATTACCTATGAAAATCATATGATATTTATAGTAACAGCATTATTTCAATTCATATTTACTTTATTATTTTGTAGAATTAGAAGGCTTAAAAATGGTATTTCTTTTTTACAAGATAAAAGACATAATAAATATATTGATTTTATGGTAGTTCTAGTTAATGTTATTATAATTCTTATTTATACTATATTAGGAGCGATATATGCCAAAAATAACTTATCTGTTTATTCCTATGTATTTTCTGTTTTACTACTCGTTGGAATAATAATAGGTGTATGGATACAAAATAACATTGTTACAAATCATATTCAGAAAATGGATAAGAAATATATAACAGAATTAGAAAATATTATAATAAAAAAAGAGAAAGAATTAGAAAAGGTCAAGAATGAGGCTTTTATTTCAGCAAGAGCAGTACACAAGATTAGTCGTAAATTAGAGGCTTTTGAATTAAGTTTAACAAAATTTAATATGGAATTGGGAGAAGAAATTCATCCCTTACTAGAAAAAAGTAAAACATTGTCAAAAGAATTTTTAAACGATATTCAGGCAAATTTAACAGAGAATCCAATATTACCACTTACCAACATTCATGGCATAGATGAAATGTTTCAATATATGTTACAAAAAACAAAAGAAAATAATATTAAGTTTCATCTAAAAATTAAACCAAGTATAAATTATATGATTCAAAATATAGTGAATCAAAGTAAATTAGAAATGATAATTGGAGATTTGATAACAAATGCTATTATTTCAATTAATGCGAATAAGGATACAGACATAAATAGAAATATTCTAGTAATATTAGGACAAATGGATGGTTATTATAGTTTTTGTATACAAGATAGTGGTATCAATTTTGAAATAGAAACATTAATTCATTTAGGATTAAAGCCATCTACTACGCATGCTAAAGAAGGAGGAAGTGGAATAGGCTACATGACTTTATTTGAGGTATTAAATGAATATAAGGCTAGTTTAATAATAGAAGAAAAGGATATTAAAAATAAAGTTTATACCAAAAGTATTACCGTCTGCTTTGACCATAAAAAGGAATATAGAGTAAAGACTTACAGGGCAGAGGAAATAAATTTATATAATACAGATGGAAGAATCCTAGTAAGTACACTAGAGTAATCAATCAATTTAGCAAAGGCTAGGATCTTTTCAATAATAAGGTATAGCATTAACAAAGTCCCTATCTAAAAAGGATAGGGATTTTTTGTTGCGATAATAATGGATTCAAAAGTCTCTTTTTAAGTGTTTTACGATTCCAAGCACAACAGGAAGAGATTTAAATTCATCCTGAATAAAAATAAGAGGTTCATAATCTGAGTTTAAAGGCTGAAATAAAATACTGTTTTCAGTCTTTTTTACTTTTCTTATTACGATATCTTTTTCGTTTATCATAAAAACTACAATATCACCATTTTCAAAATTAGACTGTTTTTTTACAATGACAATGTCTTCCTCTATCAGAACAGGAGACATACTATCATCTTGAACTTTAAATTCAAAATAATTAGATTCTTGTGTATCATCTAACATAGCAAGTAACTGTTCCATAGGAATGAACAATGCATTTGAAATTTCTTTTGCAACATCAGTCGTAATAGAATAGGGTTTTTTTGTCTTAGGGTTGTAAATTTTTTCAAGGGTATTAATATAAGAAGGACTTAAGGAAGTCCTTGCTGCGAAAGCACGTTGTGAAATATGATTTGTAATTCTATATTGTTTTATAATTTCTCCAATAAACATATGAAAGCTCCTTTTCTAGAAAATTGTACAACAAAATGTACAAAAAGGCAAGAAAAAATAATCATAAAAAAACACTTGACAAAAAAACAAGAAAAAGATAAGATATAGTTAAGCACAAAATATTGTGCACAAAATACTAAATTTCTTAACAAAAAGGAAGAAATTAAAATAAGAAGATATTGTGCAAGTAATAAAAGAAGTAAAAGAAATAGTAGGATTAAAAGGAGAAAATTCGACAAAATAGCCTTGTTTTTTTCAAATTTTTTACTATTTTACTGTACAATTTAAAAAACTTTTTGTATAATATAAAAAAAGAGGAAAGATAGAACCGATTTGGCGACCGACTATCTTTTCTCTCTGTTAGACATACGCAATAAGCATATGCTATTTATATTATACACACCTTAAACGCTTGTGTCAAGCAAATTTTACATATTTTGGATGTAAATATTTTACATTAATTTGAATATATTAAATGGGGTTCTAAACTTAAAAATAGTGAATAGAATGAAATAGAACAAACAAAGGAGAAAAAAGATGTTAAATTTTATGATAAGTGTTATTTTAGGTGTGATTCCAGATGTATTCTTTTTAACATTTTTTATCACGCAAACAAAAGCTAAGAAAGAAAAAAGAAGAACTACTTTTATTTTAATTTTCTTCGCTTATCTAGTATGCTTTACGATAAAAAGATATGATTTACTATATTATTCATTTTCAATCGGACTAATTTATGCCATATTAAAAGGAATTTATCGAGATGACATAGAATTAATTGATATTGTAATTATCACATTAGCAGAAATACATATTTTGACAAGTTCTTATATCAGTTTCAAAATTTTTGGTAATTATATGGAATATTATTATTTGGCATTAGCACTAGATAAAATTCTCATTTTATTACCATTACTATTTTCTAAAAAAATAAGCAAAATTTATAGAAGATATCGTGAACTTTGGGATAGAAATAGCAATGAAAATAGAAGTTTAAAAAGTATAACAATAAGAAATCTTAGTATTATTAGTTTATGTCTTGCCATTATGGCAATATATAATCATTTATTACTTATTATGTGAAAGGAGGAATGGAAAATGCAAATCAGAAATGAATGGCCACCAATTAACAGTATGTTTTGGTTTTGTGATACAGAAGATGGGGAGTAGAAAATGAAACGTTTTTTATATGAATTACCAAGTTATTTATTTAGTATAATAGAAGGAATTCTAATTTTTATAATAGGGTATTATTTGATTCAATTAGACTATGATCAAATATTATTTATTATGGTTACCTTTATGCTAGTTAGAAAAAATGCAGAAAAACCATGTCATTATAAATCATTAGTTAAATGTATTGCTTTCACACTCATAATTTTTGGTTTTCTATTTATAGTAGCGAAGATTAATTTTACAATTTCATTAGTTATAACAGTTGTTGCAGCTAATATGCTAACAGAAAAAGGAGATATCAGAGATACTTTTGAACATTTTAATAGAGGAAAAGAGAAAAAGTACATATACATAGAAAAATATATAGAAAATCATAAAGAAAGCATAGAAGTAAAAGAATTTGAACAAATGCTAAAAGAAATTAGTAATAAATATAAAGATAAATATAAGGTTAATTTTTTCGAAATTTATAAACTAAAGTTTCAAGACAAAAAAAGCCAAGATAAAATTATAGAAGAAAGCAATTTAAAAACTAGGCATGAAGTAATTAATGTACTAGATATGATAGCTGTTATGTTTTATTCCTATATGAATTTAAAAAATTTAGATGAAGAACTAACGAAAATAAGTTAGTTCTTTTTCTTAGTATCAAAAATGCATCTTTCCTGAAATATAAAAAAATAAATAGTGTACACTGACATTTTATATGTCGAATATTGTAGAATGGTATCGATATCAAAAAAGAATACGTATTCAAAAGAAAAGGAGAGTATGTTATGAAAAATAAAGTATTAAAAGAAGTGAAAAAAGAATTAAATTGGAAAGAAAAAATTATTATTAAAATATTTAAAAAGACATTTAGTAAAATATATGACAAAATGAGAATTGTAGTAGTCAACAAACTATTAAAGTAAAAACAGTTAAGATATAGTATACTATAAAAGCACCACAATCTTAGCATTTATCTTAGCATTTGTGGTGCACCATTTAATTTACCTCTTTAAAGAATCGATACTCATTGCCAGAAGTAGTTTTTCCTTTATAAGAGTATCCATTGGTACCAAGATCTTCTCCTAAAGGAACATCAAGTTTCATATTGTAAGCAAACTTTTGATTTAAATGATTTACAATATGAATGGTGAAGTTTAAAGTATAACTAATATCATCTAAATTAATGTTAGCTTCTTTTAAAACTTTACCATTAAAAGAAACCGTTTTCACATCCTCTGAAACAGAATAATTGGTTAAAATATCTTTATTCAAATAGCCTAAAGTAATTGGATTAGAGCAATCTGTATAAAAAGTTGGCTCATCATAATTATTATTTTCGTTTTCTGGATTCGTACTAATAATTTTAAAATCGATTCTGTTATGGATAGGGTATTCTATTTCTTTATATTTTCCAAAATGGAAGGGATTTTTATAGTTCAACATTTTAGACCCTTTGTCAAGTGGAGATGTCATAACAATATTATCAATATAGAGTTCTTTTATGGTATTTTCATCTGTCAACTCAGAACTAGATTGACTATTATCCAGATAAATTGATAAATCAGAATATTGACAAATACTTAAATCTTTTAAAGATTGATTCTCTGAATGGTCAATGGCATTTGCACTACTGTATAATAGAATTTTTTGTATACTAAAAACAGGTGTTTCATTTTCATCTGAGATTTCTATCATCTGATTCGCAAACTTACTTTTTGTCAAAGTAGGAGAAAATATAAAATGATAGTAAAGTAAAAATAAAACAAAAGCTAAAATGATTAGGATTGCAAAAGCAAGTTTTACATTTTTTATTTTAAAATTTATTTTCTTCATTTCAAATCCTTTCTACAAAAATAGTATTAAAGTCTATGATACAAAAATTCCATATAATTGAATACTTTTGTATGCCAATTTGGGTCACTTGCATATCGAGTATTTACACCAGCAACAGTAGGACCATTGTAATACCAACCAGCTGCTATTTCACCATCATAAATCTTAGTTCCAGATGGATTTAAATAATATTTAACTAAAGATTTTGCAACAGTTTCAATTCCTTCTGCATAATTTGCAAATTCAAAAGAAGATTCATAAGGGGTACTATCATAAGAACCATAACCAAATAAGTTCTTTTTATCTTGTGCAATTTGTGAAGTTCCCCATCCACTTTCGTGAATTGCCATGGAAGCTAAAAAAATACCATTTAGATTATATTTTTTCTCCATATTGTAAAAAACTTGATAATTGTCTTGGAATATTTTATGGGTATCATTTGGTAAATTAGTAAATATCTTTTTATAATCATTTAAAGTAAGTCCACTTACTTTATTTAATTCCATACTAATATTAATTTTTAATAAAATTCTTTGAATTCTATTTTTTTCTACAATGTTTGGTGTTGTATAAGAAGAAGTTAAATTAGAAGTTTTAATATATCCTTCTATACCATCAAAAGAAACTTTACACCATTCTTCACTTGGTAACTCTAGTAATTTTACATCAATACTTTTTTTGATTTCAGCTATGTCAGAAGAAGTAGTATCTGAAGATTCTTTTAATTTGGCATCATTTACAAAATAAAGGATATCTCCAATATGTACTTTATGCTTTGCTAAAAATTCAGAAGTACCAAGGTTAATGATTTTTGGAGTAGGTTCTTCTAGCTTTTCTTTGGCTAATATAATTTCTTCTACCAAGTTTCCATTTTCATAAGTTTTAACAGCAGTTACCTTATCTTTCCCTAACAATCCTTCTTGCAGAATAACTTCTTCTCCTTTTGGTAAAGTAGGAGTATTATGATAGGTTGTTTCGAATTCTACTTCACGTTCTTCTACGGCTTGTTCTTTTACACGATCCATATCTGTATTTTCAGAAATGATACTTTGCATATTTAAACTATGTCTATTTAGTTCATACTCAGATTGGTTATCTAAAGTATCCACTTTTGCATAACTTTCTTTAAAAGGCATATCTTTTGGAAAAAATAAAGCCATTGAAACGATTAAAATACTACATCCAGTTATAATGTGTGATAACTTTAAATCTGTTGTTTTGCGTTTATTTCGATTTTGTGAATTGGGAATAGAAGCAAAAAGATTAAAATTTTTCTTTGCTTTGGATTTTTTAGCATGTTTCATTTGTTCAGCATAGGCTTGCTGTGCATTAGGATTATTTCTAATTTCTTGTAATTCTTTAAATACATCAGACAAATTTTTATTTTCATGAGGATAAGAATCTTTTGCATTTAACATAGCTTTATTCTCCTTTTTTTGATAAATTAATACAAATTCATTATATAATAACAAATGAATTCTGTCCATAAATTTTGATGAAAAACATAAAGATAGTATTGGAATCACTTGCAAATTTTGTAAAATAGTATATAATAATAGGAGAAAAATAGGAGGAAAAAATGGAATTAGAAAAAGTGGAAAAAAGTATTGGATATACCTTTTGCAACAAAGACCTTTTAAAAACAGCGCTAACACATACATCTTATGCCTATGAAAATAAAGTAGAAAGCAACGAGAAATTAGAGTTTTTAGGGGATAGCATTTTAGAATTTATATCAAGTAAATACATTTATGGTAAATATCCAAAATTAAAAGAAGGAGAAATGACTAAAGTTAGAGCAACCGTGGTATGTGAAAAAAGTTTATATAAAATAGCAAAATTGCATAATTTTAGTGATTTCTTATACTTAGGAAAATCGGAACAAAAAACAGGTGGTAGCCAAAGACCAGCTATTTTAGCAGATAGTGTAGAAGCAGTCATAGCAGCCATTTATTTAGACGGTGGAATCGAACAGACAAACAAGTTTATTATAAAAAATCTAGAAAAAGAAATAGAGATGGCAACCAAACATGTAGGAGATAAAGATTATAAAACAGTACTGCAAGAAAAGCTTCAAATAAATGGAGAAGTAAAAATCGAATATAAAATTTTAAAAGAGATTGGTCCAGATCATGATAAGACTTTTGAAGCAGAAGTAATATGCAATGGAAAGATACTGGCAAAAGGAAAAGGGAAAAGCAAAAAAGAAGCACAAATGCAAGCGGCAAAAAAAGCATTAAAAAATTTAAAGTAGAAAAGAGGTAAATCTATGAAAAAACAATATATAATACCGATATTTGTACCACACTTAGGATGCCCAAACGACTGTATTTTTTGTAACCAAAAATCCATTAGTGGACAAAAAAAGAATATGACAAAAGAAGAAACAAAAAAAATAATAGATGATTACCTAAAAAGTATAAAAAAAGAAGAAGCAAAAATAGAAATTGCATTTTTCGGAGGAAGCTTTACAGCAATTGAGCCAAAAAGGCAAGAAGAATTATTACAAGTAGCTTATGAATATGTAAAAAATGGGCAAGTAGAAAGCATAAGAATTTCAACAAGACCAGACAGCATTGATAAAGAAGTTTTAAAAAGACTAAAAAAATATAAAGTAAAGACCATTGAATTAGGAGTGCAATCAGCTAATGATTATATCTTAAAAAGAGCCCATCGAGGGCATACTTTTAAAGAGGTAAAAAAAGCTTCTAAAATGATAAGATGGAATGGATTTAAATTAGGACATCAAATGATGGTAGGATTACCAGAAAGTACAAGAATAGATGAGATAAACACGGCAAAAGCACTTGTTAAATTAAAGCCAAAAATGGTAAGGATTTATCCTGTTTTAGTAGTAAAAAATACAAAACTAGAAAAAGAATATAAAGAAGGAACATATGAACCATTATCGGTTGTACAAGCAGTTGAAGTATGCAAGGAAATAGTAAGAATATTTGCTGACAAAAATATTGATATTATTAGAGTTGGACTTCAAAGTACAGAAGAAATATCCAATCCAGAAAGCAAAAAAAGTGAAGTGGTAGCAGGACCCTATCACGAAGCGTTTAGACAATTAGTAGAATCAGCAATGTGGTATGATGCAATTGTAGCCAAGATAAAGAAATTAAATATGAAAGTAAAAGAAGTAGAAGTAACCGTTAACCCAATCGATGCGAATCATGTCATTGGTCACAAAAAAGAAAATGTAATCAAATTAAAAGAAACCTATGATGTGAATTTGATTTTAAAACAAGATGAAAATATAAAACAAGGAAAATCAAAAATAAAAATCACAAAAACCTATACCAATTAATAAAAAAGTCAAGATAAATCAGAAAAATTATCTTGACTTTTTTGCATAAATTACCAGTCGTTTACAAATACTAAGAAAAAGGTGATTTTATGAATAGGGAGAAAAAATTGAATCAAAAGAAAAGAATGATAGAAATAGGGGGAACTATTTTAGGTTCTTTTATAATAGCAGTTGGAGTGTCACTATTTCTATTACCAAACCAGTTATCATCAGGAGGAATATCTGGAATTGCAACCATTACGTATTACTTATTTCGTATACCAATGGGAACCATGATATTGT
Source organism: Clostridia bacterium (assembly GCA_022792135.1). GTDB lineage: Bacteria > Bacillota > Clostridia > TANB77 > CAG-508 > CAG-269. Next base: position 106,984 of record JAAWAM010000029.1, read on the forward strand.
TAATTAATATACCATTATTTATCATTTCTCTTTATAAAGTGGGAAAAAGCTTTTTCTTGAAATCTCTAGTAGGAACAATTTCATTATCTATTTTTATTGATTTGTTAGATAAAGTAAAACCACTTACACAAGACAGATTTTTAGCTTGTGTTTATGGAGGCATTATCATAGGATTCGGAACGGCTATTTTACTAAAAGCACACTCTTCAACAGGGGGAAGTGATTTAGTTAGTTATGTAGCAAAAAAATATAAACCAACCATAAGAACCAGTAATATTATTACTATAATTGATATTGTAATTATTATTTTCAATGTGATATTTTTTAAAGAAATAGAAATTGGTTTGTATTCTGCTATTGCAATCTATTTAATGGGAAAAATAATAGATATTGTTTTTGAGGGGGTATATTTTACAAAATTAATTTTAATTATTTCAGATAAAACAGAAGAAATCGCAAAAGAAATAGAGGAGAAAATACAAAGAGGAGCAACAGGTCTGTACGGAAAAGGGATGTATACCAATCAAGAAAAACTGGTATTAATGTGTGCAGCTTCTAGAAAAGATGTAGGAAGGATAAAAATGATAGCAAGAGGAATTGACCAAAAGAGTTTTATTATCATAACAAATTCAAGGGAAGTAGTAGGGCTAGGATTTAAAAAAATTTAGAAGAAAAAGAATAGGTATTTAGTCTATTCTTTTTGCTAAATTTATGGTAATATAGAATAAAGAAAAGAGAGGTTATTTAAAATGAAAGAGCAAAAATATAAATTAAAAAGCATAGATTCTTTTCGATTAAAAGACATTTTTGAATGTGGACAATGCTTTCGATGGAACCAACAAGAAGATGAAAGTTATACAGGAATATTTGGAAATAATGTATTAAATATAAAACAACAAAAAGATGAAATTATCTTTCAAGGGATTTGTGAAGAAGAGATCCAACAGACCGTAGAAAACTATTTTGATTTAAATCGTGATTACGAAAAAATAAAAGAAAAACTAGCAAAAATGGATAACCATATGAAAATTAGTGTTGAGCATGGAAAGGGAATTCGAATTTTAAATCAGGAACTTTGGGAAACGATTATTTCTTTTATTATATCTGCTAATAATAATATTCCAAGGATCAAAGGAATTATAGAAAGAATTTCTAAAAAGTATGGAAATAAGATAGTATATAAAGGTAAGGAATATCATACATTTCCAACACCAGAGCAACTAAAAAATGTAACAGTAGAAGAATATCGAAAAATGGGATTAGGTTTCAGAGATGTCCGTTTATATCAAACAACACAAATGGTATTAGACAAGACAGTAGATTTAGAAAAAATGAAAACAAATTCAAATACACAAGAAGTAAGAGAAGAGTTATTAAAACTAGCAGGAGTAGGACCGAAAGTGGCAGATTGTATTTTACTATTTTCAGATTTAAAAAGATTAGAAGTATTTCCCATTGATGTATGGGTAAGAAGAGTTATGAATGATTTATATATAAAACAAGACAACGAAAATAAAGTCAGTAAAAAACAAATTGAAACCATGGCACAAGAAAAATTCGGAGATTTAGCGGGTCTTGCACAACAATACTTATTTTATTGGAGGCGAGAAGCTTAGCAAAAAGGTAAAAAATCAAGATTAGGAAAGGGGAAGTTAGGAAATGGGACTAAGAATTATTTACGGAAAACCAGGAAGCGGAAAAAGTACCTATTGTTTTTCAGAAATAGCAAAATTAATCCATCACGAAAAGAAAATTTTTATGATTACCCCAGAACAATTTTCCTTTATGGCAGAAAAAAAGCTAATGGAAACTGTACAGGAAAAAGCAGCTATTCATGCAGAAGTTATTACATTAAGCAGAATGGCTTATCGAGTCCTAAGTGAAATAGGAGGAAATCAAAAAAGCAATCTGTCTGGATGTGGCAAAGCAATGCTAATATACTCTATTTTAAATCAACATAAATCAGAATTAAAATTTTTAGGAAAATCAGATGAAAATATTGAATTAAGTATAAATGCTATTACAGAATTTAAAAAGCATGGGGTAACAATAGAAAATTTAAAACAAGAAATCCAAAAAACACAAGATGTATACCTAAAAACAAAATTGGAAGATATGGCTCTTATTTATGAGAACTTCGAAAATAAAATAGCAAATAATTACATAGAAGAAACCGACCGATTAACTATATTAGCCAATCATTTAGAAGAAACAGAGTTAGTAAAAGATAGTATTATCTTTATCGATGAATTTGCAGGATTTACCTATCAAGAATATGAAGTAATAAAAAAGCTAATTGAATTAGCAAAGCAAGTCAATATTACCATATGTATGGATACTATGAAAGTGAATACCAATCCAGATACCGATATTTATTATGCCAATAAAATAACATTATCAAAGCTTCTAAATTTAGTAGAAGAAAACGAATTCGAATTAGAAAAACCAGTTTTATTAGAAAAGCAATATCGTTTTCAGAATCAAGAATTAAAACATTTAAGTGATAATCTTTACAACATAAAATCCACAAAATTTGAAAAAAATGTGGAAAACATACATTTATTTTTAGCCCAAAATGAGTATTCGGAAATTGAGGAAATTGCCAAAGAAATAAAAAAGCAAATAACACAAAAAGGACTAAGATATAAAGACATCTCGATTATTACTAAAAGTATGGAGAATTATTCTTCTTTGGTAAGAAGTATTTTTCATCAATATGAAATTCCCGTATTTGTGGATGAAAAAAGAGATTTAAATCAAAATATTGTGATACAATATATCGTATCTATTTTAGAGGTTTTAAACAAAAATTTTTCGAATGATTCCGTTTTTAGTTATATCAAACTAGGATTTTGTGATATAGAAGAAGATGAGATTTTTAAATTAGAAAATTATTGTGCAAAATGGGGAATCAAACAAAGTAAGTGGAAAAAAGATTTTATTTATGAATTAGAAAACAAACAACCAGAAACAGAAAGATTAAATGAAATAAGAAAAGAAATTATAAACCCATTGATTCATTTACAAGAAGAAATGAGAAAAGAAAAAACAGCAACTAGTATGACAAAGGCAATTTATCAATTCATGCAAAAACAAAAAATAGAAGAAAAAATAACCAAAAAGATACAAGAACTAGAAGAAAAAAATTTAAGAGATTTAATGAGTGAATATAAAACCAGTTACCAAATCTTGATAGATATTTTGGATGAAATCGTAAAAATTTTCAAAGAGGATAAAATGACAATCGACCAATATAGCAAAATACTGAAAATAGGGTTGAAAAACAGTGGACTTGGAAAGATTCCAGGAACGCAAGACCAAGTTATATTTGGTGATATTGATAGGTCTAGAAGTCACAAAGTAAAGACCATATTTATCATAGGATTAAACGATGGGAGTTTTCCAAGTATCAACAAAGACGAAGGGTTTTTGAATGATAGTGATAGAGAAAAATTAAAAGAAGATGGAATAGAACTAGCAAAAGGAACCCTTGACAAATTATATGAAGATAATTTTAATATTTATAAAGCTTTTACGACAGCAGAAAATCAAATTTATTTATCTTACAGCTCTTCGGATCAAAATGGTAAATCCCTAAGACCATCAATTTTGATTGGTAAGATAAAAAAGATGTATCCTAATCTAAAAGAAGAAAGTGATATTATCCATAAAAAGTATGCAATTTTAAATCCAGTCGTTACTTATGAACAGTTCATTGAAAAGATAGCAAAATTAAAAAATAAAGAAGAAATCGAAGAGATTTGGTATGATGTTTATCAATATTATAACAATAACTGGAAAGAAAAATTACAAAGAGATTTAGAAGGGTTAAATTATACCAATTTACCGAAAGAAATTCAAAAAGAAAATATCGACAAATTATATGGATCAACATTAAAGACGAGTGTTTCAAGGTTGGAAAAATATAGAAGTTGCCCGTTTTCTTACTATTTACAATATGGATTGAAATTAAAAGAAAAGGAGCAGTTAAAAATTCAAAGTTTTAATACAGGTTCTTTTATGCATGAAACAATTGATGAATTTTTTCAACAAGTAAAACAAGAAGGTCTCAATTTAGCAGAATTAGAAGAAGAACCTATTTTAAAAATAGTATCACAAATTATAGATGAAAACTTAAATTTAAGTAAGAATTTCATTTTTATAGCAACTGCTAAATATAAAGTTTTAGTAAGAAGATTAAAGAAAATCGTAAGCAAAGCTTTAAAATATATCATCGAAACGATTATTCATAGTGACTTTAACATAGAAGGAACAGAAGTAGAATTTGGGAAAAAGGGAAAGCATAAACCTATTATTTTGGAATTAGAAGATGGTAAAAAAATTGAAATCACAGGAAAAATCGATAGAATTGATACAGCAAATTCACAAGAAGGAAAATACGTAAGAATTATTGATTACAAATCATCGGCTAAAAATATAGATTTAAATGAAGTTTATGCTGGTCTGCAAATTCAACTTTTAACTTATACAGATGCTATTGTTAAGCAGGAAGACATGATACCAGCTGGGATTTTTTATTTTTCTTTATTAGAGCAAATGGTAAAAGCAGACAAAAGAATGTCAGAAGAAGAACGTGAAGAAATGATTCGAAAAAACTTTAGAATGAAAGGTCTTATCATAGCAGATGTTAAAATGATAAAAATGAATGACAATACACTAAAATCAGGAAGCTCAAAATTAGTGCCAGCAGCTTTAACAGCATCAGGAACGATTAACGAGAAATGGACCAATGGTGTCAAACAAGAAGAATTTAAAATTTTGCAAGATTATATTTCTAGAACAATAAAGGAGATTGCAAAAGAAATTTTTAGTGGAAAAATTGAGGTGAAACCATATTATAAAAAGGGGAAAACACCATGCAAATATTGTGAATATAAAGCAATTTGCGGATTTAATCCCAGACAAAAACAAAATGAGTACAATTATATTGACCAAAAAACGAAGGATGATATCTTATGGAATATGAAAAAAGAAATCGAAAACTAGGAGAAAAAACAATGGAAAAAAATGATAAAACACAAATGCGAAAGCGAAATATAAAACTGTTTCCTACTTATAAAAAATTAGCGTGGGATTATATCTTTTTTTATACAATTAACTTTTTATTTTTAACACAAATAAAAGGAATTAATCCAGCAGACATTGTACTAATTGATTCTTTTTATTATCTGTTTGCGACAATAGCTCAAATACCAGCTACTATTATTATTGAATTTTTAGGAAGAAGAAATAGTATCATTTTTGCCAATGTATTAAATTGTTTATATATGATGATGATTATATTTAGTAAAAATCTGTTTAATTTGATAATAGCAGAATGTTTGAGCTCACTTGCTTTTGCCATTAAAGGAAGTGCAGAACCAAGTTTATTAAATGAATCAATTCCACCAACGAAAAAGAAGAGTCATATCTTTGCCAAAATTAATGAAAAAGGAATGTCAAGTTATTATACAATAAATGGAATCGCTACTGTTTTAGCAGGATTTTTATATGAAATAAATCCTTACATACCAATTGTATTATCCATTATAATACTAATACTAGTAACACTACTTTCTACTTTATTTATAGAACCGATTACAAAGAAAAAGAAAAAAGTAAGCTTAAATCAAATGGAAGAAATCCACAAGGCTTTCAAATTTATTTTAAAATCAGAAAGAATTAAAAGCTTAATTTTATTGGCTAGTGTTATGACAAGTTTACTTCGGAATTTTAACAAACTATGAAATTAGTTTAATGGAGGATTTAAACATTCCAGCAACTTATTTAGGAATTTTATTTGCGATATTAGGAATTACCTCTAGTTTGGGAACGAGTAAACAACAAAAATTCCATAAAAAATATAGAAATAAATCCTTAACCGTAGTGGGAAGTATAGTAATTGGAAGTTGTATTCTATCAGGAATCGCGGGTCTGATTGCAAAAGATTATAAAATAGCAATCATTATCTTAGTTATAACTTATTCTATGAAATATACATATGCTGGAATTTATTATGCTTTAATTGAAAAATACTTAAGTAATTTTACGAACAAGGATATTGATACTAAAATTTTTACGGCTAACAATTGTATTCGAAGTATTTCTGGTGCAGCCATAGGAATCATGGCATCCTTTTTATTGGATCGAATGGAAACAGCTTATTGTATGATAATAATTGGTCTAATATTTGCGATATTAATTACATTGGTAAGCAAGTACATGAAGACAAGAGTTGGCTTGAAGCCAGAAGAATATACAAAAGAAGAGGTTCGATATGATAAATTAAAAGAAATGAGTAAAAGATAGGGGAAAGTATGGATTTATCAAATGAAAATATCATTCATAAAAAAGGCAAAAAAAATGAATATTTGCAATTTAGGAAATTATTAGAATATCAAGATATTTTAATACATGCCTATTCATTAGGAACCAATTTAAATTTTAGAACAGCAAAGGTAAACAAGCAAAAATTATCGCAAGAGGAATATGAAAAGGCAATGCATGATTATCAACAATTGTGCCATTCAATTGATTCCGATTACATGAATCTAATTAAAACCAATCAAACACATACAGATTGTGTAAAAGTGGTAGAAGAAAAAATAAATCAAAAGGAACCCGACTTTAATTTAGCAAACTATGATAATACAGATGGCTTGATTACAAACCAAAAGGAAAGAATGCTTTGTACAACCAATGCAGATTGTATTTTATTATTGTTTTTTGACCCCATTGAAAAAGTAATAGCCAATACCCATTCAGGATGGAGGGGAACCTTACAAAGAATAGGAGTAAAAACGGTGCAAAAAATGGTAAAGGAATTTGGATGTAAGCCGCAAGATATTATTTGTTGTATTTGTCCATCCATTCGTAAATGTCATTTTGAAGTAGGAAAAGAGGTAAAAGAGCAATTTGAGAAAGAATTTCAGGATATAAAACCACTTCATTTAATGATAGAAGAGAAAATACCAAATCAAAAATGGAATATTGATACCGTTTTCATCAATCAAATTTTATTAGAAAAAGAAGGATTAAAAAAAGAAAATATCATAGATAGTGGTATTTGTAGTGTATGTCATTCAAATCAAATTCATTCTTATCGAGTAGAAAAAGAAGGATATGGATTAAATACAGCTTTAATCCAACTAAAATAAATTAAAAAAATACAAAAGGAAGGGAGAAAAAGCAAATGATTCCAAAAAGATTAAAAAAAGGAGATACCATAGGTGTATTAGCACCCTCAAATCCGATTATAGGGGATAATATAGAAGAAATTAAAAAAGCTAAGAAAAAGGTAGAACAAGATGGATTTAAGGTAAAGTTTAGTGAGAATCTTTTTTCAAACACAAATGGTTACAGTAGTACCGCAAAAGAAAAAGCAGAAGATATGAACAAAATGTTTGCCGATCCAGAAATAAATATGATATGGTGTGCCAAAGGTGGAGAAAATAGTAATACAACATTTGAATATTTAGATTATGAATTAATTGCCAAAAATCCTAAAATTATATGTGGGTTTAGTGATATTACATCCATTACCAATATGATTTATGAAAAAACAGGATTAATCACTTTTAATAGCACAAATTTTAAATCAATTGCAACTGACCAGACAGATTACAGTTATCAGGAAGTCTTAAAAAGATTACAAGACGGAGAGTTAGAATTTGGCAAAGAAGAAAGTGGGTATCAAACGATAAGAGAAGGAAAAGCAGAGGGAAAACTAATAGGAGGAAATCTAAATTTAACAAGAGGAATGGTGGCTGGAAAATACCAATTAGACTTTACGAATAAAATTTTATTTTTAGAAGAATTAGGATTTGAAACACCACCAGGATTAGCAAGTAATTTTCTATACTTTATGAAACAAAATGGAGTATTTGATAAAATAAGAGGAATTTGGCTTGGAAATTATCATCATGAAAGTGGGGTATCCCTAGAAAAAATCTTATTAGATACAATAGGAGAAGAATATCATTTTCCAATTATTAAGTCAAATAATTTTGGACATATTGAAACCAAAACAGTGATTCCAATTGGTACAAAAGCAAGAATGGATACTTCTCAAAAGATAAAAGTAGAATTAATAGAAAAATGTGTAGAATAAGGAGCTAAAAATAATGTTTGAAACGTGGGAAGAATTAGAAGAATCAATCAAAGGCTGTAAGCAATGTAAATTATATAAAACCAGACAAAATATTGTATTTGGAGTAGGAAATAAACAAGCAAAGTTAATGTTGATAGGAGAAGGTCCAGGAGCCGATGAGGATAGGCTTCGGAGAGCCATTTGTAGGAAGAGCGGGAAAATTAATGAATATGGCATTCCAAGCACTAGGAATGAAAAGAGAAGAAGTTTATATTGCCAATATTGTAAAGTGTAGACCGCCAGCTAACAGAAATCCAGAAGAAGATGAATGTAGGGCTTGTATGAATTATTTAAGAAATCAAGTGATACTGGTCAAACCAGAAATCATTGTATTACTTGGTAGTGTAGCATTAAAAAATATTTTAGGAAAAGAATATGGAATTACAGCTTCGAGAGGAAAATGGGTGGAAAAAAAGGGAATTAAATATATGCCAACTTGGCATCCAGCAGCATTACTAAGAGACGAAACAAAAAAAATAGATTTTATTAAGGATTTACAATTGGTGATGGAAGAACTAAACAAGTAGTCAGTGGGATAGACGAAAAAGTGAATTTATTATAAAATAAGGTAAAATGAAATCAAAAAAGGAAAAGAAAATGGAAAAAATAGAAAGAGAAACAAATTATTGTTTAAATTGCAAAATAAAACCATGTGCTAACAAAGGATGTCCTTTGGGAAACCAGATTCCAGAATTTATCCAACAAATAAAACAAGGAAATGACCAAAAGGCTTATGAAATACTAAGCGAAACAACCGTATTACCAGGTATTTGTGGCAGGATTTGTCCCCATGAAAAACAGTGCCAAGGTTCTTGTGTCAGAGGAATAAAAGGGAATCCTGTTTCCATTGGAGAATTAGAGGTATTTGTATTTGATAAAGCGATGGAAAAAGGACAAACCCTAAAGGAAATTTGGAAAAATAAAATCGAAAAGACTAAGAAAGTAGCGATTGTAGGAGGAGGACCAGCAGGATTAACAGCCGCCGCCTTTTTGGCAAAAAAGGGAGTTCGTGTTACTATTTATGAGAAATATGACTATTTGGGAGGACTTTTAATCCATGGAATTCCAGAATTTAGACTTTCAAAGCAAATAGTAAAACAAACAATTGAAAATATTTTAGCATTAGGAATTGAAGTAAAGTACAGGCAAGAAATAGGAAAAAACTTAGCATTAGAGGATTTAGAAAAAAGATACGATGCTATTTTCTTAGCATTTGGAGCCAATTGTTCTTCCAAAATGGGGGTAGAAGGGGAAGAATTAGAGGGAGTTTATGGAGGCAATGAATTATTAGAATATCATTTACACCCAAACTATGTAGGAAAAACAGTAGCAGTAATTGGAGGCGGAAATGTGGCAATGGATTGTGCTAGGACGGTAAAAAGACTAGGGGCAAAAGAGGTTAAAGTGATTTACCGAAGAGCAAAAGAACAAATGCCAGCAGAGCAGAAGGAAATAAAAGAGGCAATAGAAGAAGGGGTGGAATTTTTATTTCAAAATAACATTGTAAAAATAATGGGAAATAAAAAGGTAGAAGAAGTAGAATTAATCCGAACAAAATTAGTTCAAAAAGAAGGAGAAACGAGACTAATCCCTGTTAACATTCAAAATAGTAATTATAAAATAAAAGTAGATGATATCATTATGGCATTAGGAGCTAATCCTGCACCATTTGTAAAAGATTTGGGACTTCATTTAACAAAATGGGGAAATATTGCTATCAATGAAAAGTATCAAACTTCTAACCCTAAAATATATGCTGGAGGAGATTTAGCAGGAGTAAAAGGAACTGTAGCATGGGCAGCATATTCTGGAAGAGAAGCGGCAAAAAATATCATAAAGGTCATTGAAAAAGAAGCTTATTAAGAAGCTTCTTTAATATTGGATATTTTTTTCTTTAGCAGATTCACCAAAAAGGAATCGTTTCAGTATTTTAAATAAGGTAACGAATTTACTTTCTTTTTTGGTAATGATTTTTAATGCTGTTTCAACTTCTCCGTTTTCTAAGGCATTATATTTGGTTTCCAATTGTTCCATTTTATTAACATAGTACTCATTAAAGAAGGTATACCCTTCCATTGCACCTAAATAGTCTTTAAAGCAATATAGTTTTTTTCTATAATTTTCAACTTCTTCCAAATTCGTAATGGAATCAAAAGCTTTATCAAAATAACTGGATATCATAAGATTTTGAGTTCTCATAAAAGTCAAAGATATTTCTTTTTTTAAGGTATCTATTTTTTTTACCAATCCATCTACTCTCTTATTTCTAGTATCCATTCCGGGAAATTCGATTATTTAATTTTATAATAGCTTCTTCTCGATATAAAATATCGTCAATCGCATTTTGAATTGCCATAAAAACCTTTGGAGAAGTTAATTTAGCAAATTTTATTTTAAAATTATCATTACTATTTAAAGTACTCTCAAATAAAATATCTTCTCCTGTAATATAAGCCATTTGATTTACAAGACAACATTCTAAAGGATAATAAGAAGGACTAATGGTTTCAAAACTAATTCCAAAATATTTTACATATTCTTTTGGGATACCATTAATTTTGGAAGCCATTAATTGAACAGCTGCTTCATTTAATCCTAGACCATATATTTTAAATTCTGTGTAATCACAAAGTCCCATTCGAATTAAGTAATTTTTTTTATCTTTTACCTCTTGAAGATAGTGAATACACTCATGCACAGCAAATTCTTCTAAATCTTCATCTTGAATATGTTCATTAAAATAAATAGAAGAATTTTTATAAAAATAGTTAGCCTCTGCCATTCCGATCTGGCATTTTAGCTTTATACATATTTAGTCTAGATAATTTAATAAATAATTCGTTTTGATTTAGAGCATATTTAGGAAAAGTGTTACAAATTCCAAGAGAAATATTCCTTGCCATAGAATTAATTTGTAAAGTATGTAATTTTTCTGTCATTTCAATTCCGTCCTTTTTTAAATCTGATTCTACACTCATTTATAAATCTCCTTGTATACAATTTAACAATATTATACTATAAATGAGAAATAAATATATTTCAGAAATATTAAATCTTAGTTACAGTTTAATGACAAAGAAAACAGATAACAATAAAAATTCTTGACATACTTATAATAGCAATATATAATATGGATACGATTTGAAAAAATCAAAAAATAAAGAGAGAAAGGAGGGAAAGAAATGGAGAAGATAGATAGAGATGATATCTTGCTAAAGATCTATGAAGGACAAAAGAAAATGCAAAATCAAATAGAAGAAATACAAGAGAAAATAAGTGTAATTCCAGAAATACAAGAGAAAATAAGTGTAATTCCAGAAATGCAAAAAGAAATACGAAAGATAAGCAAAACAGTGGCTAAAATTGAAGTAGAACACGGAGAAAAACTACAAGCTTTATTTGATGCTTTTACAATGCACTCAGAAAAATTAAAAACACATGAAAAAAGAATGAATATTTTTGACAGAAAATTAGAAAAACACAATGACGAAATTTATTATTTAAAATCAAAAGTTCGAGGTTTATAAAAGCCTATTAGAACATAGAAAATCTAAATTCCAATAGGCTTTTATATTATTTCAAGACAATATTGTAAATTTTATTTTTTACATAAATTTCTTTCACAATGGTTTTACCTTCTAGTTTAGAACCAATCGCTATATGTACTTTTTCCTTAATTGAACTTTCTTCTTCATCTAAATGAATTGAAATCGTAGCTTTCAATTTTCCATTAAATTGAATTGGTAAAGTAATCGTATCTTCCATTGTTTTAGTCTCATCATATTCAGGCCATTTTTCGTAAGAAATCGTATCGATATGTCCTAAAATATTCCATAGTTCTTCTGTAATATGAGGCGCTACAGGATTTAATAGTTTTAGAAAACCTTCTGCATATTCTTTTGGAAAGATGGATTCTTTATTTACATGATTGACAAAAATCATCATTTGAGAAATTGCAGTATTAAAGTTTAGTGTTTCATAATCATTCGTTACTTTCTTAACAGTATAATGATAAACTCTTTCCAAATTTTTATTTGGTTTATCTATAATTTTTTCAGACTCTGTATATAGCCTCCAAACGCGATCTAGGAACTTTTTAGAGCCATCAATACCATTAGGATCCCAAGGCTTACTACTTTCAATTGGTCCCATAAACATCTCATAAACTCTTAAGCTATCTGCCCCATATTGTTTTACCATATCATCAGGATTGATAACATTTCCTTTTGATTTACTCATTTTTTCACCATTTGTACCTAAAATCATACCCTGATGGCGTAATTTATAAAAAGGTTCTTTTACGGGAACATAACCTTTGTGATACAAATAGTGATTCCAAAATCTTGAATATAGTAAATGTCCAACAGCATGTTCTGGACCACCCATATATAAATCAACTGGCATCCAATATTCTAGTAACTTTTTATTAGCAAATTCATCGTTATTTTTAGGATCGATATAACGTAAAAAGTACCAACTAGAACCAGCACTACCTGGCATAGTACTTGTTTCTCTTCTAGAAGGTTTTCCTTCATAAGTAGTATTTACCCAATCATCTGCTTTATCTAACGGAGAATTTCCTGATTTTGAAGGAGCATAGTCTTCTAACTCTGGTAAAACAAGAGGTAAGTCAGTATCTGCTAAAGCTTTCATTTCGTCATCTAAATAAACGATGGGAATCGGTTCTCCCCAATAGCGTTGTCTTGCGAAAATCCACTCACGAAGTTTATAATTTACTTTCTTACTACCAATTTTCTTTTCTTCTAGCCATTGTATCATTTTAGAAATAGCATCTTCCTTATTTAAGCCATCTAAGAAACTAGAATTAATATGTACACCATCGCCAACAAAAGCTTCTTTGGTAATGTCTCCACCTTCTAAAACAGGAATGATGGAAAGTTTAAATTTAGTGGCAAATTCATAATCCCTTTGGTCATGGGCAGGAACTGCCATAATACATCCTGTTCCGTAAGTTGCTAGGACATAGTCTGAAATCCAAATCGGAATTTCTTTACCAGTTACAGGATTAATTGCATAACTTCCTGTAAATACACCTGTTTTTTCTTTGTTTAATTCGGTTCTTTCTAAATCAGATTTAGAAGCAGCTAATTTCTTATATTCTTCTACTGCCGTTTTTTGTTCAGAAGTTGTGATATGATTGATTAAATCTAGTTCAGGAGCTAAAACACAATAAGTTGCTCCAAATAAAGTATCTGGTCTTGTTGTAAACACAGTAAAATGTAAATCTTTAAAACCAGCTACTTGAAAAGTAACTTCGGCACCTTCTGATTTACCAATCCAATTTCTTTGGATTTCTTTGGTTGACTCTGGCCAGTCAATATCTTCTAATCCATCTAATAAAATATCAGCATATTTAGGAATATCTAACACCCATTGTTTCATATTTTTACGAACAACAGGGAAACCACCTCTTTCACTTTTTCCATTAATGATTTCATCATTGGACAAAACACATCCTAATTCTTCACACCAGTTAACAGGCATTTCTACTAATTTTGCTAAACCATCTTCGTATAATTGCTTAAAAATCCATTGTGTCCATTTGTAATAATTAGGATCGCAAGTAGAAATTTCTTTGTCCCAATCAAAAGAAAGACCTAACATTTTTAATTGTTTTTTAAAGGTTTCAATATTTTGTTTTGTAAAGCCAGCTGGATGATTTCCTGTTTTGATAGCATATTGCTCTGCTGGAAGACCAAAAGCATCCCATCCCATGGGATGTAAAACATTATAACCTTGCATCCTTTTCATTCTAGATACAATATCGGTTGCCGTATAGCCTTCTGGATGCCCAACATGAAGGCCTTGACCAGATGGATAAGGAAACATATCCAAAGCATAAAATTTAGGTTTTGAGAAATCCCAAACATCTGTAAAGAAAGTATGATGATTTTCCCAAAAATCTTGCCATTTTTTTTCTATCTTATTAAAATGATAATCCATAATAAAACTCCTTTCAAAATTAGTTTGTTAAATTGCTTGCATTATATAACAAACCACATTAAAATTCAAGTAAAAATGTATTTTTCCTAAGGAGACATGGTTTTGCTTGCATTCAGAAATGAAAAATGATACAATCCAAAAGAGGTGAAAAAATGATAGATATCATAAAAGCGAAAGAAACATTTAAAAACTATGTCAAAAATTATAATCCAGAAGATAAAAAAATCAAACTAAAAATTTCTCATATTCAAAGGACATCTCGGGATAGCAAAACAAATAGCAGAAAATTTAAAGCTAACAGAAGAAGAGATACGATTAGCAGAATTAATAGGATTATTGCATGATATAGGAAGATTTGAACAAATAAAAAGATATCATACTTTTTCCGATAAAAATAGCGTGAATCATGGAGAATATGGAGTTAAAATTTTATTTGAAAAAGGAATGATTAGAAATTTTATAAAAGAATCTAAATATGATGAAATCATAAGAAAAGCAATACTCAACCATAATCGAAACAAAATAGAAGAAGGTCTAACAAAAAAAGAGTTGTTACACAGCAAAATCATCAGAGATGCAGACAAAGTAGATATATTTTATATCTTGACATTTGATGAAATAAAAACAATATACGAAACAAATTGTTTAGAAGAAGAAATAATCACAGATGAGATTTACCATGAATTTGTAGAAGAAAGAAAAATTGATTATAGCAAAATAAAAACAGCGGCAGACAGTATAATAGCTCATTTTGCTTATGTATTTGATTTTTATTTTGAGAATAGTTTAGGATATGTTTATGAAAATAATTATTTAGAGAAATTATACAAAAGAGTCACATTTAAAGACCCGAAAACTTTGGAACGATATCAGAATGCCTATAAAATAGCCAAACAATATGTAGAAAAAAGATTGAACCAATAAAGGATGATAAAAATTGAGCAAAAAATTATTAATTACAGAAAAACCATCTGTAGCCATGGAATTTGCAAAAGCACTAAAAATTACAACGAACCGAAAAAATGGATACCTAGAATCTGAAAATTGGATTATTACTTGGTGTGTAGGACATTTAGTAACCATGAGTTATCCAGAAAAGTATGATGAAAAACTAAAAATTTGGAGACTAGAAACCTTACCATTTATTCCAGAAGAATGGAAATACGAAATTATTCCCCAAGTAGAAAATCAATTTAAAGTTGTACAAGATTTAATGCAAAGACAAGATATTGAAGAAATTTACAATGCAGGAGACTCTGGACGAGAAGGAGAATATATACAAAGATTAGTTTTTATGATGGCAAAGCCAAATCCAAAAGCAAAAATGAAAAGAGTGTGGATAGATTCACAAACACAAGAAGAAATTTTAAGAGGAATTCGAGAAGCAAAAGACCTATCAGAATATGATAGTTTATCAGATAGTGCTTATTTAAGAGCAAAGGAAGATTATTTAATCGGAATTAACTTTTCAAGATTGTTATCCATTATCTATGGAAGAACCTTAGCAAGCCAAATTAAAGAAGAAAGAGCTTCGATATCAGTAGGAAGGGTGATGACTTGTGTACTTGGTATGATTGTTTCCAGAGAAAGGGAGATTCGAAACTTCGTAAAAACAAAATACTATAAAATCATGGGTGAATTTGGAGATGAGGAAGCATCTTTTAAAGCAGAATGGAAAGTAAACGAAAAATCTAAAATGTTTGAATCTCCTAAGCTATACAATGAGTCAGGATTTAAAAAGGAAGAAACAGCAAAGCAACTAATCAGTAGCCTACAAGGAAAAAAGGCAAAAATAGCAAGTTTAAAAAAATCAAAACAGAAAGAAAATGCGCCACTACTATTTAACTTAGCAGAAATACAAAATCAATGCACAAAGCGATTTAAAATTAAGCCAGACGAAACACTAGAAATCATACAAAATCTGTATGAAAAGAAGTTAGTAACCTATCCAAGAACAGATGCAAGGGTTTTATCGACAGCTGTAGCAAAAGAAATTAGCAAAAATTTAAATGGGATTGCAAGAGGATTTAAAGATGAAGAAGTACAAGGATACATCAAAAAAATGGTGGAAGAAAAGTATTCTACAAATCTAATAAAAACAAAGTATGTAAATGACAGCAAAATAACAGACCATTATGCAATTATTCCAACTGGGCAAGGATATGAAAATTATAATAGCTTACCAAACTTGCAAAAACAAATCTATAAAGTTATTGTAACAAGATTTTTGGCTATTTTCTATCCACCAGCGGAATATAATAAAATTCAAGTAACCGTAGAGATAGAAGACCAAGAAAACAAAACCATAGAAATGTTTCATGCAAGTGGAAAAGTATGTATGAAACAAGGATTTTTAGAAATTTTAAAACCAAATGATAAAAATACAAGCAAACCATCCACAGAAAATGAAAAAGATGTGGAAAACAAAAAACAAAAAGAAGAAAAACAAGCAAACTTAGAAATACTAAAAAATTTAAAAAAAGGGCAAGAAATAACAATTAAAAACTTTGAATTAAAAGAAGCAGAAACTTCTCCACCCACAAGATATAACTCAGGTTCTATCATTTTAGCAATGGAGAATGCGGGAAAATTAATCGAAGAGGAAGAACTAAGAGAACAAATCAAAGGAGCAGGAATTGGGACCAGTGCAACAAGAGCTGAGATTATGAAAAAATTAGAAAGAATAAAATATATTGAAATCAACAGCAAAACACAAATGATTACTCCCACTTTAAAAGGAGAAACCATTTATGATATCATATTTCATTCCATGCCAGATATGTTAAATCCAAAACTAACTGCAAGTTGGGAAAAAGGATTAGACATGGTAGCAAAGAAAGAAATTAAACCAAATGAATTTATGGAAAAATTGGAAAAGTATATTCATTCCAAATTTGATAAATTAGTAATAAAGATGTAAAAAAGGAAACTAGGAGAAACTTATGAATACAATCTTAGGAGAATTTGGAAGAAATCCAAAGTTTATAGAACTGCAAAACAAAATAAAAAATAAACAAAGTCCGATTGCAATATCGGGCTTAAATGACTTAGGGATGATACAAATTGGAACAGCGCTCCATGAATTTGGAAAGCAACCAATCTGTATCCTAACTTATAATGAAATCCAAGCCCAAAAGTTATATGAAGATATCCGATATTTTACGGACAAAGTCGTGTTCTTTCCGAAAAAGGAAATCGTAACTTATGATTATATGGCAGAAAGCAAGGATTTACCATATCAAAGAATTGAAGCTTTAAATGAAATTTACACAAAAAAGAATTTAATAGTAGTTACGACCATAGAAGCAGCTATGCAAAAATTACCAGAACCAAAATCCCTTTACCAAAACCAATTGAAACTTAAATTAGGAGAAAGTTATCCATTAGAAGAAATCAAAAAAAGGTTAGTAGCACTTGGATATAGTAGATGTGATTTAATCGAAGGAAGAGGTCAATTTAGTGTAAGAGGTGGAATCATAGATATTGCTGTTAATGACAAAACAGGAATTAGAATTGAGTTTTGGGGAGACGAAGTAGATTCTATTCGAGATTTCAGTATTACAAGCCAAAGGTCAATCAATACCAAAGAAACAGCCATCCTTTATCCAGCCCACGAATATATTTTAGAAGAAGAAATAGAAACAATTTGTAAAAAAATAAAAGAAAGAAATTCAAATCTTTCTAATCAAGAAATAATAGAAGAAGATATCGAACAAATCAAAGCAGGAAATTATATTAGTAAAATAGATAAATATTTTAATTGTTTTTATGAAAAACAAGCGACAATATTAGATTATTTAAACAAAGATTATTATCTGTTTTTAGATGAGATTGGAAAGATAAAGCAAAGAGAAAAAAATATTAAAACAGACCATACAAATTTAGAAAAGGCTTTAATGGAAAAGGGGAAGGTAGTACCAGAAGCCATTCTAAATATGGCAAGTTTTGACCCAATAGAGGAAAAATTAGAAAAAAGACCATTGGTTTATATCCAAAAGCAAGACTCAGAAGCAAAAGTAGAAGCGGAAAAATACAAATTTAATTATCGTGAAGTCAATTATTATAAAAGTGAAGTAGAAACATTATTTAGCGATTTAGAAAAAGCAATCAAAGAAAAGAAAAAGATTTATGTATTAGTGGAAACCAAAGAAAAAGCAAAAAAACTAAAAAAGATATTAGATGAAAAAGAAATTCTTTGTAAAATAGAAGAAAAGCTAAACCATACCATCATAGTAACTTCGAATCAAAGCATTGTAACGATTTCCATTGGAAAATTATCTTCAGGATTCGAAAGTTATGAGTTAAACCAAATTATTATTACAGCAGATGACCTAATTAGTGGAGAAAAGAGAAAAAGAAGAATTACAAATGCAGACTTTAAAGAAGGAGAAAAGGTTGTATTTTCTGACCTAAAAGTAGGAGATTATGTTGTACACAAAAAATATGGAATTGGTATTTATATAGGGGTCAATACTATCAAAGCAGATAACACCATCAAAGATTACATTAAAATTAAATATAAAAATGATGACATTCTATACATCCCAACGAGTGATTTAGATTCCATTCGAAAATATGTTGGCGGAGATAGTATACAGCCTAAAATAAATCGATTAGGAAGTAAAGAATGGGAAAATACCAAAGCAAAGGTAAAGAAAAATCTAAGAGAAGTAGCAAGAGAATTAATTGAATTATATGCTAAACGAGAAAAAGCGCAAGGATATAGTTTTGGTAAAGATACGCCATGGCAAAACGAATTTGAAGGAAAGTTTCCATATCAAGAGACAGAAGATCAATTAAGATGTATCGAAGAAGTAAAAAAAGATATGGAGAGTCCAAAACCAATGGATCGATTACTTTGTGGAGATGTTGGATATGGGAAGACAGAAGTAGCCATTCGTGCCGCTTTCAAAGCGGCAGTAGAAGGAAAGCAAGTTGCTTATTTAGCACCAACTACTGTTTTAGCAGACCAACAATACCAAGAGTTCAAGGAGAGAATGAAAGATTATCCCATTACCGTAGAAATCCTAAACCGATTTAAAAGCAAGAAATATCAAGATGAAGTCATTAAGAAGTTAAAATTAGGAGAAGTAGATATTGTTGTTGGAACCCATAGAATCTTAAGCAAAGATGTAGAATTTAAAAATTTGGGATTATTAATTATAGATGAAGAGCATCGATTTGGTGTAAAAGATAAAGAAAAAATGAAACATTTAAAAAACAATGTAGATGTTTTAACCATGACAGCAACTCCAATTCCAAGAACCATGCATATGTCAATTGTAGGAATTCGCGATATGTCAGTCATTTATGAACCACCACATAATAGAAGACCAGTTCAAACTTATGTATTAGAATATGATACAGAGGTTATTCGAGAAGCTATTACAAAAGAACTAGAAAGAAATGGGCAAGTATTTTATTTATTTAATCATGTAGAAGGAATTGCCAGAAAAGCAGAGCAAATTTCAGAATTAATACCAGAAGCAAATGTAGTTTATGCACATGGACAGATGACAGGAAGTAGAATCGAAGAAATCATGCAAGAATTTATGGAAGGAAAAACAAATGTATTAGTTTGTACTACCATACTAGAAACTGGAATTGATATTCCAAATGCCAATACCATCATTGTCGAAAATGCGGATCGAATGGGATTAGCACAATTATATCAAATTCGTGGAAGAGTAGGAAGAGCAGATAAGCAAGCTTATGCCTATATTACCTATAAAAGAGATAAGTTATTATCAGAAGTAGCAGATAAAAGACTAAAAGCGATTAAAGAATTTACGGAATTTGGCTCTGGTTTTAAAATAGCCATGAGAGATTTAGAAATCCGTGGAGCAGGAAGTTTGTTAGGAGAAATTCAATCTGGTCACTTAGAACAAGTTGGTTATGATACTTATTGTAATTTGCTTGAGGAAGTGGTTAGAGAAATGAAAGGAATGGAAGTAAGACCAGAAAATGACCTTCAAATTGACCTAAATGTGACTAGTTATATTCCAGATGAATATATTTGTGATGCGAATCAAAAGATTGAAGTCTATCAAAATATTGCTTTATGTAAAAACGAAGAAGATATTCAAAATGTAATTGACGAAATCATAGACAGATTTGGCAACATGCCAGAAGAGTTAGAAAATTTACTTGACATTGCAAGAATTAAATATTTAGCAAGACAGTTACAGATAGAAAAAATAGCAAGTAAAAAGAAAGCCGTCATCGTCACTTTTGAACCCAATAATGGTGAGAATAAAAGGGAAATAGATGTACTAGGTTTAGTAAAAAAATATGGGACAAAACTTAAATTTTCAGCTGGAATTAAGCCAATGATAACTTTAGAAGTTAGTATGGATAAAGAACGACAGATTTTAAGGGATATCACAGAATTTTTAAAATGGCTAATAGGGACCGGTTCTTGATGAGCCATTTATGGAAATTTGTGCTATTTTTACTTGCAAAATTAGGAGTAGTTTAGTATAATACAAAGGTAGAAAATACAAATAAAATAGGGAAATAGATGAAAAAATAACAATGCTTTTCTAATCTAAAAACCTGTAAGAAAGGACGTTATAAAATGGAAGAAAGAAACGACGGAAGAATAATTGAAAGAGACATCGAAAAAGAAATGCGAACAGCCTACATAGAGTATGCTATGAGTGTTATTGTATCTCGAGCCCTTCCAGATGTAAGAGATGGTTTAAAACCAGTTCATAGAAGGATTTTATACGCTATGCATGAAGATGGAATTACAGCAGACAAACCATACAGAAAATGTGCCAACACAGTTGGATCTGTTTTAGGTAGATACCATCCACATGGAGATAGTTCGGTTTATGATGCTATGGTAAGAATGGCACAAGACTTCTCTATGAGATATATGTTAATCGATGGACATGGAAACTTTGGCTCTGTTGATGGTGATGGAGCAGCAGCCATGAGGTATACAGAAGCAAGAATGGCAAAAATCTCTTCTTATATGTTATCTGATATTGAAAAAAATACAGTAAACTTTATGCCAAACTATGATGATAGACTACAAGAGCCTAGCGTATTACCAGCAAGAATACCAGCACTTTTAATCAATGGTTCATCTGGAATAGCAGTAGGTATGGCAACTAACATACCACCACATAATCTAACAGAAATAATTAATGGAATCGTTAAAATTATTGATGAAGACGAAGTAACAGATGAACAATTAATGGAAGTAATCAAAGGACCAGACTTCCCAACAGAAGGAATCATACTAGGGATAGAAGGAATCAAGCAAGCTTATAAAACAGGAAGAGGAAAAATTACGTTAAGAGCAGAAACAGATATTGAAGAAATGAGTGGAAATAGACAAAGAATTATTGTTTCTTCCCTTCCTTATCAAGTCAATAAAGCAAACTTAATTAAAGCAATATCAGACCTTTCTAAAGATAAAAAAGTAGAAGGAATTTCTGAATGTAGAGATGAATCTGATAGAAAAGATCGAGTAAGAGTGGTAATTGAGCTAAAAAGAGATGCCAATGCACAAGTTGTATTAAATCAGCTATTCAAACATACGCAAATGCAAACAACCTTTGGAATTATTATGTTAGCACTCGTAAATGGAGAACCAAAAATCTTAACGTTAAGACAATGTTTAGACTGTTATATAGAACATAGAAAAGAAGTTATTTTAAGAAGAACCCAATTTGACTTAGATAAAGCCTTAGCAAGAGCCCACATCTTAGAAGGATTAAAAATTGCATTAGACTACATTGATGAAGTCATTCAAATTATCCGCTCAGCTTATGATGATGCCAAAGAAAGATTAATGGAACGATTTGGACTTTCCGATATTCAAGCACAAGCGATTTTAGATATGAGACTTAAAACGCTATCAGGGTTACAACGAGAGAAAATCGAAGAAGAATATAAACAATTAATGGAATTAATTGAGCACTTGAGAGCTATCCTAGCAAGTGAAAAATTAGTATTTGATATCATTAAAGAAGAATTAATCGAAATTAGAGATAAATTTGGTGATGATAGAAAAACTAAAATAGTAGCAGCAGAAGGAGAAATTGATGTAGAAGACTTAATTAAAGAAGAGCAAACTGTAGTTGCCCTAACACATTTTGGCTATATCAAGAGAATGCCAATTGATACTTATAGAAGCCAAAGAAGAGGTGGAAAAGGAATTACTGGAATTGCAACACGTGAGGATGACTTTGTAAAACAAATTTTTACGGCATCTACCCATGATACAATCCTATTTTTCACGAATAAAGGAAAACTATATAAACTAAGAGGATATGAAATACCAGAGGCAGGAAGAACGGCAAAAGGAACGGCCATTGTTAATCTATTAAGTTTAGATTCAGGAGAGAAAGTATCAGCAGTTATACCAATCCAGAACTTTGCAGATGGAAAGTATTTACTAATGGCAACCAAAAATGGATTAATCAAAAAAACAGCCTTAAAAGAATATAACACAGCACGAAAAACGGGATTACAAGGAATTACGCTAAAAGACGAAGACGAACTAATTGGTGTTAGATTGACAGATGGAGAAGATAATGTAGTATTAGTTACGAAAAATGGATTATGTATTACCTTTGATGAAAAAGATGTAAGACCAATTGGTAGAGTATCACAAGGTGTAATCGGAATTCGTTTAGATGATGACGATGAAGTAATCGGAATGGAATCTGTAATCGCTGGAGGAAAGGCAACTTTACTTGCTATTACAGAAAACGGATTTGGAAAAAGAACTGAGCTAGATGAATATAGAGTACAAAAAAGAGGCGGAAGAGGAGTAATTACTTACAAAATTACACCAAAAACAGGAAAACTAGTAGGAGTAAGAATTGCAACAGAAGAAGACGATGTTATGCTAATTACTGACACAGGAACGATTATAAGACTTAAAGTAAAAGAAGTAAGCATTTTAGGAAGATCAACACAAGGTGTTACTTTAATGAGAACAAATGATGGTGGAAAAGTAGTAAGCATTGAAACGTTAACACCAGATATAGAAGATAAAGCATAAAAACAAAATATAAAAAAGTTAGGAGATAATGAAGTAAAAGTTATCTCCTAACTTTTTATAGCATAGTTGTGCAGTTATCATTATGAGTCTTTTGCGGCTATTTCCTTGCAGTTAAAAAATCAAAGATTTTTTTTCTTGAATCTTAAATCGTCTCCAAAAAAATAATAAATATCATAATAACCAGCAATTCTAGAACCAATACGTTCTTCATAATTATGAAAAATATCATTAATGTTTAAATTGGTAGAAATAATAGTTTTTGTTGATCGATGATTTAAATTTAAAATTCTAGTATTCAAAATGGTAAATAATTCACTTAATTTCATACTATTTAAACTTTCAGTACCTAAATCATCGATAATCAATAAATCAGATTCTAATACAGATTTATAAATATTATCAGAAGTGTTTTTTTCACGACTCATTTTGTAATCAATTACACTTTCAAGTAGCACAGGAGCTGTTTGGTACAGTACAGTTTTTCCTTTTTTTAATAACTCTTTAGCAATACAATTTGACATGAAGGTTTTACCGCAAACCAGTATTGCCAGTAAACAAAAGATTCTTTTGAGCGGGATTATTAAAATTTTTGACAAATTCCATACATTTATTTTTAATATTTATCATATTACTTCTTGGTGAAATATTTAATCTATATTTTGCTACATCTACTTCGTTTGAAAAAATAAGTTCATTGAAGTTAGCAAAATTTTCTTGCTCTAAATTGGACATATTAGATTGATGAAAAGAATAATCTAATAGTTTTTGTTTTAAGCAATTACACATTTGAGTTTTATAATTTTTATCCATTACATAACCTGTATCCTGACAAATTTTACATTCATAAAAAGGAGTTAAATATTCCTTAGATAGATTCATAGTACTTAAAATGTCGTCTTTTTCTTTTTTTAAGTTAGAGAATTTTTCTTGTAAAGTAGCTGTAGAATCTTTACCTGTATTTAAAATACTTTTAGCTGTGTTAATAGCAGCGTAGTTTAAGTCTTCTTCAATTTGTCTTAATCTTGGAACTGCTTGATATAAATTTTCTTTTCTTCTTTCCAAATCTAATTCTGCATTTAATTTTTTTTGTTGGTATTCTTTTAATAAAGAATTTAAAATTTCATTTGACATTTAGTCCTCCTTTTGTTGAATTGGATTAGCATAAAGAAAATCTAAATTTTCATAGTTTCTTTGCTCATAATTGGCTTTATTAACTTTTGCCTTTAAAACCTTTGTATTCTTTTCTTGTTTTTTTCTTTGATGAAGGAAAGCCTCAATTTCAGAAGGAGTTTTTAAATTTCTATCATGCCAGTCTGTAATAATATGATTGATATATTCAAAGGTAGGATTTTGTTTAAGAGTGGTTCTTTTTAAGGCAATTTCGATGATATTCATATCATAGCCAAAATTAGAAATCCAATTTTCAATATAAGCTTCTTCGTATTGGGTAAGCCCATTATATTTTCCAAGTTTTTTGGCAATTAATTTCTTGGTTTTCATTAAACTTTCTTGTTCTTGATAATATTTATCCAAATCGTTCCAGGTTTTTACTTTATTAGAAGACCAAGCTTCGGCAACTGTTTGTACATAATTTCTATGCAAAGCACTACGCTTATAACAATAATCAAATAAAGCAATCATAACTTGTTCATCAAAACCATATTTTCGAAACCATAAATCGATATCATTATACCAAGAAGGTCCCATAATTCCTTGAAAGTACATATTATTAATATGTTCAATTGCTCTTGCTTTTGATTTGTTTTTTGCAGTTTGCTCTACTTTTTCCTTTGACATTGTTAAATTAGGAGTATATAAATGATGAAGAGTTGCTTCTTGCAAATCTACCATAACATATCCAGTTGTTTTTCGAGTAATCAAATGATGTTCTTCCAAGAATTTTATTCCATTTTGAATGGATTTTAAAGGAATATTCAATTTTTTAGATAAATCATTTAATTTAATATCTTTTCCATATTTTGATAAAAAAATCATATATAAATATATTTTTAGATAATCACCAGGTAATTCTGACAAATGTTCAGAAAAAAATATGTCTGGAATAGCTGTTTGAGAAAACAAAAGTGACTTTTCATTTTGTTCTAATTTCATAAATTATCTCTCCTAATCTTGTAATAAACTTTGTAACTCAAATTATAACTTTTTTAGACAAGAAATTCAAGTAAAAAATATAAAATTCAAAATCATTTCTGGTAAAAATATAATTTTTGTTTAAAGATAAATTTAAACAAATACAGAAGAACAGTAATGATATTTTCTCCATGAAAACCAGAAAAGCTAAAAAGAAATAACGGAAAACAGCATAGAATAAAAACAAAAACTTTTAAATTTAAGCTGGTAAATAAAAGATTTATCATTAAGAAAATAAAAGAACACCAAACAAGATTAACAAAAGCAGTAGGATAATCAATAACACCTAAGATTTTATTTTTAAAATGGTAATTTTGTGGAAAAATAAATTTCATAAAACCTCCTTTAAGATTTAAAATGAGTAAAGTTTTGCACGGTTTGTGTTACATTTGTGGAAATTCCACCAATAAATTCTCGTACAAAAGAATTAGCTTTTATCAAAGCATAAATTCCGCCAACATAAATAAATTGATTTAATAAATTAGAAGAAAAATCAAAGGAAAATAGAATGAGTAAAACGAGAGAAACAATAATTTGAATCAATAATAAAGAAAATAAATTTTTTGCCCAAGTCTTAAAAAACCAACTAGAGGAATCCATTGTTAAAGATAAAAAAGCAAAAGGAGCCATAAGGACAAATACTTTAATCATGATGTAACGAAGGGAATAAGAAAATACTAGATTTAATAAAGAAATACTTAAGGTTCCTTTTATGAAACCATTGACAGAAAAGATATTAAGAGAACTTGTGTCTACGGATACAGAGGTATTCATTGTATGAATCAATTCTGAAAAACAAATAGGCTTTCCAAAAAGGTGCTCTCCTAAGTTTCGAATAGCCAAAGTAATATTACAATTTAAGTCTAAAAATAATTCTAAGATAAAGAACGAAAAATTCATACAAATTCCAAAACAAACCATTTTCATGATAAAGCTAAAGGGATTTTCTACCTTATGATAAGTAATATGAGCCATACAATAACGGATGGCATAATATAAAATAAAACCTAGTAATAAAGAATTGGCAATCAATAAAATTCCGTTTGAAGTAGAAGTTCCAAATATATTTTCAAAGTTTTTATCATGTAAAATATCAGAACGAACAAAGGTAACATCGTCTAAAACAGAATACAAATTATTATCAATGGAAGCAAAAAGGCTTTCAAAAATAGTATTAATCGTATCAATAATTGTTTTTGCAATATCTGTTGTATTTTCCAATAAAACCTCCTTTAAGCTACTAAGGATTTAATAGCTGATAAAATTAAGTCAATGGCAAGAATAAAGGCATAAGAAAATAAAGAGCTTTTAATAATTTTTTTTCCAGTTCTAATTTTTTCTTCATCACCAAAACTAAATTTTTTCATAAAAATACCACTTCCAACAGCAACTGCTGCTGCAGGTGTAGCAATTTTTAAAATCCATCCTTCAATTGTCTCAAAAGCAGAATTTATCTTGTTTACAATTTGCGGGTCACCCCAAGCAAAAGAATAAACCGATAAAGAGTTTAAAAAAATAAGTGAGAAAAGTAAAATAAAAACGGTATAAAAAATTTTTTTCTTCAAATCAATCATTCCTTAAATTTATTTGGGTTTTTAAAGGAAAACCCATAAACCTTTAAGTTCTGAAATAAGGAAACATTTTTAATTTTTTGGGTAAATAAATTTTGTTTCCATCAGATAAAAATGTAAGAGCGGTAAAGGTTTCTAAATTTTGTGTAAAGAAGTTGGATTCAAACTTAAAGTCGTTTTGTGTATAAGTACTAAAGGTTTCAGCAATATTGGAATTTTGCGAATTTAAGGTATTAGTAATATAACTAAATTTTGTTTCTTTTGCACTTTCTGAGATACTTTTTGAAGTTTTTTCTTTTTCTTCTTTTCCTAATTGTTTTTGTGCTTCTTCAATTGTAAAAATATCATCGGTTCGAAACCAAATTTTATTGATTAAATTTTGTGTAATAACCTTTACAAAAGATTCTTCTTTTAGGGTTGTTTTTAAAGAAGAATAACTTTGTGTACTAACAATATTAATACATTTAGCCTCTCGACTTAAAGAGAAAAATTCTCCATCCGTTTTACTTATGAATTTATCGTATTCATCACAAATAAAGGCAGAAGTTTTGATAGAATTTTTCGATAAGTTAGCCATAACCTCTGTTTGAAAATCAAGTTTTAGATAAGTAGCGATAATTTTAGAAAGCATACTGTATTCAGAAATATTCATATTTAGAACAACAATTTTTCCAGAATGAATGACCTCGTCAAAACCTGTAAAAGTTAATTTACTTTTAGGGGCACAGAAAGTTGACATGACATCATAATCAGAAATAAAGGTGTTAGTAATACGAGTAATCTCAGAAATTAGAATCCCTTTGGTTCGACTGTCTAAGGTTTGAAATTCTTTTTCGAAAAATTCTAAACTAGCATTTAATTCATAAATTTGATGTTTTGAAAATTGAGAAGTAATAAATAAGTTTCTTAAGATTTTAACTTTTTCTTGATAATAATTAGGAATTGTAATTAATTTGTGTAACTCTAAAAAAGTAACATAACCATTATTATAAAGCCTACATAATTTAATACATTCAGAAATTACTTGTTCAGCTTTATCTAACCAATAAGATTCAGTATTATTTTCAGAAAATAATAATAAAATTGTTTTTAGTCGATTTGCTAAAACTTGTGGTTTTAGATTTGGTTTATGCAAGGGATTGTAAAAGACATTAGAATTAAGCTGAATGACAATTAAGTCGTTTGGCAGATTGAATTTATCAACATAATTTTTTACTTGTTTGTAGTAATTTCCTTTCACATCTAAAATAAGCATACCAATTTTACTATTCGCATGATTACTATTATATTCTAGTAATTGACGAGTAAACGGATACATGGCACTCGAAGTTTTACCAGAACCAATTGTACCAGTAATCAAAAAGTTTTGATATAAACCAGATTCAGGAATCCATACTTTTGTATTTGTAGTTTCATCAAATCCAATTAATAATTGAAGAGAATTCATGAAATTTTTGGAGTGATTTTGAATTTCCTTTTTACATGGATGAGATAAATTAAATTTGGCAAAGGTAAAATGATTACCTAGTTTAGAAAAAATGCGTATATAGATAAAATTACTTATGATAAAATTTGAGAAAATAAAAGTAAAAATATAAGTAAGTTTTACAAATTGCCATAATTCAGGATTTTTGGAACAAATATCAAAAGGATGAATGGCGTAAGGTATAATAATTTCTTTTGCGATATAAATGGGGTAAAAAAATTGAATGGTTATTATACTAGAAATAAGGAAGAAAACTACAGAAAATAAAATTCTGTTTTTAACTTTAAAAATAAATAAACCTCCTTTATTTAAAATTTTTCTTTTTGATTTCTAATTTAGATCCTTGCTTATTATGAAATAAAATAATATCAAAAAATGTGTAGAATGAATATAAAGTTATAAAAAAATAGATAATAAAGGTTATGAAATAAAAATTGATTAAGTTAGAAATAACATCACCGCCTTACAATTTTTACCATCATACAACATTTTTTTTTATTTGTCTATACTTTTTTTAAAATTTGTGATAAAATGTATTAAAATTTTAAATAAAAGGAAGATATCATAAGATAAATCATTTATTTAAAGAGAGGAAGGAGAGAATCAAAATGGAATTTAAGAAAGATACTAAAATTGGTGAGATTTTAGAAAAAGCACCAGAAAAAGCTGAGATTTTGTTAGAAGTTGGCATGCATTGTTTAGGATGTCCAGCATCACAAATGGAAACACTAGAAGAAGCTTGTGGAGTTCATGGAATTGACGTAGAAGAAGTACTTGAAAAATTAAATGCATAAAAAGTTACAAAAAAAATAATATTTTTTTCACAAATGTATTGACATTTGTGAAAAAGTATTGTAAAATATAAAAGCGTTGTGAGTTTCACACTTATGTGGGCTATTAGCTCAGGTGGTAGAGCACTTGACTTTTAATCAAGTTGTCCCGCGTTCGAGTCGCGGATAGCTCACCAAAAGAACTAAATAATTTAAGTAATTATTTAGTTCTTTGTATATAAGGCCCGTTGGTCAAGCGGTTAAGACACCGCCCTTTCACGGCGGAGACATGGGTTCGATTCCCGTACGGGTCACCAACTAATTTAATATTTTGCCACTTTAGCTCAGCTGGCCAGAGCACCGCACTTGTAATGCGGGGGTCCCCAGTTCGAATCTGGGAAGTGGCTCCAAAAGGTCATTAGTTTTGAGGCGCTCTTAATTATTGGCTTTTTATTTTTGCAATTCAAAGAAAAATAGAATAAGATATAAAAAATAAAGAAAAGGAGAAAAAATATATATGAAAAAAGTAGCCATTGTAACAGGAGCTTCTAGAGGAATTGGAAGAGAAATTGCTAAAACATTAGCAAAAGAAAAGATACAAGTAGTAGCTAATTATTATAAATCGGAAGAAGCAGCAATTCAATTACAAAAAGAAAATAATAACATAGATATATTCAAAGCAAATGTCTCAAAAAGAGAAGAGGCAAAGAAATTAGTGGAATATACGTTAAAGAAATATAAAAAAATCGATGTTTTAATTAATAATGCAGGGATTGCTGAATTCAAAGAATTTACTCAAATAACTGATGATGAATGGAACAAAATGATAACCACAAATTTAAATTCAGTCTTTATGATGAGCCAAGAAGTATTGAAAAATATGCTACATAATAAGAATGGATGTATCATTAATATTTCTTCTATTTGGGGATTAGTGGGAAGTTCTTGTGAAGTACATTATTCAACGGCAAAAGCAGGAATTAATGGAATGACAAAGGCTTTGGCTAAAGAATTAGGTCCTTCTAACATAAGGGTAAATGCAATAGCACCTGGAATTATTGATACAGACATGAATCATGATATGAAGAAAGAAGAAATAGAGATAATAAAAAATGAAACACCTTTAGAGAGAATTGGAAAACCAGAAGATATTGCAAAATGTGTTAAATGGTTAGTGGAGGATACATTTACAACGGGACAAATTATATCAGTTAATGGTGGGTGGATCATAACATAAATAAAAAAGTGCCAAAAGGATTTCTTTTGGCACTTTAAAAATATATTTTAATTTGCATCTGTTAATTTTCTTTTATAATTTCCAGAAATTAATTTTGGAAGATAGGTAATTAATTTATATACAGCTAAACGAACTTTTTTACTCCATAAATAAGATCTTCTTAATTTTCTAGCAGATCCTAAAGAAACAGGTTCATCTTCTAGAACCAATAATTCATTTTGAACTTTTTCTAGAGGAAAGATATAATTTTGACCATCATTATTATCCCAAATTCCATTTTCGTTTTTGAAACAGAAGTTGAAAGTCTCTCCTTCTAATAAATTAATTTCGGCTTGAAATCCTAATTCTGTTTTTTCCATTTTAACATCAGTTACATTTTCCCAATTGATTCCAAAACCATAATGAATGGATACTTCTGTTGAGGCATCTTGAAAAAGTTGTCCAATATATGAAATTTTAATTGTACTATTTTCAACTAATTTATCTGTGTTGAAAAATATGTTCTTAGTTAGTTCCATCTAATTTCTCTCCTTATTTATCTTTTGCTATCAACATTATAATATTAAATTCTACAATGTTCAAGTATTTTCTTAAAAAAATTAAAAAAAATAAACAATGAATAATAAAAAACTTGTTACATACTATTAAATGAGAATATTTTAGCCTTGGGTAAAAAAGAAAAAATACAAAAACATTGTAAAAAAAACAAGTTTATGGTAAGATTTAAATAGAAAAAAACATAAAAGGGGAATTTTTATGAAAGAAAGTTTTATCAAAGAGAGCGAAAAGGAAAAAATAGTACAAGAGAACAAACACGAAGAAAAAGCAGAATTTCAAAAGGTAAAAGAAAAACCTAAAAAAGTAGAAAAAGAAATCAAAAAAATGGAAGAGGAGAAAAACAAAAAGAATTATGTTTTTTTAGGAATGAGTATAGGAATTCTTGTTATTGCAGCAATGATAATTTCTACTATTTTTGCATTAATCCATATCAATAATGAGAAGATTATTAGTGGAGTATCTATTTCCGGAATCGAAGTAGCAGGTTTATCCAAAGAAGAGGCAAAAGGAAAAATAGGAGCCTTATATGATGAGAAAAAGGAAAAAGAAATAGAGATTAAATATCAAGAATATGAAACTAGTTTAAATCCAACTTTAATGGAAGTAAACTATTCTATTGATAAAGCAGTAGAAGAAGCCTATTTAACAGGAAGAAAAGGGAATATTTTTTTAAATAATTACGATATTTTATTTACCCTAATTGGAAAAAAGAACATAAACATTGATATGTCACTAAATGAAGAACTTACGAAACAAACCATCGACGATATTGGTGTTAATTTACCAGGGGTGGTAATAGAATCAAGTTATTCAATTGAAGAAGATGAACTAATTATAACAAAAGGAAAAGCAGGAATTGCAATAGATACAGAAAGCTTACTTGAAAAAGTAAAAGAGAGATTAAAGGATGTCAATCATAATGAAGATTTTATAGAAATACCAATTCTCAATAAACAGCCAGAACCAATCAATATTGACAAAATACATGAAGAAATTTATAAAGAAGCAAAAGACGCCTATTACACCAAAGAGCCTTTCACGGTCTATCCAGAAGTAGAAGGGGTTGACTTTGATGTAGAAGCAGCAAGAGCCATATTAGCAGAAGAAAAAGAAGAATATATCATAAAATTAACGATTACAAAGCCAAAAGTCACCATAGAGCAGATTGGTTCAGAAGCTTTTCCAAACCAATTATCAATTTTTACAACAAGATTTGATGTAAGTGATGTAGATAGATCTACTAATTTGAGAATTGCTTGTCAAAAAATTAACGGAAAAGTTGTATTACCAGGAGAGACCTTTTCTTATAATCAAGCATTAGGAGCAAGAACAGCAGCAGCAGGATATAAAAATGGTAAAATATATGCAGGGGGAGAAGTAGTCGATGGAATTGGTGGAGGAATTTGCCAAATTTCATCCACATTATATAATTCCGTATTATTAGCTAATTTAGATATTGTAGAAAGAAGAAATCATCAATTTGTAACTTCTTATGTTGGACCAGGAAGAGATGCAACAGTTGTATATGGAATGACCGATTTTAAATTTAAAAATACAAGAAAATATCCTATAAAAATAACAGCAACTGCAAAAAATGGGATTGCAACAATATCTATTTATGGAATGAAAGAAGAAAACGAATATACTTTTAAATTTAGTACGAAAACGATTGGTTCTATTCCATTTACAACAAAATATGTAGAAGATGCTAACATACCAGTCGGGACAGAAAAAGTAAAGCAAAAAGGTGCAAACGGTCTAAAAACGGAAACTTATATTACCAAAATGTTAAATGGAAAAGTAATATCAACAAAATTACTTTCAAGAGACACCTATGATGCTATGACCAGAATTGTAATAAAAGGAGTAAAAGCAGGAACGACACAAAATACAGCCCCAGTTGAAACACAAGAACCTAGTACACAAACACCTGAAACGCAACCTCCAACTGAGGAACAACAACCAGAAACACCGCCAACGACGAATACAGAAACAGAAGGGCAAAACACACAAGAAATAGAATAGACGAAAAAGAAAAAATCCGATTGTTATGAATGGGATTTTTTCTTTTAGTCTTGACATTTTATCAAAAAGGTACTATAATTTAAAAAGTTTTAGCTCTTCAAATGAAAGTTAAAATTTAGTTTGTTAGCAAGAAGAGAATAAAACAATAACTAATTTTACCTATGGGTGATTAGCTCAGTTGGCTAGAGCAGTCGACTCTTAATCGAAAGGTCCTGGGTTCGAATCCCAGATTGCCCACCAAAAATACCTATTTAAAGTAAAATTTAAATAGGTATTTTTTATTGTTTCAAAAAATCATAAATATTTTTTTTATATTCATTTAATACATTTCTTCTAAGTACTTTATCTAGCTTTTCCAAGTTCATGTGTGGACTATTATCTTCTATTTCAAGTAATATTAGTTCATCATTTTCAAGTTTAAGAAAATCTATTCTTTGAAATCCTACTTTCAAATTAGCTATATTAGCAAATTGTTTTGCTAGTTTTTTATCATTTTCATTTAATGTAATTAATTTTGGTTCTGGATAATTAGGATATTTTGATGGTGTATATTCATACACATACATTAATTTATTACCAATAAAATAACATTGTATTTCTGATTTAAATTTAAGCTTAGGTTGTAGCAAATACCCTTTTTTGAATTCTTTTTGTAAATCTTCCTTTTTTACAAATTTTTGTCCTATTGCACTACCAAATGAATCATTATCTTTTAACACATATTCTTCTGTTTCATTAATTTTGTTTATATCTTCAATTTTATCTATTGTTGGTATTACTTTTTTACCTTCTTTAAATAATTTGCATAAGTATATCTTTCCTTGTCCATCTAATCCTTCTAGATTAACAGTTTTTATATCTTTTTCTTTTAAACGTTCTTTCAGCTTATTATTTTTTATTTTATATAAATTAGTTTCTTTATTATCTTCAACCCATGTATTTCTTCTTATTATAATATCAAATTTGTCATCTAAATTTTCATCATAATCAACCCATGCTATTTTTACGATATGCCCATCTTCTCTAAATGCATTTGCAATATATTTATCCTCTATAAATTCTTCATTTTTAGGATTCGATAAAATTAAAATATGATATTTATTTTTGCACAATTTATTCACTTAATATTTCTCCTTTTTATCCTAATTTTTAAAAATTTTATTCCAATCTTTTATTTTATTTCCACTCAAACTCTATTATAACCCTTTTTTATTATAAGTAAACAAATTGGTTTTTGTCAATAAACAACCGATTTGTTTGTAAAAATGATAACGATTATTTACTTTTAAAAACTATAATAAATTTTTATTTTTTTCTGAAATCCTATTGATATTATTATGTGACCTTGCAAACAATTAATTACACAATAACTATTTAAGGTATTTACAAATTAAATGTAGAAGGATATCATAATAAGTAGAAGTGTATAACATTTTACAAAAAAATATAAAAGGAGGGGAGTTTGTGGGAGTTATCGTCATTATTCTATTAATTGCACTTTTTGTTGGATATGTATATATTAATTCAAAAATTAGCAATTTAAAATACAGAGCAAAACAAGAAATGTTAAAAAATACAGGTTTTAGTTCTTCTGATATAAATGCTAAGATTTCTGGAGGGTTAGAAAAAAAACAACTGCAAAAATTTTTAGCAAGTCATCCAAATTATACAGAAGAATCGATTAAAGAATTACTAAAACAATATTCGAGTCAATTAATCCAAAAAAATGCTATTTCTGAATTTAGTAAAACAGTATGTGAAAAATTAGAAAAAGATTCTAAATTAGAGAAAATGCAAAAGATGGAATTTAAAAGAGCAAATATTAATTCCTATAGCAATTCTAAAATAATTGCTCTTGTTGTGTATACTGATAATAAAGATGAATACAATATTTATCTTTACTGTAGTATAGTAGAAGAAAAAATACAATTAGATAAATATCAAATTATGAAGGGATCTGCTGTAGGTCTTTAAAATTTGATATTATTTTATGAAAGGAGATGTTAAATATGACAGAAAAAGGAAAAGTTATTTTAGCTTACATTTTTGGATGGATAGGTGGTTTAATCGTACTTTTTGGAGTAAAGGATAATGAAAAAGATACCAATATTCACGCTGCTCAATCTATTGTTCTAAGTGCAGGATATTTTATAATCAGTATTTTATATAGCTACCTTCCTATTAGAATTCCATTTTTTAGTACCGCTTTATGGATTATCTATATAGGTGGTATTATTATGGGAATCATAAAAGCCAATAAAGAAGAAGATCCTGAATTACCTGTTATAGGTGGGATTGCGAAATCTATCTTTAATAAAAAAATAGAAGGATAGGAAGTATGTGATATGAAACGTAAACAAAAGATTTTTAATATTTTATTCGTTTTCTTTCTTGTATTCTTTTTGTCATCAAATGTTTTGGCAAAGGATTTAAAAACTAATTTAAAAATTATTCAAAAAGAAAGTGAAGTAAAGGATTTAAAAGATGAGAAAGTTTATCTTTCAAAATCAATTGTAGATTCTGACCTTGAAAATGGTGAAGTTACCATTGAATTAAAATTATCCAATACGAAGGAAGATCTTTCTTTAAAGGAAGATACAGAAATATTCTTAGTTATTGATAATTCTGGTAGTATGGATTATAAAGCAACAGATGGAAGAACAAGGAAATCAATTTTATTAGATAGTACTCGAAAATTTGTGGATACAATATTAAAAGAAAATTCTAATGTAAAAATGGGTGTCATTAAATTCCATGGAAAATATGCAACACTGATTCAACATAGTGCAGCCGAGTTAGTTACCAATTTAACCAAGGATAAATCTGCTATTTTGGATGGAATTACAACCATTGAAAATACAGCTTGTGAAGGTGGTACAAATATTCAAGATGCACTTATTAAAGCCAAGAAATCTTTTTCAAATAGTGATAGTAAGAAAATGATAATTCTTTTAACAGATGGTCTTCCAAATGAAGATAAAAGTAGTTATGTAGCAGATAAAGAAATGATAATGACAAACCAAAAATATTTACAAATACTAGAAAACACAAAAAATGAATTAATGAGTACTAACAAAGATGGTATAACTACAATTTCACTTATGACTGGTATAAATAGTGGTGATGTAAATTCATCTGGAGAAGTTATATCATCTACAGAAGATGATATAAAAGCAATTAAACTAATCTTTGGAACAGAGGAAAATCCTACTGTTGGAAAATTTTATAATTGTAAAACAATGAAGGTAGAAGAAGTAGTAAAAAATGACATTACAAAAGATGTACAAAGCTTTTTAGGCACACCAATTCATAATGTTAAAATAGTAGATTATTTTCCAGAAGAAATAATAGAAAATTTTGAATTTAGCTATGTAGACAATCCAAATATTGGAAGTACTTCTGAAGCAATTGATATCGATACCAATACAATTACATGGGATATTGGAAATTTAAAAGTAAATGAAGCAGCAACTTTAAGATATAAACTAAAACTTACCAATATGCAGAATTTAGCAATACTAAATAAAGAGATTTCTACGAATGAAAAAGTAGTTTTAACTTATTCTGATGTAGATTCTAAAAATAAAACCATTACGTTAAATGATAGTCCTAAGATTCAACTTGTTGAATGGATACCAGAACAAGAAAAAAAGGAAGATAATACAATAGCAAATAAAGTATTACCTTCTGCAGGAATTACCAATATTTTTATAATCGTTACATTAGCAATTTTAGTAATTATAATTTTAGTTTTTATAAGCATAAAAATGATGCATTATCGTAAAATAAAATAATAATAGGGAGAACTTTATATGGAAAACGAACCAAAACAACATTCGAGTGGAAATGAATTATTACAGTTTTTTTTAGGTATCATTCTCTTAGGTGCAGGATTGTTTATGTTAAGCAAAAGAGTTATGGTACACAGTAGATGGTATACATGGCATATTGGCGGATTTAATTTATCATCTGGAACAATTACAATACCTCTAATAATAGGAATAATAGGATACTTTATTAACCCAAAGTCTATGATTTTTAAAATAATTATCGTATTAAGTGTAATATTTATTGTAATTAGTATTATTATGAGTGTAAGTATAAATTTTGTTACGACTTCTATGTTTGATTATATTATAATATTTGGAATGGCAGCTGCTGGTTCAGGCTTATTACTAAAAACATTATTTAAAAAAAGAAAATAGATGTAAGGAGGAATTAATATGGCAATATTAGAAAGAATGAGTGATTTAATAAGAGCTAATATCAATGATTTAATTGATAAAGCTGAAAATCCTGAAAAAATGGTAAAACAAATTATAATTGATATGGAATCTCAATTAAGAAAAGCGACACAAGGTTTAGGAACAGCAATGGGAAGCCTAAATCAAGTAAAAAAACAACTAGAAACAGCACAAAAACAAGCTGATATGTGGCAAGCAAAAGCCAAAACTTGTTTAGAACAAGGGAATGAGGAATTAGCAAAACAAGCCCTTGGCAATAAAGTAAAACAAGATAAAATGGTAGCTCAATATCAAGAAATGTCGTCTTCAATGGAAGTGCAAGTAAATGAAATTAAATCACAAGTAGATTTATTAAAACAAAAATTAGAAGAAGCAAGAAGCAAACAAGCTATGTTAATAGCAAGAAGTCAAATGGCTGATGCAAAAACAAAAATGGCTAAAACTTTAGGAAATATGGATAGTAAAAGTGCTTTTGCTAAAATGGATAAAATGGAACAAAAAATTCAATCAAAAGAAGCAGAAGCAGATGCTTTCTCAGATGTTGCAGGTGTACAAGAACTTGAAAATGATCCATTTGCACAAATGGATCAAGAAAACAGTATTAATGCAGAGCTTGAAAAATTAAAACAAGAAATGAATGATACTAATTAGGAGGAATTAAATAAAATGCAAATATTAATACCAATACTTCTGATTGGTTTTGGACTAGTATGTATTTTTTACATACGTCCTAAATTACAAGATAGTGTAACAGAAATAAAATATCTACAAACAAAAACAATTAACGAATTAGTAGGTATGTTTCAACAAATGGAAGAAAATGGTTTATCCAATGATTATAGAGAATTTGTAGAATTAAAAGGTTCTGTTTTATCAGATAAATTGTTAGAAACCCCTTTTTCTAACAGAAAGGTTGCTTATTGTGAATCAAATCTAGTACAAGTTACAGAATCAAGAGAACAATATCGAGATAGTAATGGAAATTTTCAAACTAGAATGGTAAAGCATGAAAATACGATATCGAATGAAAAAACAAGTCAGGAAATACAATTAATAGATGGTAGTTGTGAGACTTCTGTTGTTTTAGAAATAAATGGTACAGGTTGTAAATTTGACATTCCAAAAACTTTTGACCGATTTGAACCAAAGGCAAATTTGAATTCTTATCACTATTTTAATTCTTTTTCATGGAATCGATATGGGGCTGAGACATTAGGATTTAGGATGAAAGAAAAAACAATAGAGGCAAACCAAAACTTATATGTAATTGGAGAAGCTTTTAAAGTTGGAAATACAATTCATATTGGAAAACCACAAGATACGAAAAAACCATTCATTGTAACAACGAAATCAGAAGAAGATTTAATCAATCATTCAAATCAAAATGCTATATTTTCCTTAATAGGGGGAATCCTTGCCATAGTAGTTGGTGCAGTAATGTTATTTATATAAAAAAATAGGTTGAGATAAAATATCTCGACCTATTTTTTAATCTAACATATCTTTTCTTTTTAACCACCAAGTTACTCCTAGTGTTGTAAGGATAGATAGGATTATCATAATAACAAAGCCAAAAGGACTCTTTTCAAAAGGTAATCCTACATTCATTCCCCAGAAACTTGAAATCATAGTGGGTACGGCCATAATAATCGTAATGGATGTTAAAAATTTCATAACGCCATTTAGATTATTCGAGATAATAGAAGCATAAGCATCCATGGTTCCATTTAAAATATCTCTATAAATTTGTGCCATTTCAATTGCTTGTCTATTTTCTGTAATAGCATCTTCTAGGATATCTTCGTCTTCTTCATATAGCTTTATAATTTTTCCTCTTAAGGTTTTTTCCATGACCAATTCATTTGATTTTAAGGAAGTTGTAAAATATACTAATCCTTTTTCTAAGGTTAATAATTTTAAAAGTTCTTTGTTTTTCATGGAGTTTTTTAAGATATATTCAGCTATTTCTGTTTCTTTATTGATTTGTTTTAGATAATTTAAATAATAAGAAGAATTTAAGTAAAGTATTTGAAAAATGAATCTTGTTTTTTTATAAGTTTGAAAATTTTTGATTTTTCTTTTTTCAAAGTTTTCAATGATTTTATTTTTTCGCAAAGATACAGTTAAAAAGAAATCGTCTCTTACGACAATCATTCCCAGTGGCATGGTTGAATAGACTTCGCTTTCTTCCCCTTTTTCCTTTACGGGTACATCTACTACGAAAAGAATTGTATCATCATCATCTTCTTTATCAATTCTGGCCTTTTCTTCATAGTCTAATGCGTAACGAATAAAGTCCTCTTGGATATTAATATTTTCACATACTTTTTTAATTTCATTTTCCGATGGATTTACTAAATTAATCCAGGCACCTTTTTTAAATTCCTTAATTTCTTGAAACTCATTTGTTGTCATATCGGTATTATATATTTTTAGCAAAGCCATCACCTCTTTAACTTTTTTCAATACTATTATTGTAGCTTTTTTTAGAGATTTTGTCAACCTAAACAATTATGTAAATTGTAAAAATAGTTATTTTCTTTATCGGAATCTTACATTTATTTTACTTTTGCAATTTGTCAAAAGAAAAGGCATAAATAAAAAAAAATAGGACATACTATAAAAAAAGAAAATAAAAAGGAAAGGAGTGGACTTTATGAAAGTAATAGATAAAATAGCATTAGTATTAATTATTATTGGAGCCATTAATTGGGGATTAATCGGGATTTTTAACTTCAATTTAGTAGAAGTTATATTTGGAAACATGACAATTATGACAAGAATCATCTACGGATTAGTTGGGTTATCAGGATTATGGGGAATCAAATTATTATTAGATGACTAAATAGAAAATAAAAACAAAATACCCTAAAAATAAGAAGGACACTTTTTCAAAGGAAGAAGGTGTCTTTTTTCTTGTCAAATAATTTCTTGAAAAATGCAAGGAAATAGTGTATAATACCAAAGACAAAAAAACAAGGAGGAAAAGAGATGTTAGTAGCAAATGGAGTTACCGTTAGATTTGGAAAGAGAGTATTATTTGAAGAGGTAAATATTCGTTTTGGAAAAGGGAATTGCTATGGAATTATCGGAGCAAATGGAGCTGGAAAGTCAACATTCCTTAAGGTTCTATCAGGAGAGATTGAACCAAGCAAAGGAGATGTGTCAATTGAAAAGGGAGAAAGATTATCTGTTTTAAAACAAGACCACTTTGCATTTGAAGACTTTACAGTAATGGATACTGTTATTATGGGAAATAAAGAATTGTACGATATCATGAAAGAAAAAGAAGAAATCTATGCGAAACCAGATTTCTCAGAAGAAGATGGAATGAAAGCTGCTAAATTAGAGGAAAGATTTGCTGAATTAGATGGATGGAATGCAGAAGCAGATGCAGCTATGTTATTAAATGATTTGGGAATTATCCCAGAAAATCATTATAAATATATGAAGGAAATAGAGGCAAGAGAAAAAGTAAAAGTACTATTAGCACAAAGTTTATTCGGAAATCCAGATGTTTTATTATTAGACGAGCCTACGAACGACTTGGACTTAAAAAGCATTAACTGGTTACAAGAATTTTTAATGGATTTTGAAAATACAGTCATTGTTGTATCACATGACCGATATTTTTTAAATAAAGTATGTACCCATATTGCAGATGTAGACTTTGGAAAAATAAAAGTATATCCAGGAAACTATGATTTCTGGTACGAATCCAGTCAATTAGCACTAAAACAAGCAAGAGAACAGAATAAGAAAAAAGAAGAGAAAATTAAAGAGTTACAAGACTTTATTGCAAGATTTAGTGCCAATGCTTCCAAATCAAAACAAGCAACCTCGAGAAAGAAAACCTTAGAAAAAATTGAACTAGATGAAATTAAACCATCTAATCGAAAATATCCATATGTAGACTTTAAACCAGATCGAGAACCAGGAAGGGAAATCCTACAAGTAAAAAATATTTCTAAAACCATAGATGGCGTAAAATTATTAGATCATATATCTTTTGACGTAAAAGAAGGAAACAAAATTGCATTTTTAGCAGATAACGAACTAGCAAAAACTGTCTTATTCCAAATCATCGCAGGAGAAATAGAGCCAGATGAAGGTGAACTAGTATGGGGAACAACCATTACGAATAACTATTTTCCAAAAGATAATAACTATCTATTTGAAACAGACGAAAATGTAACAGAATGGCTTAGAAAATATTCAAAAGATCCAGATGAAACTTATGTAAGAAGTTTTTTAGGAAGAATGCTATTTTCAGGAGATGAAGCATTAAAAGAGGCAAAAGTATTATCTGGAGGAGAAAAGGTAAGATGTGTATTATCAAAAATGATGTTATCAGGAGCCAATTTCCTAATTTTTGATGAACCAACAAACCACTTAGATATGGAAAGTATCACATCTGTTAATGAAGGAATGAAGAAATTTATCGGAAATATTTTATTTACATCTCATGACCATGAATTAACACAAACAGTTGCTAATCGTATTATTGATATCAAAGAAGATGGTAAAGTGATTGACAGAGAAATTACCTATAATGAGTATTTAGGAATGGAATGATTTTGGGGACGGAGGAAAAAATCATGATGTTTTGAGCGAAGGATTCATTTTAGGATGAAAGAGAAAGATTAACAAAAAAAGACAAGGAGATAAAGATGGAAAGAGTTGATAAAATTAATTATTATTTAAACATAGCAGAAGCAGTAGCAGAACGAGGGACATGTCTTAGAAATAATTATGGAAGTATCATTGTGAAAAACGATGAAATCATATCAACAGGATATTCAGGAGCACCACGAGGTAGAAAAAACTGTTTAGAATTAGGATATTGTATAAAAAGTGATATGCCAAGTGGAAAAGGATATGATAAATGTAGGTCTGTACACAGTGAACAAAATGCTATGATTAGTGCAGCAAGAAAAGATATGATAGGAGCAACTCTCTATATGGTAGGAATCAATCAAAGAAACGGAGAATATGTAAAAGATAACTGGCCATGTACCTTTTGTAAAAGAATGTTAATTAATAGTCGGAATGAAAGAAGTTGTTATGAGGGATACCAAAACAGATTATCGAATAGAACAAGTACAAGATTGGATTGAAAAAGATGATTCGTTAAAATACTAATCATAATTTTTAGAAAGAAACAATAAAAGCAAATAAGTAGAAAAAAGGGGTAAAGTAAAATAAGAAAGTGAGTGATTGAGATGGCAAGAGTAGCCAGAGAACATCTTTGTACCTCTTTTTTTCATGTAATGGTACAAGGAATCAACAAAGAATTTATATTCAAAAATGATAGATATATAAATCGATATTTACAATTAATGCAAGAGAATTTAAAGAAAGAAGAGATTAAACTAATTGCATTTTGTATTATGCATAATCATGCACATCAATTAATTCAAGTAGAAGATGTAGAGAAATTGTCAATCTATATGAGAAGATTAAATAGTATGTATGCTCAGTATTACAATTATATGGAAGAAGGAAGAGTTGGTTATGTATTTCGTGATCGATATAAAAGTGAGCCAATAACGGATAAAAGACAATTAATGCAATGTATTAAATATATTCATCAAAATCCAGTAAAAGCCAAAATAGTAAAACAAGTAAATGAATATAAATATTCTTCTTACCAATTATATCAAAATGGAGAAATTCAGAAATATGGAATTTTTACACAAGAAGAAATTGCATTAATTTGCAATATAGATAAGCCATGTGAAGATGAGTTTTTAGATATAGATGTTGATATAGAGAAGAAAATTAATCATAGTATTTCAGAATTTGTTAAGAAAGAAAAGATAAAAGTATTTGAAATATTTGAAAAAGATGATATACTAAAGAAGTTAATAAAATATCTTAAAAGAACAAAGAAAATTAACTATACACAAATAATGAAAAAATTAGATATAACAAAAGGGACGATGGAAAGACTAAAAAAATAGACCATCATGATTTTTTCCTCCGTCCCCAAAATCATGGAAAGGAAGTAGAAACAATGGAGAAAATCATAAAAACAATTGCAGAAGAGCTAAATATTAAACCATCACAAGTAGAAAATACGATTAAATTAATTGATGAAGGAAATACCATACCTTTTATTGCAAGATATCGAAAAGAAGTAACAGGAGGATTAAGTGATGAAACCCTTAGGGATTTAGGGGAAAGACTAAATTACCTAAGAAATCTAGAACAAAGAAAAGAAGAGGTAATAAAAGCAATTGAAGAACAAGGAAAATTAACAGATGAGATTTTGCAAGCAGTTGCAATTAGCAAAACATTAGCAGAAGTAGAAGATATTTATAGACCTTATAAACAAAAAAAGAAGACGAGAGCAACAGTGGCAAAAGCAAAGGGATTAGAGCCACTAGCTGAAATTATTATAGAACAAAAAGAAACAAACTCAATTGAAGAAATTGCGAAAGAATATATTAATGTTGACAAATTATCAGAAGAAGATAAGAAAAATAAAGATAAAGTAGTAGCAACAGTAGAAGAAGCCATTCAAGGAGCATTAGATATCATAGCAGAAAATATTTCAGATCATGCCAAATATAGGAAAGAAATAAAAAGACAATGCTACCGTGAAGGGTTAGTTGTTACCAAAGCTGCTAAACCAGAAGAAAAATCAAACTACGAAATGTATTATGAATATCAAGAAGCCATAAAATACATACCAAGTCACAGGATTTTAGCCATTAATCGTGGAGAAAAAGAGGATTTCTTAAAAGTAAAATTAGAAAAACCAGAAGAAAAAATTCTAAAATATATAGAAAGAGATGTTATAAAAGGGGATACACAATTTACAAGCTTATTAAGAGAAACCATAGCAGATAGTTTTAAACGATTAATCGAACCATCCATTGAAAGGGAAATTCGTAGCGATTTAACAGAAAAAGCAGAAGAAAAAGCAATTAAAGTATTTGGACAAAATTCAAAGCAATTATTATTAGGGGCACCAATTAAAGGAAAAACAGTGATGGGATTTGACCCAGCTTATCGAACTGGGTGTAAAATAGCTGTTATCGATGAAACAGGAAAGGTTTTAGATTATACAACTGTTTATCCAACAGAACCACAAAATGACGTAGTAGGAGCCAAAAGAGAACTTCTAAAATTAATCGAAAAAGATAAAGTTGATATGATTGCCATTGGAAATGGAACAGCTTCTAGAGAGTCTGAAATGTTTGTGGCAGATTTAATAAAAGATACCAAAAGAGAAGTACATTATGTGATTGTAAGTGAAGCAGGAGCATCTGTTTATTCTGCCTCAAAACTTGCAACGGAAGAATATCCAGATATTAATGTATCCATCAGAGGTGCTATCTCCATTGCAAGACGTTTACAAGATCCATTAGCAGAATTGGTAAAAATTGACCCAAAAGCGATTGGTGTAGGACAATATCAACATGATGTCAATCAAAAAAGATTAGCAGAAAGTTTAACAGGAGTAGTAGAAGATAGTGTTAACAAAGTTGGTGTAGATGTTAACACAGCAACACCATCACTTCTTTCTTATGTTTCAGGAATTAATAAAACCATTGCTAAAAATATTGTAAAATACAGAGACGAAAATGGGAAATTAAAAAATAGAAAACAATTGTTAAAAGTTCCAAAACTAGGGAAGGTTGCTTTTGAACAATGTGCTGGATTTTTAAGAATTTTAGATGGAGATAATCCATTAGAAATTACAGCAGTTCATCCAGAGAGTTATGAGGCAACTGAAAAGTTATTAAATCAAATTGGATTTGATAAAAAAGATTTAAAAAACAAAGAAAGCTTAG
This sequence comes from Clostridia bacterium, assembly GCA_022792135.1. Classification (GTDB taxonomy): domain Bacteria; phylum Bacillota; class Clostridia; order TANB77; family CAG-508; genus CAG-269. Next base: position 151,963 of record JAAWAM010000029.1, read on the forward strand.
AAGAAATCCGAGAAAAATTAAAAACTATCAATATAGAAAATACAGCAAAACAACTAGAAATAGGGGAAATGACCTTAACTGACATCATAGCAGAACTTAGTAAACCAGGAAGAGACCCTCGTGAAGATATGCCAAAGCCAATCTTAAGAAGTGACGTTTTAAAATTAGAAGACTTAAAAGAAGGAATGATATTAACAGGGACAGTAAGAAATGTAATCGATTTTGGAGCTTTTGTTGATATTGGTGTAAAACATGATGGTTTAGTTCATATATCAGAAATGAGTGAGAAATTTATTAAAAATCCATCTGATATTGTATCAGTAGGAGATGTTGTAAAAGTAAAAGTAATTAAAATCGATAAAGAAAGACAGAAAGTAGGACTTTCTATGAAAGTATAGATGTTAAATGATTTTGGGGACGGAGGAAAAAATCATGTCGTAATGGCAAAAAAATAGGATGATTTTTTCCTCCGTCCCCAAAATCATCCTATTTTTTTATTTATATTTTTCTTGAATTTCCTTAATTTTATCAAAGTGATTCTGTAAGATATCTAAGAAGATATCAGTAAGCTCAGGGTCAAATTGCGTGCCTTTACATCTTTCAAATTCGGAAATGACAGTTTCAATTGGTAAAGAATCACGATAAGTTCTTCGAGAGGTCATTGCATCAAAGCTATCTGCAATAGCAGCAATTCGAGCTAGATAGGGAGTATCTTCCCCTTTTAACATACTTGGATAGCCTCTTCCATCATATCTTTCATGATGATGTTTTACGATTGGAATGATGTCTTTAAAAATACTAGCAGTTGATAGAATATGCCCCCCAATAGATGGATGATTTTTAATTTCAGAGTATTCATCATCTGTTAATTTACTTTCTTTTTGCAAGATAATATCAGGAACACCAATTTTTCCAACATCATGGAATAAACCACCAACTTGTAAGGTTCTTAAATCTTTGTCAGATAAGCCAACGGCTTTACCGATTAATACAGAGAATGCGGAGACTCGATCTGAATGTCCTCTAGTATAAGTGTCTTTTGCCTCAACTGTATAACGTAAGGTTTCAATACTTTCTAAATAGGCTTTTTCTAATTTTTCATAAGTATCTTCTAATTCTGTATTGATTTTTTTAATTTCCCTCATTTGACTGATTGATTTAATACCAGACTCAATTAATAGTAATAATTGGTCAAATTTATCACTTTTTTCGCAATATCCTTGAATATCCAATCTTCTTATAGTATCTAGTGGTGGTGCTAAATCTTTATGACCAGTTAATAATAAAATATAAAGTTCCTGATTAAATTTTCTGATTTCTTCTACTACCTGGTCACCATGAATTGGCGTCATAATAAAGTCTAAAACCATTAAGTCAAAATGTTCCGTTTTTACTCTTTCAATGGCCTCTTCTGGGTTGGTTACGCCAATAAAATCATAGCCAGATCTTTTTAAGAAGATGGATAAAGAATCAACAATTCCTTCTTCATCATCAACGGCGATAATTCTATAATTTTTATTTTCATTATTTTCTAAATTTGGTAATCCTTTTCTCATATTAATTCCCTCATGTCTTTATGATTCATATTTGACTACATTATAGTAATAAAAAGAAAAAAAAGCAATAGTTTTAGGAAAAATTTTTTTTCTTAAAACTATTGAAATATAGCTAAAATCATAAATTTTATATAGGCAAAAGTATAGTAAAAGTGGTACCTTTTCCTTCTTTTGATTGAATGGTTATATTCCCATTAAAATGTGCTCTAATCGTTGAATATGACATATAAAGTCCCAGTCCAGTTCCATTTTTTCCCTTTGTGGTAATCATTTCTTTAAATAACTTATCCTTAACCTTTTTAGGTAAACCAGAAGCATAATCTTTGACAGAAATTAACAAATTATTTTTTTGTTTTTCTACGATTAAATCAATATTTTGTTCCGTTTTTCCTTCATATGCTTGAATTGAATTAGAAATCATATTATTGATAACTTGGACTAAACTGTTAACATCTCCACGTATGGTTAAAGTTTCGTCTGTTTTCATGGCAATATTTAAATAGATAATCGCATTTTTTAGTTCATGTTTCATTAAGATATTCACTCTTTTTAATAATTCGCCAATGGTAAAAGAAATATCTTCTTCATTGGATAGATTAACGGCTTGTCCTTTAACTGCTGTAATAATATCTGACATATATTCAGTATGTGTTTTTATTTTAGCAATCCAAGTTGACATATCTTTGGCGATTTCATGATGGTCAGTACTATTTACTTCAGGATCGTCGATGGAAGAATCATATTCTTTGATTAAATCATTAAGACCTTCACTAGCACCAGATATAGACATAATAGGGGTTTTTAAGTTGTGGGCAATTCCACCAATTAATTGACCAAGTGAAGCTAAACGTTCTTTTTCCATCAGTGTATCTTGGTTATCATGGATTTGATCAATATAACTCTTTGTTAAATCTTGAATACTATTGAAAGCAACCGTCAAATCTCCAATTTCATCATTAGAGAAAACAGGTAGCTTAGAATTGATGTAATTAGAAGATTTTTGAGAGATGTTAGTTAAATTCTGGGCAATTACTTTTAAGTCATTTCCATAAGTGACAGCGATTATAGTAATAAAGAGAATATTAATGAAAATGACAATTCCGAATAATGGAATAATAGAAGTTAGAGTATTATTATTAAACACAGAATAACGAATTCCCAAAATCCAATCTTGACCATCAATATTTTTTCGAATAAAAGAGCCTTGTATCGGTGTTCCATAATATTCATAAGTATGACCATTATGTGTTTCTTCAAAATCAAAAATATAGGTTTTAAAGAAAGGAGAAAGGGTATCTTTTGATTCATAAACAGTTCCTGTATCAGTTAAAATAAAGATAGAATCATCTGGTGATTTGCGTTCAATGGTTTGTAAGATGTTTTTTGCTTCTTTAATATTAGAAACAGAAACATTTTCAAAATTAGATAGCAAAGCTTGTTTATAATAATCAAATAAAGCATCTCCTTTTGTCTCTGTTAATTGAGAATACAAAATCAGAAAACAGAAGACAATAGTAAAAACAAGAAGAGGTAATAGTTGTAATAATAACTTATTTTTGATATTTAAGCGAATTCCATAGGTTACATTTCTTAATTCAATTTTCTTCAAAACCCTCTCAAATAATAAACGGCTCAAAGAATAAATTAATAAAGCAAGTAAAGAACTCATAGAGAAAATGATAAAGGTTGCTTTCAAAGAAAACACTAATTCTTGTTTTAAAAATAACAATCCCAAGAAAATTAATAAAGGTGGCAAAAGAAGAACCACAAGTAAAATAACAAAAGGAAAGTTAAAACAAGTTTTAATAATCGGTATCATTTCTGCATTATTTTTAATATCAAAATTATCAATTTTTTCTAATCGATTAATCTTTTTAAATACAAAAGGTAAAATAAAAGAAAAGGCAAGAATAGAAAAAGATACAATTGATAAATATTGTGTAGTGTAATAAAAATAATTTACTTTAATTTGAAAAGCATTATTAATAGAATCTGGTGCATAATTTAATAATTTAGGAATTAGGGGGTAATAAATTATGGATATTGCCAATAAGCCAAATACACAGGCTAAAGTTAGTTGTATATTTAATGGTAATTTTTTTAGTACTTTTTTTATCATATTAAATTCTCCTTATTATCGTATTGATATATTCTTTTGTAATCTTAGGCCATATAAAACCTAAATCGTTTAACTCTATCTGTGTCAATTCATTTGAAAAGATAGAAGTAGCTGGTTGAAGCAGATTTTTCAAGTTGAATTGCTCAATAAAACCAGATGTATGGTTAGAAGTTGCTAAAGAAGCAACTAATTTTTGCTCAAACTGTTTTTGTTCTAAATATTGAACTGGGATGTTTTCCTCTTGGAAGAGAGCAATTAAATCATCCATATTAAAATAATTAGGATTATATAAATGGAATACATTAATGTTCTTTTTAATTGGTTTTTGAATTCCCAAAGCAACAATGGCACGAGCACAGCTATCAACAGGTGTTAATTCTAGAGGGAAATCTTTTAATTCTTTTGGAACAATCCCTAAATTTTTAATGGTTCGCAATCGATTTAAAAATCCATTTTCATGGGAATTGAATTGGAATTTCAAATCAGAGAAACGATTGGTTAAATTTCCAACACGAAAAATATTAGCAATTAAACCATTTGGAATGACCTTATAAATTTCTTCTTCTGCTATAAATTTGGTTTTTACATAAATGTTATCTTGATATGGTTGACCAATATAAAAATGATTTTCATCAAAAATATCGGAAAAAGAAATATCGACCAAGCCATGACCAGATACTGTCATAGTAGAGATATGGTTTAATATAATATCAAAATCCAAACAAAAGCGGATGATTGAATTCGTTGCTTGAATGTTGATTTTCTCAGATAATTCATAATTTCCGTAATGTCTTACATCAGCAGCACAATGAATAACGGTAGAAATGGTTTGCCCAAGTAAACGATAGTTATCTTTGGATAATCCAAAATAAAGCTCGACAATATCAGCATCTATTACAAAAATCCTTTTGTCAATGCATTCTACCTCTTGGCCATCAAAATAGTAATTTAAACGGTCTATTAAACGAGCTTTTGGTGTTTTTCCTTCTTTTTTTCGGATAAAGCAGTAGATGTTGACATCTGTATTTTTCAATAAATCATATAAAACATGAATTCCTAAAAAACCAGTCACACCAGTTAATAAAACATTTTTAGAACGACCAAGTGCAGGAACCATTGGAATCTGTTTTTGAATAGCGGAAATATCTGTAATGTGGTTTAGTTTTTGTGCTGCCTTGCTTGGAGAGATTTGTTCTTTTTCTAAGTGTTTAGCCAAAGCTTCAATCGATGGATAGGTATAAAAATCTTGGATGTTTAAGTTAATATCATAACGATAAAGTTGGCTCACTATTTTTATAATCATTAAAGAATCGATACCATTTTCAAAAATATGATCGGTTACACCAATATCAAAATTTAACTCTTTATGGAACAAATCAAATAACAGTTTTTCCGTTGTATTTCTAGGGCTAACCTTATTTTGGTTAACACGATTTGAAACGGTAAAGACAGGACTTTTACGGTCAATTTTGCCATTTGGTGTTAAAGGAAGTGTATCAATTTGCGTTACGGTTTTTGGTACCATATAATGTGGCAAAGTTTTTAAAAGATGAGAAATAACAGCCTTACCATCTACCGTTTTATCTTGTGACAATACAAAAGCATTTAAATCACCATTTTGTAACAATACAACCACATGATTTACTTTTAAATATTTCATAATAGCATTTTCGATTTCGCCTAATTCTACACGAAAACCATGTACTTTAGCCTGAAAATCAGTTCTACCTAAATGAACCAATTCGCCATCTTTTCTACGATAAGCAAGGTCATTGGTATTATATAAAGTAGAAGAATTAAAAGGAGAAGGGATGAATACCTTTTGTGTTAATTCTTCTCGATGATGATATCCTTTGCAAACACCATCTCCAGCAATGTATAAATTGCCAGGAACATAAGGTGGAAGTAAATTTAGATTCTCATCTAAAATATAAGTTTGTGTATTGGCAATTGGTTTTCCAATTGTGATATTTGTACTATCTGGATTTTCTTTTATGGTAGACCAGACAGATGTTTCCGTAGGCCCATACATATTATAAATAGAAAGCCAAGGATAGGTTTGTAATTGCTGTAATAGTTTTTTTGGTAATGCCTCGCCACCAACCATTAGATCTGTTAAATTTTCTAAGAAAGGTAACTCTTCAGATTCTAAAAAAAGTTGAAAACGAGAAGGTGTGGTTTGAATCATATTAACATGATATTGCAAGCAAAGATGATTCAAATCAGCAGAGATGTTTTGTTCTTGTTCGTTGGCAATGACAAGAGTTAAACCATTTAGCAAACTTCCAAAAAATTCAGTTACAAAAATATCAAAACAAACTGTTGTTACAGAAACCATTACCTTTTCAGAGGAAAAAGGAATGATTTGCTTAAGCCCTGTCAAATAGTTGTGAATATTTTGGTGAGTTATCATAACGCCTTTTGGTTTTCCTGTTGAACCAGAAGTATAAATCAAATACATTAAATCCGTAGCTTTTGTGACACAAGGCAGATTTTTGGTAGGAGCTTCTGTATAAAAAGTATTGGATAAATCAATCGAAAGTGTATGGGTTAAAGTAAATTGTTTTTCTGTTTTAGAATCCACTAAAATTAGGCTAGCACCAGAGTCTTCTATCATATAAGAAATTCTTTCTTGTGGATATTCAGAATCAATTGGAATATAAGTGCCACCTGCTTTTAAAATAGCGAGAATCCCAATTGCCATTTCGAGAGAACGTTTTACTAAAATTCCAACTTTTGTATCACGGGTAACCCCTTTTTTCGTTTTTAACACATAAGCTAATTGATTTGCTTTTTCGTTAAGCTCTTGATAAGTTAAAGTATCTTTTCCAAAAGCAACAGCAACTTTATGAGGTGTTATTTTTACTTGTTCTTCAAAAAGTTCTGGTATAGTTTTGTTCTTTTCATATGGTACATAAGTTTGATTCAAGTCATACAACAAAGCTTGTTTTTCTTGTGGTGTTACAATTTCAATTTGTGGGAGTGGTGTATCAAAGTTTTGCATAACTTGTTTTATCATATGTAAAATTCTAGTATGCAAATCCTCAATTTCTTCTCCCTCAAATTTTTCAATGTTATAATCATATAAAATATCAAGTGTGCCACGATTATCCATATCGTAAATGTGAATTTCTAAGCTGTTTGAAATAGAACCATTAAAAACCCAATTGGTAACATAGTTAATATCAGAGGTTTGAGCATTATTTCTAGCATTTTGATAAGAAATTGTTGTATCGTATAAATTGTCCGAAAATTGATAAGTTGTTCGAACAAATTCTAATAGTTCTGAATAAGGATAACGATGATGGCGAAACATGGCAAATTGATTGGTTGCTACTTGTTTAGCCAATTCAGAAAAAGTCATTTCTTTTTCAATGGTAACTTTAATGGGTAAGGTATTAACAAACATTCCCATCATATTTTTTTCTTTGATTCCATTTCTGTTTAAAATAGGAGAGCCAATAACCACTTCTTTTAAGTTTGTAATTCTATGTAAATACAAAGAAAAAATTGTCATTAAAAAAGTAAAAACGGAAATTCCATGTGTTTTACAAAACGCAGAAATTTCTTCACTATTGGTAAGTGAAAAAACCTTTCTTTTAGCCTCTTGAGAAGTAGACTTGTGAGTGGATAAAGAAAAAGAAGCACAAGAAGGAGCGGATTTAAAAACTTCCTTCCAGAAATTAGCATCTTTTTGGAACTTGGTAGAAGCTAAGTAGGTTTCCTCTGTGGCAATATATTCAAAATAAGAAGGTTCTGGCGAAGTATCAATCGTTTCATTTTTTAATAATTGAGAATAAAGATTCATAATTCCACTTACTAAAAGACTCATACTCCAAGCATCGGAAATTAAGTGGTGAACAACAATATGAAAACCACCCGTACCATCTTCAAATTGGATTAGCTTAAAAGAATACAAAAAAGACTTTAAGATATTAAAATTAATGTGAATAAAATCTTGCTCTAAATGCTGTAATTCCTCTTGGTTTTTAACAAAATAAAGAGGAAGTTTTTCATAAGAAAAGTCACGAATAGATTGATAAGGAATTCCATTTGACAAAGAAAAACAAATTCGTAATCCTTCGTTTTTTTGAATGAAAAGATTAATTGCTCGTTCCAATTTATCAAAGTCCACTTTTTGACGAATCAATATCATGCCACCAATATTAAAAAGAGTGTTAAATTCATAAAATTGTTGTGTCAACCAAATTGACTTTTGTGGATTTGTTAAATCCCTTTGTATTTTATTCATATTTATTTTACCATCCTTTTTTATTGAAAATTTAATTTCTATGAATTATTTTATAATGATATGGATAAAAAATCAAGGGATTTTATTGATTTTTTATCCATATCATTATAAAATAATAAAAAAAGGATGGAGGGAAGTATAATGGAAAAACGAAAATCAAGAAAGGTACATGAATCCCAAGAAATCAAAGACTACAGAGAGTTACTAGAAATGGTAGGCAAAAAATATTCTCGGAAATATTGCTTACAAATTTAAAAAAGACGCAACAGCTAAAAAACCAGAATATAGAGAAGTTACTTATCAACAATTAATTGATGATGTCAAAGCTTTTAGTACAGGTTTATTAGCATTAGGATTAGAAGGGAAAAAAATTGTTGTCATTGGCAATAATCGATATGAATGGTGTACAAGTTATTTAGCAATTACAACAGGAAATATGATTGTAGTACCATTAGATAAAGCATTACCAGATAACGAAATTGAATCATTAGTAATAAGAAGCCAAGCAGAAGCAGTTATTTTTGATAAAAAATATAAAGAGAAGATGTTACAACTAAAAAATAGTAATACCAATGAAGTCAATCGATTAATTTGTATGGATGATCAAGAAAATAAACAAATTGAAAATTATAGTGATATTTTAGAAAAAGGGAAAGCATTATTAAAGGCAGGAAATACGCAATACCAAGACGTAAAAATAGAGAGTAAAAAAATGGCAATTATGTTATTTACATCAGGAACAACAAACTTACCAAAAGCAGTTATGTTATCACAATATAATATCTGCTCAAACTTAGCAGCGATTGCACAATTTGTTAAAGTATATCCAACCGATACGTTATTATCTTTCTTACCAATTCATCATACATTTGAATGCACCATAACCTTTCTTTATGGATTATATAATGGAGCATCTGTTGCCTTTTGCGATGGTCTAAAATACATTCAAAAAAATTTGGCAGAATATAAAGTATCAATATTTGTAGCTGTACCACTTGTATTAGAAACCATGTATAAAAAAATACAAAAAGCAATTGAAGAAAAAGGAAAAACAAAATTAATTAATATCATGACAAAAATATCCAATGGTTTATTAAAATGTAAAATAGATTTAAGAAGAGTGTTTTTTAAACAAGTATTAGACAACTTCGGAGGAAATTTAAGAGTTGTTTTTTATGGAGCAGCTCCTATGAACAAAAATACCATTATTGGATATAACAATTTAGGAATCCGATTATTACAGGGTTATGGATTAACAGAAACATCTCCTGTTATCTCAGCAGAAACAGATAAAGAGACAAAACCAGGTTCTGTAGGATTAGCATTAGAGAATCTAGAATGCAAAATTGACAATCCAAATGAAGAAGGCATTGGAGAAATTATAGTAAAAGGACCAAATGTTATGTTGGGATATTATCATAACGAAGAAGAAACCCAAAAAGTTTTAAAAGATGGTTGGTTCTACACAGGAGACTATGGCTATATCGATGAAGATGGATTCTTATTTGTAACAGGAAGAAAAAAAGATATCATTGTATTAAAAAACGGAAAAAATGTCTATCCACAAGAAATCGAGTTTTTAATTAATAAAATTCCATATGTGGTAGAAAGTTTAGTCTACCAACGTGAACAAAGCAAAACAGATACCATGCTATGTGCCAAAATTGTATATGACCAAGATAGAATAAAAGAAGTATTAGGAGAAAAAACAGAAAAAGAATATCAAGAAATTTTATGGAAAGAAATCAAACAGATGAATCAAACATTACCAAATTTCAAACACATCAAAAAAATAACCATCACAAAAGAACCACTAGCTAAAACAACGACCCAAAAAGTAAAAAGATATGAAGAATTGAAAATGGTCAATTAGGGACAGGTACACTTTAGCCATAGGAAGTTTAAGAAAAAAAATGTAGGGAATACTCTATAAAGAGGTGAGCATTTTGAAGAGAAGAAAGAAAAGCAGTAACCTAAAAAAGGTATTAACTACATTTATTATTTTAATTACCATTTGGATTTTAGGTTTTTATTTCTATATTACCTATCAAAAGATAGAAATAGAGGATAACCAATACACAACCAGTAAATTACAATCCACAATCGGAGCACAAACTGTGGAAAACACAGAGGAAAAAAGTGAAACAATAGCTGATATGTTAGAAGAAACAACTCAAAAAGTAGTTGGAATTTCAAAATTAAAAAGTGCAGGAAATAGTATTTTATCCAAAAGTACAGAAAATGAATTAGGATTAGGAACTGGATTTATCGTAACAGAAGATGGGTATATCGTAAGCAATGAACATGTAACAGGAGGAAAATATAGCAAGTGTTACATTACCTTAGAAAATGGTTCTAATTATGAGGGAACTGTCGTATGGAGCGATTGTGATTTAGATTTATCCATCACGAAAATTGAGGCAAAAAATTTACCCTATGTCAATTTAGGAGATTCAAGTCAAATCCGAGTGGGGCAAGCCGTATATGCCATTCGGAAATCCCATTGGTTTTGAATTTAGAAGAACTGTGACTTCAGGCATTATCAGTGCTAAAAATAGAACAATCAAATTAGAAGAAGAAGAGAAAGCCTCTTATATGACAAACTTAATTCAAACCGATGCCACCATCAACCCAGGAAATAGTGGAGGACCCCTAATTTACCCCAATGGAGAAGTGATTGGCATTAACACAGTAAAAATAACAACAGCAGAAGGAATTGGATTTGCGATACCAATTAATATCATCAAACCCATTATAGAAAGTTTAAAACAAAGAGGAGAATTTGAAGAGGCGACCATTGGAATTTATGCTTATGATAGAGAAGTAATTCCATATTTGAGTAATCGTTTAGCCAATCGATTTGAGCAAGGAATCTATGTAGCTCAAATTACTAAAAATGGACCAGCAGATCATACTGAACTAAAAGAAGCGGATATCATTACTAGTATTGATGGAAAACAACTAGATACCATGAATGATTTAAGAGAATATATTTATACAAAAAAACCAAACGATGAAGTTAGTCTGGAAATTGTAAGAGGGAAGATTACTCGAACCATAATATTAGTATTAGGAAAGAAGTAAGGAAGAATTAAGATTTAAGGATAGATGTAAGATATCTTTTATAAATAGAGGATATCTTACATCTTTTATTTTTTATTCTAAATTTCCATCCATAAAATCAAATTTTCTACTATAATCTTTCGTATCTGGATTGGATAGATAAACTTCCGAACGATTTTGCATTAGGAATTCAATAATAGGATACACATCAATCCAAATTTCATTGGGGCTATCTACTTGAGATTCATCAAAAATAAGCTGCATACCAAAATGAAGATGAGGAATATTAATGTTATTTACATTTTCTTTTATACTATAACCAGTCATACCAAGATAGCCAATTACATCACCAGCCTTTACGGACATACCCTCTTGAAGCCCTTCACTATAAGGGTGATTTTTTCTTAAATGAGCATAATAATAATATCTTTTTGAATCAAAGCTTCGAATTCCAATTCGCCAACCACCATATTGATTCCATCCTAGATTTTCAATGACACCAGACTCAACGGCAATAATCGGAGTACCAATACTGCCCATTAGGTCATTTCCCAGGTGAGTTCGTTTGAAACCATAAGACCTACTATTTCCAAAATCATCATAATGGCTAAACGAATAGTTTTTAGCAATAGGGAGGAAAGCTTTCACACCATATTTTTCTTCAAACGAAATGGGATTAGTTGAATGAGAATCTGGATTGAGATTACCATTATCAGAAGAATCGGAATTACTTGTTTGAATGGAATATTTTCCAAGCATTCCTCCTAAAATAGCAGAATAACTTTCATAATAATAGTCGTAAAATTTTAAATCTTGTGTTAAATCTTCCATCGTTTCCCCATTTTTTAATTTGCTTACTAAATTGTCCAAATCTTGTTTTTTGAAGTTCTTAAAATCGCCACCATTTTTACAAGCAAGATAAGACAATAATTCAATCCAATGATAGGGGATTTCTTCATTGGAACGATGAGAAGCAATATCTAAATTAGCCGTTAGATTTAGGGCTTCAGCGGTTACATTAAAATCTACCCACTTGATAAAATTTGATTCTTTTTTCGATTCAGAATTTTCTTCTTCTACATTAGCAAACGAATAAACAACAAAACATGAAACAATTAGAACAAGAAAGAGAAGGAAAAAAAGGAGCCACTTTTTATGTATTTTAAAAGATTTTATCAACAAGAAACACACCTCCTATTTTAATATATGAAAGAAATAGAATGAAAATTTCATTTGTAACAAAAATTTAACATAAATGTAAAAAAACAATAAAAAAATGGGAAAAGAGAAAAGCCGTAAAGGAAAATGAAACATAAGAAAGAAAAGGAAAAATATTCAAAGAAAAAGTGATAGGAAAGGAAAATCAATTATGATATAATAAAAAAGAAAAATGGGTTTTATAAACATGAGTAATATGTTATATGAAGTCAATTTAAAAAAAGAGAATGGACATAGGTTCATGATACAGGGAGGAAAACATGAAGAAATATATCATAGTAATTGTATTAATTGGATTAATATTAGGCTCTATCATTATGTATAATATTTTTCAGATACAAAGTGAAAAAACAAAATTTTTTAGTGAATCTGGATATGTGTTACAGAGTCAATCAGAACAAAAAGTACAAAATGTAGAAAGGTACTATTTTAGTGCAAAAGAAAGCTATCAAAATAAATACAACCAAAAAGTTCTTTTTAAAGATACAAATGGAGATAAAATAGTCATTGATAAAAACAACTTTTTACATTATACGAATGGTTCTATGAGTGCCTTAACCAAAGGCGTTATTATGGACTTGGCAAATATAGAATCAGATCCTATTTTGTATTATACCATACAAGAAAATATGATATTAAGAAAAAATGGAGATAAATATAGTGTTAAACATCTGAATCAACAATTGGATTTTACAAATTTTATCTGGAAAATAGAAGATGAGAAATATTTAATTTGTGGTTCTCCTATTAACATTCATTTTCCAAATGGAGAAATCAAGGAAATCAATGGATACATAGAATTAGAATACGCAGATAATGAAGTGGTAAAAATTTATAACCAAGAGGTAACCTATCAAACAGTATCTTCGAATTTATATCTTACTTTACCAGACGAAATTAAAATTAATATTTCCAATAAAATTGTAAGTAAGAATCATGAAAATAAAATGAGCTTAGAAAATATGATTATCAATTCAGATGATAATGTAGAAATTGTAGATATTGAAGAAGAAAAATACAAAGAAAAAACAGAAGAAAATGAAGTAGAAGAAAATAAAACAGAAGAAGAAAATCAAACCAACAAGGCAAACAACACATCAAATGAAAATAATAGTGGAAACGGACAAGGAAATCATCAGCAAAATGAAGCAGGAATTGGAAATGTAAATGGAAATGGAAATGACCAAGAGGCAAATGGAACCATAGAGGGAACAAACAATGGGTCTGTTTTAGGAGGAAATGGTAATCAGACAGGAACAGGAGAAGAAGGAAATGAAACCGTGGTAGAAGAAACACCACAAGTAATAGCACCTGTTTTTAAAGTAGAAGAATTAGAAGTAGATTCTATTAGCATGCAAGCTAAAATTACCATACAAGATGACAATTCAACCTTAGTAGGAAATCCGCTGGTAAAGATATTAAAAAATGATACAGCAAAAACGGTATATGAAAAAGAAGAAAGTTCTGGTGTCTTTTCTTTGGATGTTAGTGTATCTTCTTTAGTACCAGATACAGAATATACCTTAGTAGTACAAGACACCTATCAAGTAGAAGAGGCCGAATATACTAAAAATTTTGTTTATAAAGTATTTCGAACAAAGTCAGCAGGAATTGATTTTGAAAAAGATTATTTTACCAATAACACCTTAGCCTTTCAAATTAAACTAGAAGAAGATTCCAAAGTAAAAGGTGCTGAAATGATAATAATGAATCAAAATGGAGAAATTGAACAAACCAGAAAGATTGATAGCACCCAAACCAAAAGTATAGAATTTATAGGACTAAATTCAAATACGAATTATACGGTAGGAATTATCAATGTATTATATGATGGAGAAGTCATTACCAATGGATTTCAAATGCATAAAACATTCCAGACCCTGAAAGAAAAACCAGAAATCAGTGGGACACAATTTGAGATTGATAAAAGAAATGGGCAATTTAAAATCGGATTACAAAATATGATAGATCCAGACAATGGAATAAGAACGTGTCGTTATGAAATTTATGATACTAGAGTAGAAAATGAAGAGACAAAACCAGTTCTTACCATTGAGACCAATAAAAATGAACAAGTAACCATACCAGTGGATGGAAATAAAATTTTAAGAGGTGTACCTTATGTCTTCAAATTAGTGGCAACTTTTTATGATAATGAAAAAGAGATTGAATACGAGAGTGAATACAGTGATGTTATGAAAATGGATGGAGTAGAGTTTCCAACCGTAAGATTTGAAGAAAAAAATGTAACATTTGAAAGAATAGAAGGTTTACTAGTAATTGAGGATGATAGTAATACCATTGATTTGAGTAATAATCATGTATTCACAATTACATACACAGATTCGGTAGGAGTTACAGCTAGTTTTACCTCATCTGGAAGTCTAAAAATACCAGTATCCATTTATGGATTAAGAGCAAATGAGACCTATAAATTTTCAATCTATGGAACAGTAAACTTACAAGATGGAAATGATGCAATTGAACAATGTTATATAGGAGGAGCCATTGTTAAAACAAAAATACCACAAAATCTAAAAGCTATGTTTGCAGAAGAAAGTGATGATGTAAAAAATACATTTAATGTAGAGTTTCAATTACAAAATGATACAGATACAGTTGGAACTTTAGAAGCAGATACTTTATCTGGTATGACATTTCGTATTTATGCAGGACAAGCTGTAGAAGGAAGTCCCATCCGAACCAAAAGAGTAGTAGATAGCGATATAGCACCTTATATCAGTCTTTTAAAAGAAGAATATTACGATAAAAGTATAACATTAACACCAGAATTTTTTGGAGCAACCAATCGAGATTTTAGAGATAAATACTATACGATTACAGTTGACAATGCGTATGATTATACACAATACCAAAATAAAATTCCAATTGTATCCAATGTATATGTCGTGGAAACAAATGGATTTCGACCAGATTTACCAACTGACATAGAAAATGCATTAGACGTAGTAGAAATTAGAAATAGAGATAAAGACCAAAGAGAAGAATTAGATGCTAGTATGGTAGTAGGATATCGTGTAACAGCCAAATATAACAACAGTGACTTATATGCAAGAAAAATTATTTATAAAGCTTATGACGCCAATACCAATGAATTAATCGAGACCAAAGAAGTAGACGTAGGAGAAAATGGTGTTATCCCACAAGTAGAATTTGAATTAGGAGATGGAACACCAAGTACAATCAAAGATACAGACCAACTAAGAAGAGGAAATCGTTATTATTTTACCTATGAAGCATTATTAGATTTAAACTCAGATGGAGTCGGAGAAACAATTTATCCTTATGAAGAAGAAGGTGTCGTTCTAAAATCAAGAATCGTAGCACCAATTAAACAAGAACCAAAAATAGAAATGTATCCATCTACATCAACAGGAAATACCGTTACCTATAAATATAAAGCAAGTGACATTGATCATGCCCTACAAAACAACCAAATGGTAGCATCCATAGGAAATAACATAAGAGATACCAGAACATTTGAAACACAAATGACAGAAGAATATCAAGAAATAACGTTTGGAAATTTAATACCAGGAAACATCTCTTTAAATGTTACACAAATATTAAACAAAAATGAATTTGCCCAAACAAAACAAATTACAGAATATTATTTTGAAGGAAAAGTAACGTTAGATACCGCACAATACAATGTATCTTTAGATTCTAACAAAGTTATTATTACATTATTAAATATAGGAGATAAATTGAATCGAATTGCTTCTGTTTCAGTAGAATTTGTAGGAGAAGATAAGACACTTGAAAAAGAATTCTTATATCCAGAAAATAATATGATTGTAGTGAATTTAAATGAATTAGCAGAATTTGTAAAGCAAAGTGTAACCGTAAATGTGTATGCATATTATGATACGGGATTAATTGGATTTGATATGGAAAGTGAGTATAAACTATTACAAAAAGCTTATAAAACAGGTGAAGAAAACTATTACTATACCTTAAACAATGAAAAGAATTTAGGACTAACTCCAACAGCAGCTCAAAATATGTATCAGATTAATCGAACAGGAACTTCCTTAGCTATCATAGATCCAAGGAATCCTAATAACAATGCCGATATTCAGTTAATGCAAATTAGTGGAGGATTCGCTTATGAATATGATTTAATTCAACAAAAAGAGGTAAAAAAAGAAGCTCTTAAAACAGATGGAAGCAATGTGATATCTTTTGATGTTATTATTCCAGGAATTCGATTAATGAATGAGGCAGGAGAACTTAATATTACTTCTGAATTAGACCGTGTTGAATTGAAAGCATCTATTATTAGTCAAAATTTTGTCAATCTACAAGATGACTTAATTTATATAGAATTATATAAGACAGATGATAATGGAAATAATGAAGAATTCGTTAAAATAGAAACACGAAAATTACAAGACTTTGATGAGTATATTACAATAAATGGATTAGAACCAAAAAATTATTACTTTATTCGATTTAAAACAAATATCGTATTAGAGGATGGTAGAATAGAAGAAAAATATCTATATGATATGGATTATCAAGTGCTAGGAAAAAATTATTACTTTTCTACTTTAGCAAATGTTGGAATTACAGATGTAAAAGTAGTTTACAATCCAGTTACCTATCGAAATAAAACAGTTGATATTACGTATCAACTAGATCGAATATTTGGTTACCAAAAAATTGTATATACCATTCAAAAATGGAAAGAAGAAACACAACAATATGAAACAGTAATCGATAATATACAAGATACGCTATTTAAAAAAGAAATGTTAAAACAAATAGAAAGTAATCCAGGTAGTGTTTTTGAATTTGGAAAGAATTATAAACTTATCATAAGACCAATTGCACAAATCGAAAATGAGGATGGAACACAAAGAGAATTAGAATTAGGAATCGTAGAACATGAGTTTAAACTACAAGAACTAAAAAAACCATTAGTAGGAATTAATGCAGCAAGGCCAACGAATGATAGTATTAATTTTAGAATTACCCTATATGATGAAGACAGAACAACACAAAATGATGAATATACCATAAAAGTGCTAAATCATAGACAAGAAGATATTACACCAGAAGAATATGCGGGTCAAAAATTTAGTACGAATCTATTAAATAATATCATAAGATTAGAACAAATTGATCCAACCAAAGAATATAGCATTGAAATTATTACCTTAGTAGACTATGACAATGATGGAAAAGACTTAGTAGAAGTTAAGAAAACTTATACCATGTTACCAATCAATAGTAGTGGAATTTCACTTGGAAAAGTCACAACAAGTAATAATAAAATACAAAAAAGCAAAATCGACTTAGTATTTAATAACAGTTACAAATTAACAGAAATTGATCAGATTCGATATTCTATCTATAATATCAATGGTTACTCTATTAGTGGAACACAAGACTTTATTCCAACAGAAACCATAGTAGATGGAGAAAGCATTTATACCTTTACCATTGATAAAAGCTTAAGAGAAGCAGGAAGATATTATATGGAAATACAATTCTTAAAAGACAATGAAATCGTAGAAACTTGTTCATTAGAACATACCTACTTAGAGGAATAAAAGAAAAGAGGTGAAAAAGATTGCGAACCTTATCAGCAGGAAATAAAAAAGTATTTACAATATTTGCAGCTATCATCGTCCTAATTATAGGAGTCTTAGTAGTCGCATTAAGTTGTGTACTAACGATTGATAAAGAAGACTATACCATTCAAGCTAATAGTATCGTATTTGACAAAGAAAATAACGCAATGGAAGTAAAAGAAAATGGAACCATCTATCAAAAATGGGATCAAAACTACTATTTAAAAATGGGAAAAGAAGAATATGCGCTAGGAAAACAAGCAATTGTTTACCTACCAAACAGAAACAAAGTTTATGTCTATGGAAATACATTTGAAGTACAACCAAAAGGAGAAATTACTAAAATTACAAAAGAGACAGAAATTGGCGATTTAAAAAGAGACAGATTCTTTAAATTAGAAGATAGAAAGTATTTAGTGGTAGGCGCAGAAATCAAAAATCAGACAGAAAGTATTCGTACCAAAAATTACTTAATGATTCAATTAGACAAATCAGGAAATACTTTGCTTTCTAATCAAGAAGTTAATATGAAAACCATTAAACCAATGATAATCACTACCTCAACTTATCAATTTGATGTAGCCAATGAAAAACTATATTTTGGAGAAGAAGAAATTGACTTAAAGAAAATAATAGGAAGTTCAAACGAATATAAAGAGGTAGAAAAACAAATCAATGATACAGAAGAAGAGAAAAAGGATATTCAACAAATAGAAGGAAATGAGCCAATCCAAAATAACCAAAACAATAAAGAAAATCAAAATAGTGGAAACAATCCAAATGGAGCAAATGGTTCTTATCCTTCCCATAATAAGCAAGACCAAATCAATGCAGGAGGGAATGGACAAGCAGGAGGGATTCAGGTAGGAAATGGGCAAAACCAAAACCAAAATCAGAATCAGAGTCAAAATAAAACACCATTGTCCAAAAGTATAAACTTAAGAGGAATTACACCAAGATCATCTTCTTTAGATATACAATATGCTATCTTAGACCCAGAAAACAAATATCAAACCATTATCTTGGATATACAAGGAGATATTCAAAAAACCATTGCCTTAGATAAAACACAAAGAAATTATATTGTAACAGGTTTAACACCAAATTCAGAATATAAGGTAACCTTAGCTTATAAAGAAATCTTAACAAACAATACAGTAGTAGATGGAATTGAGGATACCATGATTGTTAGAACTTCTAAAGTTTCAGATTCCATTACGATTACAAAAATGGCACAAAATAGATTATATTTTACCTATAAAATGGATAAAAATTATGTCTATGAATCTGCTAAAATAGGATTTTATTTAGATGGAGCGAAACAAGGTGAGATGGATATTGATATACAAGCAGCTGTATCGAGTCAAGGTTGGTCAACGAGTATAGAATATAGTTATGGAAATGAAATGATTTTAAAATTAGAGAATGTAAGATACGAAGGAAAAGAAATAAAAAGAGATTTACAAGCAAAACTAAAAATGTATTAAAAGAAAGAGGGAGAAAAAATGGAAAATATTTTAGTAGCCACATTAAATTGTATTGGGCTGATTATAGGACTTACTTTTTTAGGATTAGGAATTGGAATTGGAATTTTAGGTTCAAAAGTAGCAGAAGCAGTAGGAAGAAACCCAGAAACAAAGAGCGATATTGTACATGCTATTATGACAATATTAATTATACTTGCTATCTTTTTATTACTACTATTTGCCTTTATTTTCTTACTATTATTTTATAATCCATTAACCATATAGAAAGTAAGTAAACTTTGAAATGAAATAAAAGGGTTCTGGCTATAACGTATGACAAGGAACCCTTTAAGGAAAGGAAGAAGACAATACATGGAATCTATATTAGCCATACTAGTTTCTATTATAATCATGGTAAGTTTTGCAGTATTTGTCATGAAAAATGTAATTAAAAAGATGAATCGAAACACAAAAAAATACTTTATGGATAAATTACAAGATTATGATTATATCATCGATGAAAAAAAGAAAGAAATAGAAGAGCTAAACAGTGAGATAAATACATTAAAAGAAGAAATAGAAATTAGTAAAGAAATAGAAGAATATAGAAAACATAAAGCAGAGCCGAAAGTAGTCCAAAAGACCAAACCAATCGAAGAGAAACAAGATATTGTTTATGATATTCCAACACCACAATATAGGCAAGACCAATTTTTTACAACTTATAAGAAACTAAAAAAGCAATTTATTGTAGATAGTAAAGAAATATTGCAAAAATTTATAGAAGAGCATAATCATGAACCAGAAGACAAAGAATATAAGAAATTACAAAAGATAAAAAGCTATTTTAATCAAGAAGCACTATATCAATGTTTAACATTAACACCAGAGGAGCAATATAGATTAATAAAAGAAGTTTTAAAGAAAGAAGAAGAAAAAATATTACAATTAAACAAATATGATGCTAGAGATTTTTCTATTTTAGAATTAGTAGAAAAAATAGAGATTAGAATGAAAGAAATCGACCCAACCATCTATGTTTATGTAGGAAGTGAAGAAATCAATTATGATTTCTTAGGAGAACGAGTTAAAACGCAATTTTATCAAAATATGTCAGAAGGAATTATTATCAAATATCACAATAAAATGTATGATTATAGTATATAAAAAATAGTTTAAAACTTAGGAAGGAAGAATCAGAATATGGCAAAAACACACATTGACCAATTGGTAAATGAAAAAATCAAGGAAATAAAAGAAGAAAAGAATATTTTTGACACAGGAAAAGTAATAAGAGTACAAGACTACATCATAGAAGTATCTGGATTAGAAAATGTAGCTTTTTTTGAAAAAGTAATCATCTGGGGAAAAGGCATGGGATATGTAAATGAAATCAGAGAAAATTCTGTTATAGTAGCTGTTGTAAAACAATATCAGCCAATCCAAATAGGAGATGAAGTAAAAAGTAGTAATGAAACATTTAAAGCGATTTTTGCAGAAGAAGCAATGGGAAGAGTAACCGATTTGTTTGGTGTGGATCAATTAACAGGAAGAGCTTTTGAAAAATTTCGTTATATTGAGATAGAAAATCCAACGATTTCGATTATGGATCGAACGCAAGTAAATCGACCACTAAAAACGGGAATTTCTGGAATTGATTTAATTTATCCGATCGGAAAAGGACAAAGACAATTAATCATTGGAGATAAAAGAACAGGAAAAACACAAATTGCACTTGATGCAATTGTGAATCAAGGAAAATTGAAAGAAGATATGGTATGTATTTATATAGCAGTAGGAAAGACAAAAAAGGAAATTAAAACGATTTATAATGAATTACTAAAAAGAAATAGCCTTTCTTATACAACCATGGTAGTAGCTACCAATGATGATAAGCCACCAGTTCTTAGTTTAATTCCTTATGTAGGGTTATCCATTGCAGAAGAATATCTAAAACAGAAAAAAGATGTATTAGTTGTGATTGATGATTTAAAGAAACATGCAGATGCTTATCGAGAAATCAGTTTAATTTCGAATAAAGCACCTGGAAGAGAAGCTTACCCAGCAGATATTTTCTATTTGCATTCTAGATTATTAGAAAAAGGATGCCAACATAAAAATGGAGGTTCTATTACCATTTTACCAATTGTAGAAACCAAAGGAGGAGATATTACCGATTATATCTCTACCAACATTATTTCCATTACAGATGGTCAAATTGTATTATCAGACAAACAATTTAGTAAAGGAAAAAAACCTGCCATAGATTACGGAATTTCAGTATCTCGTTTAGGGGGAGCAGTGCAAACCACTGAAATAAAAAAACTAGGAGCCAGCATTCGAAGACAATTGTTAAGTTATTTAGAGACAAAAGAAGTTTATGAATTGGCTAATATGGATGAAATGAGTGAAGAATTAAGAAACAAGATGAAAAAAGGACAAGCCATTGAAGCAAGTCTAATTCAACAAAAATTTAGTCCAAAATCGGCAGAAGAGATTTTAGAAATATTCGGGCAGTTCGAAAAAGAGGTGTAGTAGAAAAATGAAAATTGAAAGTGTAGTAAAAGTAATGAACTTTCATGCTTTATTAAGAGTAGATTCCTCCAGAAAACAAGCTGAAAAATTTTTTGAATATGAAAAAGAACTCAATGAATTTGCAGATAACATTTTAAATAATAGGAATTTAGCACTAGATAAAAAAGTATTAAAAACGAATCCAAAAGGAAAACCTTTAAATATATACATTGCCAATGATTTAGGGTTTTGTGGGAATTTTAATAGTAATGTCAATGAAGTGATGAAAAAAGACAAGGATAGCCAAAAAATTATCATTGGGAAAAAGATAAAAAGTGAAGAAAAAAATGTACTTCTAACAATTAGCAAGGAAGAGTACAAGGAAAGACAAAAAGAAATCGAAGATATTTTATATGATAGTGTCAAAAATAATAAAAATAGTGAAATCAACATCATTTATAACCATTACTATAATATCAGTGAAATGCAGTTGGTAAAGAAGAAAATTTTACCAATTGAAAAAGCAAAAGATAAAAGAAAGTTGTACCAGGAAGATTTTATTATTGAGGGAGATATTAATCATATTTTAATTAATATTATTACCTTATACTTATCTTATGAAATTAAGATTGCACAAGATAATAGTTATGCCTCTGAAAATGTTATGAGGCAAACAATAACCAAACAATCATTAGATAAACTCAAAGAAATCAAAGAAGAAAAAACAAAAGAGCAAAGAAAAATAACCAAACAAAAGAATTTTAAAAAAACGTTAGAAAATTATACAAACAATATGTTAAAAGAAAAATAACCAAAAAAGGAATGAGAAAAAAATGAAAACGATAGGGAGAATTATTGGAATATCTGAATTAAATGTTAAAGTGTTACTCTTTGACACCAATCTACAATTAAAAGATATATTAGTTTGTAAGCAAGATAAAACATATAAGTTTGAAATTGCACAAATAGAAGGGAATATTGCTTATACAATTCCTTTTGAAAGAGTGAATGGACTTAGAAAAGGAATGGAACTAATCAAAATAGAAGGTGGATTACAAATTCAGTATTCAGATGAGATATTAGGAAAAATATTTAATCCTTATGGAGAGTTAATTGATCATACAAACATTAACAAAGAAGAAAAAAGAAATGTATATGGAACCCCTCTAAAAATAGAAGATATTAGTATTCATAATGAGCCTTTATGGACAGGAATTAAGGCGTTAGATTTTTTTACACCATTAGAAAAAGGATATAAAATGGGGCTTTTAGGAGGAGCAGGTGTAGGAAAAACGGTATTAATAAAAGAAATTATTAATAATGTATACAAAAGAATCCAATCTAACGCGGTATTTATCGGAGTAGGAGAACGTTCTAGAGAGGGGAAAGAATTATACGATGAAATGGTAGAATCCAATTTATTAGATAAAATGAGCATGGTATTTGGGCAAATGGGTGAAAATCCATGTTCAAGATCAAAAGCAGTTTATAGTGGATTAACCTTAGCAGAATATTTAAGAGATGAAAAAGAACAAGATGTATTAGTTTTCATTGATAATATCTATCGTTTTGTACAGGCGAAATCAGAAATATCAACAGAGCTAAGAAGAGTTCCAATTGAGAATGGATATCCAACTACTATGATATCAGATGTGAGTGAAATAGAAGAAAGAATTAATTCTACTAAAAATGGTTCGATTACGTCTTTTCAAGCAATTTATATTCCAGCAGATGATCTTACAGATGAAGCAGTACAAACGATACAAGGTCATTTGGATGGTCAAATTGTATTAGATAGAAAAGTGGCAGAAAAAGGAATTTATCCTGCTATCAATGTATTTCAATCCAATAGTAAAGCCATTGACCCAGATAAAGTAGGAAAAAGACATTATGAATTGGTACAAGAAACATTAAGATATTTATCACGTTAT
This sequence comes from Clostridia bacterium, assembly GCA_022792135.1. Taxonomy (GTDB): domain Bacteria; phylum Bacillota; class Clostridia; order TANB77; family CAG-508; genus CAG-269. Next base: position 175,682 of record JAAWAM010000029.1, read on the forward strand.
GAAGAACTAGAGGAAATTATAGCAGTATTAGGAATTGATGAATTATCAGAAGAAGATAAATTAATCTTTTTCCGTTCTAGAAAGTTAAGAAATTATTTTACACAACCAATGTTTGTTTCTGAGAACTTTACGGGAATAAAAGGAGAAATGGTAGAAATTAAGGACACATTAGATGATGTAGAAGAAATTTTACAAGGAAAATATGATGAAATAGATGAAGAAAGATTACTATTTAAAGGAACATTAAAAAAAGTTGACTTTGGTATTTCAAGAGAAACACAAAAGGAAAACAAAGAAGAAATAAAAGAGAAATCAGAAGAAGAAAAAACAGAAAATAAAGAGATTCAAAAAGAAGAAAGCAAAAGGGAAAAAGAGAACGAGTGGGAAACAAAAGAAAAAGGAAAAAAAGAAAAGAAGAGGACAAAACTAAAAGAAGAAAAGGAAGCTAGAAGAAAAGAAAAAGAAGAAGCGGAAAGAAAAGCAAAAGAGAAAGAAAAACAAGAAGAAGAGGCGAGAAAAGCAAAAGAAAAAGCAAAACAAGAAGAAGAGGCAAGAAAAGCAAAAGAAAAAGCAAAACAAGAAGAAGAGGCAAGAAAAGCAAAAGAGAAAGCAAAACAAGAAGAAGAGGCAAGAAAAGCAAAAGAGAAAGCAAAACAAGAAGAAGAGGCAAGAAAAGCAAAAGAGAAAGCAAAACAAGAAGAAGAGATTAAAAAAGAGCAAAAAAGAAAGCTAGAAGAAAAAATTCAGGAAATGAAAAAGACTAGAGATGAAATGAAAGAGAAACTAGAGACAGTAAAACAAGACAAAGCAGAAGAAACAGAAGAGCAAGAAGAATTAAAAACCGTTGAAGACAAATCAAATAATGAAGAAGAGGATATTGATCATATGATATTGACTTCTGCTATTTTAGGAAAAAGAAAACGTGCTAAAAAGCAGGAATCAAAATAGTCAATACAAAGGAGTGAATTGCCATCGAAGTAAAAATATTAAGCTTAAAAAATGGATTGGTTTATTATGAAAAGGTAGAAGCAATTAGAATAAAAAGTAAAGAATATCAACTAACGATTATGAAAGACCATTTACCCATTTTAGGAGAAATAGAAGGAAACATACAAATCGAATTCTTAGAGCAAACCATTAAGCTAGAAAATATCGTAGCCTATTATATGCACAAACATAACCAATTCAAATTATTTATCAAAGAAGAGGAAGAAAAATAGTGGAAAACGTATTCTATCAATTTAACAAATTATCAAATATTATGATAACTTTTTTAATGTCAATTATGTTATTAGGATGTATTTTATATACAAAAACAAAGGTGTTTAAAGGAACCGAAAGAGAAATTAAGCTATATGGAATGTTAATGGGAATGAATCGTCTGGATATTATCATAATAGCCATACAATTCATACAAGCGATTACATTTACCTATGCAGCAATCATAAAACAAGTTGATGTGAAATTATATGCAATTATGTTAGCCATTACAACTGGATTTTATGTACTCTATAAAATAAGGAGTATTTTCTTTGAAAGTATGAGTTTGTTAACACAAATTATCGCTATCTATCTGAATCAAACATTATATCAATATACGATAGAGACAAAGGAAAACCCATTTGTTCAAGTACTGCAAGTAATATTAACTACTTTTATGATATTGTATGCCATTTATGCTTTTTTAACCCATTTAGATGGAGTGATTCAACAAAATAAAAATGTAAGGAGGAATACAAGTGAAAAAACATAAAGTTATAGCCATTGTTGCCGTTTTATTATTTATGAGTATCTTATTGGTAGTAGGGTTATTATTAAATCGATTAAATACAACGAAAATAGAAGAACACAGTTTTTATCAATATTTTATGGGAAGAAAGTTTGAGTATAAGGGAGGATTAAAGTTAACGAGAAAAAATGATATTACAGAACTTACCTTCCAAGATACACAAGTACAATTAGACTCTACACCAGTTTATTATGCTGATATAGAAAATAAAGTATTATTTCCAGAAGATATGGCTCTTGTATTTCCAAGTCAAAATGGATTGATGTATAAAATTGACCATTTTTCCAATCTGTTTTTCGAGACAGAAACGACTTATCTAGAGAAAGAGGGAAGGACAGCTCTAAAAAATGCCTTTTTATTTGATGGGCAAGATTTATATTTTTTTCTAGAAAAAACAACTTTAAAAGTAGGAGAAGAACAATATGAATTATCACCACTTTCTTATGTGATTTGTAGCTATCAAGATACGATAGAGATTTATCAAAAAGAGCAAGATAAGTATACAATTTTAGAAAATAAGTCAAAAGAAGTATTCGCCAGTACCAGTGAATATACCATCAATTTAAATACAGACAGTATACAAATGGGTGAACAACAACAATTATTAATTAAAAACAAAGATAAATTACAGAATTTTTAAATAAACGAGATATCTGATGAAAGGAAAGGGAGAAAAATGAAACCAAAAACAAATGAGAAAAAGTCTTTAAAAGAGCTAAGTAAAATACCTGAATTTATGGTAATTGCTGCTTTAAGCATGATATTAGTAATAGGGTTTATTGGTTATACCCTCTTATATTTTTCTCCAGAAGAAATAATTCCTTATTCAGGGTATGCTATTAGTGGAAAAGATATAACAGAAAACCTTTTGGATGAAAATTACGAAGAAATAGAAAAACCAAAAACAGTTCGAGTGGATGAGCAAGAAATGGTATTTAAAAAACTAAATCGTTATTACATTGGGCAAAAAGAAAAACAAGAAATCAATTTAGATTACCCAATTTATATTAATGAGAAAATAGCCTTATATAACTTGTCCAATCGTAATACTTTGCTGACAGAAGACTTTAAAGAAGTAGATTCTTATCCAAGATATATTTTATCAGATGGAGTTTTATATAATGAAGGAGAATTAGAACGAGCTGATAAAAATACCTATCTGTTTATCAAAAATGAGGATAATATTGTAATGAATCAATTTCCAATTGAAATTAAAACACAATATCATAAATATGAAATGGGAACCAATAGTATCATTTGTTTTCAAGAAAAAATGATTACTTATTATACCATTGATAACGATAAATTAATCTATCATAAAATAGAAGATATTGATTTTGCATCTAATGTTACGATGAAAGAAAAGGAATATTCGTATGAAGAACTATTAATACGTTTAAAATTGAAAGAAGAAACCGTAAAAACAGAAAAAGCAGAAGAAGAGATAATCAAAGAGGAAAACATACAAGAGAGTAAAACAGAAACCAAACAAGAAACAAAACCAGAAGAGTCAAAACCAGAAGAATCACAAACAAATCAAGAAGAAAATGAAGTGTCAGGAGAACACGTTTATATCAAACCAGAAGTAACAGCTACTGATTTTGAGGCAAATGTGTATTCTAGTAATGCGACCATTGGGATTAAAGATCCAAATGGAGAAATTACCTCACCAGTTACTTTTGAATTTAGAAAGAAAGGAAAAATCTATTTACGAAAAGCAGTACTATCTTCTGGTAGATTAGAAATTCTAGGTTTAGAGCCAAACGAAACCTATACCATTTTGGGAAGTTATATCTATAAAAATGAAGAAGGAAAGAAAATTCAAAAAGAATTCTTCTCACAAGAGATACACACCAAAGGAGTTGAGACATTAGAACCAATTCATTTACGTTATGAAAACGGAGAGATTTTTTCGAATAAGATACAAATTAAGAACCTAAAGATTTCATCAGATTTAACAGCAGAGGCTCTTAAAGGCGTAAAAAGTGTTACGTTAGAAGCAAATGGCATTTCTTATAAAATACCAAACTCTAGAATCAATGAAATGCTAAAGGGACAAGAAGTGATACAAGAAACCCAAGATAACTTAAGTTCAAATGATAAAATACAATATGAATTCAAATTTTATGACATCCAAGGACATGAATTAAGAGTAGAAAATAGTGTAGGAGAAACCAGAACAGCCAAAGCAAAACCAACTGTGACAGTAAAAGTGCAAAAGCAAGAGATTTCCCAAGTGGATATAGCATTAACATTAAAAAATAAAGATGATGCTAAACTAGAAAATTATCGTTATGTGGTACAAAATAGCAAAGGAGATACCATACAAGAGGCAACTATAGATAGTAAACAACAAGTGTTAGAATTGAGGAATTTGGATCCAAACCAATACTATAAGGTTTCTATTTTTGCTAACTATGATATAGAAGATGGAAAAGGAATGCAAGAAAATCAAGTATTGGGAAGTTGCAATTTTACATCAGTACCTTTATCCATATTAGGTTATCTAAATTTAGATACCAAAATAAAAGAGCTAACCAAAGAAAGTGCAAAGATAGAAGCAAGTATTAATCAAGATAGAACCGATGAAAGGTTAACTTATATTTTACATCAAATTTCGGTATCCATTTATGAACAAACAAAAGAAGACAAAAAATTGATTGTAATGAAAACTTTAGAAGGAGAACCAATTGAAAAATTAAAACTAGCAGAAAAAATAGAGATAGAATTGGAAGGTTTTAATTCTAACACGACCTATTATGTAGAGATGAATGCAGTTTTAAAACAAGGAAGCACAGAAGAAAAAATTAATATCATGCAACCATTAGAAAAATTCATAACGAAAAAAGAGCCTGCTGAGATATTAATTAGAAATCAATTTGTAACAGGAAGTATGATTGACTTTGATGTAAAAGTAAAAGATATCGATGAGGCGATTCTTACAAAAAAAGTGAGAATGGAATTACGAGATGAAAGAAATAAATTGGTTAAAATGGAAAACATTCCCGTTAATGAAGATTATTTAAGATTAACCTATGAAAAATTAGAGGAAAGGGCAAATTATACCATTTGTTTCTATGCGGATGAATATAATGAAGGAAGTGATGATTCTACTTATGAGAATAATTATTTACTAAAAAAATTAGAAATTTATACACAACCAGGAATTAGTGGAGACATTGGATTGAGTAACTTAGAAAGGAAAACAACAGGAAAAAATTTAATTGATGTAAGGTCAGACATAAAATGGCATTCTACTTTTTATCAATCAAATGCTTACTATGAGAAAACCTATCATCAAAAAACAAAAGAGTTAAAATTAGGAGTAATAGGGACTCAGGGCCAAATGTATGTCTATAATTTACAAGAATATGTAGGACAAACAGTTACCGTTTCTTTTTTAGCCAAAAGAGATAAAAATAGCGAAAATACCCTGATTTATTTGCAAAATTCGAAAAATGGTACCAATCGAAGCTTGGTAGAAGGGATCACACAAGAAGAATGGAAGCGATATACCTATACAATAACAGTGGATAAAACAGGATATGTAGGTTTTTATTTAGTAGGAAAAGATACGATGAATAGAAATCAAGCTTTCTTGTTAAAAGAACTACAAGTAGAAGTAGGTACAAAGAGGACAACTTATGAAGAATATCAATACAACGTAGAGGGGAAACTAAGGGTCGATTTAACAGACCAAAGAAATGAAATCGTAGGAAAAGATTATTACATTCAAATTCTAGAAGATGGCATAACAAAAGGAACCAATCAATTTATAGAAATAGACGAAAATGGAAAAGTAGAAGGAGCGATCAAACAATATCCTTTTGAGGAAAACAAGTCTTATGACATAAATTTATTAGTAAAGGTAAGAGATCGTTTTTATGTGATAGCTACAACCAACTTTTCAACAGAGGGAGAGATTCGTGGAATTAGTACCATAGAAGAGTTTCAAACGATTCAGCCAAGTGGAAATTACATTATTTTAAAAGATATTGATGTAAGAGGAAAAAATATATGGTTTGGTAACGAACCAGGAGGATTTGAAGGAAAAATTGACTTTCAAGGACATAAGTTAATAAAAGATGCTGCCTATCAAAATGTAACATTTTATAATATTAAAAAAGAAGGTGTGATTGAAAATCTTGTCTTAGATTTTTATTTAAATAATGCATCAGAAGGTTCTTACCGTGGACTTTTTTATACCAATAGAGGAACCATTCGTAATATTATGGTAAATTTAAAACAATGCACAGAAGTTCCCAATAAATATACTAGATTGTTAGGAGATACCAATCATTCAACAGGTATCATTGAGAATTTTGTCATACATTTAGAAGTACCGTTATATGGTGCAAACTACTTAACAGGAGGTGTCCATAATAATTATGGAATCATTCGTAATGGTTATCTATATGGCGAAAATATAAAAGCAACTTTTCCAATCATAAAAACGGATTGGAGATCTTCAGCAGGATTGGTAATTGATAACCTAAGTGGAGGAATGGTAGAAAATGTATATAGTTTAATTAACATAGAAACTACAAAAATAGCAGGAGGGACAAGAAACAATACAGGGAATCTTATTGTTAACAATAATGCAGGAGCAATAGCAAGAAATATGTATTCTGTAGGTATTGCAAGTGTATATGAGGATTTGAATTATGGTCCAACGATTAATGCTTCAGGAGGAAGGGCTAACCAGGTATACTACTTTAGTGATGAAACTTTTACCAATACCACGAATATAAAAACAAGTAAATTAGCTTTATATGATACCAAATTCCAAAACTTAAGGTTAAATTCACAAGGGCAATTTTTCGTGGATGATTTAGTAACACAGAATTATTATCCACAAGTAAAAATGTCATCCAAGATGCCAAACCAAGAATATTTATCATTACTAGAAGTGGAAGAAAAAGATTTAGCAGATATTCTTTCCTATGAAGTAATAGAAGAAAAAGAAGATGTAATCAGGATGGAATTTAGTGTAAACAATCCATCAGCAGAGCAAATTAGAAGTATCCAAATAAAAGATGTATCCACTGCCATTTTATCCCAAAAATATGCAGATGGAAAAAGTACAGTAATCGTAGAGCTAAAAAATCCCGTTCGCTATATATCCAAATATTCGGTTATGTCTATTACATCACAAGGGGTAGCGAACCTACCCTATACAAGAAATTTTAAAGAAAATGAAAGAATTGTTTTTGTAGATTTTTATAGAAAAGTAAGTTCGATTGAAGATTGGAAGCAAATTAATAAATTACCAACTGAAAATTATAGATTAATGGAAGATTTGGATTTTATCAATTGTGGAAATGAAATATGTATTAGTTCTGCATATTCTGGAAAGCTAGATGGAAATGGGAAAACGATAAAAAATATTAAATTAAGTAATAATATTTATTCCTTGATATATCAGCTTTCAGGAGGAGAGGTACGAAATTTAACCATTGAAAACTATACACATGATAGGGATAATATGTATCAGAGTTATTTAGGGGTATTTGGATTCGTACAAGCTAGATCAATCATTGATAATGTCCATATAAAAAATGAAAAATTATCAAGTACGAATAAACAAGCCCAGACGAATATAGGTGGATTGGTAGGATATCTTGATAATTCCGAAATTAAAAATTCATCGATAACAGGTCTATCCATAAAAGTACAAGGCGGAACGATGATACGAGTAGGAGGTATGGTTGGCCTAATTACAAATAGTAACATAGAGAATTGTTATATCCAGGATTTAGAACTTAATGTAAAGAAAGCTTTAATCTATGATGGAATAGGGGGATTCATTGGACAAGGTACGACTGGTGGATCAAACATAAAGAAATGTTATGCAATAGGAAACATGATAACAGATGCAGAAAATACAGGTGGAATGGTTGGCATTACAAGTGGAAATGTGAGAAATTGTTATGCTATGGTTCATATGAATAGCCAAACAGATTATGTAGGAGAAATCGTAGGATTTGATAGAGGTACTAGTACACAAAATATTACTGAGAACTTGTCTTTGGGAAATATCTATAGTAGAAAGACATCTGAATTTGTTAATAGGGTGATAGGAAGTAATACAACAGAAAAAGGAAATTATGGTTATACAGAGCAAAAAATAAATGGATTTAAATCTACACAAGATTTAGGGGCAGAACAGTTGTTAACCAATCAGGAAGTACTAGAAAAAGAAACCTATTTAGAAAAATTAGGTTTTGGAGAAGCTTTTCATTATGACCAATTGGAAGAAGGAATTTTACCAAAATTGTATAATACGGATGGCACTCATTTATTACCAAATCAAAGAGACCATAAACTAGAAGAAAAAGAAATATTCATTGAAGAGGTAGAAGCAGAAAAAGCAGATGTAAATACAGCTATGGTAAGAATTATTGTACAAAATCCGAGTCAAGTTAAAATAACAGGTGTTGAAATTGAAGATACAAAAGTAAAATTAACAGGAAGTGTAAATCAAGGTACAAAGACTTATATTGATTTAATGGCAACACCAGAAAAAGCATATGATAGTTATGAAATTACAAAATTGTTTTCAGAAGAAGGCGAGATCCAAACACAAGGAAAATTAGATTTACAATTCTATCGTGAAATTAATAGTTTCGAAGATTGGCAGAAAATAGATGAGGAATCTGCTCAAAATTATAGATTAAATACAGACATAGATTTTGCAGGGAAATTTAATCCAAACCTAAATGTATCCATTGGAAGACTAGAGGCAGAAGGAGAAGGACATACTTTAAAGAATTTAGAAATCAATTTAGAGGGAACAGGGGGGCTGATAAGAGAACTGAAAAATTCTATGAAAAATATCAATTTTGAAAACATTACCATCCATAGTACCTCAGGTGGTTTTTATACAGGGCTTATTGTAAGAAATATAGCAGACATTGAAAAAATTAACTTTAAAGATATTACGATACAAGCAAAAAAAATATCAAGAGTAGGAATAATTGCTCTAAGCTCGGGATGGAACCTTAGAAATATAACCTTAGAAAATATAACAGTAGAAGGAAAAGAATGTGTAGGGGGATTGATAGGAGAATTTGATAGTGGTACTTTTGAATATATTGATATTGAAACAGCAAATATAAGAGCAGAAGGATTTTATGTTGGTTCAATTTTTGGAAAAGTACGTAATGGTAGACCTCAATATGACTTAAATTATATGACAGCCAATCAGGTAAACGTAAAAGGAGGCGATTATACAGGAGGAATCATAGGCTCTGGAACAATGGGAAGATCTGTGGTAACTAACTCTCATATAGAAGGAAACAATCATGTAGGAGGCATCGGTGGAGAGTTAGCTTACCAAAACTCAGGAACAGCAGATTTATTGGTTCAAGATTGTACCATTGTAGGAAATTCCAATGTAGGAGGAGTAGCAGGGATTCATAATAATATGAATAGAAGTTTTTCGATTCGTAATACCATCCTAGCAAAAGGGAATAATGTTGGTGGAATTGGTGGAAATCATACATCTGGTACCGTAAATTACTGTGCTGTAATCGATACAAATATCAGTACAAGTGGAATGAATGCAGGAGGAATTGATGGGAAACTCGAATCTGGAGTCATAGACCTGTGTTATGCTTATCATTCTTCAGTAGAAGCCAATCAATATGCAGGTGGATTAGTAGGAGTTATGCGTCAAGGATATTTAAGATATTGTTATACCAATAATACCATAACAGCTTATTCAGATAGTGCAGGAGGAATGGTTGGTTATTTAAATAATGAAGGAATGACAGGAGCAGCTTATATAAGTTATATTGTGTCAAATTATGTGGCAGATGCCCATATTACAAGTGTAACACAAGTTGGTGGAATGATTGGTAAGATATTTGAAAACTTATATGATACAAAATTTTTAAGTAAAAATTATATAGAAGCCTATTTAAATAGTAATACAACAGCTGTATCGCTGGGAGTGGGTAGTAAAAAAAGCCAAAATGATAGGTTAGAAGATTTTTATGTATATGAAAAATCTACAATTAACCATCAAATGGTTACCCCAGAGATAGACCACATAACAGAAAAAAATAGAATTACGCAAGAAGAATTAAGACAACAAGCAACCTATCAAAAAATAGGATTGAATGGTACTTACTTTGACTATAATACAATCACACAAGAAAAATATCCTATGTTAAATGTAAACTTTGGCGAAAAGGCTCCTGTCCAAGAAGGGATTGCCTTACCAAATGACCAAAATAGAGGGGATTTGTTAGATACCATGTTAAGTAATACTTCTTTCGAAAAAACAGAAGAATTACCAGAAGTACAAATCTATCCGGTAGAGGTCAATAAAATCAACTTAGAGTTAGAAGATATGGCAGAAAATCTTATCCTAAACTATACTGTAGAAGGAGAAGAGACAAAATCAGTTCCAATCGATAAAAAAGTATATACTTTTGCTTACGACTATCAAACAGAAGTAGAACTAGAATTAACAAATGGAAAAATAACCAAAAGGATAACCATTCATCCAGAAGAAGTGGCTAATACCATTCGTTTAATAGAAGGTGATACGTATACTTTAAAAGAAGGTAGAATTTTAAAAGAAACAGAGGAATTAGAAGGCGAATATGTGAATTTATACCTAGAAAAAGCATTAAGTACAGAAGGGAAAATATACCATATCACAGAACAAACCTGGGAAGAAGAAATTACAAAAGGATTTGTGCTATTAAAAGAGACATATGCGCTAGAAACACAAGAATATAATGGAATGGAAATAGCAACCTTTGCAACCTTTACAACCTTAACCAAAGAGGACAAAACTACACAAAAACAAGGAAGAATCTTAGTAAGAAGTGGTCAATTAGCTTTCTTAGATGGTAATACAAAAATACCATTAACAGGAGAAGTGGTAAATCAATATAATGGAAAAGAATATCAAACAATATTGGGAGAGGACAAAAAGATATATGATTTAAAAACACCTCTTAATTATCCAGAGAATTTTGTAAACAAAAATATCATTTCTCTAACAGCACAAGACGATGTTAACCAACCTTTTGTGACAATAGCATATGAAAGTGGAAAAGTACTAACCTTCAATTATGTAACTGGTGAAACCATATTTGACAATCAAGTTAAACAAGATATTTCACTAATGGACTATATCAAACAAGCTTTTTCAAAAGAAGGAATTCAGGAAAATGTAACAGAAAATGCACAAAAGGAATATAAAGCCAGTGAAGCGTTAAAAGAGAAATTAGAACAAAATCCAATTGAGAAAGTAATGGAAAAATTGCAGAAAACAGAAAATAATACAAATGTGATCCATACACAAGATGAGGAAAGTACAAATTCATTGGATTCTGGAAATACAAGTAATTTAAATACAATGCAAACCGATACCAAATATGTTACTGCTTATGATTCTAAGACAAAAGAGTATGTGGTATACAAAGAATCAGAATTATTGGATTTAGACAAAGAAGAATATCAATCAGAAAATACAAAAATTTCTCAAAATGCAGGATTAACAGAATTTTATGCAACGAATCAAGAAGAAGTAAAACAGACAAATGGTTTAGTATGGATTGTACCAACCATGATAGGAATTCTATCTAGTTTAGCTATTTTACTAAAGAGAAATAGAAACAAAGCCAAAAGAAAATAAGAAGATTATTTTCAGGATATAAAAGACAAATTAAGTTTAAAAATAAAATCGTAACAATACCTAAGAATAGGATTGCTTACGATTTTATTTTTGAAAAGTTAACATAAGTATTGAAAAGTTAAGAAAAGTATGGTAAAATAATAGATAAAATGGATAAGAGGATGGATGAAAAAATGAAAAAGTTATTTGGTAAGTTTTATTTAGATAAAGAAAAAGATATTTGTATTACCTTATATAAGGAGAAAGAGGATGAATTAACCTATCTTCTAGAAACACCAAATCATAATACTGGAAACCTTATTACAAATCTAGCTAAAATATGTAATCTAAAAACCGTAAAAGGCCAAAACGATAAAAAAGTGATAACAGGAACATTACCAGCTAATATCAATGGAGACAATAAAATTGTCTATATTTTACGTTTAGGAAGCATTAAAGTTGCCAATATATACGAAGATAAAACAATTGAAATAAAAGCAAAAATACCAGCCATTACCAAGACCTTAATGTCACAAACTAAAAGTTACAATTTACCAATTGAAAAAACAATTGTAAAATCGTATATCCTAAAAAAATCCAAATTTAGAACGGACTTGCATACTCATATGAATGCTAACCTTTCACCAGATGTATTAATTGCGTTAGGAATCAAACATCAATTAAAATATCCGTTGTATTATATCAAAAAATTAAATTTAAAAATGACCAAAGAACAAGAAGAAAAAATAAGCAAACAAAGAAAAAAAGTAGAAAAACAATTTGAAAATTCAGAATTAACGGGAAAATATTTAACCAGAAGGATTGATGATAATACTTTTATTAATTTTGCAGATTTCATCTTAAATAACTTAGAAAATGCTGAATATAATATCAATAAAATTAGAAATAGTTTAGCCATTCTAAAAGACGGTCAGGCAGTATTTACTAATTTAGAGAAATTATACATATATCGCTATGTATTTTGTAAAGGAAAAGAAACATCGGAAAAAATCGAATTAGACCTTCAAAAAATCAATCAAATACCAGAAAAAGATATTAGAGAAATGGTAAAATTGATGCTAGAAGATAATAAGAAAGAAGAACTACAAAACATAACATTAAGACAAGACAAATTTATATGGATAGCAAGGGAATACCAAAAACAAGGAATCGAATATGTAGAGATAACAGATACAGATTTAGCAGTAGCAAAGGGAAGAGCGATTCAACTAATCGAAGAAGTACATGAAATTATGCCTTATATTGAAAAAGAAACAGGGGTAAAAATAAGGTTTTTAGCAGGAATAAGAAGAGTTCCCCTATTTATCATTAAGCATCAAAAGACAAGTAGTAATTATTTAAGAGAAAATTTAAATGTCATCAAAGCAATTGCCAAAAGTCCGTATGTTGTAGGAAGTGATTTTATTGGGGAGGAAATTAATGATATTTCCGAATTACAACCAGTTATTACAGAATTAGTAGAATATGTACAAGAAGTAGACAAAGATTTTACCATCCGAATTCATGCAGGAGAAAATGATAGTTTAAGAGATAATGTAGCAAAATCGATTGAATGTGTAAAAAAAGCATTAAAACCAGGAAAAGCAATACCAAAAGTCAGATTAGGACATGGATTATATACCGCAGATTTAAATTCACCAGAAGGTCAAAAACTAATGAAAGAATTAAAAGAAACAAGAACGATTTTAGAATTTCAGCTAACCTCAAATGTAAGATTAAACAATTTAAGCAACTTGAAATTACATCCACTAAAAACGTATTTAAAACATGGTATTCGATGTGTACAAGGAACAGATGGATGTGGATTCTATGGTGTTGATACCATAGATGAGCAATTAGCACTTCAAAACCTATTAGGACTAGATGACACAGAATTTGAACAAATGAGACAAGTAGAAAGAGAAGTGATGGAAGAAAGCGAACAGTACTTTAAAAGAAAATCAGCAGAATTTGAACAATTTTTAAAGGGAAGAAGTATCAAAGAAGCTCTTACCATATTAGAACAAGAAAACCACAAAAAAAGTGAAAACAGCAATATTTCCATGAAAGTAAATCATAAAATAGAGGCAGAAAGTGTACTAAAAAGGAAGATAAAAAAATTACCAGAAGACAAAGTACCAATTGTTATTGCAGGTGGCAGCTTTAATAAAAAAGGAAGAAGTACTAAAGTAACAGAAGAGGGAAGAAAAATATTAGAAAAACTAATGAAATCGGTTGACAATCAAAAAGCCTATTTTGTTATCGGACATAAAATGGAAGGATACGAAAAAGAAATTGTAGAAATCAGTAAGAAATTAAGTAAAAAATTTGAGATTAATGCTATTATTCCTAAAATGGTTTCAAAAGAAGAATTAGAGCAATTGAAAACAAGTTATTTAAATGGTGTACGTATTTCTATTGATAGTGATGAAATGGGAATTTATAAAAGTTTTAATTATGAAATTTTCGAACGTAGAAAAGCAGTAGTTATGGCTTTTGATGGAAATTCGCCAGTTTCTAATTTAGTACAAGAAGCTAAAAATGGAAAGGGAAAGGCTAAAATCTATGTGAATGAAGGGACTCCTGTTTTAAAGGATAAGGCTAGAACTTTAGGAGGATATGTAACAACTTTTGACATTAGAGATGAAATTGTAGATACGATTTTAAGGGAGAATCCAGAAATAGGATAAGAAAAAAAGGACAAATATTGAAAAGTATTTGTCCTTTTACGAGTGTTTATCTACTTTTATCTATTTCTAATCCACACATATTACTAGTATCGCAAAAAATAACTTCTTTTCCTTTTTTTAAAGTTACAGCAACAGAAGCACAAATGCTTTCAAAAATGTTTCTTGTCATTTTTCCTTTAACAGGTGCAGCTAGTTTTAGACCTTTGCCATGTTTTGATGTTATTGTTAAAAGATACAAATCTTTTTTTAGTATAATATGAAAGGAATCTTCCTTTAAATCACATTGTAGTATTTTAGCATTATTATACGTAGTAAACTTAAATTCTTTATTATCTATTAATAAAACACAGATAAGCCCCTGAAAAGTAAATAGTTTAAATGGTATATCGGCTATTGAAAACATAAAACTAGCATTTGTTTTTTGAAACTGATTGCCTTGGCACCAAATATAAGATTTGGGAAATGAATCGCCCCAATCTTTTTCAATATACCCTTTATTATTATTAAATGTAATTATTTCATTATTTATATTCATAGATCCATTAATCGTATTTTGCATATTAATAATGGCATGATTGCATTCCATAAATGGAAGATAAGAAAAAGGCCCCATTATATTAGGAAGCAAAATATTAGTACTAATATTTTGGCTATTAGAATATTTTATATTACCACATATTTTAAGATTTTGAGATTTATCTTCTATCTTTATCGTAATATTTTCTTTTGAGAAACTATTATCGCCAATTCTAAGCCAGAAAGGGTTATGGTTAGATTCAAAGTCTTCTATATTGTAATTTACAAAATAAGACATATGGTTGGTAATGATTTGAATAAAAGCTTTTGCTTCTGTATCATTAATATGAATTCCTGGAATAAAAGAAATTCCTTTTTGCAAATTGGTATTTTTAAAGTACCAACCTTCAAAGTAATTTTTCTTTTTATTTAAATATTTTTCGCCCTGAAATAAGGTAGGACTTTTCATTAATTGTAATCGATTCATAGGATATAGTATTTGTAAAAAATAGAATATTATTCGATTAAAAGGGTAAACTTTCAAGAATTTTAGGGGGAAATAAAGAGATTTGAAAGGAAGTCTACACAAGTAAAACGATATTTTTTTGAAACTTTTTCTTTAAAAAAGAAAAGAGTTCTCAAGATTTACTTGAGAACTGCCATTTTAGTAAATGGTGTGCCTGGAGGGATTCGAACCCCCGATCTGCAAGTTCGTAGCCTGCCATTCTATCCAGCTAAACTACAGGCACATATATAAATCGTATTAAATTTATATACTTTAATATTATACCGTGCTTTTTTAAAATATTCAATAGAAAAGTAAAAAAATCTTAAAAAAATCTTGCAAATTTGTAAAGAATGTGGTATTATATATAAGCATTTAACAGAATAACAATAAATCGAGGTGTAGCGCAGTTGGTAGCGCGCGTGGTTTGGGACCATGAGGTCGCAGGTTCGATCCCTGTCACCTCGACCACTCTTTTTTAGAGTAAAACACAAGAATAGCAAGGATTACAAAACTTGCTATTTTTTATTTTTATTTTAAAAAGTGACGAAAAAGTGACGGATTTTTTCATTATACCGATTTAGCATGAAGGAAAGAATCCATCTTGTCAGCAACTTCTTTGAAACCATTATCAAAGAAATGTGAATAAATACTATGTGTTATGGATATGTTTGAATGACCAGCTCTCTTGCTTATTATTTGTGTCTGTATTCCGCTACTTATTTGTAAAGATATGCTAGTATGTCTTAATCCATGAAAAGTAATATCTTTCAAGTCATATTTCTTAATAATGTGTTTTAAAATTTTATATGGTCTATCTGGGTGCATATCTTCGCCATAATCTGTCGTAAAAACTCTACTTGAATTTTGCCATTTGTTTCCTAATAAAAGCCTTTGTTTGTCTTGTTCTGCTTTATATTTTTTTAATATTTGGATTGTGGTAGGTGTAATATATACAATTCTATTACTGGTATCTGATTTAGTTGTTTTTTCAAACGTACCATAGCCAGAAACATATTGGGTTGCTTTATTGATATTTATAGTAGACTTGTCAAAATCAACATCATTCCATGTAAGCCCTGTTAGTTCTCCACGCCTGCAGCTACTATCTAGTGCTAAAAAAATAACGGCTTGATATTTGATAGGTTCTTTTTGTAATACTTCAATTAATTTTTCAACATCTTCTGGAGAATAACATTCAATTTCTTTTTTATGAACTTTTATAGGTGTAACATTTTGATTAGGATTATTATATAAATATCCCCATTTAATCGCACTATTTAGTATTTCAGATACTAAAGTGTAGTGATGTTTGATTGTTTTTTCTGCATAACCTAATTCTTCTTTTCTTTTTACTTTACAAGTTCTTAGTTCGTTGTAGAAATCTTCAAGTATTTTAACATTTAAATCTTTAACTTTTATATGCCCTATACAATGCCCTATGTTTTTACAATATCTTTCGTATTCTTGATATGTCTTAATTCCAATATTGCCTTTTTTGGATTTTAGCCATTCATCAATTAATTCTTGCATGGTCATAGCATTTTTCTTAACATAGGTATTATTTTTTAATTGTATTTTTAATTCACTTTCACGCAATACCGCTTCTTTTTTACCACCGTAAAAGGTTTCTATATGTCGTATTCTTTTGTTTCCATTGTAGCCTATTGGTATGTCTATTTTGTATTTCTTATTTTTTATTATTTCTTGTACTGCCATTTTTTACACCTTCTTTCTGTTTTATAATCCATTCTACAAAATCTTTTTCTTTTAATTTTCCAGATTGATATTGTTTTTTCTTTTTTTGATAATTTTCTTTATAAGTATTGAATTTTTTTTGATACATTTCTTTTTCTTTTGTGTTGTTTGTGTTGGTTCTATTTATTCTCATTCTAAAGAACTGACTTGTTTTATTGTGTTCATGTTTTATTGGTATTGATTTTATTTCATCTCTATATGTCTTTTTTGCTCCATATTGTTTACATGTTTTTTTAGAATTTTGAGGTGAAATTTTGTTACAATATTTTTCGTCAGTTCTATTTTGTGGAATAAATAGATTTCCACAATTTAGACATCTATTAATAACTATTTTTTTATCCATTATCCTTACTAAAGACAAATTTAATAGCTCTATAAAATTATCAAATTTAAATATTTCTATTATTCTCATATCGAAATCAAAATTTTTATTGTCTAATGAGTCTATTTCACCATCTAAATATAATTTCCCATTATTATAAATAGCTAGTTTTGAAAAACAAGTAAGTTTATAAAAATCATTGAAAATATTTAAATTAAAATTTTGTTGTAAAAATTTCATTGCTTGAAGTGGATTTTTAAAATTATTTTGTGTTTCATCTGTAAATTTAGAAATAATATCTCTGTCAATATTTTTAGATGAATATATAATTAAATATAACTCTAATAAATTGAAATCATATAAAAATTTATTTAATTTTTCTAAAGTAAATTTTTTAAATGTTATTCTTTCTAAATTATTAATATTAAATAAATGTTTTTCTTTAATTCTCTCAATCATATCAATAGCAGCTTGATTTTCAGGAAAAGAAGATACATCTAATATCTGTTTTAAATTTTTTATAGTATCTTCAGAATTATTATATTTTTCTTTTTCTATATTAATATTATTAAAATTTTCTATAAATGTTTTAGCTATATATGTAGGAATATCAATATAACTAAAACATTTTATTTTGGAAGTTATTAATTCTTTTTGTAATTTTACTAGAATATTCCAAATTATTTCTTGATTAAAAACTTCATCTTTACTATACTTTTCGTTCAATATAATATCAATATATTTTTTTATTGTTACTTGAATAAATTCATTATTTTCAAAAGCTTCTGTAATAATAGTACCAATATCAGAAGTA
Organism: Clostridia bacterium; assembly: GCA_022792135.1. Classification (GTDB taxonomy): domain Bacteria; phylum Bacillota; class Clostridia; order TANB77; family CAG-508; genus CAG-269. The sequence continues at coordinate 193,710 of JAAWAM010000029.1, forward strand.
TAAAAACAATCATATATTAATCCAGAATCATCTCCACACAAAATATATTCTTTATTATCTATAAAACAGTAAAAAAATTTTAAAGGAAAATCTTCATTCAATAATAATTGGCTAATTCTCAATTTTAGCCCTCCTTTTTAGTTAAGTGATTGATAAAAAAATAAAAATCACTATTGACTAACAAAATGTTAGATGATTATAATAATATCAATAATCATTAACAGTAGTATATAAGATAATGATTACAATGTCAATAATAATTTAGAAAGAAGGTGAAAAAATGGATAACATTGAAGAAATGGCAAGGAAAATGAGAAACCAAAAGGCAAAAGAATGGAGAGATAACAACAAAGAAAAAGTAAAAGAAATTAACAAAAGGTATTGGATTAACAAAGCCAAAAAAGAATTAGAAAAAAAGGAGGACTAAAAAATGCAAATTTTTAATGTAAAAGAAGTAGCCAATTACTTAAATTGTTCCGTTTCAAGTATAAGAGCATTAGTAAGAAACAAAGAAATACCACATTTTAGAATTGGTAGTAAACTAAACTTTAACAAAGAAGCGGTTGACAACTGGGTACATAACCAAGAAATACAAAATATGCAACATGAAGAATACACAACTAAAATAAGAAGTTTTTAGAGGAGGTGAAATCAATGGAAATAAAAAATAGAAAGAAGCAAGATTTTATAAGGTCTGTAAACAATAATAAAATCTTACTTCATAATAACTTATATAAGCCATCTACTTATATTTTATTCTATTTTCATAATAAAAGCAAGTACAAGCAAGTGATGTTATATGAGTAGAGGATTAAAAGCACCATTTAAGGATTATGAGGGAATAAAAAGCAAAGACAAACATATTAGACTAACAAAAAGTATGATGGACAATGAAAATTTTAAAAAATTAAAACCAGCCACAGTTAAAGTATATATGTATATGAAATTATGGGCTAATGGAGAAAAAGAATTTGACTATTCAAAAACATTAGGTAGTAAAGTAGTATCGCCAATGACCTTTACAAATGCAATTAAGGAATTAATAGAAAAAGGTTTTATAGAAAGAGTATATTTCTCTAATGGTGGAGGTCATAAACCAAATCGCTATGCTTTCTCTAATAAGTGGATAAAAAATCCCACTTTTTAAAAAGATGGTATGGTAATATATAATATTATGGCTAAAAAGTATATACCTAAATAGGACAAGTTAAAATAATAAAAATACATAAGAAAGATTGAGATTTTAGTAAAAAACAATAAGAATAAGATGTATAAAAATTAGATACCTATACAAGCATACACTAAAAAAATAATCAAATTAGTATATAAAAATTAGATACATAGATGTATAAAAATTAGATACTAAAAAATAGATAGGAAAAGATACGAACAAAAATGATAAGTAGGTGAATTTTTAAATGGCAAAATCAAAATGGGAAGATATAAAAGATAAATTAACGTTAGTAGAAGGTTGGGCAAGAGATGGACAGACAAATGAACAAATAGCTTATAACTTAGGAATCTCTATAGCATTATTATATAAATATCAAAAAGAACATATAGAGTTTTTAGAGACCTTAAAAAAGGGAAAAGAGTTAATTGACTATCAAGTGGAAAATGCTCTACTAAAAAACGCATTAGCTGGAAATGTAACAGCTCAAATATATTGGCTAAATAATAGAAAACCAAAGCAATGGAAAAATAAAAGGGAAAATACTGAAAGCAGCAATGAAAAAATATCAAAAGTTGAACAAATATTAGTTGCAATTAGAGAAGAAGCGGAAAAAGATATTAATAAATAAGGAGTGAAAAAACATGGATAAATTTTATAATATAAATTATGAAGAACAAGAAACAATAGTAAACATAGACTATTACAAAAAAGAAGTTTTGTTATATACAAGTAGAAAAGCAGCACATGAAAGAATTGTTAAGAAAATAGGAAAGCCAACAAAGAAATATTATACAAATAAAAAGATAAGTGGTGCTAGTTGGATTATCCCATTTGAAAACAAAAAAGGCATTACTTCTATATTATCAAGACCAACATTAATTGGAAATATGAAATAATAAAAATAGGATAGCTAGAAAGAACGTTTAACGATACTTTTTAGAGGATAAAATAGATAATATATATAATTTCATTATTCTAAATGCTAAGTAATCAAAACACAGGTAAGAGATATCAAATAGAAGATAAAATTATAATTGATAAAAGAAGCGGAAAATCGATTCTTTAAAAAACAAAATGACTAAAAAGTATCCCCCATATATGATAGAAATAGATTAATGAAAAAGAACGGTGGGTAAGCATTCATAAAATTTGCAAGATATATGCGTGAGGGGTGTAGTATAATTTTTCCCCATTATAAAAAAATAATAAAGAATTTTCCGACACTATAAAAAAGAGCTAGCTTTTGCTAGCTCAAATGGTTGATTTTATATGTTATTATTATTGTTTTAGCATTTCGCATTTATTTAAACAGGTTTGAATGAGAATCGATAGTAAGTAAGATGATTATAAGTAAATTATCTATTTTTTGATATTCTAATAATACATCTGGTTGTACATGACATTCCCATATTCCGTTTTTTCTTTGGTTCTAATAGATGATTTCTATATTTAGCTGGTAAAAGTTCATTTGAAGCAAGTATATTGATAACATTATCTAAAGAATCATAATTGAAATTAGGTTGTTTTTGTAGTTTTTTTAATTGTTTTTTAAATTTATTTGTTACTTTTATTTCATATCGTTTCGTCATTCTTAATATCCTCCAATATTTCACCTAAATTATTATAACTCTTATATTTGTCTGGATTTTTTAATATTTCATCAGCTTCTGCTATTGCTTCTAACATATCATCACTAAATTTAGGCTTCTTTATTGCAAAAGGAATACTATCAGTCAATACGACTTGTTTTAAAAATATTGTCACAGCTTCTGCTATGTTCATTCCTAAGTCATTTAAGGTTCCTTCAACTTCTTTCTTTAATTCTGGTTCAATTCTTATATTCAATGTATCTGTTTTTGCCATTGTAAGCACCTCCATATTTCTTATATACTTTATATTGTAACACAATGTAATTACATTGTCAATATTATTATATTATTATTTGCCAATTAATGTGATATTATTCTATTTTGTTTTAATAATAATGTAAAATACTATTTTTATTATCTATAAGTATTTAAAACCACAACAATTAAGAAGTTTTATATTAAAGTAATGTAAGTTGTTGGCTAGAGATATTTTATCATTAAAAATAGAGGAAAAGCATATCTACATATAAATTTTGTTCATAATAGTAAGAAAAAGTGATTTTTGGGGGTCTTCAAGTCTAACCAATTGTAAAATGATAGCACTTATAGAAGTTCTTATTGCACTACCACTACAGTGTTCAATTTTTCCAATATCACAATAGCCTAAAAGTTCGTCATTATTAGGAATTAAGTTATAGTACATTAAAAATCTTCTTTTTTGAATTTCAGTACCATTTTTTAGATTATTAATAAAAGTTGAAAGTAACGATTTTTGTTTTTTATCAAGATTTTTAGTTCTAAGACTATCTAAAAAATTATGTACTTTCATAGAAAAGTTATATTTTTCAGAATGTCTTGAGTTTTTAGGAATTTTTATATCAATCATACAGGTAAATCCTAATTTGAAATATTTTTTATTCCAATATTCCGTTTCTTTGCAACAATAATCTTCTAGTTGGGTTATAATATACATTAGTTGTTCTAATTTATTTTTATCATTTCCTACTATTTCTTTAAGTGTTGAGTATAATTGTTCTTCTGCTGCTAAAATAGCATAATATTTTTTGCTTTCCTTTTTATCATGTAATAACTTTTCTTCAAAATCTGTGCTTAAATAATGATATAGTTTTTCTAAAATGGGTTGTCTAAAAAACTCTTCCATAATAATTTGTTTTCTAATAATATTTAGATATGTACTTAATAAAAAGAATAAATTAAAATATGTTATTAGAAAACATTTTCTTCACTCCTTTCACTACACTAAATTTATCTTTATTATCAATATCAGGACAAATGTCCGAATAAAAAATGTAAAAATTTGCTATCCTATATATTGAAAAAGAAAGGATAGCAAGTTATGACATTATCAAAGGCAATAATAAAAAGAATTAATAATCTAATGAGAATAAAAAATATTGAGAATCCACATCAATTAGCTTTGAAATGTGGACTTGATGAATCTGTGATTCGCAGTGTATTAAGTGGAAGAACAATACACCCAAGTGTTCATACAATGTTTTTTATAGCCTTTGGATTTAATATGACATTATCCGAATTTTATAATGACAAATTATTTGATATTGCTAATATTGATGAAAACTGAAATTTTTAAATGTCAGTTTTTTTAATAATAACATATATTCAAGACATATACAATACAAATATATAATATTTTATACGATATATTATATATGATATATTTTTATAGTCTATTTTATTTTATATTTAAACTTTATAATATTCTAGGGGTATAAAAATGGTACAATTAAAATTAAAGGAAATTTTAGAAAAAAAGAAAGTAAGTAGATATAGATTACAATTATTAACGAATCTAAATTATCCAAGAATTAATCAATTATATAAAAA
>JAAWAM010000030.1 GCA_022792135.1 Clostridia bacterium
CAATAAAAATCTGTTTTATAGTAAATTTAGACATTAATATCACCGATAAAAATATATCATAAATTAGTGAAAAAGCAAAACTAAAGAGCCTAAACTTAATCAGACTCTTTAAGGGCGGAATTTATTCCGCTTTTTTATTATCGTAGAGTCCAAAATATTTTCCTTTTTGAACTCTAAATAAGTTTTCCTTTCCTAGTTTAGTTACTTCATCAAACCGCTTTTTCATAAAAATTCTCCTTTCATTTTTTGCTACAACATATTAATGTTGTAGTAGATTCTAAGTAATTATGTTAATTATTATATAACATTTTAAAATTATTTTCAATAGATTTTAAGAAAAAACACACATTATGTAAAAATTAAAATATCTTGACAAAAAGCACATTTGTTAGTACAATAAACAAGTAGAAAACAAAACTTCTACCCAGAAAAAAAGGAGAAAATTTATGCAAGCCAATCATAGAAAAGTATTTGATACACTAGTATCCAGAACGAAAATATACTTAGTAATTATCCTAATTTTACTAGTTGTCATAAGTTTTGAAAATCCAATTATGACCATTCCCGCTATTTTATTGTATGGAAGTATTGTTGGGTATACCTACTATGCCAATAAAAAGAGAAAAAGCGAAATATCAGAAACTCTACAAGACTTAACCTTAACAGTAGATTCTGCAGCAAAAACAAGTTTAATCAACTCACCTTTTCCACTAATCATTATGGAAGCAGATGGAAATGTCATATGGAGAAGTTCAAAATTCATTTCTGAATTTGCGAATATAGATATCAATAGTTATATCAATGACTTAAGTATTGATATAAAAGATGAAATAGAAAAGAGAAAAGGAACAAGAAGTGGAAACATTCTAAAAACTATGGAAATCAATCATAAAAAGTATAAAATTACTGGTAGATATGTAAACTTTAAGCATAAAGCAAAAGAAAAGAAAAATCAATCAGAATATATGATTATTTTATACTTTATTGATGATACTGAAAATGTAAAACTACAAAAAGAATATAAAGACTCTAAATCTTGTATTGGAATCATTATGGTAGACAATTATGAAGAAACCATGCAACGTTTAGAAGCGAGTGAAAAGCCACAAGTTACAGCAGAGATTGATAAAAGAATGTATGATTGGGTCAATCAAACCAATGGAGTCTTAATCAAATCAGATCGTGACCGATATGTATATCTATTTGAGCAAAGATACTTAAATGATGTAAAAGAGGATAAATTTAGTATTTTGGACCAAATTAAAGAAATTGATACTAAGGAAAAAGTACAATTCACGCTAAGTATAGCCATTTCAAACGAAGGAAAAACAGATAAAGAAAAATATAAATCTGCACAAGGAGCAATGGATGTTGTATTAGGGCGTGGAGGAGACCAAGCAGTCATTAGAGAAAATGAGATTTACAAATTCTTTGGTGGAAGAGCAGAAGAAGTTGAGAAAAGGACAAAAGTTAAAGCCAGAGTAGTAGCTCATGCATTAGAAAATTTAATTCGTGAATCGAGCAAAGTTATGATTATGGGACATACAAACCCAGATATGGATAGTATGGGATCTTGTATGGGAATTTATCGATTAGCAAGAACTTTAGACAAAAATGCATATATTGTGTGCAGTGAAGATACCCCATCCTTAAAAAATTTTAAAAAATCTTTACAAAAAGAGCCAGAATATGAGGATGTAATGATTCATAAAGAAGTTGCATTAGAAAATGTAGAGGATGACACATTACTAGTTGTAGTAGATACACATAAAATAAACTATATTGATAGCCCAGAATTATTAGGAAAAGTTTCTAAAATAGTAGTAATAGATCATCATAGAAGAAGTGCAGACTTTATTGAAAATACAACTCTTATGTTTCAAGAAGTGTATGCTTCGTCAGCAGCAGAATTAGTTACAGAATTGTTACAATATGCAGAAGCAAAAATTAATTTAAAAACCATAGAAGCAGAAAGCTTATATGCAGGAATCATGATGGACACCAAAAACTTTACCTTTAAAACAGGTGTTAGAACATTTGAAGCAGCAGCCTATTTACGTAGATGTGGTGTGGATATTATTCGTGTCAAAAAGTGGTTTCAAAGTGATTTAGCAAGTTTTAATACCATAGCAGATATTGTAAGAAAAGCAGAAATGGTAAATGAAACGATTGCGATTTCAACCTATGATGAAAGCAGTAAAGATGCGAATTTGATTTGTGCAAAAGCAGCAGATGAGTTATTAACCATTAGTAATATTACAGCTTCTTTTGTATTAGGAAGTAAGGGAGAAAAAATATGCATTAGTGGACGTTCGATTGGGGATATTAATGTGCAGATTATTCTAGAGAAGTTAGGCGGTGGAGGCCATATTACCTTAGCTGGTGCACAAGTAGAAGGAATGACAATGGAAGAAACCAAGCAAGAATTAATCAATCGAATCAATGAATATTTTTCAGAAATAGAAAATTAACGAAAGATAGGAGCTATTTTCAATGGAAGGTATGAAAAAATGGAAGGAAAGTGAAAAGGGATCCATTACAATGTTTGTATTAACAGCGATGTTATTTATGTTAATGATATTAGGAATTTCTTATTTTGGGATTTCTAATAAAGCAACCAGTCAAAATCATAAGATAGAAAACATCGGGAAGGAATACCAAAATAGTAATGAGGAAATGGAACAAGTCTATAGAGAAACTTTAAATCAAGTAAGTTTAACAATAGAGCAAGCACAAAATGACAGTATGTTCCAGAAGACGGAAAATACACAAACAATGGATCCAAATGGAAATAGAATACAAATACCAGCAGGTTTTAAAGTCACAAAAGACACAACAGAAGTAACAAAAGGCATTGTCATAGAAGATATAGAAGGTAATCAATTTGTGTGGATACCAGTAGGAGATATCTATACAAATAGAGAAGGAACAGAGAAGAAAACAATCACCTTAGGGAGATATCATTTTGCATCAGATGGGATACCAAGTGAGTATACAGGGAATTACCAAGAAGAGAATTCAGACAAGAGTGAAAATTTATTAAAGTATGGAAATAAAATAGCAAAAGAAATAGAAAGATTTAAATTAAGTGCCAAACAAAATGGAGGATATTATATCGGACGATATGAAGCAGGAGATCAAACAGCAACAATAAGTGGAGTAACTAATCTAGAAGGCATAAGAGAAAGAATCGTTTGTAAAGCACAGCAGGTTGTATACAATCATGTAACACAGCCACAAGCATCTACATTAAGTCAAGAAATGTATGAAAATTACAGATTTACAAGTGATTTAATGAATAGTTATGCATGGGATACAGCAATTGCATTTATACAGGAATTTTCAGGAGATAATCAGTATGCCAACCAAAAGAGTATACAATCTACACTTGCTAGGACAGGAGAAGCAACCAATGGAACCAACAAGGATGTTAGATGTAATATCTTTGATATGGCAGGAAATGTTTATGAATATACAACAGAAACTGGGACTTCAGAATATCCTTGCGTAGCAAGAGGAGATTCTTATAAGGGAGAGAATGATACCACAGCAGAACGTGTCCTTTTTGGCACACTTCAGTCTAGTGATAATTTATCATTTCGTCCAATTTTATATTTCTAAATGTTAGGAACTATGGAAATGGTTGCCAAATAAGACAAGAAAGGAATGGATTTAAAAATGAAAGTAATATTAAAAGCAGATATCAAGGGAGTAGGGAAAAAGGATCAAGTTATTAATGCATCAGATGGATATGCAAGAAATTTCTTATTTCCTAAAAACTTAGCAGTAGAAGCAAACAATGAAAATATGAGTCAATTGAAAGCAAAACAAGATGCGAATAGCTATAGAAAAGGGCAAGAAAAAGAGGAAGCGAAAAAAGTAGCAGAAAAACTTTCGAAGATACAATTAAAAGTACCAGTGAAAGTAGGCGAAAATGGAAAGATATTTGGAGGAGTATCAGCTAAAGAAATAGCAGAGCTTTTACAAGCAAACTATCAAATACAAGTAGATAAAAAGAAGATTGAATTAAAAGAGATTATAAAAACATTAGGAGTAAGGACCATAACAATCAAGTTATATGAAGGTGTTGTAGGAAATTTGAAAATAGATGTAATCAGTAAATAGATTTAGAAAAGGTGTTCTCAAGGGGATACTGGAGGAGTAAAAATGGAATTAGGAAAAGTGCCACCACACGATTTAGAGGCAGAACAAGCCATTATTGGTAGTATGCTTACCGATAGGGATGCTGTAATATCTGCCATAGAAGTGCTAAAAAAAGAGGATTTTTATAGAGAAGATAATAAGGCAATTTATACAGCAATTTTAAATTTGTATAACCGTGCAGAACCAATTGATATCATTACAGTAAAGGCAGAGCTAGAATCCATGGGAAAATTTGAGCAAGTAGGAGGATTAGAGTATTTAGCAGAATTACCAGAAAAAGTTCCAACTACAGCTAATGCTATGAAATATGTTAAAATAGTAGAGGAAAAGTCAACGTTAAGAAGATTAATTCGAACAGCTAATGAAATTATAGAACTTGGTTATAATCCAACAGAAGAAGTGGAAGATATCATGGAAGGAGCAGAAAAGAAGATTTTTAACATCATGCAGGAGAAAAATCAAAAGGGTTATTCACCAATTAAGGACGTTTTGGTAGAAAGTTTCACACAGTTAGAAGAATTGTACAATCGAAAACAACATATTACTGGTGTCCCATCTGGATTTTCAGAATTAGACTATCGAACTGCAGGTTTCCATGGTTCAGAATTAATTTTAATTGCAGCAAGACCTGCTATGGGAAAAACAGCATTTGCCCTAAACATTGTTACAAATGCTGCTGTCAAGGCTAATGTTCCAGTGGCAGTATTTAGTTTAGAGATGTCAAAGGAACAATTAGTAAACAGAATTTTATGTAGTGAATCCATGGTAGATAGTAACAAAGTAAGAACAGGAAAGCTAGAGGAACAAGACTGGGCCAAATTAGCAGGAGCCATACGGACCATTGTCAGAAGCCGAAATTTATATTGATGATACACCAGGAATTAATATTATGGAAATTAGGGCAAAATGTAGGAAATTAAAATTAGAAAAAAACATAGGAATGGTCGTAATTGATTATTTACAATTAATTCAAGGTAGTGGAAAAAGAGGAGGAAGTCGTGAGCAGGAGATTTCAGAAATCAGTCGTTCTCTAAAAATATTGGCGAAAGAATTACAAGTACCAGTTATCGCACTATCTCAATTATCCAGAGCAGCAGAACAACGTCCAGACCATAGACCAATGTTATCGGATTTACGTGAATCTGGTGCTATTGAGCAAGATGCGGATATTGTAATGTTTTTATATCGAGATGATTATTATAATCAAGATAGTGAGAAAAAAGACGTAGCAGAAGTTATCATTGCAAAACATAGAGGAGGGTCAACTGGAACTGTTGAACTGCTATGGCTTGGAAGTTATACTAAATTTGTTAATTTAGAAAGAAGATTTGATGATTAAGAAAAAAAGTTGTTAAAAGGGAATTTTACTTTTGACAGCTTTTTTTACTTTTTATTGACAAATAATGGAAAACAGGATATACTAATCATGTTTGATTACAAATCGATATAATTTTAAATCTAAATTGGAATTTTATTCAAAATTACAATCCAATCCATTCAAAGAAACAATTAAAATAAAAAGAAAGTAGGTGAGAAAGTTAGAAATACAAAGAAATACTAAGACAATACTAGTAGAAATAATTCTTTACTAAAGAATAAATATTGACGAATAGAATAAAAAAGATTATAATAAAAGGAGAGATAAATGAAGCCAATTGTCTATAAAGAATTTAACGATTACAAAAGACACGCTTTCTTTTTAAGTGATATAGAAAGTGAATACCAATATAAAAAAGAAATAAAAAAATCAAAAAAAGTCATTAATCCACATGACAAAATTTTTAAAGAGGTATTGGATATGAAGGAGGAAGCAGTAAAATTCCTCAATAAGAATTTAGGATTGGAAAATACCAAATATGCTTTAATAGAAGAAGAGATAGAGAAATATAACAGGAGTTTTATTACATCAGAATTTCGCTACATACAATCTGATGTTATTTACAAGAAGAAAAACCAAAATATATTTTTTTTGATAGAGCATCAATCTAAAATTGACTATTCTATGCCATATCGAATTTTAAAATACAATATGGAAATTATAGAAAGTGCATTAGATATTGCAAAAGTTAACAGTAAAATGTATAAATTGCCAACTGTTTATACATTTGTAATTTATACAGGAGGCAAAAAATGGGATGCTAATCAGTATGTTCTAGAAAAACAAGAAAGATTACAAGGAGCACCTAGAGAAGTATTTGGAAATTTTCGAGTAATAGATATTAATGATTACACAAAAGAAGAATTGTTAAAAAATGAAGATTTATTATCAGATATGATGTTATTAGAAAAAGCAAAAGCCATAGAAGAGTTAGAGAGTTATTTAAGAGAAATCGTAAGAAAAAAGGTAAATCATAAACAAAAGATTTTTATACAAAGATTAGTCGAATATATTTTAAAAAGTAAAATACAAGAAGAAACCTATAATCAATTTGTAAAAATGTTAAAAAATGAGGAAGGAGAGGAATTTATGTTTGTAAAAATTTTAGGTGATTGGGTAGAAGAGAAATTTGGAGCATTGGAGGAGAGAGAACAAGAGGTAGTACAAAAGGAAGAAAAAGTAGCGCAAAAGGAAGAAAAAGTAGCGCAAAAGGAAGAAAAAGTAGCGCAAAAGGAAGAAAAAGTAGCGCAAAAGGAAGAAAAAGTAGCGCAAAAGGAAGAAGAAGTAGCACAAAAAGAAGAAAAAGTAGCACAAAAAGAAGAAAAAGTAGCACAAAAAGAAAAGGAAATAATAGAAAAGAAAGAAGAAATTATTAATCAAATAAAGGATAATATGATTATAGAAATGTTAAAAAACAAGATAGACGATAAAGTAATTATTCAAATAGCAAAAATTAAACCAAATGAATTAGCAAAAATAAAGAGGGAAAATCAAATGGTACTTGCTAATTTATAATGCATAAGTGCAGAACTTGAAAAATGAGTAAATATATAGTAAAATGAGTAATATTGAGAAATGAATATTGCTCATTTTTGTATCTAAAACAGAAAGAGAGGATAAACATGAAACATAAGGTATTAGAAACCATAAAGAAGTATAATTTAATAGAAAATGGAGATAAATTAGTGTTTGGTGTATCAGGAGGACCAGACTCAATGGCAATGCTGGCTATATTAAATGAAATAAAAAAAGATGAAACCATTAATCTAAATTTTAAAATCATGGTAGCACATATGAATCATATGATTCGAAAAGAAGCAAAACAAGAGGAAGCATATGTAAAAGAGTATTGTAAGAAAAATAAGATTGAATTTTATTCAAAAAGTATAGATGTTCAAAAATTTGCTAATAATAATAAAATAGGACTAGAAGAAGCAGGAAGAATTGTTAGATATGAATTTTTTGATGAAATACTAGAAAGACAAAATGCCAATAAAATTGCCATTGCACATAATAAAAATGATAAAGTGGAAACTTTAATTATGAACGCTATGCGAGGTAGTGGAATTTCAGGATTGAAGGGAATGGAAGGAAAAAGGGGAAAATATATTAGACCATTAATTGAATGTGAGCGATTTGAAATTGAAAAATACTGTGAAGAACAAAAGTTAAATCCGAGAATTGACCAAACGAATTTTGAGAACCAATATACTAGAAATAAGATTAGAAATATTGTAATTCCGTATATAAAACAAGAATTTAATCCGAATATTATTAGTACGTTAAATCGACTAGCTGAATTAGTTTCAGAAGAAGAAAAGTATATCGAAAAACAAGTTATAAAGGCATATGATAGTTTGTTATTAGAAGAAGAGGCAAAAAAAATTGTATTCGATTTAAAAAGATTTAATGCTCAAGAAAAAGTCATAAAATCAAGGTTGGTGTTATATACTATAACAAGGCTTTTTGGCAATAGCAAAGGAATCGAAAAAATACATATTGAAGACATCATAAAACTTTGCCACAATAATATTGGAAATAAATTCTTGATGCCAAATCAAAAAATTAAAGTTCTAGTCAAAAATCGCAAAATTTATTTTTTAAGGCAAGCATAAGGAGCCGTAATAAAAAGCATGTAACAAGCGTGTTTGTAATAAAAAAGTTACAAAAAAATCGTTTACAAACTGAAATTTATATGTTATAAAATCAATAGGATAAAACAAAAGTAAAACATGAGGAGGAATTATTTTGAAAAACGGAATTAAAACATTAGCCATGTGGCTAATCATAGGAGTTATATTTATTGTAGTATTATCATCTATTGTAGAGAATAGTGATGCAAAATTAAAGTATTCAGACTTAATTACTGACATTAACAGTGGGAAAGTAGAAGCGATTCAAGTAGAAGCAAATGGAAAAACAGCAACTGTTACACTAAAAGATGATAAAATCAAAAAAGAAGTAAATATTCCAGATATGGAAAGCTTTATGACATATACAGAGGATTTCTTAAAAGAGGGAGCTTTTACATTAGAAGAAAAATCTGAATCAATCTTTGTAACAGTACTTAGCCTATTAACACCATTTGGATTATTAATTATATTCTTTATTTTCTGGTTCTTTATGATGGGGGGAGCAAATAACGGAAATCCAGGAAGTAAAACCATGTCATTTGGAAAAAGTAAAGCCAGAATGATGACACCCGCAGAAAAAAATAGAATCACTTTTGAAGATGTAGCAGGTGTAGATGAAGAGAAAGAAGAATTAGAAGAAATTGTACAATTTTTAAAGAATCCAAAGAAATTTACGGATATGGGAGCAAGAATTCCAAAAGGAGTTTTACTAGTGGGGCAACCAGGAACAGGTAAAACCTTACTTGCTAAAGCAGTAGCAGGAGAAGCAGGAGTACCATTCTTTATTATCAGTGGTTCAGACTTTGTTGAGATGTTTGTTGGTGTTGGTGCTTCAAGAGTAAGAGATTTATTTGACCAAGCAAAGAAAAACGCACCATGTATTATCTTTATTGATGAAATTGATGCAGTAGGACGCCAAAGAGGTGCAGGACTAGGAGGCGGACATGATGAAAGAGAGCAAACATTGAATCAATTATTAGTAGAAATGGATGGATTTGCAGAAAACGAAGGAGTTATTGTTTTAGCTGCAACCAATCGACCAGATGTATTAGACAAAGCCTTATTAAGAGCTGGAAGATTTGATCGACAAATTGTAGTAGGATTACCAGATGTAAAAGCAAGAGAGCAAATTTTAGAAGTGCATTCAAGAAGAAAGAGATTATCAGATGATGTAGATTTAAAAGTGATTGCAAAAAATACATCTGGATTTGCAGGAGCAGATTTAGAAAATATTTTAAACGAGGCAGCGCTTTTAACAGCAAGAAGAGATTTAAATGAAATTGGAATGAAAGAAATAGAAGATGCTATGGTAAAAGTAACCATGGGACCTGAAAAGAAAACAAAAGTAAGAAGTGAAAAAGAAAATAGACTAGTTGCTTATCATGAAGCAGGTCATGCGGTTGTAAGTCATTATTTGGAAACACAAGACCCTGTGCATCAAATATCAATTATACCAAGAGGTATGGCTGGTGGATATACCATGTATCGTCCAACAGAAGACAAATCATTTATGTCTAAAACAGAAATGGAAGAAAATATTGTATCCTTATTAGGAGGTAGAGTGGCAGAAGCCCTTATCTTAAATGATATCTCAACAGGTGCAAGTAATGATATTGAAAGAGCAACTAAGATTGCAAGAAGTATGGTAACCAAATATGGTATGAGTGAAAAAATTGGAACTTTAATGTTAGGTTCTAGCCAAGAAGAAGTATTTTTAGGAAGAGATTTTGCTCAAAGTAAAGAATATTCAGAAGAAACAGCAGCCGTTATAGATGAGGAAACAAAGAGGATTGTTGATACAGGTTATAATCGAGCAAAACAAATTTTATCTGATAATGTAGAAAAGTTACATCAAGTAGCAGGAATATTATTAGAAAAAGAAAAAATTGAAGCAGATGAGTTTGAGGCAATTTTTGGAAATAACTAGGAAGTTTATAAAAAAACACGAAAAACACCTTTTTAAATAAGAGGTGTTTTTCGTGTTCTAAGATACAATACCTAGGGAGATAGGAGAAGAAAGAAATAAGCAAAAATGTTATAGAAATGTCATGTAAAATTAATCAAAATGTCGAAAGAAGTCGAAAAGTGTGGCTGCGTAAGTAAGAAAGGAATATGGAAAATATTACAGATTTACAAGTCTAAGGGAAGGTGTTAAGATATTAATAGGAGAGTACTACTTTGTATAATAGCAAATGGGAAATCAAAAAAGATAGGAGAAAAGGCTATGGAAGAAAAGCGTAATCATATTCAAAAAGCAAGAAGAACTAAAAAGTGTGGAATCATTACCATTATTTTGATTGCTATGATTGGAATAGGTATTTTATTGCAAAACCAAGAAATACAAGAGAGGCTAGGAATCAAAACAGAGATAAAGGCTGCTAATAGAATTACATCGGTTTTACAAAGTGATGTTTCAAAAGATGGGACACCACTATTAAGTGATGATTCTGCTATCATTACATCAGCAAATGTTTTGCATCGAAAAACAGGAACAGCTCCTTTTGATGAAGAAGAAGGAGATGGAAATGATGTTTCTGAAGAGGATGATATTATTCGCTCTTTTGACCAAATAAAATATACCATAGAAGCTAATATGGGAATTAACAATACAGACCATGGAAGTGAAGAGGGGAAACAATATAGTAGCTTTAAAGGTGGAACCATTTATGTAGAAGCTAAAATACCAGAACAACACAAAGGTTTAATGCATTGGGATACAGGAGCTATGATATGGTCAGAAGGAACAGGAAAAGTAAGTGAAGATAACCTAACCTTTACAGCACAATATAAAATGAGTGACGATATTATTACAGTTCCAGGAAAACAAACAGTAGAATTAGTATTAAAAGTAGATGGTGCAAATAATGGATTAGAAATAGAATCACCAAGCTTTAAATTATGGATGCAAGGAAATGATAGTGACGAGGAAAATGAAGGTTATGAAGCAATAACAATAAAAGATAATAAAAATGCTGTAAGAGTAACGACTAAAATAACAAATACAGCAGGTTATAATTTACAGTTAAGACGAAATGAAAAGTTATCGAAAAAAACAACATTAGATTATGGCAAAGGAAATCTAGAAGGTAGAATGTATGGATATACACTTAGTTTACAATTATATAATGCAGAAACAGAAAAAGGATTGAAGGGAATTGAATATCCAAAAGGACCAATTACTTTTGATATTGATACAAAATTAGAAAAAGTTAAAAATGGTATAACGACAAATATAACCAGTGAAGCAACTCCTATTTTATGGAATTATCGAATTAATGAAAATGGTGAATATGGGGATTTAGATAAAAATCCAGATTATGGAAATATAGCTGATAGAAATATGTATTTTGGCAATTCTACGGGGATTAATCTTTCGCTTACACCATATGGTAGAAAATTGATAACAAGGGGAAATTCAATCTATGATTCTGGAGAAGTAGAAATGATACAAAATGGAAGTACGATTCATACTATTGTTGATGATTATGGTTTTGATGGTATATTTCCACAAACGAATGCGACGAATAATATTTCATATGCAGACAATATAGGATATTTTAGTGTGATTTATTTTCAACTATTTGTACCAGATACAGAAGCTAGTACAGATGATAATGCAACCTATTATTTAAGTGTAAGTAATAGTAATATAAAAGCAATATCAAATTCAGGAAAAGAAATAACACATCAAGTTGCAGTGAATGATGATAATCTTAAAATAGAACATACTATAACAAAACAAGGAGCATATGAAAATTACATAAGAATTTTTGATTCAAAAAATTCTGCTTTACCAAACACAGAGAATGGCTTAAATAGAGTATACCAAGGAGAAAAAATACAATTAGAGCTTATTACCAGAATTAATAATAATGAAGATAAAGAAATTAAAAGTATGAATAAATTAGCAAAATTTGATGGAGATTCATTAAGACCAATTTTATATGAAGATGGAAGACAATACAAACAAGTTGTTGGAAGTATGAACTTTAAAATGTGGTATGTAACGAAAAAAGATGGAACAAATTGGAATAGCCAAGAAGAACGTAATCAAGCAAAAATAGAGGATTTAGATATTTATGAAACCATAGAAGAGATACCAGAGGAAAAAGTATGCGTAGGCATTTATATTGAATCTCAGGAGATGCCTTCACCTCAACAGAATACGACATTACGCTTTATGTTACAAGTCAAAGAGGATGCTCAAATTGGTAATACTTATGGAATAACACACAGAACAAAACTATGGACTGAAGAATTAGATCGAACCACTCAAACCATTATGAATCCAGATGCAATTTATCCACAAGCAAAATGGGATGATTCAGAAATTAATTATCTAAAGGCAGAATATGATGAGGAAGGAAATATCATAACAGGAACACATTCAGGGGGATATGCAAAAGGAAATTCAATCTTAGTAGTAGGAGCAGAGGCGAGTATTGCGGCAAGTGTTAATGATAAAACAGAGGATAAACCAAAAACGATTTATGATTTAAGTAGAAATGAAAATGAAGTGAACTTTGTTTTAAATCCAGTATTGACAGAATGTGATCCAGAAAATCCAACTGGACAAACAGGAGTAACCGTAAAAGTTAAGGATGTTTTGCCAAAAGGATTAAGCTATGTACCAGGAAGTAGTAACTATGGAGAACCAACTACAATTATGGAAAGTGAAGATGGTACGACAACTTTAATTTGGGAAATTTATAATTGTACAGTGGGAGAAGAATTAAAACCATTAACGTTTAAAGCGAAAATAGCAGAAACGATAGCAACAGGAACGAAATTAACCAATACAGCTATTATTATACCAGAAAGAGAAAAAGTAGGATTGTCTCATATTAGTTTTAGAAGAGCAACTTATGAAATTCAAGTGGTAAACTTAGCAAGTCATAGATTATATAAAGAAGTTAACACACCAATTATTGAAAATAATGGAATGGCAAAATATACATTAACATATCAGAATTCTATGAATCTATCTATGCCAGATTTTCAATTGCTAGATATTTTGCCATACAATGGGGATGGTAGAGGAAGTAGCTATAATGGAACGTATACAATCGACCATATTGAAGTAAAACAAACCAGTGGCGGAATGGTTGTTGACAATCAAAATCTAAGTTTATATACAACAACCAATATAGAAGCAAGAACGATTAGTCCAAAAGATGAATCCATTGGAATTAGCTCTATATGGAATAAAAGAGAGATAGGAGCAGTTTTATCAGAACCAGCAACCGTATTTGCAGTAAAAGGAGAAATTGCACCAAATACGAAAGTAGAAGTAGAAATTTATGTAAAAACACAAGACAATAAACCAGCTGATGTATATGCTAACTCAGCAACAGCGCAAACGAGTAAAGAGACAGAAGTTATTACGACAACAGCCGTAAAAGCACAAGTGGTAAAAAGACAAATTGAAGGAATGATTTGGTATGATACCAATGGAAATGGTATAAAGGAAGAGGATGAAAATTATGCAAAAGGAATAGAAGTCGTATTAAAAAAGGCAGACGGAACAGAAGCTGTTGATATTAATGGAAATCCAGTAGCAAATCTAAGAACCAATGAACAGGGAGAATACCATTTTATGAATCTACCAATTGGAGAATATCAAGTAGAAATTTTAACGGCAAGCAAATATCAATTGACACAAAAAGGGGTAGGAACGAATCTATCGATTAATAGTAAATTTGAAGAAATAGACGGAAAAAAACAAAGTGAAGTAATTACTAAACTAAATCAAATAAATAGCCCTGAAATGATTCAAAGTTATGTGAATGCAGGTTTAGTCTTAAAAGATACAAAAGTAATGGTAAAATATGTTGACCAAGAAACAGGGAATGAAATTACGTATTTAGATGAAAATAACCAAGAACAAAAATATAACTATGAAATAAACGGAAAAGTAGAGCAAGAATATTTAACAGAAAAGAAAGAAATACCAAATTATGTATATCTTTCAGATAGTAAAAATACACAAGGAAATATGACAGAAGATACGATTGAAGTTATTTACTATTATGCTTATAACAAGCAAGATATAACGGTTCATAAAATTTGGGAGGATAATAACAATGTTGCACAAAAAAGACCACAAAGTATAACTTTAACACTAACAGGAAGTGATGGAAGTCAATTAAAACAAGAATTAAATACAAACCATCAAAATGTAGATAACCCAAATCAATGGAGCGATACCTTTGTGTCCCTTCCAAGATATACAGAATCTGGAGAAAAAATTGAATATATTTTAAATGAGGAAAGTACAGGAAGCCAATTTTATACAAAAACAAGTGTAAATCAAGAAACAAAAACTATTACGAACCAGTTTGTACAATCAACAGAAAAAGCACAAATAGAGGTAACCAAAATATGGGATGATAATCATAACCAAGCAGAGAAAAGACCACAAAATATAACCATACAAATGATAGGAAATGGACAAACTTATGAGGAAGTGATAACAGGAGATAGAAAGGCAGAAAGTTGGAATTACACATTTGAATTACCAAAATATGATGAAAACAATAATGAAATTTCTTATACAATAGCAGAAAAAGAAACTGGGAATAGATTCTATACAAAAGAGAATACAATTATTAATCAAGAGAATAAAATGATTACAAACCGTTTTGAAGTACCAAATGAAACAATACAAATCGAAGTAACCAAAGTATGGGATGATCATAACAATAGAGCAGGAAAAAGACCAAATAGTGTAACCATACAAATGATAGGAAATGGACAAACTTACCAAGAAGTGATAACAGGAGATAAAAATACTCAAACTTGGGGATATACCTTTGAAGTACCAAAGTATGACGAAAATGGAAATGAAATAGAATACACAATTCGTGAAGAAAATGTGGAAAACCTATTCTATACAAAGGAAAATAGTACCATTAATCAAGTAACGAAAACGATTACCAACAGATTTGAGGTACCAGATGATAAACAAGCGATAAAAGTAAGTAAAATATGGGACGATTATAACAACGAAAATGGAAAAAGACCAGAAGAGGTAACCCTATATTTAACAGGGAATGGACAAGAATATAGCCAAACATTAACCAAAGAAGATGCAAGCCAAGAAAACGAAAATAATTGGGAGTATACATTTGAAGAATTACCAGTGTATGATACAAAAGGAGATAGAATTAACTATATTTTAGATGAAAGACCAGTCAATAGTGAATTCTATACTAAAACAGGAATTAATCAAGCACAAAAGACAGTAACCAATCAATTTGGAGTACCAACAGAAAGTGTGCAAGTACAAGTAAATAAAGTATGGGAAGATGAAAGCAATCAAGCAGGAAAAAGACCAAATAGTATTACATTGCAAGTAAAAAATGG
Organism: Clostridia bacterium; assembly: GCA_022792135.1. Classification (GTDB taxonomy): domain Bacteria; phylum Bacillota; class Clostridia; order TANB77; family CAG-508; genus CAG-269. The sequence continues at coordinate 15,541 of JAAWAM010000030.1, forward strand.
AGAAACAGTAGTAAAAGAAGAAACAGTAATTGGAAATAAAACGACCAATGAAGGATGGAGCCATCGATTTGAAGTACCTAAATATGATAAACAAGGAAACGAGATTACCTATAGCATTGGAGAAAAAGAAGAAAATAAAATCTATAGTAACCAAATTGACCAAGCAACAAGAACGATTACCAACTATTATGAGACAATAGATATAGCGGTTAATGTGGTATGGAATGATAATGAAATACAAGCCAAAAGAAGACCTGAAAGTATTCTACTACAACTAAAAAATGGAGAGACAGAAATAGCAAGACAAGAAATCAATGGAAGTAATTGTGCCGTAGAAGGAACAACGAACCAATGGCGTTATATCTTTACAGGCTTACAAAAATACAATGAATCTGGTAATGAAATCCAATACCATGTAGATGAAACAGAAAAAACAGAAGGAGACTTGAAGTTTTATACAAAAGAAATCAATAAAATAACCAATAAACAATTTGTGATTAACAACACTTTTACCAGACCAGAAGATACAACAAATGTAACAATTACGAAAGTATGGAATGATAACAATGATGGTGCCAAGAAACGCCCAGAAAGTGTAATGCTACAAGTGAAAAATGGAACTACAAAAGTAGAAGAAGCAGTAGTAACAGCAACAGAGCAAGCAAAAGATAATTCAAATATTTGGGAACATACCTTTACCGACCTAGAGAAATACAATGAAAATGGAGAACAGATTGTTTATACAGCAGATGAAGCAGAGGTAAAGAGTGGAGACTTACAATTCTATGAAAAAACTATTTCAGGAACAACGCTAACCAATACCTTTACACAATCAACGGATCAAACAACAGTAATAGTAACCAAAAATTGGGTTGATACAGAAAGTCAAAAGACAAAAAGACCAGAAAGCATTATTTTACAAGTAAAATCTAATAATGAAGTGATACAAAGTAAAGAAGTAGTAGTGGACAAAACGGTAGATACCATTACAGAAACATTTGAAGGTTTACCAAAATATGATGAAAACAACAACATCATAAACTACACTGTAGACGAAGTAGAAAAAGAGGAAGGAGACTTAAAATTCTATACGAAGAACATTTCAGGAACAACGATTACGAATACGTTTACCAAACCAAAAGAAAAAATAAATGTATTGGTTACAAAGATATGGAATGATCAAAATAATACCTATGGGAAAAGACCAGAAAAGATAGGATTACAAATAAAAATAGGAGATACACTAGTAGAAGAAAAGATAGTAACACAGGCAGACAAAATAAATGACAACCAATGGAGCTGTAGTTTCCAAGTAGAGAAATATGATGAAAATGGAAATACAATCAACTACACAGTAGCAGAAAGAGAAATAAATCCAGCCGACTTATTCTACTATACCAAAACAGGAGAAACGATACAAAAAGATGAAGCTGGAAACGTAACAGGAAACATTACCAATGATATGACTAAGATTCCAGGAATGGTAGAAATAAAATATGTAGATAAAAATACAGGAGAAGAAATTGTAGAGAAAGTAGAAAAAGAAGGAGTAATAGGAGAGAGCTATGATGTGGCAGAAGAGAAAAAAGACTTAGTAGGCTATACCTTAATAGAAGAACCAGAAGAAAAAACAGGAACCTATACCAAGGAAAAACAAGAAAAAGTTTATTACTATGCCAAAAATACAAAAGTAGTGGTAAAATACTTAGAAAAAGGTACGAATCAAGTTTTAGCAGAAGAAAGTGAAATAGTAGGATATGAAGGAAAAGAATACAAAACAGAGCAAAAAACAATTCAAAACTACACCTTTATTGAAAACTCAGACAATACCCAAGGAAACATGACAAAAGAAGAAATGATAGTAACCTACTACTATGCCAAAAATACAAAAGTAAAAGTAAGATACCTAGAAAAGGGGACAAATCAAGTTTTAGCAGAAGAAAGTGAAATAGTAGGATATGAAGGAAAAGAGTATGAGACAGAGGCAAAAGAGATAAGTAGCTATACAAATGTAGAAAATAGTAATAATACAAAAGGAAACATGACAAAAGAAGAAATAGTAGTAACTTACTATTATGCTAAAAATACAAAAGTAGTGGTAAAATACCTAGAAAAAGATACGAATCAAGTATTAGCAGAACAAACGCAAATAGAGGGTTATGTAGGAAAAGAATATCAGACAGAAGAAAAACAAATCAATGGATATACTTATGTAGAAAGTAGTAATAATATGAAAGGAAACATGACAGAAGAAGAAATAACCGTTATTTATTATTACTTGCAAAATGCAAGAGCGAAAGTAGAGCATATCGATCAAGACACAAAAGAAATACTAAAAGAAGAGATCATAGAAGGAAAAGTAGGAGATGTATACCAAACAAAAGCAATTGACATAGAAGGATATATCTTAGTAAAAAGTCCAGAAAAGTCAGAAGTAACTTTAGAAAAAGGAAAAGAGCCAGTCGTAAAATACTATTATCAATATGTAGCAGCAGGAGTGATGGAAAAACATATCAATCAAATAACAGGAGAAGTCTTAGCATTTAAGTTAACAAAAGGAGAAAAAGGGGACCCATATGAGAGTAAAGCAAAAGAATTTGAAGGATATGACTTAGTAGAAATACCAAGCAATAGTAAAGGAGAAATGACAGAAGAACGAATTGAAGTAAAATATTATTATAAAAGAAAAGTAACATTAAGAGTAAGATATATTGACCAAGAAACAGGAAAAGAATTGATAGAAGACCAAATTACGAATGGACATGAAAAGGATAGCTATGAAACAAAAGAAAAAACATTCGAAAATTATGAATTAGTAGAAAAACCAGAAAATGCAACGGGAAAATTAGAAATCAGCATAAATGCAGATGGAACGATTCATACACAAACGGTAGTAACTTACTATTATACAGCAAAAGCAGGAGGAGTGATAGAAAGACATATAGATGAGAAAACAGGAAAGATATTAGAAGAAAAACAACACAGTGGAAAAGTAGGAGACAGATACGAAATTGTAGCCAAAGAAATAGAAGGGTATGAACTAAATGAAAAAAGACTACCAGAAAATTACACAGGAATTATGGGAAAAGAAGTCATAGAAGTTACCTATTATTATCAAAAAGTAGCAAAAGTAAGAGTGGAATACATTGATATCCAAACAGGAGAAAAGCTACACACAGAAGAAATCAAAGGAAAAGAAGGAGACCATTACGAAACAGAAGCAAAAGAATTAGATGGTTATGATTTAGTAGAAATTCCAAGTAATGAAAAAGGAAACATGACAGAAAAAGAAATTGTCGTAAAATACTATTACATCCAAAAAGCAGAAGTAGAAATTGAATACCGAGAAAAAGGAAGTAATATTCTCTTAAAAGAAACACAAAAAATAGAAGGACATGTAGGAGATAAATACGAAACAAAAGCAGAGGAAATTGCTTATTATCACAATAGAGGAAGTACACAAAATGAAACAGGAAACATGACCCAAGAAAAAATAAAAGTAATTTATTATTACGAAAAACAAAACTTCAACTTAAAAGTAGAAGGATGGGTTGAAAATGCAATTGTGAATGGAGTAAGTCAAGGAGTAAGAAACGAAGGAATTTATAAAATAGAAATCAACCGAAACAAAATGGAAACAGCCATTGTAAAAGTAACCTATAAAATCCGAATAAGCAACCTAGGAGAAATAGAAGGAGCTGTAAAAAAACTATCGCAAACCATACCAACTGGATATTGTTATGAGGCAGAAGACAACAAGCTACAATGGAAAGAAGAAAATGGAGTATTAACAACAGAAGACTTAGGAGAAGAATGTATACAACCAGGAGAGAAGAAAGAAATTCGTCTTGTACTAAGATGGAAGGCAAAGGAAGAGAATCTAGGGCAAAAAGATAGTGTTGTTGTTTTAAGTCAAATGAAAAATTCAGCAGGATTTGTAGACACAAATAAAGAGGATAATGGAGCAAAAGCAAGTATGATTATTACAATTGCTACTGGTTTAGACAGAAACGATAGAATTGTAATCATAGGAGTGATACAAATTGTAATGGTAATTACCATTGGAATATTATTACACAATAAGAAGAAAGAACAATAAATTATAATTTGCACAAATAAAAACAAGAAATGAGGCATGAGAAAAGTTTAGATTACTTTTCATGTCTCGTTTTTGTTATAGTATTGCTATTTTCTTTTTTTTGTTATAAAATAATGCCAGAACAAAAGAAAGGTCTAAAGTGGTGTAATGGATGAAAAATTATTATGAAATATTAGAGGTAAATAAAAAAGCATCGAAAGAAATTATTGAAAAAGCGTATCGTGTTTTAGTAAAAAAATATCATCCAGATTTGTATGTTGGTGAAAAAAGAAATGATGTAGAACAAAGAATGAGAGACATTAATGAGGCCTATCGTATTCTTTCAGATGCCTTTTTAAGAGAACAATATGATACAGAATTAGAAAAAGAAGAGAGATCTTATCAATTTGATAGAAATACACAAAATACAATGAGTCAGAAGAGAAAGAACACGAAAAATAGTGTACAAGAAGAAGCAGTAAGAAGACATAAAGTAGGAACGTTTATGGGATTAGTAGATGTAACCAAAGAACTATTTAGACAAAGAGCAAGAAACAAGCAAAAAAAGGAACTCAAAAGGGAAGATATGATTGCGGCAGGACTCACACTAGTAATTGTAATAATATTAGGGATTATACTATGGTGTATCCCAGAAACCAAAGGATTTATCAGAAGTTTAATTCCTTTTTAGAAGAAATAAAAGAGAAAGAAGATGGAGAATATGCACTATGCAGATATCAAAAAAGCGGATATTGCAAATGGAATAGGAGTTAGGGTTTCCCTTTTTGTAAGTGGTTGTACCCATCAATGTAAAAATTGTTTTAATCGTGAAGCTTGGGACTTTCATTATGGAAAAGAATTTACACAAAAAGAAATTGACAAAGTAATCCAAGAGCTAGACCATCCTTATATAGCAGGGTTATCTTTATTGGGAGGAGAACCATTAGAACGTAGGAATCAACAAGGGCTATTGCCATTACTAAAAAAAGTAAAAGAAAAGTTTCCAGAAAAGAACATATGGTGCTATTCTGGTTATACGTTTGAAAAAGACATTATGAACAAAATGTATCAAAGTTGGGAAGAAACGCCAGAGTTATTATCTTACATAGATGTTTTAGTAGATGGGAAATTTGAAGAAGACAAAAAGGACTTTAGATTGCAATTTAGAGGTTCCAGTAATCAAAGAATTATTGATGTAAAAAAATCAATCCAAGATAAGAAAGCCGTATTATTTGAATTTTAGCTATTGACAAGTTATAGCAATTTAAGGTATAATAAATATCGTTATAAGGGTTATCCCACATACAGTTTCGTATGGACCGGAAGGAGGGGAATATAAATGTCAGAAATAAAAGTTAATAATGGTAATATAGAAGATGCTTTAAAGAGATTTAAAAGACAATGCGCAAGAAACGGAGTTTTACAAGAAGTTCGTAAAAGAGAGCATTATGAAAAACCTAGTGTAAGGAGAAAGAAAAAATCAGAAGCAGCACGAAAAAGAAAATTTAATTAGAAAAATAGGGATTGGAAGTAAAAGGGTGCAAGAGATATCCTTTTTACTTCCAATTTTTGTTTTGATTTTATCAACAAAAATAATTAAAAAGTGAAAAAATGTATATAATAAAGATAGAAAAAAAGGAGGAAATTTCATGGAATATAAAGAAAATGAATTAAAACAAGGAATCAAACTTCATACCATCCAAAATGATAAATTTAAAACCAATTTGATAGCGTGTTTTTTAACCACAAAATTAGAACGAGAAAGTGTAACAAAAAACGCTTTAATTTCGGCTATTTTAAGAAGAGGAACCCCCAATATGCCAACCCAAGAAGAAATCAGTAAACAAATGGAAGCTATGTATGGAGCTAGTTTTGACTGTGGATTAGACAAGACAGGAGACAATCAAGTTTTAAAATTTTATATCGAAGTGGTTAACGATAGATACTTACCAAACCAAAATAAAGATATGTTAAAAATAGCAATTGAAAAATTAATTGAAATTGTAGGGAATCCATATGTAGAAAATGAAAGTTTTAAATCAGAATATGTAGAACAAGAGAAGAATAATATGAGGCAAAGAATAGAAGCAAGAAAGGATAACAAAGCAACTTATGCCATAGATAGATGTGTAGAAGAAATGTATCCAAATCAAGCTTTTGGATTATATAAATTTGGTTATATAGAAGACTTGGAAAAAATAGATGGAAAAAATTTATATGAACATTATAAAAAATTGATGCAATCTTGCAAAATAGATCTCTTTGTTTCGGGAAATCTGAATGAAGAAATCAAAACGATAGTAGAAGAAAATGAAAATATCAAAAAGCTACAAGGAAGGGAACCTCATTATGTGATTCCGAAAATAGAAAAAAAAGAGAAAAAAGAAGAAGAAAATATAGTAATAGAAGAAATGGAAGTAGCACAAGGAAAATTAATAATAGGGCTTGATGTAGACATAGACCAAGAAGAATTAAAATATGATACTTTAATTTATAATAGCATATTAGGCGGAACAGCAAATTCAAAAATGTTCCAAAATGTAAGGGAAAAAGCACACTTAGCCTATGTAGCTAATTCGAGTTATTTACGCCATAAAAACAATATTTTTATTCATTGTGGAATTGAAATCGGAAATTATGAAAAAGCTTTAGCATTAATTAAAAAGCAAATAGAAGATATGAGACAGGGAGACTTTACAGACGAAGAGATTGAAAATAGCAAAAAAGGAACCATAGCGACCATAAAAACAATTGATGACGAGCAAGACACACAAATTAGCTATTATTTTGGGCAAGAATTGGTACAAACCAAAGTATCCTTAGAGGAGTATAAAGAGAAAATAGAACAAATTGAAAAAGCGGATATTGTTCATATTGCTAATAAAGTAAAGGTTAATACGATTTATTTTTTAAGAGATGAGAGAAAAGGAGAGTAATCATGCAAGTAATTGAAAATTTAAAGGTGAAGGAAAAACTTTATATTGAAAAATTAGAAAATGGATTGACTGTTATGATGATTCCCAAACCAGGTGTGCAAAAGAAATATATGATATGGGGAACTCATTATGGTTCTAATGATAGCAGATTTGTGGTACCAGGAGAGGAAAAGGAAACAGAAGTGCCAAAAGGGGTAGCTCACTTTTTAGAGCATAAGTTATTTGAACAAGAAGATGGAAGCAATAGTTTAGATGTTTTGACAGCTTTAGGTGTCAATGCGAATGCTTATACAACCAATGATCATACTGCTTATTTATTCGAATGTACCGATAATTTTTATGAAGCTATGGATGAACTTATGGACTATGTTCAACATCCTTATTTTACAGACGAAAATGTGGAAAAAGAAAAAGGGATTATTGGGCAAGAAATTAAAATGTATGATGATTATCCAGATTGGAGAGTTTACTTAAATGCGATGGAAGCCATGTATCATAATCATCCCATTAAGATTGATATTACAGGAACAGTAGAAACAATTGAAAAGATTGATAAAGAAATTTTATATAAATGTTATCAAACTTTTTATCATCCATCTAATATGGCAATTGTAATTTGTGGTGATTTTGAACCACAGAGAATTTTAGAAGAAGTTAAAAAAAGACTAGTAGAAAAGAAAGAAAAGGGGCAAATCAAAAGAATTTATCAAGAAGAACCAGAGACAATTGTAAAAGAAAAAATAGAACAACAACTAGAAGTAAGTCAACCACTTTATGCAATTGGGATAAAAGACAGAATCGGAAAAGAGAAGATAGAAGACAAAAGCACAATGGTAAAAAAACATTTAGCAATCGAAATTTTATTAAATCTTTTGTTAGGAAGGAGTTCTAATTTGTATAAAAGATTGTACAAAGAAGGAACTATTTATGCACAGCCAAGTTTGGATTATGAATTTGGAGAAACGTATGCTCATATCTTAATAACGGGGCAATCTATGAATCCTGAGAAAGTCTATGAAGAATTTAAAAAAGAGGTGGAAGAAGTAAAACAAAACGGAATCAACCAAGAGGATTTTGAAAGAATTAAGAAAATGATTTATGGTGGTTATATCAAGGAATATAATGATGTGAGAGATATTGCTAGAATGTTTTTAGCAGATTATTTTAAGGGGATTTATTCTTTTGACTATTTAGAAGAAATCGAGAGTATTCATGTAGAATATTTGAATCAAGTGTTAAAAGATGTATTTAAAAGGGAGAAAATGGTACTTTCTACTGTGAAAAATTGAGAAAAATTGTATAAAAAAGGACTTGGAAAAAATGTAAAAAAAACGGTATTTATTAAGAAAAGCAAATAATACCGTTTTTTTATGTCTAATTGTGTCGAAAAACACAAAAAGGTGTCATACGAAAGTTGCTAAAAACCATTGAAAATACTTGACTTGAGGGGTGTAATATGTTAATTTATAAATATACCAAAGATAACAAAATAAAAAGGAGAGATAGGTATGTTAAATGATGAAATTTGTAAATTAAGAGATAAATTAAATAAGAGTATTGAACAAGATGAAGATTATGCAATTGTCTATCAATTAAGTATAGAGTTAGATGAGTTAATTGCAAAATATTATAAAGAATTGAAAAATAGTAAAAAAAAATTGGCCATGATGATGCTGTAAAATGAAAGTTCCTTAAAATTATTTAGGGGACTTTTTTGTATTATAGGAAAGTTCTATTTTTTAATAAAAAGAATGCAAAAATAAAAGGCATAATGAATATGCCTCAAAATATAATATTTTGAAGTTAAAATGGTAAGCTGTCATCATCTTCAATATTATCAAAATCATAAC
>JAAWAM010000031.1 GCA_022792135.1 Clostridia bacterium
TATTTTTTGACCATGTAATTCTTGTATTGCTGGATTATTTATAATTGTTGTAATTAAACAAAGTCTCATTTTTTCTTCTGACATTTCGTTAGATATTATTAAAACTTTCTTTTTATGAACTAGGGCTGTATGTGCTGCTATATCTATAGTAAATCTACTTTTACCAGAGTTAGATGGCATTGAAAATGCCATTGTTTCCCCTTTTCTTATTCCTTTAAATACTGATGTTAGTATTGGAAAAGGTAATGGTAATCCATTTGTTAGGTTGTTATCTCCCATTTGTAAGAAGTCTGTTAGGTCTTTGCTTATTACTGCTCTTTTGAATTTTTCTGTATCATTTACTTGAACAACTGCGTTTGCCACTTCTTCTACAGTCATTTTGTCATATAAAATATAGTCTCTTATTTCTACTACTTTATCTTGTATTTCTTTTATTGGTATAGCTAAATAATTTTTTCTTAAAACAAATAATTTCTTTAAATTTATATATATTTTTTCCATATTGTAATTTTCTTCTTTAGCTTCTTTTTTTAATTCAGACTTTAATCTATAAGATTTTTCTGTATCTTTTGCAAAATTAAATCCACTTTTAGCTTTTTCTGGAGTATATGGTCCTCCTTCTGTAAATAATATACTTTTATATATATTTAATATTTCATCATCTTCAAACTGGCATTCTTCATATAAGAAATAATACTTAACTATTAATTTTGGATCATTTAATAATAATCCAATATATATACGTTCAATTTTTTTATCGCTTAATTTTTTAGGATATATTCCTTTTTCTTCTTCAATGTTGTCTTCATATTTTATATTTCTTTTATTTTTTTCAATTTGTATATCTGTATTCATATCCTCTTTAGTTTTACTTTGTTTTTTAGCTTTATTTTTACTTAGTTGCTCTATTTTCCCTACAGCTGCTATATAGTTTTTATTTGCTAAATCTTCTCTTATTTCATAGATTATTTCTTCGTTATCAGGTGTTACTGGTATAGTATCCAATAGTTTAAATATTTTATCTACTTTATTTTCTTCCATAATCAATCTTTCCCTTCTATTTTATTTCTTATTTCTAAAATTTCTTTATTGGTTTTATTTAAAAATATTTCATTGTATTCTATTTCTTCATTGTTTATATTGTACTTTTCTTTTATTTTTAAAATTCGATTTACACTTTTGTTTACCCTTGATTCTTTAAATATGCTTGTTTTTACGTTCTTAATTATTTCTTCAATAACTTTTATATCATTATTGTATTTAAAGAGGATAATATCATTTCCAGCTTCAAAGGCTTTTTTTACAGCTTTATTTTTCCCATATGCTAATTGTACAGCTTTCATTCTTACATCATCAGTTATTATTAAACCTTTATATCTAAATTTCTTCCTGATATATTTAGTAATAAATCTTCTAGACATTGAAGCTGGATATTTATTAGTAACTTTATCTATTTTTAAATGGCTTACTAATATAGCATCTGCTCCATTTTCTATTGCTTCTTTGAATGGTATCATATCTTCTTTTTCTAGATTGTTCATTTTTTCTTTAATTACTGGTATTGTAAAATGAGAATCTTTTTTAGTTGCTCCATGTCCAGGATAATGTTTTATTACTGAAATAACATTTTGACTTTGTAATTGTTTCATGTATTCTGTTCCCAATTCACTTACTTCGTTTACATTCTCACTAAAAGCCCTGTCCCCTATTGCATGGTTATTATCAAATCTCTTTATATCTAATATAGGAGCAAAATTAAGATTAAAACCAGTATTTCTTAACATCTTTCCTGTAATTTCTCCTGCTCTTTTGACAAGATTTTCTTCCTTGTATTGAGCTAATTTATATGCTGAAGGTAAATTCATAAAGTCTTGTGGCATTCTATTTACTCTTCCGCCTTCTTGGTCAATTGCTATAAATAGTGGTATTTTATTAGCTTTATTTACTTCTTTAATATGATTAATTAAATCTACTAATTCTTTATAACTTTTATAATTTTTCCTATATAAAAGTACTCCTCCTATTTTATATTTTAAAATAATATCATCAATTTTAGAAATAGCATCAGGTGTATCAATTCCTATAATAAGCATTTGACCAATTTTTTCTTCAATACTTAGATTTCTTATTTCTATATTCATACTTCCCTCTTATTTTATTTTTCTTAATTATATACTTTTAAATATTTTAAATCAATAGATTTTTCTATAAAAATGTGCTATTATGTAATAGCTATTAAACATTTTTGAATTAATAAAGAAAGGAGTCGTATGGTTATTTAATATCATACAAGATAATTTATGGCATTTGATGGAATTGTTACTAAAGCAATAGCTTCAGAATTACAACAGCTTTCTGGAGCAAGAATAGATAAAATTTTTCAACCTAGTAAAAATAATATAGTATTAGGTTTTTATTTAAATGGTACAAATTATGCATTAAATATTTGTACAGATTCACAAAACTATAGAATTCATCTAACTACTCATCCTAAGTCTAATCCTAAGGTTGCACCTAATTTTTGTATGGTTCTTCGTAAACATTTAATAGGATTGCATATTAAGAACATTATCACTTCTAATTTAGAAAGAATTGTTACTATAGAATTTGAAGGTTTTGATGATGTAGATGATATTATTACTAAAAAGCTAATTGTCGAACTTATGGGAAAGCATTGTAATATCATTCTTCTTGATGAAGAAAATGTAATAATAGATAGTTTAAGGCATATTAATAACGAGGTTGATAATACAAGAATAATTGTACCTCATGTGAAATATTCCTACCCTATTGTTTCTAAAGATAATTTTTTAGAGGTTGTATCTTTTGAAGAGTTTAAGCAAAAATTAGGATTAATAGAAGATATCATATCTTTACCTTATATTATTAGCAATAAGTTTAATGGTATTAGTAAGATGTTTATTAAAGCTATAATAAGTAAATTAAATATAACAAATATAGATGATACTTCTTTACAAAAAATTTATGAATATATATTACAAGTAATAAATAATACTGATAATTTTAATTTATCTTTTGAAACCATAATTGATAAAAAGAAAGATTATTTCTTAGTACCAATTAAAAATGATAAATCTTTTAATTTAAATTTCTTTATTGATGATTTTTACTATAAAAAAGAAACTTCAGAAGAATTCAAAGTTTATAGAAATAGTGTATTGAAATTAATTTTAGATACATTAAAAAAATACAATAAACGTCTTGAAAATATTAATCAAAAATTAAAAGAATGTGATGGTATGGATACTTATAGGATTTATGGAGAGCTTATTACTGCTAATTTATATAAGATCAAAGATACAAATATAGACCATATACAATTAGAAAATTACTATGATAATAATAATTTAATAACTATTCCTCTTGACAAAAAGTATTCTCCAAGTTTTAATGCAAAAAGATTTTTCAAAAAATATAATAAATTAAAAAATGCTTTAGAAATAATTACTTATCAAAAAGAAGAAACACTAAACGAATTAAATTATATTGAAAGTATTGTTTATGAATTAGAAAATTGTTCAACTACTAATGAAGTTTCAGAAATATTCGAAGAAATATCTGAAAATGTTGTTTTTAAAGATAGGACTGAAAAATATAAAAAGAAAAAAGATGGAAAAGTAAAAAAATCTAAACTTACTAAAAATAAAAATGTATCTTTTAATCCTTTAAAATATACTATTGATGGATATACCCTTTTAGTTGGTAGAAACAATAAAGAAAATGATTATTTAACTTTAAAATATGCAAAAAAAACTGATTTATGGTTTCATACAAAAGATTTTCATGGTAGTCATGCTATTTTAATACTTAATAATTCTACTCCAGATGATGATGTGCTAATAAAATGTGCTAAAATAGTATCTTACCATAGTAAAGCTAGAAATTCTTCAAATGTTCCTGTTGATTTTTGCGAAGTAAAATATGTTAAAAAGCCTAATGGTGCAAAACCTGGTATGGTTATTTATACTAATAATAAAACTATTAATGTTCAACCTGGTATTAGTTTAAAATAATATATAATTAATTACATAAAATAATACAAGTAATTAGAAAAAATCCCATTTACTTGTATTATTTTATGTATGGCTAAAACCGTCTCTAAAGTACTATGTTAGTTTAAGGTCAATTGCAATTAGGGTTGGTTTAATTTCTTAAAGTCCCCAGTGGAACTACATAAACCCCATCATTTCTCTTGTATGCATATTCTGTTGCAGTTAATACCATTAAAAAGGATGGCTCATTCATCTTAGTAATATCTACACTATCTTTAAATTTTAATAGATTTTGAGCTGCTTCTTCTATCGCTTCATTCGAACCTAATTTTATTTCAATTGCCCCCCATTTACCATCATGTAAATGAATAATGGCATCACATTCTAATCCGTTTTTATCTCTATAGTAAAATACTTCTCCATCTATATTTTGTGAATAAATTTTTAAATCTCTTATACATAAACTTTCAAAAATCAATCCAAATGTCTTGAAATCTTTCAACAAATCTTTATCTGTTGCTCTTAAGGATGCAACAGCAATAGATGGATCTACAAACTCTCTTTTTTTACTTGTTCTGATGTCAGTTTTACTTCTTAACTTAGGTTGCCATGCTTCCACATCATCAATAATATATAATTTTTCTAAAGCTTTAAGATAATCAGCTATGGTCTTTTCACTAATATCATTATCATTTGTTTTTGTATCTTCTCTTATAACAGATAAATTGGCTGTTGTAGAAATATTTCTTGCTAGGCTTCTTAATATCATTCTTGTTCTTGTTTCATTTCTTTCTACACCATCCACAGTTTTTATATCATTTTTTATAATAGATTCTAAATAATCTCTAGCTATGGTATATGAGTCTTCTCCTTTAAATTCTATACCTGCTGGCCATCCGCCCTTAGCACACAAAAAGGCAATATCCTCTAGTTTTAATTTGCTTACTCCGTTAATATCTATATTATTTTCAAACAATTCTTTTAATGAAACTGTTCCAACAGATTCATTTGATTCGTATAAACTCATAGGTCTCATCAATAATTTTACTATTCTGCCTGTTCCAGTATGCCTTGGTTTATACTCTCTAGGAGTAGCTGAACCTGTTAATATATATTGGCCTTTCAAACCTGTATTATCTACATCATATCTTATAGCATCCCAAATCATAGGTGCATCCTGCCATTCATCAATTAATCTTGGTTTTTCTCCTTGTAATAGTAAATCTGGTCTTGTTTTTGCAATTTCCATATTATTTTCAAAAGTCACAGGATTTTGAAGCTCTAACAAACTTTTTGAATGTTGCTTTGCAGTAGTAGATTTTCCGCACCATTTACATCCTTCTATGCAAATTGCTCCATAAAGATTCATTCTTTTTTCTAGTATTGTATCCACTAATCTTGGCATATATTTTTTCATAATATACCTCCTTATTAATTATTATATCTTTATTCTATAATAATTATACTACAAACTTCCGAGTTTGGCAATATTTCACTTCCGAGTTTGGCGTATTTTTGCTTCCGAGTTTGGCAGATTATATAATATAATTTAAACTTAATAAGTCTATCACACTTATTTTTCTGCAATATATGACATTTCTTTATTTTTATATCAAAAAACACTAAAATCTTTAGTGTTTCTCATTCAATATATATATTTACAATTTATTGTTTTAATGCTGTAATTGGTACGACATATAATCTTGATATTGTTTTTTCTCCTTCTAGAATTGATGCTGGAGATATTTTAGCAAATTCCACATTATTAGATAGTTCCCCAGTTATTTTATGCAAAAGAACCTCACTATTAGAATGATAACGGTCTGCCCAAGTCTTGCCACAGTACTTTTTATTATCATTTTACACTACCCAGTGATTTTTATTAATTTTATTCGGTGATTTTTATCGATTTTATTCCGTTGTTTTTATTTTTTCCATTCCATGTTTTTTTATTGATATTATATGTTTTTTTACGCTTTTAATACATCATACTTTTTTTAATTTCTTATTAGTTACAGTTTAAATAAATCTATAATATCAACATCCCTAAAATCAATGTTATTACAGTATTACCTTTTCTTATTGGTGAAACTGTTGATACATTTGCATATTTGACTGATAATATTGCACATATATATCCAATAGACTGAATTATAGAAAGAGGAGCTATTTTTATTATATTCATTATATTAAAATTTTGTATAACATCTGTTTTTAATGCTCCTATAATTACATAAGCAATATTTCCAATTAGTAATCCTAATAATGATAATCTTATTGATAAATTATCTTTTGAACATTTCTTCATTACTATTACAGTAAATCCAGTAAAAATTGCTGAAATCAAACTTAAATATAGCCACATATCTTTTCCTTTATAATTTTTATTATTTTCTAAATTAGAATATCATAAATAATATTTTTTTACAAGAAAATAGCAAAAAAGAAAATAGCAAAAATTGATTTATTGGTTATTATATGCTATATTATTGTTACTATTTGCTAAAATGCAAAATTTAGATATATCCAAATACTTATTTATTAATGGAGGAAATAATATGAAGGTTTCACGGGAACTAGCTTTAGAGTTGTTTAATTTAAGCGAGAATTTTTCAGAGGATGATTTAAAAAAGAAATATACACAACTTGCTAAGATTACTCATTCTGATATGGGTGGAGATGAATATTTATTTAATTTTATTGTTTGTTGTAAAGATATTTTAGAAAAAGCTATTACTGCATCTAATGTTAAACATTCTAATAATAATGGATACAATACTAGCAACACCAACGATTCACCTGCTAAAAAATATAATATTAGTATATATAATCTCTTTTCACTTATGAGATATGGTTACTGTCGTTATAACATTAATGATATTAATAAAATACTAGCAACAGCAAAGATATCTATTAGGCCTATCTTTAAAGGTAAATCATTTGAACAAAGTATCGAACTAAATTTAAGTCAACCTTTTTATAAATTTTTAATTGATGGAAATTGTACATTTAATCAGGCTTTTTCTTTTAATCAAGAATTCTTTAAGCGTTTTAAACATTTTAAAGTTCGTGTAGAATTTATGGATGATATTTTTAAATTTAAAATATCGCCAAAGAAGCTTTCTCATATTGTAAAATATGAAAACTTTTATTTTGATTCTGTTATTAAATTTACTTTTAAATAACAGAAAAATAGGTAGTATATTAATTTTATATACTGCCTATTTTTATTTTCTAAAATTTTATTACCAAAATATTAATAATGTTATTGCTGTAGCAAGTATTATTTCAGGCTTTGTCCATTCTTTAGGTATTAATTCTAATTCTCCTTCTTCTTTTTCATTAACTAAAGATACTTGGTAAGATTTTACATCTTCTAATTCAAAATATATACTAAAATCTTGTTTACTTTGAGCTTTTTGTAATTGTATATATTTCTTTCCTAAGAATACTCCTCTTTTTGAGAATAAATCAATTCTAACATATTGTTTATCTATATTTGTTGTATCTATAGTTCCCTTCATTCTACCATTTACAAGAGTTGCCTCTGCTTGTTGTATCTGTACTTGTTGTATTTCATCTTTTCTTTCTATCTGTTTATACATTGAATTTAGTCCTACATTTATCAAAAATTCTGAAAGTATTGCAAATGCAACTACCCATAAAGCATATTTTAGGAATGTTTTCATTCTATCCATGTTTATTTCTCCATTTCTATTTTAAACTAGTACTATTATAGCAAAAATTGCCTGTTTTATCAAGTATTATGGTATTATTTTACATAATTATTTCTTTTCCAAGATATACAGAATAAATGTATATCTTATCTACTTTTCTATTTAAAGAACTTTCTAATGCATCTTTATATAACTCTAATTGTTTTTTGTATTTATTTACCAATTCTTCCTCTTTCCCTTTTTCTACATAATCTGTTTTGTAATCTAGAAGAACTAAATTGTCATTTTTATCAATATAATATAAATCTATAATTCCTTGTACTAAGACCTCTTCTTCTATATCTTCTTTATATATTTCTTTTGCTGGTATATTTATATAGAAAGGTTTTTCTTTAAATACTTCTTTTGCTTCTTTTAATTCTTTCCATATCTTTGATTTAGTAAATTCTAATATTTTATATGGATTAATACTTTCCGCTTCTTTCTCAGTAATTATTTGCTTATTCCTTAATTCATTAATCAAATCTTTTATTTTATCCAAATCATATTCTTGCTTTTCATCTAGCCTTTGCATACATAAATGAATTAAAGTCCCTTTTTGAGCTCCAGTTAATTTTTCTTCCTTACTATCTTTTGCAAAATTAGGAATAGGAAAACTAATCTCTCCATTTCTGTTTTCATCATCATTATTATTAATGTTATTATGCATTTCTTGTTTGTTTATATTTTCAATTTGCATTTGTTTAATTTTAGTAACTGATGTCTTTGTAGGTATTGTTGTTGCTAATTGATATTTATATCTAAACTCTAAAATCTCTTTAATTTTATTTATTTCTTCTTTAGATATATCCTTACTATTTAAAAATTCATAAATATCAAATTCTTCTTTCTCTATAGTTTTAAATGTATTTATAACTTCTTTTTTATTAAATACATTTAATGCAATTAAATCGTCTACATTGTTTTGTTCATATAAATAAACTAGCATAATCCAATCAAGATATTTTTTATATTTCTTAATTAAAATAGGATTAATTTTATTACAACTTTTAGAATATCTGTTTACCTGTATTTTCATTTTTTCTAGGTCTTTCTCAAAATCTTTTGCAATTCCTGTTATAATTAATTTTTCCTTGGCCCTTGTTAAAGCAACATATAATATTCTCATTTCTTCTGATAAAGTTTCTGTTAAAGTTTTATTTCTTATTGCTGCTTTAGTTAAAGTATCATATTGTACTTGTTTTTCATAATCAATATATTTTACTCCTATTCCCATATCTTGATGTAATAATATATTGTTATTTAAATCCATTAAATTAAATTGTTTACCTGTACTAGATAAAAACACAACTGGAAATTCTAACCCTTTACTTTTGTGTATACTCA
This sequence comes from Clostridia bacterium, assembly GCA_022792135.1. Lineage (GTDB taxonomy): Bacteria > Bacillota > Clostridia > TANB77 > CAG-508 > CAG-269. The sequence continues at coordinate 9,077 of JAAWAM010000031.1, forward strand.
TTATTCTAATTACATTATCATTTTCTCCAATAATCTTAGCTGACCCCAAGTCTCCACTACTTAATCTTAGCTTTTCTATAAAATTAATAAAATTGTATAACCCCTTAAAACTTGCTGTTTCATATTGTTTTGCTCTTTCAAATAACATCTTTAGATTTGCTTGTCTTAATTCACCATTTGGCATTAAACCTACATAATTATAATATCCTGTATCAGAATATATCTTCCATATTAGTTCATCTAAAGCCAAATACTCTTGTTCTTTTCTCCATTTATCTAAATTATCTAAAAAGTTTTGTATTTTTTCTTTTAAGTTACTGTTTACATCTACTTTAGCTTTTTGTATGCAAGTATAAAAATCATCATATTTGTCTGATAAACGTATTTCTACTAACTCATCATCTGTAAATTTTCCTATGTTTGATCTTAACACTGTTACTAATGGTATATCTTGTATAGGATTATCTATTATTTTTAATAAAGACATTATTGTTTGTATCTCAATAGATTCTAGATATTCTTGTGAACTATCAGAAAATACTGGCATATCTAAATTTAATATTTCCTGTTCATATATAGGGGCAGTATTAGATGTTGCACGTAATAAAATAACTATATCCCTATACTCAATATTTCTAAACTCATTTTTCTTTCTATCCCATACTTGAAATTTATTATCAATAAGCTCTTTTATTCTATTAGCCACAAATCTAGCTTCTAATTCAATATCTTCAATTCTTTCTTCTGTTTCACTATCTTCGTTAGTATGATTTTCACTTTCTTTTTCTTCTTGTTGTTTTATATACTTGTCTTCCTCTTCCATTTGTTTTGTATTTATAATATTTATTTCTGTTTTTAAATCCTGCTCTATTTCCTCATAACTTGCACCTAAATTTAAATACTCTTCTTTGTTATAATCTATATCTCCTAATACATTACTCATTATATCTTCAAAAATCAGATTAGTTACTTTTAATATATTATCTCTACTTCTAAAGTTCTTAAATAATTGTATTTTTAAATTTTCATCTATATTTCTATTCTCTTTATTTTTATATGTTTTATATTTATTTAAAAACAATTCTGGCATAGCTTGTCTAAATTTATATATACTTTGTTTAACATCTCCCACCATAAATATATTATTTTCCTTTGATACCGCTGTTAATATATATTCTTGAACCAAGTTACTATCTTGATACTCGTCTATGGCAATTTCCTCATATTTATCTTGATATCTTTTTGCCACTTCTGTTCTTTCTACTGCTCCAGCTTCATTTTGTTTTAATAGTATTTCTAATGCAAAATGTTCAACATCATTAAAATCTACTATATTCTTTTCTCTTTTTCTTTTTGAAAATTCTATAGAGAACTCTAAGATTATATTTTTTAATTTTACAAGAGTTGTATACATATCATATATATCTTGATTTGCTTCTTTTGAATTAGATATTAATATTTTATCTAATTTCCTTGTTAGTTTTTTCTTAACATCATCTCTAACAATTTTTGCCTGGTCTTTTATATCTGAATCAATCTTCTTTCTTGGCCATGTCATAAAACTTAATGTTTGATATATATCAAATGCTTTATCCCAACTTTCTAACCCTTTTCTAAGTAGTTGTAATTTATCTATATCATCTTGAATTGTTTGTAAATATTTTTCTAGCTCTGGTTCATATTGAAGACTTTCTTCTACATCTTTTAATGTAGAAATACAATCAATTAATTCATCATCAATGTCCTCTAATAACACTTCACCCCAAGGTGTTTTACTAAAATCTTCATTAAGCTTATCTTTTAAATTAAACATCTCAACTTTCGATTCAAGCCATTGTTTTGGGAATGGATTACTTTGTATATATGAATATATCTTTAATATGATATCTTTTAAAGGTGTATCATCTCTATAGCTTGTATATGTACTAAGTAATTTAATAAAATCTTCGTTTTCATCTTCATATTTTTGTTCAAAAATCTCTTCTATCACTTCTTGTTTTAATAATTCAATTTCTGTTGTATCTGCTATCCTAAAATTTGGAGAAATATTCTCTAATTCATAAAAATTATTTCTTACTATTTCCAAGCAGAATGAGTCAATTGTACAAATACTTGCTTTATTAATTAAAGTTATTTGCCTTTGTAATTTACTATTTTCTGGCTCTTCTTCTAATTTTTTATATATTGCATCCAACACCCTTTCTCTCATCTCAGAAGCAGCGCTATTTGTAAAAGTCACCACTAGCAACTTATCTATATCAACATCTTCATTTATAATCTTATTTATAACTCTCTCAACCAATACAGCAGTCTTACCACTACCGAGCAGCAGCCGCAACCAATATATTAGAACCATCTTCATAAATAGCCTGTTTTTGTTCATCAGTCCAATTAACCTTACTCATCTTCGCCTCCTGTGTCCTATTGTGTGTATTATAACATATTATCTCATTAAATACCATTATTTTTTTAACACATAGTTTCCAAATGCTCTTTCAATTACTTTCTCTAGTGCTTCTCCTTCACAGAACAAAAGTGACATGATTAAAATTTTATGACCTTTTAGATTACACTTCATGCCACGTCTTTGTTCACCTGCGAAAATTCTGAAAGAATTTTTTGTGGAATGCTTTATATTATAGGAAGTTCAGAGAACTTTCCTATAATATAATAAAAGAGAGACTTTGAATTTTCAAAGTTCTCTCCCTCCATCTGCTTTTGGAAACAAATTAGGATAGTTTTACAGTGGTCAGTGCTACTTAATATAAAGCGTGGCACGAAAACCAGTGCAGCCATAGCCGTCATTAGGACTGAAGAAAATGCGAAAGGCGACAGGACAATAGTTACCACCATAGTTGCAACAGCCACCACGGATAACACGGCATGAACTACTGTTCCATTCTTGTGTCCATTCATCCACATTACCTGCAAATCCATAGATGTTATTTATACATCCATCTTCTCCTGTTTTAACTATTCTACTTGGATAATTCTTGTTATTATAGTAGTTTCCCAATTCTGTTGAATCCTCTGCAATCTCCTTAGTAGTTACTGTACCAGACTCAATTACCCATTTCTCTCGAGTATCATATTCAGCTCCATACATCAAATGACTTGTAACTGTTTTGCTTTTTACCATAGTACTTGCAACCTCTTTTGCAGTTAAAAAATCGATATTCGTCCAAGAATCTGCACCTTTTACAGACCTTGGTTTTCCAGTCTCTTTGTCTTTAGAAATATCATAGCGAGAACTATAATATCCACCATACTTATCGACACTTTCCTTCTGAGAAAGAAGTTCTCCAACTAATGGTTCATGAAATGCACTTTTTGAAAATGTCGCATTCCGATAATTCATTCTACCAAATTTTTCGTTGAAGTGAATTCCGTCAAGCGTACCATTAGCTGTCAGCAATCCTACTGGAGTCCATACAAATTGATCATATGTTCTCATCAAAGTTTCAACCTCATCTGAATCTTGCCAGTTAATACCACTTACTTTTTCCTTTGGAATATGATAGATAACTAAACCCACATCAATTCCCCAAATGATATTCTCCTTTGGTACTCCAGACACTGTCCAGCCTTCTGGAACTACTGCTCTGTTTCCATTATTATCTGTATACACAGATAAAACCTCTGCATATTCCCCAGCTGATACAGTTGGAAGCTCCGAATAAACATTATTTGAAACAATGTTCAGAGCTCTGATGATTAACTCTCCACTTGTTCCCTCTGAGACATCAAATGTTATACCCTTTTCTGCCTCAAGCACAATTTTTCCATACCGTTGCATAGTTTATACCTCCTTAAGTAATAATTTTATAACGGTTTCAACATAGCTTTTGCTATTATGTTAATAATATCACGTTTTCTTGTATTATGCAAATTTAGTAGTAGTTTCTGTAAATGCATATGGTAAATATTTTTTATTTCTAACTTTATTTTCTAATACATTTGAGGCGGTCACAATTTGTGACCTCAAGTCTTCTGATTTTATAGGGATTTGAAACCTGGCCCCAAATCCTCTTTCTTAACTTTTTATTAATATAATTGGATTTATAGACTTTTATATAGCATTATGATAAAATTTATTACATTAATAAGAAGGTGTATATATGAAACAAACAATTGAACGATTTAATCCCAATATTTCAAATGGATTAACAAATAAACAAGTTTTACAAAGAAAAGAAGAATATCTATTTAATTATGATACTTCTGTTCAAACCAAAAGTATTAAACGTATTTTATTTGACAATTTTTTTACTTTATTTAATTTTATAAATTTAATTTTAGCAATAGCTGTTTTTAGTGTTGGTTCCTATAAAAACATGCTTTTTCTTGGAGTTGTTATTATAAATACTGCTATTAGCACTATTCAAGAAATACATTCTAAACGAGTGGTTGATAAACTTTCGCTTTTAGCAGTTTCTAAAGCTAAAGTTATTCGTAACAGTAAAAAAGAAGAAGTTTCAATTTATGATATTGTTTTAGATGATATAATAGAATTTAGTACTGGAAATCAAATTCCAACTGATTGTATTGTTAAAAGTGGTGAAGTTTTAGTTAACGAATCTTTTATTACTGGTGAACAAGACAGTGTTACAAAAGTTCCTGGAGATATGATTTTATCTGGAAGCTATATCATAAGCGGTAAATGTATTGCTAAAGTTGAACATGTTGGAGAAGACAATTATACTTATAAAATTTCTAGTGGTGCTAAATACGTCAAAAAAATAAATTCTGAGATAATAAATTCTTTAAAGAAAATTATTAAATACATAACATTTGCAATTATTCCAATTGGTAGTTTACTTTTTTATACTCAATTAAATGTTGATGGTAATACCTTTCAAGATGCTGTTGTAAAATCTGTAGCTGCAATAATTGGTATGATTCCAGAAGGTTTAGTGCTTCTTACTAGTACAGTTTTAGCAGTTAGTGTTATTCGATTATCTAAATCTAAAGTTTTAGTCCAAGAATTGTATTGTATCGAAACTTTAGCTAGAATTGATACTCTATGTTTAGATAAAACTGGTACTTTAACAGAAGGTTCTATGGAAGTAAAAAACTTTATTCCAATTAATTCTACTAAAGATGATATGTCAAATATTTTAGCAAATATTGCAAAATCATCAGAAGATGAAAACTCTACTATTAAAGCAATTAAAAACTATTTTACAAACATTTCTAATGAATTTATTGTAAATACTAAAATACCATTTAATTCAAAATCAAAGTGGTCAGGAATTAATTATAAAAATGTAGGTACTTATATAATAGGAGCTCCAGAGTTTGTTTTAAAAAATAATTTTAATAATTATACAGATGAACTTAAAAAATATAATAAAGACTATAGAGTTTTAGTATTAGCACATTCTAACAATGCTTTTAATAATAAACAATTACCAGACAATATTGAATTAATAGGATTTATTTTGATATTAGATAAAATAAGAAAAGAAGCTAGTGATACTATAAAATATTTCAAAAAGCAAGGTGTTGATATAAAAATAATTTCTGGAGATAATCCTATAACTGTTTCTAAAATTGCAAAACAAGTTGGTATTCAAGATTATAAAAAATATATTGATATGTCTACCTTAAAAGAAGATGATGATATTTCTAATATAGTAACTAATTATACTATTTTTGGACGAGTATCCCCTGTTCAGAAAAAACTCTTAGTTGAAGCTCTTCAAAAAAATGGCAAAACAGTTGCTATGACAGGAGATGGTGTTAATGATGTCTTAGCTTTAAAGGCTTCTGACTGTAGCATAGCAATGGCAAATGGTAGTGATGCTACTAAAAACATATCTCAATTAGTTTTACTAGACTCCAACTTTGCCTCTATGCCAAAAGTAGTTGCTGAAGGAAGAAGAACTATTAATAATATTGGACGTTCAGCTTCTCTGTTCTTAGTCAAAACTATATACTCTATATTTTTAGCAGTATTATTTATATTTGTAGGAGAATCCTATCCATTCATGCCTATTCAATTAACTTTAATTAGTGTTGTAACCATAGGAATACCGTCTTTTATGTTAGCATTAGAACCTAATAAAGAACGAGTTAAAGGTAAATTTTTTAAAAATATAATTTCAAAATCTCTCCCTACTGCTAGTATGGTAATTATAGCTATTGCAATATTAACTATATTAAATAAATTTAATATTATAACTGATTCATATTTCTCTAGTTTAAGTATAATTATTACAGGAATTTGTGCATTAACTTTACTATTTGTACTTTCAAAATCAAGAAAAAGCGAAAACACAAAACTTCCCTTTTCTATATATAGATTATCTATAGCAATTTCAATGAGTATATTATTTTTCATAGGATTAACTCATTTTAATTGGTTGTTTAATGTCTTTCAATAGGATTTTAGGGACGGAGGAAAAAATCATGTTTTGTGAAACAAATGATTTTTTCCTCCGTCCCTAAAATCCTAATTCATTCCTTCTAAAATACTTTTAAATATTTCTTTATGCATATTTTCGTCTATAATTATTCTTTCAAAAACTCTTCTTAATTGTATATTATTTGTATATCTCATTGCTTTTCTATATCCCATTATTGCTTTTTCTTCTGACAATATATTATATCTCATTATTTCTTTTAAATTTTCTATATTGTAATTTACATTTTTTGCTGTCCATTGATCTTCATTACTATTTATGTAATGTGCTTTTCCTCCTAGCTTTTTTATTATCTCTCCTAAAATGTCTAAGTGTCTCATTTCTTCTATCGCAATTCTTTTTAATACTAAACTCAATTTTTCTTTATCTGAAAAGTTAATATGTTCATATATATATTGAGTTATAGCAGTAAGTTCTCCATCTTTTCCTGCAAAGTCTTCTTGTATCATTCTTGCATATCTTGAGTTAGGATATAAATCTGGTATTTTTGGATATGGTATTTTAGAAGTTTTATCCATCATTCTATTTATTTCTTCATAGTTTATCATAAATTAACACCCCTATAATATGTTATGCATATTTTAGAGGTGTTGTTACTTAACTAGTCATTCTAATTTTTTATAGTTTAATCAAATTCCTTAGACATTCTTACATCAAGTTTATAATTTATAACATGCATTAATATAAATTAATATAAATATCGCTGTTATTGCTATTGTTGCTCTCTAATAAAATTAATGTAGATTGCAATATTCTTTCAACGAATAATAGTCACTATACCTTATCAAGATAATTTTCTATATTTTATATTCTTCTATACCTTCTACAATCTATTTTTCCTTTTAAGTATGCAGATAATTTCTCACCATTTATTAAGCTTTCTTTTTGTTTTTTATTAAGAATTTTTATTTGATATTCTAGTTTGCAGGCCAAAGATTTATTTTTACTTTTCCATGCCGCTTCTAACTTAATAACATTATGTGATTTTGTGTATTTTGCTCCATTTTTATTTTTTGATAAATGTTCATCTATTCTTCTTTCTAAATTACTTGTCATACCTGTATAAATAGAATTATCTGAACATCTTAACATATATGTATAGTACATTTTATTTCACCTTTATTGTAATTTGTAACAACTAATTATTAGCAATATTCCAAATGTTGCTAATATACTTTTTATTATTTTCAAGTATTTTCATCTCTTCTATAATATATTTTATATCTTCATCATTGAGTGGTTCAAATCCTTCATAAAATCATGATAGTATGGTTTTGAAAAATTACCTTTTTCATCTTTTTTCCAATCTCAATTACCTGCTTCAAAAAACTTAATCCTTTCTATATTTATCTCCATTAGCTCTTCTAGAAATAAAAGGATGATTTGCTGCAACTACTACAAAATTATCTGTTTCCCATATGACTTTTTTACTATCTATTATTTTCATTTAAAAGTTTATCCCTGTAATTTGTCGCTGAGATTGAATCTCAATCATTATTCAAAAAGTTCATCACTAAATCTATAATTACATCTTTTTCTTTTGGATTCGATTCTGCTATTAATAAAGTTAGTGCTGCTAGTGTATTGTTATCTATTGTCTGCTTTCCATCTTTATATAATATTCCATAAAAATTCAAAAAGTATATAAACAATGTTGCTGCAATTCTTTTATTACCATCTGCAAATACATGGTTCTTTACTATTAAATATAAGAAATTTGCTCCTTTTTCTTCAATGCTTTTGTAAATATCTTGTCCTGCAAAGCTTTGATAAATATTACCTATAATTGATTCTAAGCCTTTATCTCTTTCTACTGCAAATAGTGAACTTTCTTCATTAAATCTTAACTTATTTATAACTTCTATACATTCTTTGTATCCAATCTTTCTTTCGTCAATATTTCCATCTATTTTCTTTAGTGTTCTATGGTCGTAGTCATCTAATAAATCAAGTGCTTTTGAATAATCTCCGATTACTTTTAATATTTCTTTTGCATCATTTCCTTCTAATTTTTCATCTATTCTATTTGCTATATCAATAAGTTGTATTGTTTTCTCTAAATATTCTAATCTTCTTTGATTTACAGCATATCCTTTTAATGTATATTCCTTTAAAACCTTGTTTGCCCATCTTCTAAAAATAATACCTTTATTGGATTTTACTCTATACCCAACACTTAATATCATATCTAAATTATAATATTCAACTTGATAAGTTTTTCCATCTGAAGCAGTTGTCGCAAATTTTGCGACAACTGAATTATCTTCTAATAGTTCCTCTTTTAACGCATTATTAATATGTTTTCCTATAGTTTTTATATCTCTACCAAATAACTCTGATAACTGAGACCTATTTAGCCATACTGTTTCATCTTTTAAATTTACTTCTAATTTTACACCTTGATTTTCAAATAAAATAATTTCATCCTTTTTTTCATTCATAAGAACACATCCTTTTCTAATAAATTTTAGTTATTATTACATTTATTATTATTTATATTTTCTTCATTTATTATTGTAGAACTATTGTTTGTATTTTATAATAAAAGCACCATCATTGTCAATATCTTTTGCATAAATTTATGTTATCTATTTTCTATCAAAAAATAATAAGTCAAAAAAACATTTCGTAAACTATTTTTTTGACTTATTTTTCTATTCTAATTTTTTCTCAAAATAAACTTTTGTTTTGTATTTTTTGCTCAAAAAGTTCTATGCGATTAGATAAAGCTCTATCAGGTTAGTGTCTCGTTAGTATCATTTTTTATTTTTTATCACAAATTATTCATTTCTTCTAGTATATTCTTATATTTTATTAAAAAAACTGCTTCATCTTGCACATTAACAGCATTTTGTAATTCATTTAACATAACATAAGCTTTACTAATGGAATATTGTTTACTTCCACTTATATTGGTATTTGTCATCAATTTTGAATAACTCTCTACTGTTTGTCTGATATCATTCGAAATTTCGCTCCAGTTTTTAGCATCTAATTTGGAATAGGCTTTAAACAAATTTGATTTTGCTTGTGCTATTATTTTATCCAATTCTTCATCTGTTGCTTTATCTGTAAATTTGGGAATATACTCATAAATTTTTGATAACAGATTTAACGTTTTTTGTTTATTCTCTTCTTTTATCGCCACTGTTAACAAATCAAATTCTTTATTAAAACCTAATACATCTTCTTGTGATACATCTAATTGATATAAATCAAGTGTAATCGTGGGAAGCGATGCATATAAAATCTCTATTTCACCTTTGATATACTCCCAATTAATTTCATTTGAATTGGTTAAGACTCCTGTTGACTTTAAACTAAACTTTTGGTTATTTTGATTACTTTCATTTTCTGAGGCCTCTGAACCAGATGAATTTCCTCCTCCAGAACTTCCTCCTGATTCTGAACTAGAATCAGAACTAGAATTTGATTGACTACTTGAACTAGTTTGACTTTTCTGTTCTTTTGCTTGTTTGGATATCTCACTTACCGATACATTGTAATTTCTAGTTTCGATATGATTCATTTGATTCAATAAATCGACTAACTTATTTTCTAAAAATTTTACTTCTGAAAAAGTTTTTTCTTTTCCATCTTTGCTATTTGCTTTACTTACCTTATCATATAACATAATTCCTAATATAGCAATTACTAGAATTAAAAATAGATACACCATTTTCCTGTACTTTTTCATTCGATTGCCTCCTTTTTTTCTATTTTTTCTAGTATTTACATTTTGGTTTTACTTTATTCTTAGTATAAATTTTTTGATATTTTTTATACTAAGATAAAAAGATATTTTTAGGAGAAAAAAATGATAGCAAGTGTTTGTTTATATAGTAATAAAAAAGGTGAATTAAATCAATTTTTGAGTCGTTTTTATAATACCAATTTGCAGATTGAGCAAGATTTAAAATGGGAAAAAGAATATGTTAATCCAATTGAGTTAGCAGAAATTATTGGCACTTTTGCGGACAATTCAGATTCTTATCAACTTAATATGTGGATTTCTCTTGACTGCAATATTTTTATTCATATTACAGAAGAAAATGCAGATCGTATTATTAAATATTTATATGAAAGATTTCCTTATTAGAATAAAAAGGCACATAATAGAAACTAAAAAGTAAGACTTTACTCGTCTTACTTTTCGATTATAATAGTTACTGGTCCATCATTTAGTAAACTGATTTTCATATCTGCACCAAAAATTCCTTTTTCCACTTTTATATCATTTTTTTCACATTCTGAGCAAAAGTATTCATACAATTCATTTGCCTGTTCTGGTTTGGCTGCCTTTATAAAAGATGGTCTATTTCCTTGCGAACAATCTGCATACAAGGTAAACTGTGAAACAATTAATAATTCGCCTCCAATATCTTTTAATCCTAAGTTCATTTTGTCATTTTCATCGGTAAAAACTCTCAATTTACAAAGCTTTTTTACCAGATAATCCGCTTCTTTTCTTGTATCTGTATGGTTTACTCCTAATAACACTAAAAAACCTTGCTCAATTTTTCCTACCACATTTCCTTCTACTTCAACTTGCGCATTCTTTACTCTTTGAATTACGATTTTCATATTTTACTCTTCTTCTTCCTCTTCTTCTACTTTTTCTATTTCTTCTATTTCAACATTAGATTCTACTGCTACTGTTTTTTCTAAGTTGGTATCTTCTTGCTTTGGTCTACATTCTTGTATTTCAACATCTGATTCCACAGCTACTGTTTTTTCTAAGTTGCTTTCTTCTTTCTCTCTTTTCTCTTCTTTATCATTGTTTTGTTCTTGTGTTTGCTTTTCTCCACAATTAGGACAGAATTTCATTTCTTTCTCAATTTCTTTATAACATTTCGGACATTGTTTTTTATCTTTTAATGCTAAGCATTGTTTTAATAAACTGTCAATCTCATCACTTAAAACATCAATTTGAGTACATTTTTCTTCTATTTCGTTTTGAATGGAAAATGCTTCTTCTCTTATATGTTTTTCATATACTTTCTTTCCTATTTCTTCATAAATATCATTAACTTGTGCTTTTAATTCACTTATTTTCAATTTCATTTTAGTTTCTTTTGCTATTTTTCCTGTTTTATCAGCTGTCACTTTATACGCTTCTGAAGCCTTTTTTCCTAATTTATCAAAAAATTCCATACTTCTTTTCCCTTCTTTCTGGTCTTTGGTCATTTGGGGACGGTTCTTTTATGACCATTTTCTTTTATTATTGGAAAAATGTGTGATAATTATTCACTTTTTTTGTCTCTTGTCATTAAATTTTTAACTGCTTCGGTTGGATTTAAATTGTCATAAATAACATGATATACTGTTTCAATAATTGGCATATACACATCATTTCGTTTTCCTAATTCATAAGCAACATCAATGTTATCGATACTTTCAATTACCATTCCTACTTCCTTTTGTGCCTCTGCTAAAGTTTTTCCTTGACCAATTAACTTTCCTGCTTTTCGATTTCTACTATGCTCACTTTGACAAGTTACAATTAAGTCACCTAATCCACTTAATCCATAAAAAGTTTCTTGTTTTCCTCCTAGTTTAACTCCTAGTCTTGCTATTTCTCCCAATCCTCTTGTTACTAAAGCTGCAAAACTATTATCTCCTAAGCCAATTCCTGCTGCCGCCCCTGCACAAAATGCAATGATATTTTTTAAGGCTCCTCCTAATTCCACTCCTCTTACATCTTCTGAGGTATAAATTCTCATGGTTTCTGACATGAAGGTATTTTGAACTAATTCTAAAACTTCTTGATTTTCAGAAGCTACTACTAATACAGTTGGTACTCCCATGGATACTTCTTCTGCATGGCTTGGTCCTGTTAATATGCCTAATTTTACAGTTGGTAATTCTTCTTGTATCACTTCATCTAATGTTTTTAGGGTTTCTTTTTCAAATCCTTTTGAACAGATAATAACTGGTTTGTTTCCTACATATTGTTTATATTGTTTGAATGTTGTTCTTGTGAATTTGGAAGGAGTAACGTGTAAAATAAAATCTGCATCTTTTATAACCGTTTCAAAGTCTCTATGACATTCTATGTTTTCTAGTATGATTATGTTCGGCAAAAATTTACATTTTCTCTCTTCATTGATTTGTCTTTTTTCTTCTTCTTCAAAAGACCATATTTTGATCTGATTTCCTTGTCTTGCTAAATGCATTGCTAGAGCTACTCCCCAACTTCCACTTCCTATGATTGCTATCTTTTTCATAGTTTTATCTCCTTTATTTTTTATCCTCTTATTTTTTTAAACTTAATTTGTTTTCTGTTCCATTTAACATTCTTTTTATATTACTTCTATGGTTATATAATACAATAACTGCTAATATCACACTATAAATAAAGTAAGTATTTCCTTTTTTTCCTTCTGTTAATATGGTATAATTATCATTTATAAATAGTGTTAACACAGGAAATAATACAGCTGCTGCACAAGACCCCAAAGATACCATTCTTGTTAAAATCATTAATACTAAGGCAAATACCAAACAAATTAATCCAATTTGCCAGTTACTCATTAGTAATACACCAAGTGAAGTCGCCACTCCTTTTCCACCTTTGAACCCAAAAAATATAGGAAAGGTATGCCCTATTATAACAGCAATTCCTGCTATCTGTACGAATAATTCTGAGTTACTATCTTTTATGATATTTCCTACTATCATAGCAATTCCAATTGAAATCACTCCTTTTAAAATATCACAAATTAAGGTAATCGCTGCTGCTTTTTTCCCTACTGAACGAAGCATATTGGTTGCTCCTGCATTTCCACTTCCTTTTTCTCTTACATCAAATCCAGCTAATTTCTTACTGAATATAACTGAAAAATTCACACTTCCTATTAAATAGGCTATCACTGCCATTATAATATATACTATCATTTAAAATTCCTCCTTTTGGTTTTGTCCATTTTGACACTTCCTGATTCTATCTCATTTGCTTTTGAATTTCTTTATCTGATTTTTCTCTTACGATTATTCTTACTGGTGTTCCTTCTAAACCAAATTCTTTTCGAATTTGATTTACTAAATATCTTTCATAAGAAAAATGGAATAATTCTTTGTTATTCACAAAAATAACAAATGTCGGTGGTCTGGTTGAAGCTTGTGTTCCATAAAATATTTTTAATCTTTTCCCCTTGTCTGTTGGTGGCTGTACAATAGCAATTGCTTCATTGATGACTTGGTTTAAGACTGATGTAGAAATTCTCATACTGTTTTGTTCTGCTACATAATGGATTAAATCAAACAATTTATTTACTCTTTGCCCCGTTTTTGCTGATATGAAAATGATTGGTGCATAAGAAAGATATTTTAGTCTTTCATAAACTTCTTTTCTATATTTTTCTAATGTTCCTGTTTCTTTTTCGATAGCATCCCACTTATTGACAACTATAATAACTCCCTTTCCTGCTTCATGTGCCTCTCCTGCAATTTTAGCGTCTTGGTCGGTTACTCCTTGTGTGGCATCTATCATCATAAGACATACATCTGCTCTTTCAATAGCAAGTAAGGTTCTCATAATACTAAATTTTTCAATTGAATCTTTGATTTTACTTTTTCTTCTTACCCCTGCTGTATCGATTAATACATATTTTCCTGTTTCATTTTCAAATTCTGTATCAATGGCATCTCTCGTAGTTCCTGCTATATCACTTACAATGGCTCTATTCTCTCCTAAAATTTTGTTGATTAAAGATGACTTTCCTACATTTGGTTTTCCAATGATGGCCACTTTGATTTTGTCGTCATCCTTTTCCTCTTCTATCTTCTCTGGAAAACTTTCATATATTTTGTCTAGTACATCTCCTATACCAATAGCATTTGTTGCTGAAATTGGGTAGGGCTCTCCCATTCCTAAATTATAAAATTCGTAAGCTTCGTCTTTATCTTTGTCAAAATTATCTGCTTTGTTGCAGACTAGTACAATTGGCTTTTTAGATTTTTTTAACAACAAAGCAATTTCTCTGTCTGCTGCTGTTATCCCTTGTCTAATATCTGTTAAAAATAAGATAACATCTGCCATAGTTATTGCTAAATTAGCTTGTTCTCTCATCTGTGAAACAATGATATCCTCTGATTCTGGTTCAATTCCTCCCGTATCAATTACGGTAAAGTCTCTTCCTCTCCAGTTGGTTTCTGCATAAATTCTATCTCTTGTTACTCCTGGTGTATCTTGTACAATTGAGATTCTGTTTCCTACTAGGTAATTGAAAAAGGTTGATTTCCCTACATTTGGTTTTCCTATTATCGCTACAATTGGTTTTGCCATATTTTCTATTTCCTTTCTTTCCTAGATGTTTTTTTGCCTTGGTTTCTGATAATTTTTCTGTCATTTCCTCTATTCCAATCGTTAATGTCTTGCTTAAACACCTAATTTTTCGATAGGTATAGTATATCATATTTTTCTATTAAATAACAAGAAAAACAGAAAAAAACTTGGCTGCTGTTTCTCTTTGGCAAATCAAGTTTTCTTCTATCTTATTTTTACTTTTTCAGATTCTTTTAAACAAGCTTGAAAGAATTTCTCCATGTTTGTCTTTTGGCAATTACTTAGTTTTTCTTTGATTTCTCCTATGTATTTTACATCATTTAGTTCTTTTACTTTTGATTGTACTTTTGGAAAAATTTTAATATAAGTTTGTGTTTTTTCTTTGTTTTTTATCATTTCATATTGAATCCCTGTATTTTTCATGACCTCTTCTAGATTTTTCTGATTCACAATTGGTATGATATAGGGTTCTAACCAATGTCCTTTAAACATTTTCTTATTTAAAAATTCTTCTTTTTCTTTTTCGGTACAGTCATCCGTATCCATGATAATAAAAAACTGAAAACCTTGTGCTAATCTATTTTTTGCATCCGTTTTAACAGATGGATATCTTCTTAAAAATTCTTCTTGTGTTTTAAATGTTTTGGTATTTAATTCTTTCATAATATTTGCTATTTGGATATTGTTTTTCCCATTATTTCTTCCATAATCCTCTAACGGTAAGTGCAAGGCACTTCTCAAATGACCACTAATTAATAATTCTGATTTCCCATGACACATTGCAAAAATTTTACAATAATTAATCGAGATTTTCTTCTTCATTTTTGATTCCTTCTTCTAAATCTGTTACCATCTCGTCAAAGTCAATTCTTTTTACAAATGGAATTCCTCCAAATACGCCTCTTAAATATAAATCGCGAATATTGTGATTTTTCTGAATATCCAAATCATAATCATCCATACAATTAATTGTTTTATTTCCTTCATAGTCAGTTAGAATTAAATAAATAGAAGATTTGTTTAACGCCTCTAATAATAAAGTATTATGAGTCGTAATAATGAGTTGTCCTGTAATTTTGTCTTGTAAAGATTCTAGAATACTTCGAATTAATAAGTCGTGAACTCCATTATCTATTTCGTCAATAATTACAAATTCTCCGAGTGCGGCTCTAATAATAGGAGCTAATTTCTTTAAAATTCTTAATGTTCCTGCTGATTCCTTTAGATAACTAATTTTTACAATTTTTCGATGGATCATTTTATAAAAATATAACATATATTTTATTTTTCCATCTTCTTCTTTTTTCATATATTTTACATCTTTAATTTCAGAATATGCTTGTGTAAAAAATTTTCTTAAGAATTCTTCACATATTGTTAGCTTTTCTGCATCTTTTACGTCAATTTCTCCTCGTTCAATTTGAATCAGTAAAGCATTTTTCTTTGCATTTTTTACCTTCATTCCTGTACTTCGAATTACATTGTTTCCTGCTCTATCTAAACTAATATTCATTTGGATTAACATTTCTATCACATCTAATAAATTTTTAGATATATTTTCTTCAATGTACTTTTTATTTTTTTCTTGTATTTCTTTTATGATAATGGATAAAAACGTATTTTTTCCCCAATATTTTTTTATTTCTGTTTCTAATTCGTTTTTATACTTACTATCGATAAAAATTTTCTCATTTAAGTTTTGTATTAGTTCTCCCTTTTCATTTTTGATTAAGTGAAATTGTTCTTTTCTGTATTTTCCTACTAAATAATATACTTTTTCTTCTTTTATTTCTTTTCCAAATCTTAAATAGTAGATTCCTTCTGCATGGTTTAGAGAAAATCCTATTTCGATTTCTGTATCTTCTGTTTGCCCTATTGTTTGCATATCCTCCATTTTTATGTTAATTGCAAATCTTCGCTTAAAATTCTGTAAAGCACGTATAAATTTCTCATCATTTTCTAATTCTTCTAAACTATCTCCTTTTGACATGATTTCTTTTTCTAAAATTCTAGAATAAGTAAGCGATAAAAGTGAGTCTTGTATAAATTTAAAGGCTTCTACTAAATTTGTTTTTCCAGCTCCATTTTCACCATAAATAACAGCAAGTTTTTTTATGCTTTGCTCTGTTTTCTTTAAATCTAATTCTACCTCACCAAATGACTTGAAATTTTTTAGTTTTAAATATGTGTACATATCGGTTCACCTTTCCTAACGAATTCTTTTTTATTTTATCATATAAAAAATGAGTTTTCAATACTTTTAATAAAATATTATGTTTTTTTGCTGATTTTAATTACATTTTATACTTATTTTTCATGATTTATTCAATTTTTCATTATTTTTGTTAATTTCCTGTGTTTGTATCATACAAAAAAACGCTTCTTCGAAGTCTACATTTTTTGTATTCTTCTATTTAGCGTTTTTCTTTTTATGTTATTAAACTTTTACACATCCACCGATTACTTTGTTTTCTTCTTTTCCTGGTAATATTTTAGCACCACCTGCTAAAACAACCATATCTCCTGTTTCTAAAATTCCTTCTGCTTTTAATACTTCAATTCCTTTTTCGATGGTATCTTCAATTGATTTTTCCCCTTTGCATAATACTGGGTGAGCATTAAATGTTAAGGATAATTGATGGAATGTTTTTTCGTTATCTGTAATGGCAAAGATTGGGCATCCTGGTGCTAATCCAGCTATTTTTCTGATTGAGTCACCTTTATGAGTGTATGCTACAATGGCATCTGCTTCAATATGTTCTGCTGTTACACAAGTTGTATAAGCAATTGCATTTTCTAAGTCATTGGTATCATGTTCAACTGTTTTTCTATAAAATCTTTTCCAATAGTTAGTAGAAGCTTCTACTGCTGTTGAAATTTTATCCATTGCTGTTACACATTCTACTGGATATTTACCCATAGCACATTCTCCAGATAACATGATAGCTCCTGTAACATCATATACAGCGTTAGCAACGTCACTTACTTCTGCTCTTGTTGGTCTTGGATTTTGTGTCATAGATTCTAACATTTGTGTTGCTGTGATAACTGGTTTTCCTACTTTATTACATCTTTTGATAAATTCTTTTTGTACAATTGGAACTTGTTCCATTGGTATTTCTACTCCCATGTCTCCACGTGCTACCATGATTCCATCTGATATTGCTAGAATTTCTTCGAAATTATCAATTCCTTCTTGATTTTCGATTTTAGAGATGATTTTTACTCTTTCTCCTCCATTTTCATCTAATAGTTTTCTAATTTCTTTTACATCTGATTCTTTTCTTACAAAAGAGGCTGCAATGTAGTCAAATCCTCTTTTGATTCCTTCTGTAATATCATCTATGTCTTTTTGTGTTAGGGCTGGTAGTTCTAATTTTACCCCAGGAACATTCATAGTTTTTCTACTTCCTAATTTTGCTGTGTTTAATGCTTTACATATAATATCTTTTCCTTTGATTTCTGTAATTTCAAATTCAATTGCTCCATCATCTACTAATAAGGTAGAACCAACTTTTACGTCTTTGTATAAATCTTTGTAACTGATGGTTGTTTTTTCACTGTTTCCAATGATGTCTTCATTTACAAATGTAAATGTTTGTCCTTCCTTAATTACAACTTTTTCGTTTCCTGTTTCTAATACTCCTGTTCTAATTTCAGGTCCTTTTGTATCTAATAGTAAAGCGACTGGTTTATTTAGTTTTTCTCTTACTCTTTTAATGGTTTCAATTTTTTCTCCGTTTTCTTCATATCCACCATGTGAAAAGTTAATTCTAGTTACGTTTAATCCAGCATTTACTAAGTTTGTTAACATTTCTTCATTTTCGCTTGCAGGCCCTATGGTTCCTACAATTTTTGTTTTTCTTAAATTTGATTTCATGGTAATTCCTCCCTTAATTTTTACACTAGATGTTATTATAGCACAATCTCTTCGTAAATTTCAATATTTTTTTGACATTTTTCTACATTTTCATTAAAACTTGTTACTATGTCCTATACTATTTTTCTCGCTTATCTGGAATATTATACTTAGTTTTTTAAATTATTAACCTATTTCAACGATTGCGTGCAGTACTTTTCCTTTTTGACTTTCCATTACTATTATATGTTTTCCATTTTCATTGGTGTATTTGCAATTTACCGTTACTCCTAATTTGATCTCTTTTTTATACATCATTCTAATCGAAGCAAATGGTCTTTGCTCATAAATTTCTTCTGGTAAAGCTTCATAAGCAAGGTTTAAGTAATACAAATTGTGCATATGTCCAATGACATCAATATCTTTTCTTTGTACTGTATATTGAATTTCTCTTTCAAAATGTTCTGGCTCTTTTAATTTGGAAAGTGTTTCTTCTCCAAAAACATTCCTTTCTGGTTCTGATTGATATTTGGCAGCCATTTCTGGTTCTACTCTTGCAATTTTTCCTGTTTGACTACTGATTAGTAACCATTTTGAAGTAGCAATTGCACATAAATTATTTTCATTATCATATACTTCAAAATCACGGTAAGCATAGAATTTTTCTACTTTTCTTGACCAAGTATGAATGGTTAAGGTTTGTCCATATTTTGGTCGATTGATAACTTGTACTTTCCAATCTAATAAGATCCAATTTAAGTTGGTTATTTGGTTTGTCTTAATTCCATATCCTACACAATCTGAATGATAGGCTGCAATATCTTCTAAGTATTCTAAAATAGCAATATCGCTTACTTCGTCTTTTTTCTCTATATCTTTTAGCCCTATTTTAAATTTCTCTTTGTATATCATTTTCTTTCTTCTCCTTTGGTTTTGCTATCTTATCATTTTCTGATTTTCATTTAGTTTCACAAATTATTTATCATTCGGTTTAAATATCTACTTTAATAACCTGGCTTTTCTAATAATTTGAACATATTCTTTTTATATTCCTCCACTCCTGGTTGATTAAAAGGATTAATTCCCAAAATGCTACCTGACATCGCACAAGCTTTTTCAAAGAAATAGATTAGTTCTCCTATGTTGATTTCATCTAATTTTTCCATCGTTATCCTAATATTAGGAACATCTCCAGATATATGTGCTTTTATGGTTCCTTCCATTGCTTTTTTGTTAACATAGTCTAATGTTTTTCCAGCTAAGTAATTTAAGCCATCTAGGTTGTCATCATCTGGATGAATGGTTAGGTCTGATTGTGGATTTTCAACAGAAAGAACGGTTTCAAATAAACATCTTCTTCCTTCTTGGATGTATTGCCCCATAGAATGTAAGTCTGTTGTGTTACTAACTCCTGCTGGAAAAATACCTTTTTGTTCTTTTCCTTCACTTTCACCAAATAGTTGTTTCCACCATTCGGTAAAGTAATACATTTTTGGCTCATAGTTTACTAGAATTTCTGTGTTTTTATCTAATTGGTATAAAATATTTCTTGCTACTGCATATTGGTAACATTCGTTATATTTTAGATTTGGGTCATTATACCTTTCTTGTGCAATTCTAGCACCTTCCATTAGTTTATCAATATCAATTCCTGCTGTTGCAATAGGAAGTAATCCTACTGCTGTTAAAACAGAATATCTTCCTCCTACATTGTCTGGTACCACAAATTGCTCATATCCTTCCTTATCTGACAGTGTTTTTAAGGCACCTTTTGCTTTATCTGTGGTTGCATAAATTCTACTTCTTGCTTCATCAATTCCATACTTATTTTCTAGTATTTCTCTGAAAATTCGAAACGCAATGGCTGGTTCCATTGTGGTTCCTGATTTTGATATTACATTGATGGAAAAGTCTTTATCTCCTATGTATTCAATTAATTCATTCATATAGTTTGGACTTAAGTTATTTCCCACATATAATATTTGTGGATATTTCCTTTGTTTATTTGGTAATAGGTTATTAAATGAGCTAGTCAAAGCTTCGATTACTGCTCTTGCTCCTAAATAAGAACCACCAATTCCAATCACGACTAAAATATCAGATTCTTTTTTTATTTTTTTAGCTGCTTGTTGGATTCTTTTAAATTCTTCTTTATCATAGTTGATTGGTAATTCTAACCATCCTACAAAGTCTTTTTCATCATTTGCTCTTCTATGCAAATCTTTATGTATATTTTCTACTTGCTCTTTATATTCCATAATATTCTTTTTCGTAATTGTGCTATTTTCTAAATTTAAACGAATTTCTGCCATAATAATACCTCACTTTTTATAAATTTTTCCAGTCTCATTATATATAACTTCTTTCCTTATTTCAAGTAGTTTGAAAAAATAAAATAGAAAAATGAGACAGTTTGGTCACTGTCCCACTTGTCTTAGTTTAACACTTCATCCATTACTTTTGCTAGATATTTCATACTATTTAAACATTGTTCTAATGTATTTCCTGTTGCTCCTACTTCTATGATACTGGCATATTTCCCCGTATGTTGATTATATCTAGATTTTGTTAACATGATTGGTTTAAATAGACCTGGATACATTTCTTCTGCCTTTTCTTGTACTTTGATGGCAAATTTCAAATTTTGATTCCAATTTGGATGCCAAAGTCCTCCATTATTGGTTCCGGATGACAAACATAATTTGTGCCGCCTCATCTGTGTCTCCTATTTTTACAGTAGGTGCATAGTCACTTCTGCTTCCTATCGCATCTCTATGTACATCTATTATGATATCACTTGGATTTGTTTTCACTATATTTTCTACGGTTGCTAATGAACGTGTATAAGAACCATTATAAGCTGGATAATCATGATAATCCGTACTATGAATAACATTATAATGGTATTGCTTTAGTTGATTTTCTAGTTCTGTCCCTACTCTTGTTACAGTAAAATTTAGGTCTGTTGTTCGGAAAGTTCCTGTTGGTGTATAAGGATATTTTTCACTTGATGTGTAGCTTTCACAACTATGTGTATGAAAAAGTACTACATTTTTATTTTCAATGGTTATATCTGGTTTTAACATTTCTTCTGTTAAGGTATAATCTGTCTGATTTTTAATTTTCACTTTTCCATATTGACAATTTGCATTTTCACTAATAGGATTGTTGGTAATTACTTGGGTTTGTAAACCTGTTTGTGCTATTTGCGTCTCTTGTTTTTCTTGTGTTGTTTCTTCTTTTTGGTTACTATTTTCTTTGGTTTCTTTCTCTTCCATTTCCTCTATTCCTTTTATGGAACTAATTTGTGTTTTTAAGATAACCTCTAACATATTTTTTTCTTCTTTTCGGTCCTCTTCACTTGCTATATTTTTATATTCTTCATTGATATTTGCCATAGTTGGAATGGTATGTTCTATACAGGATAACATCGTCTTTTCAGATAAAAATGTCATTCCTGTTTTTAGTTCTTTCATTCGATTTTCTTGTTTGATCTCTTTATGAAAATTTTTACTCATTACTACCATAACTACAATAACCAAAGTAATTCCCATTAATCCTTTCAGAAGATCTTTCCTTCTTAATACTGTAACATTAACCATATTTCTTCTCCTTGTGTCTTTTGTCTTTTATATCTATGTATATTCACAAGTTTTTATTAATATGCTTAAAAAGAAAAAATTCGATATGAAAATACCGAATCTTTTTTATTTGTTTAGATCTTTTTCCAAAACCAATCTAAGCTATTATCTATACTTTTTTTATTCTCAATTTTTGCTTCTATATCGTCTACCCATAAATACGAGAAGAATGTGATTAATACAAAAATAAAATCAATAACAATACATCTTGATAAAGTTGTTAATAAATATCGATATTCTTCTGGTAAAGTTGCTATTTGTGCTACATGCATGATTAAAACAATTAAATAAACAAATAATCCAATTGCTGCTATATAGCTCTTTTTTATTTCTTGTGCCAAGAATATTACCAATATGGTAGCTGCTAACATTAGTATTAATGTTAGTGGATTAGATATATCAAATATAAACATTTTTTCCCTCCATTTTTTCTTTTGTTTCTTATCTTTTTTATCATACTACTAATTGATTTATTTTTCAATATTTTTATCCATATTTTTCTTTACATTTTCATGACAAAAATTATATTAGCTTTTTTTCGATTAAATTTGCTATTTCTTTTGCTTTTTTTGTAATATATTCTTGGTCTTCTCCTTCTATCATTACTCTTACTAATGGTTCTGTTCCTGATGGTCGAATTAAGACTCTTCCATTTCCTGCAAATTCTTTCTCTAGTTTTTCAATTGCTAATTTGATATCTTGATCTTTCTCATAATCATATTTTTTATCTGAATTTACTTTTGCATTGATTAACACTTGTGGATATAGCTTTACGATTTCACTTAATTCCGATGCTTTTTTATCTTCTTCTAATATCGATTTTATCAGCATTAAAGAAGTTAATATTCCATCTCCAGTTGGATTATAATCTAATATAATGACGTGTCCAGATTGTTCTCCTCCTAAGTTGAAACCATCTTTTAACATTTCTTCTAACACATATCGATCTCCTACTTTTGTTTGCAATAACTCCAATCCATTATCTCTTGCATATTTGTTAAGTCCTAAGTTACTCATAACAGTTGCTACGATGGTATCTTTTTTTAATTTTCCTTTTTTTCTTAAATTATGAGAGATAATTGCTAATAATTTGTCTCCATCTATCTCATTTCCTTTTTCGTCTACTGCTAAACATCGATCGCCATCGCCATCATAAGCAACTCCTAAACTTAGTTTATTTTCTACTACAAATTTCTTTAACCCTTCTAAATGAGTAGAACCACAATTTTCATTGATATTAATCCCATCTGGATGATTATTTATGATTTTATAGTTAATTCCTAATGTTTTAAATACTTTTTCTGCTACCACTGATGTTGCGCCATTTGCTGTGTCCAGCCCTACTACAAAATTATCTCGATTGTATTTTGCAATTTCATCGTCAAAGTTTTTTCTGAAAAAGTATACATATTCGTCTAATAAATCAAGAGCATATTCTGAAACTCCTATTTTGTCAGCAACTGCTGTTAATTCTTCTAGTTTTCCTGATTCCATTACTTCTTCAATTTCTTCTTCTAAAGTATCTGGAATTTTCATTCCTTTATTACTAAAATATTTAATTCCATTAAATTCATAGGTATTATGTGAAGCAGAAATTACAACACTTGCATCTGCCTTCATTTTTCTCGTTAAATAAGCAACTGCTGGTGTTGGCATGACTCCTAATAATTTTACATTGGCTCCATAGCTTAAAAAGCCTGCTACCATTGCACTTTCTATTAAAGTTCCGGAAATACGAGTATCTCTTCCAATTAAAATAGTAGGTGTATGGTCTGTATGTTTTGATAAAACATACGCTCCTGCCTTTGCTACTTTATAAACTAATTCTGGTGTTAACTCTGTATTGGCAATTCTCCTAATCCCATCTGTTCCAAAATATTTTCTCATTCTTTTTATTCCTCCCTTTTTTCTTATTTTCGTGAGAAACTTTTTATTCTTTTCCTACTTTTTTCCTTTTTTACATTTTATTTGGCATTTGGATCCCTAGTAAACCTGCTCCAATTTTTAGCACTTTTCCTACACTATAAGTCAAATAAACTCTAGCATCTTGTAGTTCTTTTTCGTCTACCATAATTTTATTTTCGTTATAAAAATTACTAAATGCCTTACTTAAATCAATCAAATATCTAGCTAATATACATGGTTCTTCTTTATTGGTCACTTGCCTTAATGTCTCTTCAAAGTGATATAATAATTTTATGATATTTTGTGAAGATTCATCTGCTATTTTTTCTAAATTAATTTCTTTAAATTTAGGTACTTTGTTTACTTTTTCTAATACGCTCTTAGTACGCACATAGGTGTATTGAATATAAGGACCTGTTTCTCCTTGAAAGTTTAATATGGTATTCCAATCAAAAATTTCATCTTTAATTCTAGCACCTGATAAGTCATTAAATATGACTGCTCCGATTCCAACTTTTTTAGCAACTTCTTCTTTTTCTTCTAATTCTGGATTTTTTTGTGTAATAATTACTTTTGCTCTTTGAATGGCTTCTTTTAATAATTCTTCTACTTTGATTACAGTTCCTTCTCTGGTAGACATTTTCCCTGTCGCTAACCTAACCATTCCATAAGATATATGTTCTAAACCATTAGTATATTTTTCATCTAAACCTAATAATTTAGCTACTTCAAATATTTGTTTAAAATGTAGATTTTGTTCATAAGCTACTACATAAAGGCATTTATCAAAATCATAGTTTCTTGCTCGATAAAGTATGGCTGCTAAATCTCTAGAAGCATAAATAGATGACCCATTTGATTTCTGAATTAGGCATGGTGTATGGATTCCTTTTTCTTCTAAATCAATGATTTTAGCTCCTTCTGATTCTTCTAGTTTGCCAGATTTCTCTAATAAATCAATTACTTCTGGTATTTTATCTGAATAGAATGCTTCCCCTTTTAAAGAATCAAATTCAATTCCTAGCATATTATAAATTCGATTGAATTCTATCATACTTAGGTCTTTAATTTGATTCCATAAGGCTACACAATATTTATCACCCTCTTCCAAAAGTCTAAAGTTTTCTCTACAATTTTCTAATACTTGTTCATCTTCTTTGCATAGATTGTTAATTCGGATATAAATTTCCATTAATTGTTCAATTGGATTTTCCTCTAAATTATATTCTTCGCCCCATAATTTATAACCTTCAATCATTTTTCCAAATTGCGTTCCATAGTCTCCTAAATGATTGATACCAATGGTATGATATCCTAAATATTGATATACATTATAAAGTGCTCTTCCTAGTAAGGTATTTCTTAAATGTCCTATATGAAATGGTTTGGCAATATTAGGAGAGGAATATTCTACAATAATATTTTTTCCTTTTCCTATTTCCGATTTCCCATAATTCTCGTTGTTTTCTATTTCGTTTAATACTTCTTGTGCGATTAATTTTTTATGGATATAGAAGTTTAAGTATCCACCTACTATTTCTACTTTTTCTATGATTTCTGAATCGATTTTCATATTTTCTTTGATTTCACTTGCTATTACTGGTGGTGCTTTTTTTAACTCTTTTGCAAGACGAAAACACGGAAATGCATAATCACCATTTTTACTATCCTTTGGTATTTCCATATAACTTTGTAATTCTTCTTTGTTTATCTTTGTTACGTCTGCTATTGTTTCTGCTATTTTTGCTTTAAAGTTTATCATCATTTTCCTCCTATTTTTCATATATTCTTTTGATACATCTCTGTATACTATCAAATTTATTAATAATAACTGCTTTATTTTCCATCATTTGTTTCTCCCTCCTTCATTCTATCTATAATTAATTTCCTACTTTCATTTAGTTCTAAGTATTCTCTATACATATCTAATTTATAAAGTTCAAACTTGAATTCATCTTCACAGTAAATGGTTGTTCCATTTATCAATATTTCATATCGAAATCCATCACCGATATTGTCTAAATTAACTAAATCTACTTCTATATTGATGGTATCATCAATCTGTTGTGATAAATAAAATAGCTCCTTTTTACTTATTTCTTTTTTAGTTTTTATCGCAATATCAATGTCACTTTCTTTATTTTGTGTTCCTCTAGCATAACTTCCAAATAATACAATTGCTTCACAGTCAATTTCTTCTAAAATTATTTTTTTGATGGTTTCTAGCTTTTCCTCCATTAAAACTCTCCTTTTTTACTGGTTCTATTATATTACAAATGATTCATTTTTACAATAGAAGAAAGAAAAATAGGAAAGTTTATTGTTTCTAAACTTTCCTACCATTCAAAATTATCCCTTATTTTTTTCTAAATAATTCCAAGAATCTTTACACATATCTTCTAATGTTTTGGTTGCTTCCCATCCTAATTCTTCTTTTGCCTTTTTTGGATCTGCATAACAAGTTGCAATATCACCTGCTCTTCTTGCTACTATTTTATAGGCTACCTTTTTCCCAGTTGCTTGTTCAAAAGCTTTTACCATATCTAGTACACTGTATCCTTTTCCTGTTCCTAAATTATAGATATAAAGTCCTTTTCCTTCTTTCTCCAATTTTTCCAAAGCATTCACATGACCTTTCGCCAAGTCTACTACATGTATATAATCT
Organism: Clostridia bacterium; assembly: GCA_022792135.1. Lineage (GTDB taxonomy): Bacteria > Bacillota > Clostridia > TANB77 > CAG-508 > CAG-269. Next base: position 35,859 of record JAAWAM010000031.1, read on the forward strand.
CTTACTCCTGTTCCGATCTTTGGTATCATAGTCATCTCCAAATATTGATAGCTCTTTTAGCGTTCCTGCTGCTACTCTTGCTACATATGGCATTAAATTATTCGGAATTCCTTGTGGTTCTTCTCCAATTAAACCACTCTCATGGGAACCAACTGGATTGAAATATCTTAAAATACAGATATCCCAGGTATTATCTGATAAATATGTGTCTTTTAAGATTTGTTCAATCATTAATTTAGTGGTTCCATATGGGTTAGTCGTTCCTCCTGTTTTACATTCTTCTGTGATAGGAATCCTTTCTGGTTCGCCATAAACGGTTGCTGATGAACTAAATATGAATTTTTTTACACCATATTTTTTCATCGTTTCTAATAATACTAAACAGCCAGATATATTATTCGTATAATATTCTAATGGTTTTTGTACAGATTCTCCCACTGCTTTATAACCTGCAAAGTTTAATACTGCTTCAATCTGATTTTCTTCGAATACCTTTTCTAGTTTTTCTTTGTCTAGATAATCCATTTCATAGAATTTAAAGTCTTTTTTAGTTATTTGTCTAATTTTATCTAATGCTTCTGGTTTACTATTAGAAAAATTATCAATAATAACAATTTCCTTTCCTTTGTTTAATAATTCTACTGCTGTGTGACTTCCTATGTAACCTGCTCCTCCTGGTAATAAAATTGCCATTTCTTTTTCCTCCTACTTTTTCTTAATTTCGGTACCTTCTTTGGTATCTTTTATGTCATATCCTTTTTGTTGAATCACGTCTCTTAGTTCATCTGATTTTGCCCAATCTTTATTCTTTCTTGCTTGCTTTCTTTCTTCTACTAAATCTAGAATTTCTTGTGGTATTTCCTCTTTGTCTTGCTTGGTTTCTTTTTCTATTTCTAATCCTAATACACTGTCAAATTTTAATAATAATTTTGCTAACATAGGAGATTTTTTTTCGTTTCTAACCACTTCCCAAACCACTCCCATGGCTAATGGCATATTTAAGTCATCATTGATTGCTTGATGAAATCTTTCTTCATATTCATTTACCATGGTATCTGCTATTTCATCTTTTCCTTCTAAATGAGCTTGATAACCATTTTTTAATCTTTCTAAAGATTTAGCAGCTGCTTGTATTCCTTCCCATGTGAAGTTTAGTTTGTTTTTATAATGACAAGAATAACTAAATAGTTTGTATACCAATGGATGATATCCTTTTTCTATCAAGTCTTGGATTCGATATACATTTCCTAAGCTTTTTGACATTTTTCCGCCATTGATTAATAAATATTCTCCATGCATCCAGTAATTAGCAGGTATTTTTCCACAAACACCTTTGCTTTGTGCAATTTCGTTTTCGTGATGTGTTGGTACTAAATCGATTCCTCCTGTATGAATATCAAATTGTTCTCCTAAATATTTTCTTCCCATAGCAGAACATTCAATATGCCATCCTGGATAACTTGGTCCCCACGGACTATCCCATTTCATTAAGTGATTTTCGGGTGCTTTTATCCATACGGCAAAATCATATGGATTTCTCTTTTCTGGGTCTACTTCTATTCTCGCTCCTGCTTTTTGTTCTTCTAAATTCAAATTGGATAAAACGGGATATTGTTCTAGTTTAGAAATATCAAAATATATGGCAGTTGAAGTTTCATAGGCATACCCCTTTTCTACTAATTCTTCTACATAGGCTAACATTTCCTTAATATGTTCTGTCGCTTTACAAACAACTTCTGGTGTTTGTATGTTTAAGGATGTTAAATCTTCAAAGAACAATTGGGTATAATGGTTAGCAATTTCTAATGGTGTTTTGTGTTCTTCTCTTGCTGATTTTAACATTTTGTCTTCTCCTTCATCACCATCTGATACCAAATGTCCTACATCGGTAATATTCATCACATGCTTGATTTGGTATCCATTATAAGCTAATACTCTTCTTAGAACATCTTGAAATATATTGGTTCTCATATTTCCAATTGTAGCATCTTTGTATACAGTTGGTCCACAAGAATAGATTTTTACTTCTTCTTCCTCAATTGGTTGAAATTCTTCTTTTTTCCTGGTTAAGGTATTATAAAAAAATAACTTCATAAATTTTCCTTTCCTCTTACTTAAATTATCAAAGGGGCTGAATTTGCCTTTTGCCTTCTCCCCCTTGCTTATTTTTATGTGCCTGATGAGTTTGTATTTTCTGTATTATTGTTTTCTGTTTCACCACTCGTATTATCACTACCGCTTCCTGTATTGGTATTATTTTCTGCTGTATTTGTGTTTTCACTTGAATTTGTTTTGTTACTATTTGTATTGGATGTATTATTTTTTGGTAGTTCTGGTTCTTTTGGTGGCTCTTCTGGTTTTTTATGAATGTTACACATTTCTTCTACTTTCGTTCCTGAGGAGTTCTTTCCATTTAATGGTGTCCACAATTTTAATTGTTCTTTTGGTGCCACTACTCCATAGGCATTATTTTTTGTATTTGGACAATACTCATTTGCTATTTTTCCAGATTCTGTACATATTTTTTGTGTTCCGTGTCCTGGGCATTTTTGTGGTAAGTTGTTCGAACTAAAGATTTCTTTGTAAGTCTCGGTACATCCTGTCGTAGCTAAACATCCTGTCGTTCGGCATACGGTTTGTTCTACGATTCCACTTGGTTTTGAAAATCCTGCTTTTGCTAAGTTTTTATGAATATCTGTCATAACAGCATCCCATATTTGTCCTGCTGGATTCTGCCCAAATCCTCTTACTTCTTCATTTTCGTCAAATCCGAACCAAGTTGCTGCTGCATAATATGGTGTAAATCCACAAAGCCATCTATCAACACTATTGTCTGTAGTTCCTGTTTTAGCAGCTACATCCATTCCAGAAATGGCACAATAAGTTGCAGTTCCTCCACTTTTTACTGGCTCTTGTGCAATGGATTTTGTTAAATAAGCAGTTTGCTCAGAAAATACTCTGGTTTGTTCTTGTTTTGGTTCTAAAACAGTATTTCCATTTGAATCCACTACTTTTGTATAGAAAGTTGGTGTAATATAAACGCCGTCATTTGCTATCGTTCCATAGGCTGCGGCCATTTCTAATGGACTTGCTCCATGTGTCATTCCACCAATGGCTAGTGCTAATACTTCATCCTCTTTTTCGTCTAAAGATGATAATCCCATCTTTTTCAAATATCCTAACGATTTTTTCGGTGTTAATTCTTTCATAATTTTGATGGCTGGTACATTTCTAGATAAAGCAATAAATTCTCTTATGTTCATATTGCCCTCTTTGTATTTTCCTCCATCATTTTTTGGTTTATAATTTCCGCCAAAATCTGTTTGGGTATCCATATAAACAGTTGCTGGTGTGATTACTTTTTCTTCTAATCCTGGGGCTACATCAGCAATTACTTTAATAGAAGAACCAGTTTGCTTTTTCATTTGTGTTGCTCGATTCCATCCTGCTCCTTCTTTGCTTCCTAAACCTCCTGCAACGGCTACCACATTTCCTGTTTTATAGTCCACAATTGCCATTCCTGATTGGGTATGTTCATTCACTAGTTGACCGTTTTTTTTGTCAACTCCTTTTTTGATGTATTTATCTTTTTGATATTCTTGTTCTAATCTTGTTTGTATTTCAGAATTTGCTGTTGAATAAATTGTTAATCCACTACTATAGACATAATTTTCTGCTAATTGTCTTGAAATATCCTTTTCTTCCATGACTTGGTGAATGACTTGGTCAATGGCTGCATCGGTATGATAAGAGTATGTAGTTCCTGTTGCTATTGTTGCTTTTTCAAATTTTAGTCCTTCTTCTGCCTGCTTAACTGCCTGATTATATTCTTCTTCGTTGGTAATATAACCTAATTCTTTCATCTTAGCTAAAACCGTCAAAATTTTAGATTTAATTCTTTCGTTTCTTTTTTCCTCTGTATCACTATCAGATGATAATTTATAAGGATTATAGTAATTTGGCGAACTATTAATTCCTGCTAAAAAGGCACATTCTGCTAAATTTAAATCTTTTGCACTCTTGTTGAAATAATATTCTGCTCCTAATTCTACTCCATGTAGGTTTCCTTCTCCTCCTACATATAAAATATTTAAGTATAACTCTAAGATTTGCTCTTTGGATATCATTCTTTCTACTTGATAGGCTTTTGCCCATTCTTTTACTTTTCTAAAAATTCCAGCTAATCCTGAAGATTCGTCATCTTTGGTGATGTTTTTTACTAACTGTTGGGTAATGGTACTACCTCCATAAGAACTGTTTCCCATTACTGTTTTTAAAATCGCTCCACCTGTTCTTTTAAAGTCTACTCCATTATGTTTATAAAATCTTTCGTCTTCGATTGCTACATAGGCTTTTGGTAAATAGTCTGCCATATCTTCTAAGGTGATTACTTTTCTTTTTTCATCTCCGCTTAGGTTTGCAATCACTGCTCCATTGCTATCTACAACCACAGAATTGGAGGCTCCAATTTTTAATTCTTCTTTGGTGATTTCAAATTCATCACCAAATAGCCCAAAAAACATTCCTGCTACCACTCCTGCTCCTATAACACATAGTAACAAAAATAGTACTAACATTATTTTGAATGCCATTTTTAGTTTTGGATGTTGCTTTTTTTTCTTTCCTTTTTTTGCGTTTTTTACTTCTGGCTTTTTCGTTGGTCTCTTTTTTCCTTTTTGAATTTTATATGGCTTGGTTTTCTCGCTATGACTACTTCTATTTCTACTTTTTTCATGATTTCCTGACATTTTATTCCCTCCTTGCCAACAATAAATTGAAAGCAATTACATTATATTATATTTTGTAAAAAAAGGAAAGCTTTTCTATAAAATTTTAAGATTCGTCTCTTATCCTTACCATTCTAACTGATTTCCTTTTAAATACTTAATTCTCACTTTATCTGTTTTTATTTTTCTCTGAATCGATTCAAAAGGTTGTTTTTGATAAATTTGTGATTCATAGATATCTTTTTGATGATACAAATTATTTTTGTCAAAATCAAATTCCTCAAAGGAAGTAAAACTAATTTCATAATCATGGATGCTCATTCCATTAAATCTTTTTTGATTGATTTTTACATTTTTTCTTAAATGAATGATAACTGCCTCTTCATAAATATTATATTGGTTGATTAATTCTGTTGGATAATCTACATTTAAAATGATATTAGATTTGGAAAGACTTTTTCTTTTATTATTACCAACTGTTATCATAATTCCTTCTTTTTCTAAAATTTGTTCCTCTATTTTCTGGAATCTTTTGATATGATTTGTTACAATATTAACTCTTTTATATTCTCTTACAATTTGTTTGATATTGGCTAATAAATTTTCTGACATCTCGTTGACTAAAATAGATATTTGAATTTCTTGTTTTTTCATTTTTTTCTTCTTAACCACATATTCTAAAACTTGTGCTGATAGTACTTCCCATAACCATTTTCCTTCTACTATATCCAATCCATAGGTATATAAATAATTTTTATAATCTTCTTGATTTTTCATTTTTTTGCTTAAAATGACTTTATGACACGTACTTTTTTGTAACATTTTCTTAGTTTTCTGTGCCAATTTTTCTGCTTTCTTTTGACTTATCTTTTCCCCTCCAATTGGTAATATAATTTTATCTTCTTTTTGTTTTATGATATTAAATTGTTTTGACCATACATTAGGCTTGTCAGTTTCTTGAATATAATACAAAAAAATCACTCCTCTTATTCTTTTACTTAAGTATATGAGGGTGATTTCCAAATATTCTTATTCTAAAATAATATCTCTTTTCAAAAGTCCATCTTTCACTATCCCAATTCCTATAAATTGTTCCTTACTATAAATACGATAAATTCCATCTGGTCTTTTCATGGTTAATTTCACACCATTTAGCAATGGTTGCAATCTTTGTTTTTCTAATAAAATTTTTTCTTTTTCTTCAAATAGTTCTTCCACTGTAAGATAAGAAACTTCTCCTTTTTCCAACTGTCTCATTGAAATAGCTTGCTCGATTGAAAAATTTCCGACTTTTGTTCGATTTAATTCACACATATAACCAACTGTCCCTAACTTTTGTGCGATATCTTCGCATAAGCTTCTAATATAGGTTCCTTTTGAACAACTGACTTCAAATTGAATTTGTCTTTCTTTCTTTTCTACTTGGAGTAATCTTATATGGTAGATTTCAATTTTCCTTGGTTCTATTTTTACTATTTGCCCTTTTCTTGCATATTCATATAACTTTTTTCCTTTTACTTTGATCGCAGAATATAGGGGAGGAATTTGCTCTTGCTTTCCAATAAAACACTTGAAAACTTCTTCTATTTTTTCATTTTCTAACATAGAGTTGCTTACTTCTTTTTCTTCGATTATTTTTCCTTCACTATCTGCGGTATCCGTTTTTTGCCCTAGTTGCAATCTGACTTGATATACTTTATCATGGTTTATCAGATACTTTGAACACAAAGTTCCTTTTCCAATTAGTAATGGCAACACTCCTGTTGCCATTGGATCTAAAGTTCCTGTATGTCCTACTTTTTGTTTTGTCATCTTTTTTACTTGATAAACTATATCATGTGATGTACAACCTTTATGCTTATTCATAATGATAATTCCATCCATATTCTTTCTCCATCTTAAATAACTTTTCTGACTTCTTTTAAAATTTTTTCTTTTACTTGTTCGATGTTTCCTTGTATGAATGCTCCTGCTGCTCTTGGGTGTCCTCCACCGCCAAACATAAGACAAATATCTGAAACATTGACAGAATCTCCAGAGCGAAGTGATATTTTATAAGCTTCTTCTTCCTTTTGTCGAATAAAAATAGAAACTTCTACTCCTTCGATATCTCTTCCAATATCAACCAATCCTTCATGGTCTCCTGGCTCTGCACTTACTTCTTTTTCATCTTGTGAGGTAATATAAGTAAAAGTTACTTTTCCATCTTCTAATAATTCCATTCTTTCCATTACTTTTTTTGTTAATAAGAAATTGGCTTTTGTTTTGGTACGTAATGTTCTTTTATAAATATCTGGAATGTTAACCCCTTTTCGAATTAGTTCAGCTGTAAATTCAAACGTTTCCGGATTGACTCCTGTATGTCTAAATCCTCCTGTGTCTGTTATAATTCCTGTCATGATACAAGTTCCAATCTCTTTTGTAAGATCCATTTGAAAATATTCAAGCATCCCTGCTAAAATCTCACAACAAGCAGGAGAAACTGGATTAACATAGTTTAAATCTCCATACATATTATTACTTCCATGATGGTCGATTACGATTGTTTTATTGGCATTTTTGAAGTATTCATTTTTGGTTAACCTTTTCAAATCTGCACAATCTAAAGAAATTGCCAAATCATAATTTTTAACTTCTGATTCTTTCTTAATTTGCTCTGCTGATGGCAAAAATTCAAACACCCTAGCATATTCTGGAATGATAACATCTGCTTGTTTTTGTAATTTTTCTAATATTAGTTTCATCGCTAAGCTACTTCCTATCGCATCTCCATCTGGTGACTCATGAGTTAGTATTACAATCGTTTTTGCCGCTTTGATTTCTTTTAAAATTTCATCTAAAGTCATATTTATTTCCCCTCTTCTTTTTTTGGCATAATTTCTTCTAAAATACGATCAATTTTCGCCCCATATTCTAATGAATCATCCAGCTCAAATATAATTTCTGGTGTATTACGTAAGTTCACTCTTCTTGCCAATTCACTTCGAATAAATCCTGCTGATTTTTTTAACCCTGCTAGTGTTTCTTTTCTATTTTTGGCATTCAAAATACTAACAGACACTTTGGCATATTTCAAATCATTGGTAACTTTTACTTTTGTTACACTAATTAAACCTGTTACATTTGGATTTTTTAATTCATAACTAATAATTTGGCTCAGTTCTTTCTTATATTCTTCTTCAATACGTCCTAAACGACTTTGATTTTCTGGCATTTTTCCTTCCTCCTTTTCAAAATATATTCCCAAAAAGCACTAAAATGTCCATTAAGATTCGTTCTAAATGGACATTTTAGATGGAACATTATCTCTTAATTTCTTCCATAATATAAACTTCTATGATATCTCCCTCTTTAATGTCATTGTAGTTTTCAATCTGAATTCCACATTCAAATCCTTTTCCCACTTCTTTTACATCATCTTTAAATCTCTTTAAGGTTGCTAAGTGACCATCGTGAATCACTACATTTTCACGAATCACTCTAACGCCTGCATTTCTTTCTACTTTTCCAGAAAGTACATAAGCTCCTGCAATCGTTCCTACATTTGAGATTCTGAATGTTTGCCTTACTTCTGCATTTCCAATTACTTTTTCTTCGTATTTTGGTTCTAACATTCCTTTCATAGCAGCTTCTACATCTTCAATGGCTTGATAAATGATAGAATATTGTTTAATTTCTACTTCATCTTTTTCTGCCATTTCTTTTGCCATAGCATCTGGTCTTACATTAAAAGCGATGATAATTGCATTCGATACTTTAGCAAGTGTAACATCAGATTGATTAACAGCTCCTGCTGCTGCATGAATTACTTTTACTCTTACTTCTTCATTTTCTAATTTTTCTAATGCTTGTTTTACAGCTTCTACTGAACCTTGTACATCTGCTTTTACAATTAAATTTAATACTTTTAGTTTTCCTTCTTCCATCTGGCTAAATAAATTGTCTAAAGTTACTTTGGTAGCACTATTCATTGCTTTTTCTCTGGCTTGGTGCTTTCTTCTTTCGATTAAGTGTTTTGCCATTTTTTCGTTTTTCACTTCATAGAAAGTTTCTCCTGCCTCTGGTACTTCCGTTAATCCCATAATTTCTACTGGGGTTGATGGTCCAGCTGCTTTTACACTCTTTCCTTTGTCATCTTTCATGGCTCTAATTCTACCAATGGATGAGCCTACCACAATCGTATCTCCTATATCTAAAGTTCCTCTTTGTACTAACATCGTAGCAATCGTTCCTTTGGCTTTATCTAATCTTGCTTCAATTACAGCTCCTTTGGCTTGTTTGTTTGGATTTGCTTTTAGTTCTAACACATCAGCTTCTAATAGTACCATTTCTAATAATTGGTCAATATTTTCACCTTTTTTAGCTGAAATTGGAACATAAATAGTATCTCCGCCCCATTCTTCTGGTACTAATTCATAAGTCATTAACTCTTGTTTTACTTTTTCAATATTGGCATCTGGTAAATCAATTTTATTGATGGCTACAATAATTGGAATTCCAGCTGATTTAGCATGGTTAATCGCTTCTACTGTTTGTGGTTTTACGCCATCATTTGCTGCGACTACTAAAATTGCAATATCTGTAATTTGAGCTCCTCTAGCACGCATTGCTGTAAAAGCTTCGTGTCCTGGTGTATCTAAGAAAGTAATTTCCCTATCATTTACTTTTACTTTATAAGCACCAATTGCTTGTGTAATTCCTCCTGCTTCTCCTTCAATTACATTCGTTTTTCTAACAGCATCTAAAAGCGATGTTTTACCATGGTCAACGTGTCCCATAACAACAATAACAGGTGGTCTTTCTTGTAAATCTTCTTCTCTATCTTCTGAATCATCAAATAAAATATCTTCTTCTGTTACAGTTTCTTTTTTGCTTGCTGTAATTCCAAATTCTTGGGCAATTAAATAAGCTGTATCAAAGTCAATTTCTTGGTTAATAGTTGCCATAATTCCATACCCTAACAATTTTTTGATTACATCTGCTGTTGTTTTTTTCATTTCTTGTGCTAAATCTTTTACTGTTATTGATTCTGGAATTTCGATTTTTGTTAATTGGAAGATTTTTTGTTTTGTTCTTTCTTCTTGATTTTGATTTTTTCTTCTCTTTCCTCTTCTTCCACGTTCTGTTGTTAAATCATAGTAATCAAGCATTCCTCCGTCTTGCTCATCAAACATATTGGATAAACGATTGGTTTGTTTTAGTGATTTTAATTTTCCTTCATCAAAATCAGTTCCCTGACTATTTCTTCTTGTTTTTGTTTTTTTATTTCTATTTTCATCAAATCGATTATTGTTTTTTTGTTTATCCATTCCCCTGTTATATTCTCTAACATTTTCTTTTTCGCCAGTTTCAACAGACATAATATTTTTGATATTCTTCTCAATTCCTTTTTCGTCTAAAGGTCTTCTACCATTACCAAATCGATTATTATTGTTATAATTATTGTTTCTATTTTGATTAAATCTGTTATTATTATTGTTGTTATTGTTAAAGCGATTGTTATTTTGATTCACTCGATTATTGTTTCTATTGTTATAATTTGAATTTTGATGGTTGTAATTGTTGTTTTTATTGTTGTAATTTGAATTTTGATGATTGTAATTGTTATTTCTATTGTTTCTATTATCTCGATTCTCTCTATTGTTTCTATTTTCTCTTACTGGTCTTGTTTCTTTTTCTACTTTTTGAATTCTAGTTGTTTTGGTCACAACTGGTTTTGGAGTTTCTTGTTTTTTTGGTTCTTCTATTACTTTGTTTTCTTCTATCACTTTCTTTTCTTCTACAGCAGACACCTTCTCTTCCTCTTTTTTTGGTTCCTCTTTTTTAAGACCAAATAACTCACTTACCGTCATTGGTTTATTTGGCTTATTTCTGTATACAATGTTGTAGTCTTTATTCTGTTTTCTTTCTACAAACCCTATATTATTTTTCTTTTCTTCTTTCTTTACGACTTCTTTCTTTTTCGCTTTTTCATTTTCCTCAGCTATGATAACTTCTCTTCTAATAATAACAGGTGCTTTTTCTTCTTTTTTTGGTTCCATTTTTTCCTTCTTTACGTTTCCTTTTCCTTGTTTTTTTGTTTCTTTTTTTACAATCTCATTTTCTATTCTTTCGGCCTCTTCCTCTTCAATACCACTTAAATGACTTTTGGCATCAATCTTTAATTTGTTTGCTACTTCTAATACTTTTTTACTGGTTAAGTTTAGCTTTTTTGCTATGTCATATATTTTTATCTTACCCAATAACTTCACCCCCATTATTTATTTTTTGAATTTGATTTGACAAATTGATATCTTCTATCCCCAATATAGCTTTATTGCATTTTCCAATTGCTTTGCTTAATGTTTCTATTTCTCCTGCTATGATAATTGGTATATTGTATTGGTCACTTAGTTTTTTAAATTTATCTTTTGTCCTTTCAGAAGAATCTTCTGCTACTAATACTAATTTTACTTTTCTCTTTTTTATCTGTTGTTCTACACTATCTGCTCCAAAGCATACTTTCCTTGCTCTTGCCGATAAACCAACTAATCCTAATATTTTCTTATTTATCAAGAATGACACCTCTTAAATTTTCATAAATTTCTTCTTCTATTTTTCTACCAAATAGTTTCTCTAACCTTTTTGATTTTTTCAATTTTTCTAAACAATTCTTATCTTCACATAGATAAGCTCCTCTACCTTCTTTTTTTCCAATCCTATCTATACTAATTTCATTTTTTTGATTCTTTACGACTCGAATTAGTTCTTTTTTTTCTTTTTTTTGATTACATCCCATACAGGTTCTTTGTGGCTGTCTTTTCACGAATTTGTCCCTCCTTTATTGTATGTTTTGTTTTTATTTTTATTCTGCTTCTTCTCCTTGATTTTCTTTATTTTCTGTGTTTTCTTCTCCATTTTGTACATTTTCTAACATTTCTCTAAATTGCGTTTCTGATTTAATATCTATTTTCCAATTGGTTAGTCTTGCTGCTAATCTTGCATTTTGTCCAGATTTTCCAATGGTTAATGATAATTGATCATCTGGTACAATTACTTGTGCAAATTTTTCTTCTTCTTTGATATCAACTGCTAAGATTTTTGCTGGTAATAATGCTGAAGCAATATAGATCGATGGGTCTTCATTCCACTCGATAACATCTATTTTTTCTCCTTGTAATTCATTGATTACATTTTGAATTCTAACTCCTTTTTGACCTACACATGAGCCAACTGGGTCGATATTTTGGTCTGGTGAGTATACAGCTACTTTACTTCTATATCCAGGGTCTCTTGAAACACTTTTAATTTCAATCACGCCTTCATATATTTCTGGTATTTCAAATTCTAGTAATTTTCTAACAAAGTCTGGATGACTTCTTGATACAATAACCTGTGGTGCTCCTTTAGCTCCTCTTTCTACATCTAAAACATAACCTTTAATTTTATGATTTACCTCATAATGTTCGGTTGGCATTTGTTCTTTAATTGGCATAACTCCTTCTAGCTTTCCTAAATCCATAACTACGATATTGCGGTCTGCTTTTTGAATTAATCCAGAAACAATTTCTCCTTTTCTATCATTAAACTCATTGAATATAATATCTCTTTCCGCTTCTCTTAGTTTTTGGATAATAACTTGTTTGGCTGTCTGTGCCGCAATTCTTCCAAAATCTCTTGGTACGATTTCTATTTCAACCGTATCCCCTTCTTCTAAATCTGGATTGATTTCTTGTGCTTCTTTTACACTGATTTCTGTATCTTCATCGTTTGCTTTTTCCATAACTTCTTTGATGGCATATACATGGGTTGCTCCTGTTTGATGGTTCATTTCTACTCTTACATTTTCTAATGCATCAAAATTTCTTTTATAAGCTGTTACTAAAGCTGTTTCAATGGATTCTAATAGATATTCTTTTTTGATTCCCTTTTCTTTTTCTAATTCTTCTAAAGCTAAAATTAATTCTTTATTATCAATGGCTTGTTCTTTCATTTTTTAATTCCTCCCTTTACCAATTATATACTGTTTTTATTTGTGCTATATTTTTTCGTTCTATTTTTGTGGCTTGTTCTAGTATGATTTCACTTTCATTAAATGCCTTTAAAATACCTTGGTATTCTTTGCTTCCATTTTCATCTTTTCGGAATAATTTGATGTTTATTTCTTTTCCTATGTTTTGGTTTAGGTGCTTATCTTTTCTTAAGATTCTTTCAATTCCTGGCGATGATACTTCTAAAAAGTATTGTTCTTTGATATAGTCTGCTTGGTCTAATAAGTCATTGATAGCATCATTTACTTTTTCACAGTCTGTTAAATCAATCCCTTTGGGTTGATCCACGAAGATTCTTAGGAAGTAGTTTTTTCCTTCTTTGCTATATTCTACATCATATAAATCATAACCTAAGGATTCGATTGTTTGTTTTACTAAGTTCTCTACTTTTTCTTCTAACTTTGACAAAGTATATCCTCCTTTTATTACTTAGAAAGAGTGGGATTTGTTCCCACTCTTCTGTCTTTTCTTAGTTTCCTTATTTATTATACCCAATTTTTGGTATAAATGCAAGCTTTTTTTATATTTTTATACTTCTTCTTTTAATTTTTGTAAATCTTTTTTACTTATTTTAGTTGTATCCATTATAATTTCGTCACTCAACTGCTTTTTTATCATTTCTTTAATAACTTTCTCAGCTTCTTTTTTTGCTTGTTTTCTTGCTTCTTTTCTTGCTTCTTTTCTTGCTTCCTCTTTCGCTCTTTTTGCCTCTTCTTGTGCCTCATTTCTTTTGTCAATTAAATCGATAATATATTCTTCAAATACTGTCATTTTTCTTTCCTCTCCTTCTTTCCTTATTTTTTCTTTGTATGTTTCTATTTCTTCTTCACTTAATTTTTTTCTAACATCATTCGAGTATTCAAACATAAGATTTAAGCATTTACTTTCTTCTTTTGTTAGTTTTTTTTGAAAAAGCATTTCTAATACTTCTTTCATTTCTTCTTTCGTTTTTAATTTTTCGAATAACATTGCTTTTGATATCGCACTATCTTCTTTCATTAATTCTTCTTTTGAAAAATCATTGTTATCTACTAAATTGTATTTTGGATAATCTAATGGTTCAAATCCTTGATACCTTTCTTGTATTCCACTTAAACTTTTTGGGGCATCCCATCTTCTTTTTCCTGTATAGAATACAATTGGAATAATGAGTGGATATATCTTTATTCTTTGTTTTCCTTTTACTACATTTCTAATTAATTCTACACAATATTCTGTCATTCTCTTTGCCATATCATAATCAATTTTACTTTGCTGCTCTAAGATAAAGAATATGTCTTTTCCCTTTATTTTGTAAATGATATCTGATTCTTTTGTTGTAAAATTCGCTGTGACAAATTTTCGATTGTATTTTTCAATCTCATTTTCTTTGATTGATTTTTGTTCTTGTGGATAATCTGTATACCTATTTATAAAATTGATAAATTCTTTTTTATTATCTAATATTTCTTTAAAAATTTTATCATGATATTGGTGTGTTTCTTTTCTCTTTTTTTCTTTTTCTAATTTGTATTCTTGTTGGATATCTTTCCATATCTGTTTTACTGGAAATGTTGTTCGATATCTCCAATAATCTGTGGTTGTAAAAATAACCATAATTTTTTCTCCTTTCCAATATAGCGCTTCTTTATTTATTTGTCAAGTTTTATGGATAAGTAAATTGATGGTTTTTCTTATCTTTTCTTTCAATTTCTATGTTTCTCACTCCTTTTTTGACTTTTTTTGTTTTCTTTGAATTTTTAAGAAATAAATTTGGACTAAAAATTTTTTTGAGCTATATACCAAAAGATGCAATAACAATACTTTTAAATTTCGTATTGCTATTGCATTATACTACAATTATGTTGATTTTTCAATATTTTTTAGGAAAGTTCTTCCCGTTCTCGCCGCAAAATTCGACAAATCTTATTATTTTTCTAAAACTACAATTTGATATGTATAATTTTTGTATTTTGGTTCAAATTTTTGAATACAAACTTCTTTGTATTTTTCCTTATTTTCCAAGTTATGGTATAAACTTAAATCCCCTGTATCAATGATAAAAATTCTTCCTTTCGCTTCTTGTACTGCATCTTCTATACGATAAACTACTTTCATTTGTGGGCTATATGCTTTGTAAGCTTCTTCTATTGTCCAATTTTCTAAGTTTAGAAAATATTGCTGATTGGTATCCACCAAAGCTGCTATTACACCACCATTATTAATATTAGAATACATAATGATATCATCTGGTTGTAAATTCTCTTGTAAATAGGCTACTGGCTCCTGATTGGAAACATCATAATTTTCTTCTATATTTACTTTTAAATTCATAATAGATAGTACTAAAACTGCCCCACAAATTAATCCTATCACTAATTGGTTATTTTCTTTTGCCAAGAAATATGAAATGGCAAAGATTAGTAGACCTGTGATTGTGAATAAATATCTTGCATATAGAATAGGAGAAATTCTAGATACGAGAGCTACTATTACGATTACCATTCCATAAACTGCAATTGGTATGATTCCTTCTTTGATTTTCTCCTTTTTTCTAATATTTTTAATGATGATATATCCTATATATAGATAGAATAAACTTGCTAATATTGTTGGAATTATTTCTTCTAAACTTCCTTTTACTTGAAAATTCAAAATATCAATTAAGATTTGTGGAAATTCTATGGTAATCCAAAATCCTTTTCCCACTCTTAAAGCTTGTTTTACAAAACAAATCAACCAAGGTAAGTATAAAATCACTTGCATTGCTTCTACTAAAATAAATTTTAGAAAGATGCCTTTTTCAAAATTTTCTCTTTTACGAATCACATAAATTATAAGTCCTAAATTCATAATTCCTGCTGCTAACAAAGCATAGTAATGCATATAACAACTAGCTAAACTAAAAATGCCAAATAAAACTAGATTTTTAAAGTCTTTTTGTCTGATAAATCGATTCAAATAGATTGCCATTAATGTAACCAATACAACTGTCCATGAGTACATTCGAATTTCTAATGCATAATTTAACATGACTGGTAAAAACATAGCAAAAAATGTAAATAAGATTCCTGTTGTTTTTCCAAAATCCTTTCTAATATGCGAATATCCTAAAATTCCTAACAAAACAATGCCTATTACCGAAAAGATTCGATAAGCAATTAAATTGTTTCCTCCTATTAAGTTTACGATTTTTAACATCCAATAATAAAGAATTGGATGTACATCATGACTTCCTATTGTCCATATTTCTGTAAAAGAATGGTTCATTAATCCTACACTATAGGATTCATCAAACCATATATTCTTATGAAAAGCTGGTAGGAATAATAATATAGCTCCTAATATAATAATTGCTATATGGAATCGATTTTCTTTTTTTAGTAATTGTTTCATTTTTTCTCCCTTTCTTTTCAAAACGAAATAAAGTTGGCTTTTGCAGACCAACTTTATCTTCATTTCCTCTTTAATTTCTTTCTTCTTGTAGTCCCGCATCTGCTATCTTGATGTCTCTTACATGATTAATTTTTTCCCAATTTGTTTCTCTTTTAAATAGACATTTAAAGTTAATTAATAACCATGACCCCATAAATAGTGGGTAACAAGCTAATCCTTTTAACATTGGTTTAATCGGTCTTTTATCTAGATACATAGCAATAGCAGCTGTACCAATTGGTAATAAAAAGGTTGGTACTAAATAGCGAATGATATTTACAATTAGTTCTGCTTGTGTCATTCCATTTCCTGCATACATCAGGAAGTTGGTTAGCAATAATACAATGGTAATAATAAACATTGGTATACTTCCCACAATATATAGGAAACCATCAAAGTTCATCATAGTTTTATTTTCTTTCGCAGCAATTGCCAAACTCTTTGTATATTCTTTAATACATTGCATATGTCCCACTGTCCATCTACTTCTTTGTGACCAGCTTTGACTAAATCCTACTGGTTGCTCATCATAAACAATGGCATCTGTTGCCCATCCTAATTTTTTTCCTTTTATCATTCTTTTTAAGGAAAACTCGATGTCTTCTGTTAAGGTTATGGTATCCCATCCTTGTGGTTTCACAACATCAAATTTCACCATAAACCCTGTTCCATTTAATAAGGGTGATAGTCCTAAATTATATCTTGCTAAATGGTAAAATCTGTGCATCGTCCAATAAAATAGTGCATATCCTGCTGTAATCCAACTATCGGTTGGGTTTTTGATATCTCTATATCCTTGTACAACGTCTTCTCCTTGGCATAGTTTTTTGTTCATATTTTTTATAAAATCTGGATCTACGATGTTATCTGCATCAAATACAAAAAAGGCATCATATGGCGCTTTTTCTTCTATTTTTTGTTGTAAAAACCAGTTTAAGGCATATCCTTTTGTTTTTTTGGTTTCATCAAATCTTTTATATACGATGGCTCCTGCCTCTTTTGCTACTCTTGCTGTGTTGTCAGTACAGTTATCTGCGATTACATAAATATCATATAAATCTTGTTTGTAATTTTGATTTTTTAGACTTTCTACTAAGTTCCCTATCACAGCTTCTTCATTATGAGCTGGTATAATTGCCATAAATTTATGTTCTTTGTTTACTTTTAGCGGCTTATCTTTTATTTTTACTAAAGAGCATAAACTGACTAATATTTGATATAACCAAAATATTGTTATAGTCCATATTAGGGCTTCTCTTAGTATATATAAATAATCCATTTTTTTCCCTCTTTCTTTTTATCCTTTTTGTTTAATCTTATTATGCTTCATTTACTATTATACTATTATTGACAAATTAATGCAATATTTTCCTGCGAATTTATTGACTTTTGAAATCTCTTTTTTCAATTATTCTTTATTTCTCAATTGTTTTGGGAAATCTTAAATTTTTATGAAGTATCATTTTTCTTTTTTATGCATAATTTGAATCAAGGTAAAAAATTAAATGGAGGTTTTTTATATGCATGGAAAATATAAAGTTGCTATTGTTGGTAGCAGTGGTTTAGTTGGTCGAACCGTTTTGAAGGTTCTAGAAGAAAAAAATTTTCCCAATGTTACTTATACACTATTTTCTTCTCATCATTCAGCTGGTACTAAAATAAATTTTTTAGGAGAAGATTATATCTTTTGTGAATTAACAGAAAATTCTTTTCATTTTCCTTTTGATTATGCTATTTTTTGCGCTGGTGGAGAAGTTGCCAAAAAGTATATTCCACTTGCCGTTGCAAATGGCTGTATTGTCATTGATAACAGCAGTGAATATAGAATGCATCCTGATGTTCCTTTAGTTGTTCCTGAAGTAAATAGCAAAGAGATTTTTAAAAATAAAGGAATTATCGCCAATCCTAACTGTTCTACCATACAAGCAGTTCTCCCTTTAAAAGCTTTAGATGATGCTTATTCCATAAAAAGAATTGTATATTCTACCTATCAAGCTGTTTCAGGTGGTGGTCGTTATGGAATTGAAGATTTAGAAAAACAATCGTATGGAAATGATTTAAAAAAATTCCCCTATCCCATCTATAACAATTGTCTTCCTCATATTGATGTTTTTATGGAGGATGGCTATACCAAAGAAGAGCATAAAATGATTCAAGAAACTAGAAAAATTCTAAATCGACCTAATTTATCAATTACAGCTACTGCTGTTAGAGTTCCTGTTGTAAATTGTCACTGTGAATCTATTAATGTAGAATTTGAAAAAGATTTTGATTTATATGATGTAAGAGTGTTGCTTCAAAATTCTCCTGGTATTTTAGTCGCTGATAATTTAGAAAAAAATCAATATCCTATTCCAACTAGAGTCAATGGGAATGATGAGGTTTTTGTTGGTCGTATTCGAAGAGATACAAGTGTTGCTTTTGGACTTAACTTATGGGTTGTTGCAGATAACCTTAGAAAAGGTGCTGCCACAAATAGTGTTCAAATTTTAGAAAAATTGATTCAAAATGATAACTTAAAACTTTCTTAATTTTTTTGTAGAAATTTGCAATCTAGATTTCATCTATGCTATAATGAAAAAGAAGTACATAAGATATAAGAGGTTTTTTATGAAACAATATGTAAATGATTTAATGAAACAGGATAAAGAATTTCAAACTATTATTTATCCTTTACTAAAAAATGAAACAGTTCAACAAATGAAAAATTTTAAACAACATTACGAAACAACTTGTTTTGACCATTGCCTTACTGCTGCTTATTATTGTTATCTAATTTGTAAAAAGTATCATTTGGATTATAAATCAGCTGCCAGAGGTGCTATGCTACATGACTTATTTTTATATGATTGGAGAGAAAGACAACCAGATCGCAAAGGCTTACATGCCTTTACACATGGAAAGAAGGCTTGTGAAAATGCCTGTAAATTATTTGATTTAAACGAAAAGGAAAAAGATATGATTTGTAAACATATGTGGCCTGTTACTGTTAGCTTTCCGAAATCATTCGAAGGTTTTATTTTAACTTTTGTGGATAAATATTGTGCCATGTCTGAAACCTTTGAAATTTTAAAATCTAGATTATTTATGAAAAGGGCATTTCGTTATGCTTACTTAACTTTAAGTTTAATGATTATAAAGCTATAAAAGTGGATTTCTAAAATCCACTTTTATTTACTGTTGATGCCCATCTTAGCATTTTTATATCTTTGTATTTTGTTAACACTTCTTTATATTTATCGTATTCTTCTTCCCATAGTTCGTTTGGTACATTATCAAAAGCTTTAAATATTCTTTCTGCTTCTGCTAAATATATGATTTGTTCTTGTGGTGACATATTTTCGTATTGCTTTGCAAATTTATATAATTTTTCTAGCATTTGGTTTGCCTCAATAAAAGTCCAAAAATCTTTTACTTTCATTCCAAATAGTTTTATTTGGAATATGGCATATGCTATTAAGGCAAATATAATAAATATTAATAGATATATTACTGTGAGTATTTCCATTTTTACACCTCTTTAAAGTTTTTCACTTTTGTACTAAGTTATTATACCATATCCTATTATGATTTGCAAATTTTTCTATATTTTTGATAGTGCTTGTTTCATATCAATTGTAACACTACATTTTACAGTTTTTATTTAGAAAAAAAGAACATACGAAAAATATGTTCTTATAACCTAATTGCCCTGTGCCATCTAAATTAATATCTTCTCTGCATTCTATATCAATAGTTTCTCCGTCACTTATACCCCAAATTGTACCTTGCTCTTTAGTTATGTATATATTATTATCTTGAATCCCAAAATTTCTTAATCTTTCTAAAGCTTCTTCTGATGGATGATTATATTTCTTATTGTTTCCTGCTGAAATAATTGCATATTTAGGTTTTACTCTTTCTAAAAATTCTATAGATGTACTACTACTAGATCCATGATGGCCTACTTTCAGTATATCTACTGTATCACATTTTATTTCTTTCTCTATCTCTGTTGTTATATCTCCCATAAATAAGTAATTTGTATTAAAGTAGCTTAATCTTATTGCTATTGAACTGTCATTCTTTTCGCAATTCATATCATTTTTAACTGATACAATTTTAAAATTTGCAACGTCTAAATTAAATTCCTGATCAACTTCAACTTTAGATATTTTTATTCCTTTTTGATCGGCTAAGTTTTTTATTTTTTGATATTCTTCTTCACTTTCTTTTATCCCATGTGGCATAAAGATATTTTCTATTTTTATATTATCTATTATATCTTTAGTTCCTCCACTATGGTCTATATCTCCATGCGTAATCACAAAATAATCAATTTGATCTATAGCTTTATCTTTTAAAAATTCTAATATCTTTATTTCTTGTTTATTTAACTTAGTCGGTTCTTGGTCGGTCTTTTATTTCATTTTCAAATCCATCATGCATAAATATTGTTGTAATAAAATAATCTCTTGTTTCATTTGTTTCAAACTCTGGCTCTTTTGAACCATTATTTTTTAATGCTCTTTTTATTTTAGGTACACCTGTATTTCTACCTTCTGTTAATTTTAACTCTTTTAAAAATTCACCAATTCTACGATTTCTATATTTTCTTGCTATCATATTTTTATCTTCAATTGATTTTTCACTTATTGAACGGTCTGGTCCTGGATAACTTACTATATGAATTCTATCTTCCATTATTCTTACTTCTACTGGCTCTCTTACATCATATCCGCCTATGATAAACTGCATTTACTAATGCCTCTTCTATTGCTTGATATGGATAATTAAAAAATCTTACCGCTTCTGCTTGTCCATCTATCTTTAATATTTTTTCTACAATAACAGTATTTTTAATATATGTTAAAGCACTTTTTATCATACTATCTATTGGTCCTTTAAATATTTGCTCTGTCATATCATCACCTTCTGGACCATTTCTTAAGTCTACTACTTCTATTTGCGAATATGGAAAGAATTTTTGTGGTTCATCATTAAAGAACATTAACCCTACATTCAAAGGTTTCATATATTCTGGTGTTCCATCTACAATTCTCATACTTTTACATAAATCAATAAAATCCATTGTTTCAGATTCTTTTAGTAAATCACTTTTGATTTCATATAGATAATTTTAAATTAGTGATAATTTTAA
>JAAWAM010000032.1 GCA_022792135.1 Clostridia bacterium
TAGGTTGGAGGTGTAAGTGTAGTAATACATTAAGCTGACCAATACTAATAAATCGAGGGCTTAACCACAATTTAAAAAGAAGTTAATCGATAAAACTAAAACGAACCAAATATTTCATCTATGTATTTTTGAGTGTGCTTTCACACTATAATTTTCTAGTGACGATGACATTTAGGGTAATACCTGTTCCCATTCCGAACACAGAAGTCAAGCCTAAATGTGCCGAAAATACTTGCGGGTTACCCTGTTGGGAAGATAGGTTGTTGCTAGATTTTTTTTATTTTAAATTATTACATATTAGCGAGAAGGAAAGTAGAAATCAGGAAGATGCTTGATTTGTGCTTTTCTTTTTTGAGTATAAATGATATAATAACTAAGAAAATAAAAAAAGAAAGAGGATAAAATAAAATGAGTAAAGTACTATGGAAACCAGGAACCTTTTTATATCCACTACCAGCTGTTATGGTAAGTTGTGGAACCATGGAAAAATCAAATATTATAACAGTTGCATGGACAGGCATTTTAAATACAAATCCTGCAATGGTATATATATCAGTAAGACCAACACGCCATTCATATAAGCTAATCAAAGAACAAGGTGAATTTGTTATTAATTTAACGAATCAAAATTTAGCAAGAGCAACCGATTGGTGTGGGGTAAAAACAGGAGCTAAAGTAGATAAATTTAAAGAAATGAACTTACATAAAGAAAAAGCAAATTTTGTAAAATGTCCCATGATAAAAGAAAGTCCAGTATCAGTAGAATGCAAGGTAAAGGAAGTAAAAAAATTAGGTTCTCATCATATGTTTATAGCAGAAGTATTAGGAATTAATAGTGATAAAAAATATATAGATGAAAAAGGAGCTTTTGATATTTCAAAATGTGACTTAATTGCTTATTCAAATGGACATTATTACTCTTTAGGAAAGAAAATAGGGCGATTTGGATTTTCGGTACAAAAAAGAAAGAAAAAATCGGGAAATAAGTAAATTTTTAAAACAAATCCATTGACATAAGAAGAAAAAAATGGTAAAATATTTGAGCGTATGTAATTACGGACATACGATCACATCGTTTCAAAAAAGTAAAAGGTTAGAAATACGGAGGTGTATTGAAATGGCAGCAAAAGGACCAAGAGAAAATATAACATTAGAATGTACAGAATGTAAAAGAAGAAATTATATGACTTCAAAAAATAAAAGAAATAATACAGACAGATTAGAAATCGTTAAGTATTGTAAATTCTGTAAAAAACGCACGACACACAAAGAAACTAAATAGTGAAAAGAGCTATTTTAAGGAGGATATAAAATGGCTAAAAAAGAAACAAAGAATAAAAAAGAAAACAATAAAAATAAAAAAAGTTTTTCAAAAGACTTTAAAGCTGAGTTAAAAAGAGTCAGTTGGCCGACACCAAAGCAACTACTAAATAACACAGTAGCAGTTATAACAATTGTATTAGTTACAGCTGCAATTGTTTTTGTATTAGATTTAACATTTGAAACTCTAAACAAATATGGAGTAAACAAAATAAAAGAAGTAATTAGTACAAGTAACACAACATCTGATGAAAGTGCAAACAATGAAAAGAATACAGAAGCAACAAACGAGAATGCAGAAAGTGAAAATAATTCAGAAAACAATGCCGAGTAATAAGAATTAAAGGAGGCCTAAAAAAATGTCTCAAAAGGATTATGATATGGTGGCTAGATGGTATGTTGTACATACTTATTCTGGTTATGAGAATAAAGTTAAAACAGACTTAGAAAAAACTATAAAAAACAGAGAATTAGAAGATTTTTTCTTTGACATTATAGTTCCAATGGAAGAACAAATTGAAATTAAAGATGGAAAAAGAAAAACAAATTTGAAAAAAGTTTTTCCTGGTTATGTATTAATTAAGATGATAGTAACAGAAGAGTCTTGGTATATTGTAAGAAATACAAGAGGAGTTACTGGATTTGTAGGCTCGGGAACAGACCCAATTCCATTAACAGATGAAGAAATCAGAAATATGGGATTTGAAGATGTTCCAGTCAATGTAGATTATGAAGTAAATGAACAAGTACAAGTTATGAATGGTCCATTTGAAGGCTTTGTAGGTACAGTTCAAGAAATCAATACAGAAAAACATAAAGTAAAAGTTCTAGTATCCATGTTTGGTAGAGAAACACCAGTAGAATTAGAATTTTCACAAGTACAAAAAGTCAAATAAAAAAGGGAGGTGCCATTAAAATGGCAGAAAAAGAAATTTCAAATATTATCAAATTACAAATAGAAGCAGGAAAAGCATCACCAGCTCCACCAGTAGGTCCAGCTTTAGGTTCAAGTGGTGTTAACATTATGCAATTCGTAAAAGAATTTAATGACAGAACTGCAAATCAACCTGGAATGATCATTCCAGTCGTTATAACAGTTTATAAAGATAAATCTTTTGAGTTTATAACAAAAGTACCACCAGTTGCAGTATTAATCAAAAAGGCAATTAAAATTCAAAAAGGTTCAGGAAAACCAAACAAAGAAAAAGTTGCTAAAATAACAAAAGCACAAGTAAAAGAAATTGCTGAACAAAAAATGCCAGACTTAAATGCAGCTTCTATCGAAACAGCTATGAGTATGGTAGAAGGAACTGCTAGATCAATGGGAATTGTAGTAACAGATTAAAATAAATAAAAAATATTGGGAGAGCATAGCTCATTAGAACCAAAGGAGGTAAAGAAAAATGAAACAATCAAAAAGATACGCAGAAAGCGTAAAATTAGTTGATAAAACAAAAGAATATGAAGCGAAAGAGGCTTTAGAAATTATTGAAAAAATGCCAAAACCAAAATTCGATGAAACACTTGAGTTACATGTAAAATTAGGAGTTGACTCAAAACACGCTGACCAACAAGTTAGAGGTACAGTTGTACTTCCAAATGGTACAGGTAAAACACAAAGAGTATTAGTATTTGCCAAAGGACCAAAAGCAGAAGAAGCAGAAAAAGCAGGAGCAGACTTTGTTGGAGCAGAAGAATTAATTCCAAAAATCCAAAATGATGGATGGTTTGATTACGATGTAGTAGTAGCAACACCAGACATGATGGGAGTAGTAGGAAGATTAGGTAAAGTATTAGGACCAAAAGGACTAATGCCAAACCCTAAATCAGGAACAGTTACAATGGATGTAACAAAAGCAATCAATGAAATTAAATCAGGTAAAGTGGAATATAGATTAGACAAAAACAATATTATTCACTTAGGATTTGGAAAAGTTTCATTTGGAGCAGATAAATTATTAGAAAATTATGATGTTATCATAAATGCTATTATAAAAGCAAAACCAGCAGCAGCAAAAGGACAATACATCAAGAGCGTTGCAATTGCAACTTCAATGGGACCAAGTATCTTTATTAATCAAAAATAAAGAAACGAAGTAAAACATTAAAAAAAGCCAAAGACAGTAGGCAGATTTTATAAGTCCTACCGAGGTAAAGAAAAGAGAAGTTAATCACTCTTTTAGTTTGCCTTGGAGGAACTAGAAGAGTGTTATTCATTTTTATGATAAATTATTTTTAGGAGGTGAAAAAATAAATGGCAAGTGAAAAAATACTAAATCAAAAGAAAGAAGAAGTAAAAGAATTAGCAGAAAAAATGAAAAATTCAAAACTAATACTTTTAACAGATTACAGAGGAATTAATGTAACAGATGATACACAATTAAGAAGAGACCTAAGAAATACAAATGCTTCTTGTAATGTTATCAAAAACAACATAACAAGAAGAGCGTTACAAGAATGTGGAATTGAAGGTTTAGAAGAACAATTAATAGGACCAACAGCTGTAATAATGAGCAATGAAGACTATTTAGAACCTTTAAAAGCAATCTACAAATTTAGCAAAGATAATGAATTCTACAAAATTAAAGGTGGAGTGATTGATGGAAAAGTAATGACAGCAGAAGAAATGATTACATTAGCAAAATTACCATCAAGAGAAACATTATTATCTATGCTTGCTGGAGCTTTACTATCCAATATTTCAAAAGTTGCAGTTGCATTAAACGAAGTTAAAAAACAAAAAGAAGAATCTGGAGAAAAAGTAGTAGTTAATGTACCAGCAACAGAAGAAGCAAAAGCAGAGGAAACAGCAGCTGAATAAGAAACAATAAAAGAGTGGTTAACTTAGAAATAACCAAAAATGAATTAAGAGTAGTGAACTTATATCACTAAAAACAAAATTTAGGAGGATTTTAAAATGGAAAAAATAGAAAAAATAATTGAACAAATCGATGCTTTAACAGTTGTTGAATTAAATGACTTAGTAAAAGCTATCGAAGAAAAATATGGAGTATCAGCAGTAGCTGCAGCAGCACCTGCAGCAGCTGGAGCAGCTGGAGCAGCAGAAGAAGAAAAATCATCTTTTGATGTTGTATTAGCACAAGCTGGAGATCAAAAAATTAAAGTTATCAAAGTAGTTAGAGACGCTACAGGATTAGGATTAAAAGAAGCGAAAGAATTAGTTGATGGAGCACCAAAAACAGTGAAAGAAGGAGTAAGCAAAGAAGAAGCTGAAGAATTAAAAGCTAAATTTGCTGAAGTTGGAGCTGTAATTGAATTAAAATAGTTTCCAATAAGAAAACCATAAATTATAGAAAACAAGCCAATTAGGGCTTGTTTTTTTGTCAAAAAAAGGATATAATAAAAAGCAAATTAAATAGAGGAGATGAGAGTATGCAAGTAAGCAAAGAAGAACTTTTACACATAGCCAATTTAGCAAGTCTAAATTTAGAAGAAAGTGAAGTAGATAAATATTTAGAAAACTTACAAGAAATATTAAATTTTGCTAATATTGTAAATAATGCTCCAGTAGAAGGATTAACGATTACAATAGGAGCAAATGAGGCAAAAAATAGATTTAGAAAAGATGAAATAAAGAAATTTAAAGAAATAGAAGCTTTATTACAAAATGCAGAAGAAAAGGAACAAAATATGTTTAAAATACCAAAGGTGCTTTAAATACTTAAATGGTAAGATTAAGATAGAGAAGAAAATCATAAAGGTAGATTACAAGAATAGAGGAGGAAAATGAATGAATATCACAGAATTAACGGTTCATGAATTGCAACAAAAATTGAAAAGCAAAGAATTGACAATACCAGATATAGTAAGAGCCTATATAGATAGAATCAATGAAAAAGAAAAAGACGTACAAGCCTTTGTTACGACTCTAACAGATGAAGCCAATAAACAAGCAAAAGACATAGAAGAAAAGGTAAGCAAGGGAGAAATAAATGGAGAATTCGCTGGAATTCCAATTGGAATTAAAGACAATATGTGTACAAAAGGAGTCAAAACAACTTGTAGTTCGAAAATGTTAGAAAACTTTATCGCACCATATGATGCAACTGTAGTAGAAAAATTGAATGATGAAAATATAATAAATTTAGGAAAACTAAACATGGATGAGTTTGCTATGGGTGGTTCAACTGAATATTCTTATTTTAAAAAGACAAGAAACCCATGGAATTTAAATAAAGTACCAGGAGGTTCTTCAGGAGGATCAGCAGCAGCTGTTGCAGCTGGAATGGTACCATGGGCATTAGGTTCTGATACCGGAGGTTCGATTCGACAACCAGCTAGTTTTTGTGGAGTAGTTGGATTAAAGCCAACCTATGGATTGGTATCAAGATATGGACTAGTTGCATTTGCATCTTCATTAGATCAAATAGGACCAATTACCAAAGATGTGTATGATAGTAGCTTGTTATTAAATTTAATAGCTGGACAGGATGAAAAAGATACTACTTCAAGTGATAGAGAAAAAGTAGATTATACCAAATGTCTAAAAAATGATGTAAAAGGATTAAAAATAGGAGTTCCAAAAGAATTTTTTGCAGAAGGAATCAACGAAGAAGTAAAAGCTTCTTTAGAAAAGGCAATTACAACTTATAAAAAATTAGGGGCAGAAATTGAAGAATTTTCACTAGATGTGGCAAATTACTCTTTAGCTACTTACTATATTATTGCTTGTGCAGAAGCAAGTTCAAATTTAGGAAGATTTGATGGAATTCGTTATGGATATCGAGCAAAAGATGCTAAAAGCTTAAAAGAAATATTTAAAAAGTCAAGAAGTGAAGGATTTGGAACAGAGGTAAAAAGAAGAATTATTTTAGGAACTTATGTATTATCATCAGGATATTATGATGCTTACTATAAAAAAGCACAACAAGTTCGTACACTAGTTATGAAACAATTCGAGAAAGCTTTTGAGAAATATGATATAATTGTAACACCAACTTCACCAACAGTAGCTTTTGATATTGGCTCAAAGACTTCAAATCCATTAGAAATGTATTTATCAGATATCTGTACAGTATCTGTTAATATTGCTGGACTTCCAGCAATCTCAATTCCTTGTGGCGTTGATAGTCAAGGTATGCCAATTGGTATGCAATTAATTGGAAATAAATTCTGTGAAGAAACTATATTAAATGCAGCTTATACATTGGAACAAAAAATTAAATTTAGAGAAAATTATCAACCAACATTCAAGGGAGGTGCAAACTAATGGCAAAAGAAGATTATGAAGTAGTTATGGGGCTAGAAGTCCATGCAGAACTTTCAACCAAGACAAAGATATTTTGTTCTTGTCCAACAGAATTTGGAGCAGCACCCAATACACAAACCTGTCCAATTTGTATGGCAATGCCAGGAACTTTACCAGTACTAAACGAAAAAGTAGTAGAATATGCAGTCAAAGCAGGATTGGCAACCAATTGTACAATTGCAAGAGATAGTAAAAACGATAGGAAAAATTATTTTTATCCAGATTTACCAAAATCATATCAAATTTCTCAATTTGATAAACCATTATGTGAACACGGAAAAATTGAAATTGAAACAAGTAATGGAAAAAAAACAATTGGAATTACTAGAATTCATATCGAAGAAGATGCAGGAAAACTAAATCATGATGAATTTGGTGGAGGAACCTTAGTGGATTTAAATCGAGCAGGGGTACCATTAATTGAAATTGTATCTGAGCCAGATTTTAGAACAACAGAAGAAGTAGAATTATATTTAAAGAAACTAAAATCAATTTTAGAATATATTGAAGTATCTGACTGTAAGATGCAAGAAGGGTCCTTTCGAGCAGATGTTAATGTTTCGATTAGGAAAAAAGGCGATAAAAAACTGGGAACACGTACAGAAATGAAAAATATGAACTCTTTTAGAAGTATAATAAGAGGAATTGAGTATGAAATCGAAAGACAAATCGAAGTCATCGAAAATGGTGGGAAAATTGAACAAGAAACACTAAGATGGGATGAAGTATCAGGAAAGACTTTTTCTATGAGAGATAAAGAAGATGCACAAGATTACCGTTACTTCCCAGATCCAGATTTAGTAGCCATCAAACTTTCAGAAGAATATATAGAAAATATCAAAAATGATTTACCAGAACTTCCAGAAAGTAGAAAACAAAGATATTTAGAAGAATATAAGTTGTCACAAAAAGATGCCAATATTATTACATCTTCTAAATATTTATCAGACTTATTTGAAAATGCGATTCAAGTATGTAAGAATCCAAAAGCAGTTAATAACTGGATTATATCAGATATATCAAGAATACTAAACGAAACAGAAAGGGAGCCAAACCAAATACCATTTGATGCTAAGCAATTGGGAAAATTGGTTATTCTAATTGACAAAGGAACCATTAGTTCAAGTATAGGTAAAAAAGTTTTAGTTGAATTATTTGAAGACCCAAGGGACCCAGAAGAAATCATAAGAGAAAAAGGGTGGATTCAAATTTCCGATGAAGGTGCGATTAAAGAAGTAGTAAAAAACATCTTAGAAGCAAATCCTCAATCCATTGTAGACTACAAAGCAGGGAAAGATAGGGCATTAGGTTTCTTAGTAGGACAGGCGATGAAACAAACGAAGGGAAAAGCAAATCCACAAATGTTGAACCAAATGTTTTTAGAAGAATTAAAATCATAATAATACAAAATATAGGATATTCTAATTTAAGAATACCCTATATTTTTAAATTAATTGCTTTTTAATACCATCTGTTACAAACCCACAAATAATGAACTCAATTCCAAAAATTAAGCTAAGTTTAAACAAACTAATTCCTATGTAATAAACCATTGGAGATGGAATCAATAAATTATAAGTAAGTAAAATAGAAACAGATAATACACACAAAAGCAAGCAAAATTCCAAGCCACTTTTTAAAATTTTACAAGTGATTCGCTCAAAACTTTTATAACTATCAAAAATCTTCTTAACCATAATCCACCTCTATTTCTAAAATATCTATTCTTATCGTACCATAGGAAACTAGGAAAAACAATGGAAATAGTTAGCAGGATAAAGCTAGGATATAAAAAATAAGGATATTCTTTTATTAGAATATCCCCTTATTAAAATAAAAACTATGCATAATCTTTATTTTGTGCTTTAAGCCATAGCTGCATTTAATTTTTTAGATAAACTAGATTTTTTTCTAGCTGCTGTGTTTTTTACAATAACACCTTTGCTGCAAGCTTGGTCAATTTTTTTCATAGCTTCTGCGAATAATACTTTTGCTTCTTCTACATTTCCAGTATTAACAGCTTCTTCAAATTTTTTAACAGCTGATTTATATCCAGATTTAATCATATTATTTCTTAAAGTTTTTTTCTCAATTACTTTAACTCTTTTTTTAGCTGATTTAATATTTGGCATTTCTTTTAAGCACCTCCTCTTAGTCTTAATACATTATATAACATTTGATATTTTATCATATTTTTTAAGGATTTGCAAGTAATTTAGCAAAATCCATTAAAAAAGTATAGGGAGGAGGGCTTTTTTAAATAAAATTATTGTAAAATGCCAAAACTTATGGTATAGTGAAAACAGAAAAAGACAAGGAGGAGAGAAATATGATAGCAATTGGATGTGACCATGGAGGATATAAATTAAAAGAAGAAATCAAAAAATATTTAGAAGAAAAAGAAATAACATATAAAGACTTAGGATGTATGAATGAAGAAAGAGTCGATTATCCTAATATAGCAAAAGAAGTTGCAGAAGAGGTAGTAAATAAACAATGTGAAAAAGGAATCTTAATTTGTCGTTCTGGGATTGGAATGAGTATAGTAGCAAACAAAATCAAAGGGGCTAGATGTGCCCTTTGCCATGATGAATTTACAGCCAAATATGCAAAGTTACATAATGATAGCAATATCTTAGCCATTGGAGCAGATGCCGTATCTACCAATGAAGCAATATGTATTGTAAGAATGTGGCTTGCCACTGAATTTGAAGGTGGAAGACATGAAGAAAGAATTAAATTAATTGAGGAAATAGAAAACGAAAACATGAAATAGGAGGCTTAAAACTATGTGGGGAGATGTAGCAATCGCATTTTTACTAGCCTTTATTGTAGCTTTTATGGCAACACCATATACCATTAGGATGGCACACAAAATAGGAGCAGTAGATGTCCCAAAAGATGAAAGAAGAATGCATAAAAAAGCAATGCCAAAATTTGGTGGACCAGCAGTAATTTTAGGATTTTTGGTATCTGTTATTTACTTATTAATTGTAATGAGTATGGAAAATACAATAAATCTATTTGGACCAGAAAATTATGGTATGAAATTATTAGGAATGTTCCTTGGAATGATTGTAATTAGTATAACTTGTATAGTAGATGATATAAAAACAATCAAACCGCTTACAAAATTGGTAGGACAAGTCATAGCTGCCATGATTGTAGTAGCATTTGGAGTAAGAATAGGAGATATTGATTTAGCTTTTTTTAATACGTCACAGTTAGGAGAAATATTTTCTATTATAGTAACAGTGATATGGATTGTGGGAGTAACCAATGCCATTAATTTAATTGATGGACTAGATGGATTAGCAGCTGGGATTTCTGTTATCTCTGCTATCTCATTATTAGTTATTTTTGTACTAAATGCTTCACCCTTAGTATCCATTATCTTAATCACAGCATTGGCAGGAGCATTAGTTGGATTTTTACCATTTAACTTTGCACCAGCAAGAACTTTTATAGGAGATACAGGTTCTAACTTTTTAGGGTTTTCTTTATCCATTATATCAATATTAGGAGTGGCAAAAACTTATACCATAGCAGTTATTGTATTACCACTAATTGTATTAGGACTTCCAATATTTGATACTTTATGGGCAATTATTAGAAGAGTTATAAAAGGAAAATCGATTAAAGCAATATTTAAAGCAGATAAAGGGCATTTACATCATAAAATTGTAAGAAAAGGATTTAGTCAAAAACAAACGGTTTTAATTTTATATGGAATTGGTGCAACATTTGGGATATTTGCGGTTATACTATTAGATAGTGGAATATGGAAAGCATTATCATTCCTATTAATGGTAATAGTAGCAATAGGATTAGGATATAAGAATTTTCAAGAAGAAAGATCAGACACACAAAGATATGAATGTGTGGAGTGTAAATATATCTATAATCCTAAATTTGGAAATGAAAAAGCAGGAATTAAACCAGGAACACCATTTGAAGATTTACCAGAAGACTGGGTTTGTCCAGTTTGCGGAGAAGGAAAAGATATGTTTGAAATACATCAATAAGGCAAAAAAATTTCGGCTAAGGGGGTGAAAAAGAAATGTACGTATGTTTAGCATGTGGATATATATACGATCCAGAAAAAGGAGATCCAGATAGTGGAATTGCTCCAGGAACAGCATTTGAAGATATACCAGAAGATTGGGTTTGCCCAATATGTGGAGTGGGAAAAGATATGTTTCAAAAACAGGATTAATTCAATAAAAGTTAATAAGGGGGAGTATAATAAAAAATTATACTCTCCTTGTATTCAAAGACTTCGTATTATTAAATGGGATAAAAGATAATTCAGATAGAAAAGGAAGAAAAATAGAGAAATAAGATAAGAAGAAAGAGGAGAATGAAAATGACAGATAAAATTACAAAATTTTTAGCACATCATGGAAAAATATCAATTGTATGTATAGATACGACAAAATTAGTAGAAGAAGCAAGAAAAATACACGATTTAAGTCCATTAGCGACAGCAGCTTTTGGTAGATTGCTTACGATTACTTGCCTAATGGCACAAGAAATGAAAAATAAAACCGACAAATTAACCATACAAATCAAAGGAAATGGTGAAATAGGAAGTATGCTAACAACTGCTAGCAATGGACCAAAAGTAAAAGGATATGTAGGAAATCCTTATGTTGATTTACCTTTAAACGAATTTGGAAAATTAGATGTAGGAGGAGCAGTAGGACAGGAAGGATATATTCATGTCATAAAAGACATAGGATTAAAAGAACCATATATTGGAATCTCTCCACTAACCTCAGGAGAAATTGCAGATGACTTTACCAATTACTTTGTTCATTCAGAACAAAGACAATCAGCAGTTGCATTAGGCGTTTTAGTGAATAAAGATGGAGTAAAAGCAGCAGGAGGATATTTAATCCATGCTATGCCAGATGCTACGCAAGAAGAAATTGCACAAGTAGAACAGGCTATTTTTAAGGCAGGAGCCATCTCAAAAATGTTAGATGAGAAGGTAAGCTTATTAGAAATTGCTAAAAAAGTAACAGGAGATAAAAACGTAAAAATAATCGAAGAAAATATCACACCTGTTTATGAATGCAATTGTTCTAAAGAACATATGAAAGAAGCATTTGCCACGATAGGAAAAAAAGAAATAGAGGATATCATAAATACCGATGGAAAAGCAGAATTAGTATGCCACTTTTGCAATCAGAAATATCAATTTAAGAAAGAAGAATTAGAAGAAATTGTAAAAAGTATAGAAAAGAATAATATTGACAAGTAATTAGAAAAATCATATAATAAAACCAAAATTTGAAATAAGGTAGGAATACCAAGAAAAGAGAAGGAGTAAAATATGGAAGAAAAAGTTTTAATTTTTGGGCACAAAAATCCAGATACAGATACTATCTGTTCAAGTCTTGTAAAGGAAATATTAGACAAGAAAAATGGGGAAAGTGATACAAAGGCAGTTCGTTTAGGAAATTTAAATAAAGAAACACAATATGTATTAAAGTATTTAGGAATGGAAGCACCAGAATTAATCAAAAAGGTAGAAGAAGGACAAAAAGTAATTTTAGTAGATCACAACGAATTTGGGCAAAGTGTAGAAGGAATTGAAAAAGCAAAAATTTTATCTGTAACAGACCACCACAGAATAGCTAACTTTGAAACAGCAGAACCACTATATTATAATGCGAAACCATATGGATGTACATCTACCATCCTTTTTGAAGAATTTAAACAAAAGGGGCTTGAGATTGAAAAGAAAGAAGCGGTATTAATGGCAAGTGCTATTATATCAGATACGCTTTTATTAAAATCACCAACCACTACCAAACAAGATAGAAAGGCATTAGAAGAATTAGCCAAAATAGCAAAAATAGAGGTAAACCAATATGGAATGGAAATGTTAAAAGCAGGAACTAATTTAGAAGACTTTACAGCAAAAGAACTTGTTAATTTAGATGCAAAAAGTCTAGAAAAAGATGAAATAAAATTTGTCATTGCTCAAGTAAATACGGTAAGCATTCAAGAGGTATTAAAAAGACAAGAAGAATTAGAAACAGCTATGAATGAAGAAATTGTAAAAAAGGGATTACATATTTTTGTACTAGCTATTACAGATATTTTAGATAGCAATACAGAAATCATGGTATTGGGCGAAAAATCAGAAATAGTAGAAAAAGCATTTAGTGTGAATTTAGAAAACAATTGTGCCTTTTTAGAAGGCGTTGTTTCAAGAAAGAAACAATTATTACCAAATATTGATAAAACAATAGGAAATGAAGAATTGGCTTAAAAAAAAAGATTTTGGAACATTAACATGGTACCAAAATCTTTTTTAGTATTTAGGATTCAATAATTTTCCACAAAAAAGAAACCTTTATGTAAGTGTTTATTGTGATACATTAAAAAAATAGTAGGAAGTATTGAATAATTTTGTAATTAAATTTATAATAAGAAAGTACAATTAAAATAGAAGATAAATAGATTAGGAGTGATTGGATGACAAAAGAAGCAGCAGGAAATAGAGTACCAAAAAAAGAAACCTTTATGCAAGGTGTGATAACCCTTATCTTTTCGCAGGTTTTAGTTAAAGTATTGGGATTAATATATACCTTGTATTTAACTAACCGACAAGGATTTGGAGATAAAGGAAATGGAATTGTAGCAGCAGCCTATCAAATTTATGCTATGTTACTTACGGTTTCTTCCATAGGAGTTCCAAATGCTATTTCAAAATTAGTATCAGAAAGAGTTGCCTTACGGAGACCATAAAGGGGCACATAGAATTTTCAAAATTGCTTTTGCGACATTTGCAGTAATTGGTTTAGTAGGAAGCTTAATGTTGTTTTTAGGTGCGAATGTAATGGCAAATTATTGGTTACAAATACCAGAAGCAGAAATGACATTGGTAGCCTTGTCACCAGCTATCTTTTTTGTTGCTATCTCTTCTGTTATGAGAGGATATTTTAATGGAAGACAAAATATTAAAGCAACAGCAAGGTCACAAACTTTAGAGCAAGTATTTAAAACAGCACTTACTATTATAGTGGTAGAAATCATTGCCATTATTTCTAATGTATCAACAGAATGGATGGCAGGAGGGGCCACTTTGGCAACCACTTTGGCAACTATGTCGGGATTTGGTTATTTATACTTGTATTATGAAACTAGAAAAAGAGAAATTGCAACAGAAATTAAATCTACTGTAAATTATAAATACGAAAGAGTTCATACGATTATCAAAAAAATCTTATTGGTATCCATTCCAATTGCATTGACAGCCATCATGTCATCTTTAAATAAAAACATAGATTCTTTTACGGTAGTAAGAAGCTTAAAGCAATTTATGTCAGAAGATATGGCACTGGCACAATATGGCATATTAGGGGGAAAAGTAGATACCCTAACAAGTTTACCGTTATCGATTAATGTTGCTTTTAGTACTGCATTAGTACCAGCAATAGCAGCAGCAAAAGCAAGAAAAGACAGAAAAACAATTACACAAAAAACCTCATTTTCTTTACTAATTTCTATGCTAATAGGACTTCCTTGTACAATAGGAATGTGTATTTTTGCAGAACCGATTTTAAATTTACTATTCCCAAATGCAAGTGAGGGAGCTATGATATTGCAAATTAGCTCTTTAACCATTTTGTTTACAATATTAGACCAAACGATTAATGGAGCTTTACAAGGATATGGAAAATTGAAAATACCAGCCATATCATTAGGTTGCGGAGTAATTGTAAAATTGATATTAAATTTAGTGTTAGTACCTATTCCAGAAATCGGAGTAAAAGGAGCAGCATGGGCATCGGTTGCTTGTCATGTAGTAGCTTTTGCCATTGCTATCACTTCTTTAATCAAAAATATAAAATTAGATTTAACATTTTCAAAATTTGTTATAAAACCAGTATTGGCAACAGCAATTATGGGAGTTTGCTCGTATTATCTATATTTAAATCTTTTAGGAATAATTCGTGCAAAATTGGCTACAATAGTAGCAATAGTAATTGCAGTAATCATCTATGCGTTGGCAATTGTGGCTTTAAAGGTATTTAATAAAGAAGAAATTGGTAGGTTACCAGCAGGAGAAAAAATCTGTAAATTATTAGAAAAGCTGAAAATATACTAAAAATATTGAAAAAAATGAGAAAAAAAGAAGGGTTTTAGCTATTTTTGGCGAATTAAGTTAAATAGTAGTACATTTATTGTTTTGTTCAGACAATAGATACTACATATACATTATATCTTATAGGAGGTAATTGAAATGAACAAAGCTGAATTAATCGCAGCAATAGCTGCAAAAACAGGAGAAACAAAAAAAGCAGCTGAAGCATCAGTTAACGCTTTTGTAGAAGTTGTAACAGACTCACTAAAAAAAGGAGAAAAAGTTCAATTAGTTGGATTTGGATCTTTTGAAGTAAGAAAAAGAGCAGCTAGAAAAGGTAGAAACCCACAAACGAAAGAAGAAATCAAAATACCTGCATCAAAAGCTCCAGTTTTCAAAGCTGGTAAAGCATTAAAAGATTTAGTAAACAAAAAATAAGAAATTTATAGTAACAATATAAATATATGGATTCATAGAAGGAAGCTAGAAATAGCTTCTTTTATTATGGCAGAAAAACATGAGAAATTAAAAAAAGGAGAAGCTTGACAAAATGACAAAAAGGAGGCAAAATAAAAAGAGAATGGAATCAGAAAAAAGGAAGAGAAAGTAATGTTTCAAATAGAAGAGGAATTAAAAAAATTACCCCATAAACCTGGTGTTTATGTTATGAGAGATAAAGAAGATACGATTATTTATGTAGGGAAAGCCGTTTCATTAAAAAATAGAGTAAGGCAATATTTTAGAAAAACAGATAAAACAGCAAGAATTGAGAAAATGGTAAGTTTAATTGACCATTTTGAATACATTGTAGTTGATAATGAAGCAGAAGCATTAATTTTGGAATGTAATTTAATCAAAAAAAATAGACCAAAATTTAATGTTTTATTAAAGGATGACAAAACATATCCATATATTAAAATAGATTTAAAATCTGATTATCCAGGAGTTTTTATAACAAGAAGGGTAATGAATGATGGTTCGAAATATTTTGGTCCATATGCCAATCCTGGAGCAGCTAAAGAGATGGTAGATTTTATTAAACAAAAATATAAAATACGTCAATGTAGAATGCTAAAGGAAAGAAACAGACCATGCTTAAATTATCATATCAATCGATGTTTAGCTCCTTGTATGGGATATGTAACCAAACAAGAGTATAGAGAACAAATCAATGAGATTATGGATTTATTAGAGGGAAAAATAGATAAGATTGTAAAAGAACTAGAAAAGCAAATGCAAGAAGAATCTCAAAAGATGGAATTTGAAAAAGCAGCTATGCTAAGAGACCGAATCCAAGCCATTACGAGGGTATCGGAAAAGCAAAAAGTATCCAATCTATCAGAAAATGATATTGATGTGATTGGAATTGCAAAATCAGAATTACAAGTTTGTATTGAGATTTTCTTTGTTCGTGGAAGTAAAATGATAGGAAGAGAACATTATTTTTATACAGACCTAAAAGATATGGAAAACAAAGAAATTTTATCAGGATTTATCAAACAATATTATTTAGATAATCCGAATATCCCAAATAAAATTATGATACGAGAACAAATAGAAGATAAAGAGGCTATTGAAGAATGGTTATCCACAAATTTAGGAAAGAAAGTGGAGATTAAAAGCCCAAAACGAGGGGAAAAGCTACGTTTTGTAGAAATGGCAGAAAAGAATGCAAAGGTTACATTAGAAAATAAAGAAAAAGATAAAAGTGAAGTTTTACTAGAATTAAAAGCAGTATTAAAGTTAGACAAATTACCAAGAAAGATTGAAACTTATGATATTTCCAATTTAGCAGGAGAGTATACTGTTGCTGGAATGTGTGTGCTGCAAGATGGCGTGATTAAAAAAAATCTGTCAAGAAGATTTAAAATAAAAACAGTTTATGGACAAGATGATCCAAAATGTATGGAAGAAGTGATTACAAGAAGATTAAAACATTCGATTGAAAATCCGAAAGGCGGATTTGGAAGCTTACCAGATGTTATTTTTGCCGATGGTGGAATTACACAAATAAGAGCGACTAAGAAAGCAATCAAAAAATATAATTTAGAGATTCCTGTATTTGGTATGGTTAAAAATGATAAACATCAGACAAGAGCTTTGATGGATGAAGAAAGAAATGAACTACCAATTTCACAGAATTTAATGAATTTAATTACTAATTTCCAAGATACGGTTCATGATACAGCAATTACTTACCATAGAAAATTGCGTGCAAAAAGTATTACAAAGTCAGAGCTAGATGAGATTTCGGGAATTGGAGAAGTGAAGAAAAAGGCTTTATTGAAACAATTTGGTAGTGTGGAGAAAATAAAACAGGCTTCCATAGAAGCATTAATGGAAGTAAAAGGCATTACGAAAGAATTAGCACAAAAAATAAAGAAGGAAATAAGCTAGAGTGTCGGCTTCTAGCTTATTTTTTCCGTACTCCTACGAACCCTGCGAACAGGGTTTGTAGGAGTATACATAGCCCAACGAGCTTTGGTGAACTCATTGGGCTGAAAAACCCAAATACAATTGTTAGGAGAAAGAATGCTCCTAACAATGCGAACGCATAAATAATAATATTTTTGCGTTCGCAAGCTTCTCCCATAGCAGAAGCTGCAATCAGAAAGGTTATAAGAATGGCAATTTCCAATTGAGATGGACTGCCTTCTTTAAAAAAGTTATAGATACTTGTGTATTTACACAAGTATAAAAACAAACTTCCTAGACAAGTGTCTAGGAAGATGTCAAATGGATTCATATATATATACCTCCTTAGGACTCTTGCCGACACAAGAATATCATTTATATTATATCACGAAAGCAAGTAAAAAATCAATAGATTTACATAAATTAGAAAATTTGGAATTTTAGGAATAATTTAAAAAGTTTTGCATATATATATCAATGGTCATGTTGTACCTGTCCCCAATTGACCATTGGTAAGTTTAGGACAGGCATAAAAGCATAAATGACTAGGATAAGGGGGAATTTTTTATGGAATATGCAAAAGAGGAGTTATTTGAAGTTAGGTATAATACGAAGTTAAAAAAGTTAGTTATCAAAAAGCCAAGATGGAGAGGGAAAATAATGAGAGCAATGAAAGCTCATAAATTAATAACAACTGCTAGTATTGCTTTTATGATGTTTTCTATTCTAAATATGGTTATGATATATAGTTTTATGAAAATTTTGCAAAACATATAAAAATGTGGTAAAATATTACTATTCTGAAATAAGGAGGATAGTAATATTTTTTATTACGAAAAAAAGAATATGAAATTAGCAAACGAATGGAAAGAATATAAAATATTAGATATGGCAGATGGCCAAAAATTAGAAAGATGGGGAAATGTAGTGTTATCTAGACCAGACCCACAAATTATATGGAAGCACAAAAGTAATCCTAAGAAATGGAAAGAAATCAATGCTACCTATCATAGAAGCAAAACAGGTGGAGGAGCATGGGAATACAACAAAAAGCTGCCAAAACAATGGCAAATCCATTATAAAAATTTAACCTTTAACATTAAGCCAATGGGATTTAAACACACAGGGTTATTTCCAGAGCAAGCCGTTAACTGGGATTGGATGATGAACAAAATCAAATCGGAAAAAAGAGAAATCAAAGTATTAAACCTATTTGCCTATACAGGTGGAGCAACAGTAGCTTGTTTATCAGCAGGAGCTGCTGTATGTCATGTAGATAGCTCAAAAGGAATGACAACTTGGGCTAAGGAAAATGTTACTTCCTCTGGATTACAAAATAGACCAGTTCGATTTATCGTAGATGATGTTGTAAAATTCGTAAACAGAGAAATAAGACGTGGGAATCAATACGATGCTATTATTATGGACCCACCTTCTTATGGAAGAGGAGCAAAAGGAGAAGTATGGCAATTTGAAGAGCATATTTATGACTTAGTAGAACTATGTACAAAAGTATTATCCGACAATCCTCTATTTTTCTTAATCAACTCTTATACCACAGGAATATCAAGCACCGTATTACAAAACCTATTAAGTCTAACCGTAGGAAAAAAATACAAAGGCAAATTAGAATGTGGAGAAATAGGGATACCAGTAGAAGAATCCAAATTAGTATTACCATGTGGAATTTATGGAAGATGGGAGAAATAAATGCAAGATTTAAAAGTTATTTATGAAGATAACCATATTATGATAGTAGAAAAAATACCGAATATTCCATCCCAAGCAGATAAAACAGGTGATATCGATCTGCTAACCTTAGCAAAGAAATATTTAAAAGAAAAATACAACAAACCAGGAAATGTTTATTTAGGATTGGTCCATAGATTAGACAGACCAGTAGGTGGAATTATGGTTTTTGCTAAAACTTCAAAAGCAGCAGCAAGATTAAGCAATCAAGTAAGAGAAAGAATTTTAAAAAAGAAATATTTAGCAGTAGTAGAGGGAAAAATAGAAAAGCAAACAGGAATATTAGAAGACTATTTATATAAAGATGAAAGACACAATATAAGTAAAGTAGTTAAGAAAGAAAAGAAAAATGCAAAACTTGCAAAACTAGATTATGAAGTAATAAAATACAACGAAGTAAAAGATTTAAGTTTAGTAAAAGTAAATTTACATACAGGAAGGCACCACCAAATACGAGTGCAATTATCTCACTTTGGACATAGTATTTTCGGAGACCAAAAATATGGAACCAGAGGAAAAGGAAAACAAATTGCACTTTGGGCATATGAACTTACCATAGAGCATCCTATTAGCAAAGAAAAAATGACATTTCAAGACTTGCCAGAACCAATAGGAACGTGGTGCATTTTAAATAAAATCGATAAAAACAATTGCATTTAAAAAAAATATATGTTACAATACAAAAGTGATTATGAGAAAAACCGTTAGGAGGAAACCATAAAATGGAAGTTGTAAAAGGAATATTGATAGTAATTTATATGATCATAGCATTTGTATTAATCCTATTAACACTAATGCAAAGCAAAGAAGACGAAGGATTATCATCTACCATAACAGGTTCATCAACTGGAAACTTCTTCGAAAAAAACAAAGCAAGAAGTAAAGAAGGAAAACAAAAAAGATGGACAATTATTTTAACAATTGTATTTGCAATCTTAACAATTGCATTAGGAATCCTATATATGGCATAGAAAAGGAATAAGAAAAGGGGCGGTTTTTAATAGAAAACTACCCTTTTTTTGACAAAATAAGAAAGAAGTTAAAAAGTGTAATCATTTAACCAAAAAGAAAGGAAATGAAAGAAAAAGAATGAAAGAAAAAGAAGAGAAAATCTTAGCATTCATGAAAGACAAAGACTATGTACCAATGAGGGCAAAAGAAATAGCAACCATGTTGCAAGTTCCCAAAAAGGAATACAATGAATTTTTAGAAACAATCGGTAAATTAGAATTAGAAATGAAAATTCAAAAAAACCGAAAAAATCGTTATCGAATCAGTGAAAAAATATACTATGAGGGGTATTATCGAAAACACCAAAAAGGATTTGGATTTGTAAAAATAACAGAGCAGGAAGAGGAAATTTATATTGCTAAAGAACACGCACAAAATGCACTAAATGGAGACCGTGTTTTAATAGAAATTACAGAAGAAAAAAATAAAATAAAAAAAGCAGAAGGAAAAATTGTCAAAATATTAAAACATGAAAAAGATACTATAGTTGGCATTTTTCAAAATAATAAAACCTTTGGATTTGTCGTTCCAGATGATAAAAACTTTGGAACAGATATCTATATTGCCAAAAAGAACTTTGGAAAAGCAAGAAGTCATCATAAGGTTTTAGTAAAAATTACAAAATATCCACAAAAAGGAAAAAAAGCAGAAGGGAAAGTAATCGAAGTACTAGGAAATGTAAATGAGGCAGGAGTGGATATGCTTTCTCTTATCAAAGAACATGGCTTACCAGCTAGATTTCCAGAGCCAGTAGTAGAAGAAGCAAAAAGATATGGGAATAAAGTAGATAAAAAAGAGATACCAAACCGAATTGACAAGAGAGACAAAATTATTTTTACAATTGATGGCGAAGATGCTAAAGATTTAGATGATGCAGTAAGGGTAGAAAAATTAGCAAATGGAAATTATCGATTGGAAGTTCACATAGCAGATGTAAGTTACTATGTAAAAGAGAATAGCTTATTAGACCAAGAAGCTCTCATACGAGGAACTAGTATTTATATGCTAGGAAGAGTTATCCCTATGTTGCCAAGAGAACTATCCAATGGAATTTGTAGTTTAAATGCAGGAGAGGATAGATTTACTTTATCTTGTAGTATGGAAATTGACCAGAAAGGAAAAGTCATCTCTTCTGAGATTTATAAAGGAATCATCCAAGTAACAGAAAGAATGAGTTATACAGACGTTCAAAAGATAATAGATGGCTCAGACAAAAAAGTACTAGCAAAATATGAACCATATATCCCAGAATTTAAAAGGATGGAAGAATTGGCAAATATTCTAAAGAAGAGAAGATTCGAAAATGGATATTTAAATTTAGATATTCCAGAGAGCAAGATTGAATTAGATGTAGATGGTAGAGTAAGCAAGATTTCAAAATATGAAACAACCTTTGCCCATGAGATAATTGAACAATTTATGCTAATAGCCAATGAAACGATAGCAGAAAAATTTTATTGGTTAGAGGCACCATTTATTTATCGTGTACACGAAGAACCAGATTTAGAAAAGATACAAGAATTAAATAAATTCTTATTCAACTTTAAATTAAAAATAAAAGCAAATAAAGAGAATATTTATCCAAAGGAATTTGCAAAAGTATTAGATGAAATCAAAGGAACAGAAGAAGAAAAGGTAGTTTCTAATTTAGTACTTCGTACTTTAAAAGTGGCAAGATATGAAGCAGAAAATAAAGGACACTTTGGAATTGCTAGTCAATACTATTGTCATTTTACCTCTCCAATTCGAAGATATCCAGACTTATTCATACACAGAATTATTTCTAAATATTTAGAAGAAAACTATGATGTGGATGAAAGGTTTATCGAAAAATATAAACAAGAAGCGGAAGATCGAAGCAAACAATCTTCCGAAAGAGAAAAAATTGCAACTATGGTAGAAAGAGAAGCAGAAGATATGAAAAAAGCAGAATATATGGAATCCAAAATAGGAGAAGAATACAATGGAATCATATCTTCAATTACTTCTTTTGGAATGTTTGTAGAACTAGAAAACACAGTAGAAGGATTGATTCGATTTGAAAATTTAGGAAATGAATATTTTATTTATGATGAGGATAGAAAAAGGCTGATAGGAGAAAGAACCAATACCATTTATAAAATTGGTGATAAGGTAAAAATTAGAGTGACAAAAGCCAATAAATTATTACGACAAATTGACTTTGAAATCCTATAAAACAGATTACTAGAGTAAGAATTAAAAAATCACAACTAAGAAGAAAAATAAAAACAAATCTTATTTTTCTTCTTAGTTGTGATTTTGAATGATTAGCATACTAACTAATTATCATCATAATATTGGCCAATATAACCACAAGAACAGAAAAAGCAATTACAACAATTCCGTCCTATTTTATTATGCAATGTTTTTATTTCATAAATAGCATAGCCAATTACTTTTAATAAAACATAAATAGTAATCAACAAAAAAATTAAATCATAAATTAAACCTATCATAAAAATTCACCATTTCTATCTTAAATTTCATTAATTAGCATACCAGATTTCACAGAAGTATCAACTTCAACATCAAAAAAGGCATCTTTATAAATTTCAGACCAATGATAATCTTCATATTCTTTTGAGGTAAAAAAGTTTTGAAGTGCATATCTACCAAATCCATTGATATCTGCTTTAAAATCTTTAGAAGATTTATAGAAGTAGTCAGAAAAGGTAGATTCTAAATAACGATTACAAGAATTAGAAACACGGTCTAAAACTTCAGGCGATAAATAATCAGAG
This sequence comes from Clostridia bacterium, assembly GCA_022792135.1. Classification (GTDB taxonomy): domain Bacteria; phylum Bacillota; class Clostridia; order TANB77; family CAG-508; genus CAG-269. The sequence continues at coordinate 22,628 of JAAWAM010000032.1, forward strand.
TTTTCAGACATGGAGTAAATTCTACCAGCAAAAGAAAATTTAACTTTTATATAAGGATTGGGACTTGAAGTATCAACTTCTATATTAGAAGAATGGACAGGGGTAAGATAAATATCAAGATAGTTACTTTGGTTCAAAGGATCAGGGACAGAAACCAAAAAACGATCCAATTTATTTCTAGTAGTTAAAAAGGCAATGGTTTCTAAGGCATTCAATTCTCCTACTAATTTATCTTCTTTAAAAACAGCAACACCAATGTTTTCAGCACTGTTTTTTCCTTGAATGGAAGATTCATTAGCCTTAATGTTATAATCTTTTTGGGAATCAATTTCATCACTACTTTCTGATGGAGAAAGGCTAACTCCTCCTAAGATAGCATAAGGTTCACAAGTTTTACAAACTAAATTATTAAAAAAGTTTCCAATGGTAGCATCTGGCATATAGCCAGTATAGTTACTAGAGTCAGTGAAAGTTTCGTAATATTTTGAAATCAAATTTTCAAGTTCTGGTTTGGTTTCTTCTAAATAGTATTTGGCAGTACATTTGCTAATAATGATGTTAGAAGAAGGTCTTACCTGTGTATCATTAATTAAGGTATAAATTTCATCAGAAATGCCTTGACTGGCTAATTCTTCAGAGAAAATCATAACTTTACAATGAGAAAGGTTAATCTGTTTTCCTAAATAACCATTGACTAAATTAATGGCATTGCTAAGAGAAGAAGCAGTAACGGTATTAATTAAGTCACTTGCTTTTTCGCTACCACTTGATTCGGCAGGGAGTGGCGTGGAAAATTGAAAGCTAACTTCTAGTTTATTAGTATCAGAAGTATCCACAGCAATTGCTAATACATAAGCCAAATTGTCCATACTAAGATTTGAGTAGGAACTAGAAAATGCTAAGATAAAAATAAGAATTAAAACTAGAATCCAAATTGTTTTAAGAGTATGATTCATTTTCTATGCCTCCTTTCTTTCCAAAGATTGTGTTTGAGAAGCGTTTTTTGATTTTCTTTTTTGTAAATTAGCAATGACTAAAATTCCAATTCCCAAGGCAAATACAATGGCAAATACCAAGTAAGGATAAATTTCGCTTTCAAATTTTTGTGATAAAGCAAAGTTTTTAGGGAGTAGGGAAAGTCCAAAAATAAGCAAACCGAAAATATCGAGTAAAGGTTTTTGCGTATCAATATGAGTAAGTTTTTTAAAAATATTCATAGAGAATCGAGTAATAATACTTAAATAACAAGCAAAAGCCAAAATCCAAATTAATAAAAAAATGGCTTCTAATCTTTGGAAAAAGCTACCAAACTCAATATATCGAGTGGCTGTATATAAAGGAGAAATTTCACTACTACTAATAAAAAAGGAAAACATAAAAAGTAAGGTACTAATACTTAAGAGTAAATACAAAGCTGTAATGCCAATAGAAGTGAGAGCTATTTTTTTAAATGTTTCTGGCTTTTCTAAAAGAGGCGGCAGAAAATAAAGGTAGGAAATTCCGCCAAAAGAAGCCAAATTGCTAAGTCCTAATCCAAAAGTATGGCCGATACCTTCTCCTAAAATAGGAAACATTCTTTGAGGGGCAAAATTATTGATATTAGTAAAAAATAAAAATAATATACTGCCCAAAACAACGGGTAAAATAATTAAGTTGGTTCTTAAGGTAGCATTAAAATCAAAGCGATTGGCAAGACAAATGCTAATGACAAAAAATCCAATGATAAATATGATATTTGTCATAGGGTAATAAATAATTTTTAAGCTTTCACAAAAATTACGAAGCAGCAAACTACCACTTAAAATAAAGTAACTAATAAAAAGAATCCCTACTATATTTTTAAAAACTTTACCACCAATCCATTCTGAAATATCAATGATATCTAAACCAGGAAATTTTTTTAATAAAAGGAAGATAACATATGTTATTAAAATAGCTAAAATGCTAACATAAATGACATTTAAAATACTAGCTGATTTATAGGTTTTTAAGATATGATTGGGTAAGGAAAGCATGGTTTGGGCTACAATAATTGTTAAAACTAACATAATAGCTTCTAAAGTACCAATTTTTGACTTTAACATAGAAGATGACCTCTCTTTCTTTTATTTTTTCTGTCTTAAATTAGGGTTATATTTCCATTTCATTGAAATTTTTTCTTGGTCTTTTTGTCTTTTCGGTGCCATATAAGGGGAACGATATTCTCGTTTCCAAATAGGGGGAAGTAAATAGCCATTTCCTTTGCTATTGCTAGTAGGAGCAAAAGGAGTGGTATAAGATACACCAAAAGACCTTAAGCTACAAAGAATGGAGATATAGACAAATAAGCCAAGTCCAATTCCCAAGAATCCAGCCATAAAACCAAGTAAAACAAATAGGAAACGAAAATATCTTAAATGGAAACCAAAGGAGAAGTCTGGAATCGCAAAAGAAGCAATACCAGTAATGGCTACCACAATAATTAAAATAGGGCTTACAATTCCTGCACTAACAGCAGCTTGTCCTAAGACTAAAGCACCAACAATACCGGATGGTTGGACCAATTGGAGAAGGAACTCTTAAACCAGCTTCACGAATTAATTCAAAAGAAAGTTCCATTAAAAGAATTTCAACAATAACAGGAAAGGGAACACTTTCCCTGGATGCTAAAATAGAGTAGAGCAGAGCAGTTGGTAGAATTTCTTGGTGGAAACTAGTAATGGCTACATATAACCCTGGTAATAATAAAGTAATAATAGCAGCCAAAATGCGAAGACATCTTAAGAAGTTACCAAAATTTGCTTTCAAGTTAGTGTCTTCAGGGGAAGTTAAAAAGTCAATTAAAATAGCTGGCATAATAACCCCATAAGGAGCACCATTTACAAGAACAACCACTCTACCATGTAATAAATATTTGGTGACTTTGTCAGGTCTTTCTGTGGATAAAACCTGAGGAATTCCCAAGACATTGGAATCTGAAATTAATTGTTCTAATTCACCAGAAGAAAGAAGAGAATCAATTTCTAAATTATTCAATCGATATTTTACCTCATTGATTAAATCTGCGTTTGCAATATTTTGCATATAACAAACAGCACATTTTGTTTTGGTGATTTTTCCAACTTCTAAATTTTCAATAATTAGATTTTCATTATTTACAATTCTTCGAATTAAAGAAGTGTTGGTTCGAATATTTTCAACAAAAGCTTCATGAGGTCCTTTAATCACAATTTCATTATCTGGTTTATTAACACTTCTTTGTTGAAATCCTTTTACTTCAATATTAAAAGCTAAATTTAAGGTATCAACAAATAAAACACAATTTCCGAGAGTTAATGGCATTGGCTGCTTCCTCAAAATCTGTAATTTGTTTAACATCATTTTGAGGGATTAAACAACTCATTAAATAATTTGGTAAATCCAACTTTTTCACTTTTCGTATGGTAATATTATTAGAAATAGATTCAGAAATGATTTTGTTTTGACTACCATCATAAAGAGAAGGCTGATTTCTTAGCATTAAAGGTTTCAAGATGAAATCATCCATAATTTGAGTGTTTACCATACCATCAATATAGACGACAAAAGCATGATAGGGTTTACCACGTGCATTCATAGTAAATTCACGTAAGACAATATCACTATTAATGAGTAAATTATATTTGGTTCGCATAAATTCTATATTCGTACTTAAATCAGGAAATATTTTAACTTTTTCTTGCCTAGCAGAAGAAGTATCAATTTCTTGTTCTTGAATCTGTGCTTCTTCAGAAAGTCGGAATTGATAATCTACTGGTGGGGTATAGGAAAACATATTTTTTAATAATTTTTTAATACTCATAATTTTCTCCCAATTTGTTTTTCAATAGTATTTCTTAAAAAAGCCAAAAATATACTAGTTTTCCCAATAAAAAAATGTTATAATAAAATAGTAAGCAAATGAGAAAAGGAGAAAATTATGAAAAGTAAATTTGCAACCATAATTATGGGAATCATTATGATTCTAATTATTGGTGTAATTACTATATTTGGGATAATTTTTTATCAAGAAATAAGTGGTTTAGAAGCAATAACAGAGCCAGAGAATTTTCAAACCGTTTTGTCCGAACAGACCAATACAATGGATACCAACATAGAAACACCACAAATAATCGAAAATCCATTGGAGAATATAAAAGATGAAAGTCATCCAGTTAGTCAAGTGGATAATGGTAATGTAAAAGAAGAATATTATTTTTATCATCAATTAGACGAGTATGCCAAGACGATTTATCAGGCTTTTGAGAAGAACAAAGAAAATTTAAAAACAGGTACTCATAAAATAGAATTAGGAGATACCTTTTCGTCTTTATTAAATACACCAAATGGGCAAGATGAGCTAGGAAAATATTATCAATCTGCTATTGAAGCATATACTTATGACCATCCAGAGATATTCTACCTAAGCCCTAATAAAATGTATTTAAATATCGAAACAACGACAAGAAGAAATAAAAACACCTATTATGTATACATTAATAGTGGAAATCAAAACCATTATTTAGTGGATGAATTTTCATCTAAAACACAAGTGGACAATGCTATTAATCAGATAGAAGAAGTGAAAAATAGGCTGGTTTCTAATCGAACAGGAAATCCTTATGAGGATATCAAAATGGTGCATGACTACTTAGTAGATCAAGTAGAATATGATACTAGTTTAGCTAAAGCTAATATTTATAATGTATATGGTACTTTGATAAATGGTATAGCAGTATGCGAGGGGTATGCTAGGTCATTTAAATACATTATGGATGAGTTACAAATACCATGTGTATTAGTCATTGGAAAAGGAACAAATTCACAAGGACAAACAGAAAATCATGCTTGGAACTACGTACAAATAAAAGATGTTTGGTATGCAGTTGATACCACTTGGGATGATCCAGTTGTCTCTGGTGGAGGAAGAGCAAGTGAAGCTTCCAGATATCAATATTTTTTAAAAGGTTCTAATACTTTTAACCAAGACCATACACCAAATGGGCAATTTACGCCAGAAGGAAAGGTGTTTACTTATCCTAGTTTAAGTAGGAGTGATTGGAAATAGAGGATAAGAAAGTAAAAATACAAGTACTAAAAAATACTTGTATTTTTCTTTGGCATTATAAAATAATACAAATTAATCCGCCACTACCTTCATTTACAATTCTTTCTAAAGTTTCTTGTAACTTAATTTGAGCATCTTCTGGCATTTTAGCAAGTTTGGTTTGTAGACCTTCATTGACAAGAGAATGTAGACTCTTTCCAAAAATATCAGACTCCCAAATCTTTTTCGGGTCACTTTCAAATTCAGAAAGTAAATAATTCACAAGTTCTTCTGATTGTTTTTCAGAACCAACGATTGGAGAAACCTCGGTCTCCACATTTGTTTTAATTAAGTGGATAGAAGGGGCTGTTGCCTTTAATTTAACACCAAATCGAGAACCTTGTTTTACCATTTCTGGTTCTTCTAAAATTAATTCATCAATAGAAGGATTTACAATTCCATATCCTTTACGTTCTACCTCTTCTAAAGCGAAAGAAATTTTATCATATTTCTTTTTGGTGATAGAAAGCTCGGAGATAATACGAAATAAATCTCCCTCATTTGTAACAGATACACCAGTAATCTCGGTTAGTACATTATAAAATAGTTCTTCTTTTAGCGTAATATCAACATTAACATTACCAGAACCTAATTGAATGTCTACAATTGAAGTTTGACTGATAATTTCAGTTTGTTTGATAGAATCAATACAACCAGAAACATCTTTTAAAACATTTACTTCTTCAAAAGCATTTCTAATTTCTTGGAATAGTTCCGCTTTTAAAGGATGTGAAAAGTCTAGTCCTTCCATCCATCTAGGAAATTTAATTCTAATTTGGTCAACTGGAAACTCATATAATACTTTGGAAAACATATGATTAATATCTTCCATATCTAAAGATTCGCAGTTGGTTGGAATAACAGAAGTTTTATATTTCTCACTTAAAGTTTGTGCTAATTCTTTGGTATAGTTAGAATTTGGTTCTGCAGAGTTTAGAAGAATGACAAATGGTTTTTGTAATGCTTTTAATTCAGAAACAACTCTTTCTTCTGCTTTAATGTAATCTTCTCTAGGAATATCGGTAATAGTTCCATCAGTTGTTACTAAAATTCCAATGGTAGAGTGTTCTTCAATTACCTTTTTGGTTCCGATTTCAGCAGCTGTTTCAAAGGGAATTTCTTCTTCAGACCAAGGTGTTTTTACCATTCTAGGCATATCGTCTTCTAAATAGCCAATCGCATTATCGACTAAATAGCCAACACAATCTACTAATCTGGTTTTAAATTTTAAGTTATGATCTAGCGTAATTTCAATTGCCTCATTTGGAACAAATTTAGGCTCTGTTGTCATAATTGTCTTACCACCAGCACTTTGTGGCAGTTCATCTTTTGCTCTTTCTTTTTTGTATTCATTATCAATATTAGGAATAACAAGTAAATCCATAAACTTTTTAATGAAAGTAGATTTTCCTGTACGTACAGGACCAACCACTCCTACGTAGATATCACCATCTGTTCTTTTTGCGATGTCTTGATACAATCTTGTATTTTCCATCTATATACCTCCTTAAATTCAAATGTTTGTACTACATTACTTTAGTTAATATATATTGAGTAAAGTTAGGGAATATGACAAGTTTTAGAAAAAACTTGATAAAGAAAAGTAGATATGATAAAATAGCACTATTAAAAAAACCGCATATAATACACTAGGCAAGAACAGAAAGGGATGGGAGTAGAAATGGATAAAATCCAACAAGCAAAGGAACAATTAAAAAGATATCATCAAAATCATATGCTCCATTTATTAGAACAATTAGAAGAAGAAGAAAAGCAAAAATTAGTAGAGCAAATCAATCAAATTGATTGGGATCAAATTATGGAATTATATGAGAATACCAAAAGAGAAATAGAGATAAAAGAAAATAAAATAGAAGCAATTGCTTATTTAGATAAAGAAAAGCTAACAAAAGCACAAAAAGAGGAATTGAACTGCCTAGGAGAAAAAATAATTTCCAATGGTGAATATGCAGTTGTTACCATGGCAGGGGGGCAAGGAACAAGACTAGGACATACAGGGCCAAAGGGAACTTTTAAATTAGATGTATATGGAAAAGGGAAATATTTATTTGAGATATTAGTAGATAATTTAAAAGAAGCAAACAAAAAATATAACACCATCATTCCATGGTATATTATGACAAGTAGAGAGAATTACCAAGAAACAGTAGAATTCTTAGAAAAAAATAATTATTTTGGTTATCCAAAAGAACAAGTAACCATATTTAAACAAAGTGAATTACCATTAATAGATACACAAGGAAAACTTTTAATAAGTAAAGAATATAGAATCAAAGAAGCATCCGACGGAAATGGAGGAACCTATTCATCCTTAAGAGAAAGTGGAGCATTGGCTGACATGAAAGAAAAAGGAATAAAATGGGTATTTATTGGAGGAGTAGATAATGTACTACTAAAAATGGCAGATGTAACCTTATTGGGAATGGCAATCCAAAAACAAGTACAGATTGCTTCTAAGTCAGTAGTAAAAGCAAATCCACATGAAAAAGTAGGGGTATTTTGTAAAATGAATGGGCATCCAAAAGTAATTGAGTATGCAGAATTACCAGAAAAAATGGCAGAAGAAATCGACAAGAATGGAGAACTAAAATATGGAGAATCCCATATAATGTGTAATCTATACACCATTGATGCCATTGAAAAAATAAGTAAAGAACCATTAATGTATCATAGTGCTTTCAAAAAAAATACATACATAGATGAAAAGAAAAGAGAAATTATACCAGAAAAAGAAAACTCATACAAATTCGAATCCTTTATTTTCGATGCCTTTGAATTTTTTGACGACATAGCTATTTTAAGAGGAAAGAGAGAAGACGATTTTGCACCTGTAAAAAACAAGGAAGGTGTAGATAGTCCTAAAACGGCAAAAGAGCTATATGAAAAATATTGGAAAAGACAAACAAAATAGGAGAAAAGAAAAATGGAAGAATGTAAAATTAAAAACCTATACAACTTAGAAGAAACCATGGCAAAAGAGTTATTAGAAAAGGTTACCTACCCTTGGGAAGCATTACCTAAGATTTCTGAATTTATTTTATTATTAGGAAGTAAATTAGATGGTAACCAGTATGAAAAAATAGGAGACGATGTTTGGATTGCTAAAAGTGCTAAGGTAGCACCTACTGCTTTTATTCAAGGACCAGCTATTATAGGAGAAAAAGCAGAAATAAGACATGGTGCTTTTATTAGAGGAAAAGTGATTATAGGGGAAGGAGCTGTAGTCGGAAATTCAACAGAATTGAAAAATGTTATCTTATTTAATAAAGTACAGGTACCACACTATAATTATGTAGGCGATTCCATACTTGGCTATCAATCTCATATGGGAGCAGGGGCGATTACTTCTAATGTAAAATCAGATAAAAAATTAGTTGTGGTGAAAAATGGAAATAAACAAATCAAAACAAACTTGAAGAAATTTGGAGCTATGCTAGGAGATAAAGTAGAAGTAGGATGTGGAAGTGTCTTAAATCCGGGAACAGTTATTGGAAAAAATACAAATATTTATCCACTTTCTTCTGTTAGAGGAGTAGTAGCAAAAAATTCGATTTACAAAAATCAAAATGAAATTGTAGAAAAAAGATAAAATAAAAAGTGAATTGTAATAAAAGCAATTCACTTTTTGCAATTCCATCATAATTGCTACATTTGTTGATTTCCAGGTATAAAATAATCAACAACACCATAGATTAAAGCACCAATAATGGCAGCCATCCAAGAAATAGAATAACCAGCCACGAAAAATTGAGTTACATATAATATAATAGCAGCTAATGCAAATCCGACGAATCCTTTACCAAATGGACTAGCATGTAAACCAGTAAATTTGATTACTAAATAATCAATTATGGTTAGAACAATAGCAGCAATTGCTAAAGTCCAAATACTATTAATCGTAAATCCTGGTGTAAAAAATGCAGTAATAGCAAGTACTACTGCAGCTGCAACTAACCTTCCGATTACTTGCCATACAGTAGAAGTTCCGCTACTTGCGTGATTTCCCTGAACATTTGACATAAGTCTAACCTCCTTAGTTATTTAAGTTTATTTTGTATCTTTTTCAAAGGTTCTAACTTTATTATTCGCAAAAAAAGATTATTTATACAAAAAAGTTGTATAGAACCGTTAAATATTGTTAAAAATAATAAAAATAGAATGAAAAAGTAGGTGTGAAATTGTGTTAATTACTTTTTTTAGAGCAATTGTTTTATATTTAATTGTTCTAATTGTAATGAGATTAATGGGAAAAAGAGAAATTGGACAATTACAACCATTCGAATTAGCTATTTCGATTATGATAGCAGATTTGGCATCGATTCCCATGACAGAGATTGGAATTCCTATTTTTAATGGAATTGTACCAATATTAGGACTTCTTGTAATGCATTTGCTCATTTCCCTCATCAATTTAAAAAGTCTAAAAGCAAGAGAAATTATATGTGGAAAACCAAGTATTTTAATTTATCGAGGAAAAATTGATGAGAAGGCATTAAAAAAGGAAAGATTTACGATTAATGAATTAGAAGAAAGATTAAGAGGAAATAATGTTGTAAATCTTGGTGATGTAGAATATGCTATTTTAGAAACAAGTGGACAAGTAACAGTCATTCAAAAACCAGAAAAAAGAAATACCATACCAGAAGACTTTCAAATTTTGCCAGAATATGAAGGAATTCCATACGATTTAGTAATAGACGGAAAAATTATGGAAAGTAACTTGAAAGCAATTGGAAAAAATTATAATTGGTTAAAAAAACAAGTTGAAAAATTTAATATGCAACCAGAGGAAGCATTAGTAGTCACCTTAGATGGAAAAGGACAAATTTTCTGTCAGAAAAAAGAAAAGGGGGCATAGAAATGGGCAAAGAGATAATTATCTGTATGGTGATTGTAATAGTAATTATAGTAGGAAATATAGTAACGCAAAACTATACCGTAAAATCAGTGGAGAAATTATCACAACAATTGGAAGAATTAAAAGTAGATTTAAAAGAAGTGAGAGAAAAACAGGAAGTGAGCAAACAAACGAAAGAAAAAATGGAAAGAGTCCAGGAAAATTGGAAAGAAAGGCATAACAAATTAGCTTATTTTATTGAGCATGATGAGTTAGAAAAAGTGGAAGATAATTTAACAGGAATTAAAAGTTTTATCGAAACACAAGAATATGCAGAAGCAATCAGCCAATTGGATAAAGGAGTATTTATTTTAAAACATATTGAAGAAAAATATGATTTTAATTTAGAAAATATATTTTAGAAAATAAAAATACAAGTTAAAAAAGAAATCTTATAAAATCAAATTTTATAGGATTTCTTTTTTAATAATTTATTTTAGTTTACTATTTACTTTCGCATATTTCTTTAATTTTTCATAAACTAAATAATTAATTGTACCAGCAGGGAAGTTTCCATCTTTATCCTTTTTACCAGCAGGAACACCAGTTAAAATTTCAATTCCCTCTTCAATTGTAGAAACAGAGTAGATATGGAATTTTTTATCTTTTACTGCTTGAATGACTTCATCTGATAATTGTAAATTATTAACATTTTGCACTGGTATCATAACACCATGAGAACCATCTAAGCCACGAACTTTACATACTTGGAAATAGCCTTCAATTTTTTCATTGACACCACCAATTGGCTGGATTTGACCTTTTTGATTGACAGAGCCAGTAACGGCAATGGATTGATTAATAGGAATGCCAGATAAACTAGAAAGTAATCCATATAATTCTGTACTAGAAGCACTGTCTCCATCCACTCCATTATATAATTGTTCAAAACAGATACTTGCTGTTAAACATAGAGGAATATCTTGGGCAAACATTTCTCCCAAATAGCCTGTTAAGATTAAGACACCTTTTGAATGAGAAGGACCAGAAATTTCGACTTCTCTTTCAATGTTGACAATTCCAGTTTTTCCAGTATAAGTATTAACGGTAATTTTAGCTGGTTTTCCAAAAGTATAGTCGCCAATTGTCATAACCGTTAGACCATTTAGTTCACCAACTTCATAACCTGAGGTGTTAATTAAAAGAGTATTTTCCTTTATCATTTCTAAATATTTTTCATCGTATTTTTTTACTCTTTCAATTCTTTCTTGTAATGCTTTATCAATGAATTTTGCTGTTACCACTTTGGATCTAGACAATTTAGCCCAAGTGGCAGCCTCACCAACTACTTGGATTAAGTTATCAAATTTAGTCGAAACTTTACTATGATTTCCAGCTAATTTAGAGCCATATTCTACTAATCTTGCCATAGCTTCTTTATCTAATTGAGGTAGCTCTTCATGTTCACAAAATCCATGGATAATTTGAGCTAATTTATTTAAATTTTCCTTGGTTATATCGGCTGATTCCTCAAATTCTACTTTGATTTTAAATAGTTTTCTAAAATCTGAATCCATAGCTAAAAGGGATTGATAAATACTACTATTTCCAATTAAAATTACTTTTAAGTTAAGAGGAATTGGTTCTGGCTTTAAAGAAACTAATACCATAGAAGAACGTTGTTCCGTTGCATTTTCAATTCCTAATTCTTTCATTCTTAAGGCTTTTTTCAAGGCTTCATAACAGATTCCGTTAGCCAATAAATCTTTGGCTTGGAAAATAATATAACCACCATTTGCTTGTTGAATAAGACCTGGTTTTAACATGGTATGATCTGTTTTTAAAGCACCATAGTAATTTTCATATTCTAAAGTTCCAAAGATATTATGGTAGGAATAATTCGAATCCATAATCACAGGGGCACCTTCTCGACTCGAATTATCAACAAATAGATTAACACGATAATTCAAACAAGGATCTGGTTTTTTAGCAGATGGAGCGGATGCATTACCTTGAGGTACTTGCTCTGGAGGAGCCAAAAAGGTAGGAATATTTTTTAGTACATCTTGTTTTACATCTGTTAGAAATTTATTAATTTTTTTATTTCTTTTATATTTTGATTTTAAGTAATTAATATGAACATTAACAGTTAATAAGGCAACATTAGATTGCCATTCAGAGATTTTTTTATCCGATTGACGTTCAATTTCTTTTATTTGTCCAATGACATTCATAATTTGTTCTTGAACAAATACAGATTTTTCTTCATATTGTTGTTTGATTTGAGCATCTAACTTTTCGAATTCTTCTTCTTCAATTGCTTTACCATCTACAACAGGCATCATGTAGATACCATTCTGAGCAGCTTTTACTTGGAAATTATATTTAGAAGCATCTTCATTTAGTTTTTCTAATAAAGCAGATCGTTTTGCTTCAAATTTTTGTTTAATTAAAGCTTTTTCCTTTTCGAAATCATCATTATTAAAAGTTTTTTGAATATCTTTTCGAATTTCTTTTATGAAGCCTTTCATAGCATCTCTAAATTCTCTTCCTTGTCCAGCAGGTAATTTAACAGCAATTGGCTCATTTGGATTATCGAAATTATAGATATAACACCAATCAGAAGGGACTCTTTTTTTGGTTGCTATTTTTTGCAAGTAATTTTTAGTGTACATTGTTTTTCCAACACCACTAGGACCTTCTAGATATAAGTTATATCCTTTTACATCAACTTGTAAGCCAAATTCTAATGCTTTAATTCCACGATCTTGTCCAATTCCTGTTTGAATGGATTCTAATTCTTCTGTTGTTTCAAATTGAAAGATATCTGGATTACAAGTCATTTTTAAATCTTTGTAATTTAATTCGTTTTTGTTTTTCATTTGTTTCCTCCATAATTTTTTCTTATTATATCCAGTTTAAAGTTATTTTATATTAGCAAACAGAAAAAGTAAAGAAAATCATAAAAAAAATAAAAAATACTTGCTATTTTTGTAAAAATATGGTAAAAAATAAATAATTTTATATCTATAACATTTTTTCAATATAATTGATTCAAAAAATTTATTCAAAGACTAATTCGAAAATTTACGCTTGACTAAAAATAAATCAGATGGTAAAATAACAAAAATAGGAGGTGAGCGAATGGAAGAAAAAATTTTATCAATTCTTTTAGATATGCAAATTGATATCAAAAAAATAAAAACAGAGCAACAAGAGATGAAAAAAGAGCAACAAGAGATGAAGAAAGAGCAACAAGAGATGAAGAAAGAGCAACAAGAGATGAAGAAAGAGCAACAAGAAATGAAAAAAGAGCAACAAGAGATGAAGAAAGAGCAACAAGAAATGAAGAAAGAGCAACAAGAAATGAAGAAAGAGCTACAAGAGATGAAAACAGAACAACAAGGAATGAAGAAAGAGCTACAAGAGATGAAAACAGAACAACAAGGAATGAAGAAAGAACAACGAGGGATGAAAAAAGAACTACAAGGAGTAAAAGCAGAACAAAAGAGCATGAAGGAATTACAAGAAATAACCATAAAAAGACTAGATAGATTAGAAAAAGAAACAAGAATCAGTAGAATCAATATTGCTAAAATATTAGAAGTAAGTAATGAGACAAGAGAATTCTTAAAAAATACCATAAAACAAAACGAGAAAGAGCATGAAGAGTTTAATAGTAGAATTAATCAGTTAGAAATAGAAAAAATAATATCATAAAATAAAAAAATATAGATATAAAATGAAACCATTTAGTCTAGTTACTAGATGGTTTTTTATAGGTAGGAAAATTCTCCAAACTTTCTATTGTTCTTTATACAATTGGGTCAAAATCATATAAAACTATTGCAATCTGGAATGAAAATAGATATAATAACAAAAAATCCCAAGTTGAAAGGGAGGAGAAAATGAATAAAACCAAACGAAAAATATTTGAAACATCCATGAAATTATTTGCAGAAAAAGGATATGACGCTACAAGTATTGAAGAAATAACAGCAACAGTAGGAGTGGCAAAAGGTACTTTATATTATCACTTTTCAAGCAAAGAAGAAATCTTCAACTTTTTAGTAGAAGAAGGAATTAAACTTTTAAATAATAGTGTTGATATTAAGACGGCTAAATTTTCAAATTATATTGATAAATTAAAAGCCATTGTCTTAATTCAAATCAAAATAGTAAAAAAATATGAAGACTTAATTACTATTTTATTAAGCCAGTTTTGGGGAAATGAAGCAAGAAACCAGATGTGTAAAGATAATATTTTTTCATACATTCAAAAAATAGAAGAAATCGTAAAAGAAGGAATAGAAAAGGGAGAAATCAAAAAAGGGGAGCCACAAGCAATTGCCTCTGAAATTTATGGTTTAATATGTTCAAGTTTAGTTTATAAAATAAGAAATAAAGAACAATTTGATATTATGAAGCTGTACAAGGGATTTGAAAGTACAGTAATTGAAGGGCTAAAAACAAAATAGGAAGGAAAAAGGAAGATGAGAGAACCAATTCATAACTATATGAAATTTACGGATTTAAAAGATATGCTAAAAAAGTCGGGAGAAGCATTTGGAAATAGACCAGCCTATATTTTTAAAACAGAGGAAAAAGGAAAATTCAGGGAAATTACTCATAAAGAATTTAGAGAAGATATCAATCATTTAGGAACAGCCTTAATGGATATGGGATTAAAACATAAAAGGATTGCTGTTATAGCTAACAATCGATATGAATGGGGAGTAGCATATTTAGCGGCTGTAACAGGAGTTGGCATAGTAGTGCCATTAGATAAAGCACTGCCAGACAATGAAATAGAAAATCTAGTAATACGTTCTGAAGTGGAGGCAATATTCTATTCAAACCAATATGACAAAATTATGAACAAAATGAAAGAAGAAGGAAACACCAAGGTAAAGTATTTCATTTCTATGGATTTAGAGAAAAAGGAAAAAGATATCTATTCACAAAAGGAATTAACGGAAAAAGGAAAGCAATTAGTTGAAAAAGGGAATAGAGAATTTTTAGATGCTGAAATTAATCCAGAGAGTATGGGAATTATGCTATTTACATCAGGGACTACTGCTATGGCAAAAGCAGTAACATTGTCTCACAAAAATATAACTACTAATTTAATGGATATTGCCTCTGTTATCAAAGTAGACGAAACTCATAGATTTTTATCTTTCCTACCTCTACATCATACATTTGAATGCACAACTGGTTTTTTATATCCCATTTCAAAAGGGGCGTCTATTGCTTTTTGTGAAGGAATTAGACATATTGCAGATAATATCAAAGAATTCCAAATTACAACCATGATATCAGTACCAATTTTATTTGAAAACATGTACAAGAAAGTAATGAAAGGAATTGAGAAAAAAGGAAAGCTAGAAACTGTAAAAAAAGGAATTAAAATTAGTAATTTCTTATTAAAATTTGGAATTGATATTAGAAAAAAAATATTTAAAGAAATTCATGGGAATTTAGGTGGAAAAATAAAAATATTCGTAGCAGGAGGAGCAGCATTAGATCCAGAAACAGAAAAAGGTTTTAATGAATTAGGATTTAAGTTGTACCAAGGATATGGATTAACAGAAACTTCACCAGTAATTGCAGCAGAGGATGATAAATATCAAAGATTAGGTTCAATCGGAAAACCACTTCCAAGTTTAGAGGTTAAAATAGATGATCCAAATGAAGAAGGAATTGGAGAATTACTAGTAAAAGGACCATCCATTATGCTGGGCTATTATAACAATGAGGAAGCAACAAAAGAAACCTTGAAAGATGGATGGTTATATACAGGGGACCTTGCTAAGATAGATAAAGATGGTTACCTATTTATTGCTGGAAGAAAGAAATTTGTAATTGTATTAAAAAATGGAAAAAATATTTATCCAGAGGAACTTGAGACCTTGATTAACAAAATTGAAGGAGTAAAGGAAAGTTTTGTCTATGGAAAGCCAGAAGACGATGGAGACTATAAAATCTGTGCTAAAATAGTGTATGATAAAGAAGTATATAAAACGATGGAAAAAGAGGAATTAAAAAAACTAATATGGCAAGAAGTAAAAAAAGTAAACAAAACGATGCCAGCATACAAATATATTAGAGAAATGATACTAACCGATCAAGATTTAATAAAAACGACAACACAGAAAATTAAAAGATTTGAAGAAATGAAATTAGTTTTAAAATAAGCAATAGGGAAGAGCAAAGATAGCTTTTCCCTAGCAAATTTTACCAATGTAATAGAAATGTAATACAATTGTAACAAAAACTTAATAAAAAAATACAGATATCATCTTGTAGTTTTTTGTTAGTTCATGTATAATTATAAAAGAAACAGTAAAAAGCAAACACGCGTAAGATAAAGGAGGGAATTTACAATGTCTAAATCTGGCATAGTAAATGTGAGAATGGTTATCACAGAAGAAAAAATATTATCCAATATAGATAAAGTTCAAAAACTAATCAATCCAAAAAGTAAGAAACAAATTGTTCAATTAGAAGATGATACTTACTTTAAAGATTTAGTAGAATCCATCAAGACGTATTTAATTGAATATCCAAAAAAGAAAAATTTTCCAGCAAGTGTATATAAAGCCGCTTATGGATTAGTTGAATTTGCAACCAATCAATTTGAAGAAAATACAAAAAAAATAGAAGAATTAATTAGACAAAGAGAACAAAATATAGCGTTAGCAGGTCAGTTAAAAGAAGTTATGGAGGCAACTGTTAATAAAGAAAAGGATTGGAAAGACCAAGTAAAGAAAGCAGAAAATAATTTTTCAGAAGATATTATAGAAACTTTAACTATTGTAGGAAAAGCGAAAAGTAATAAATCACAAAATTATCAAGATGCTATAAAATTATTAAATGCTAGAGTCAATAATTTAGAGTCTAATTTACATATAGAAATTGATATGGAAAGAATTGAAGATAGATCAAAGGCTTTAAGTTACATTGGGATTGAAATAGCAGATGCTTTAAAATCAATTCCAACACCAGCAGAAGAAATAGAATCACAAGCAGAAGAACAAATTCAAAATGTAGAAGCAGAACAACAATATGTACAAGATACTACATTTGAAGCAAAACCAAGCTTATGGCAAAGATTTAAAAATAGTAAAATAGTAAGAGCTGTGAAAATGATTACTAGAATTAGAATTGTACTAGATTATTCAGATGCGCTTCCAGAGGGAAGAGGAGAAATGAATCAATAAAAATACCAGAAAAGAGTTAGTTAAATTAGGACTAATTCTTTTTTTGCTAAAAGGAAATAAATAAGCAGCGGCTGCTAACCACTGCTTATTCTGGTATCACGATGAGTGATACCAGTTCATGAAACTTATCGGAATGAACCGACAAAGTTTCATTTTCTAAATAGACTTGATCAAGTCTATTTAGAAAATTTTTATTTGTCCAGTAAAATTTTACTGGACAAATTCCTCTCTCCTTATTGTAAATAAGAAGAGAGATTTTTTCCCAAAAGCTGAAAAAGTCAGCTTTTGAGATAGTGCGAAATTCGCTGAAAGCGAATTTCGCTAAAATAGTAATACTCATAAAAAATCCTCCTCACCAACCATTTTATCATAATTTAACATAATTTACAAGCAGCATTTTTAGAACTTACAAAACAAAAATTCGAAAAATGGAATTTGACTTTTAGAAAAGAATATAGTATAATGCAAAAAGTAGTGAATAATATTGATCGGAATTTATGAAAACAATGGAGTCAATATGATGGGTAAGAGAGAAAAAAAGCCACATATAAAAAACTCTATTAATTTTGTGCAGATGAATTAAAAATAGTAAATTAGGTCAAAATTAGTTTAGAAGGTTAAACTAATTTTTTTGTCAGTTAAAAAAGGAAAGGAGAATATATGACAGAAGAAAATAAAAGAAATCAAAAAGCAGAAGAAAAAACAACTTCTAAAAGAAGAACAACAACCAAAAAAATAGAAAATGGGAACAAAAAAGGAATGGCAAGAAAGCCATATCAAAAAAGAGAAGTAAACAAAGAAGGGAAAAAAATAGAAGAAAGAACAAGCAACAAAACAAAAGCAAGAACAACAAACAGAAAAACAAAAAATAGTAACAAAGAAAATAATAAAATATTTAAAAAGTCAAAATTAAAAATTATTCCACTAGGGGGATTACACGAAATTGGGAAAAATATTACCGTATTTGAATATGAAAATGAAATCATTGTAGTAGACTGTGGATTATCTTTCCCAGAAGATGATATGCTTGGAATCGATTTAGTTATACCAGATATCACATACCTAGAAAAAAATGTAGATAAAATTAAGGGATTAATTATTACACATGGGCATGAGGACCATATTGGTTCTGTACCTTATTTACGAAAGAAAATCAATATACCAATTTATGCACCACGATTGGCAGCAGGATTAATTCGAAACAAATTAGAAGAGCACAAATTAGTGAGAAGTACAAAGTTAATAGAAGTAATGCAAGGACAAACCATTCAATTAGGAAAAAATTTCAAAGTAGAATTTATTAGAAGTTCACACAGTATACCAGATTCCGTTATGTTAGCAATCACTACACCAGCAGGAACGGTATTACACACAGGAGATTTTAAAATAGATTATACACCAATTGATGGTAAAATTATGGACTTTGGAAGAATTGCAGAACTTGGAAACCAAGGGATTTTAGCATTAATGTCAGATAGTACAAACGCAGAAAGAAAAGGTTCAACTATGTCTGAAAGGTCAGTAGGAGAAGTCTTTGAAAAATTATTTTTACATTGTACCAAAAGAATTGTAGTAGCCACATTTGCATCCAATGTACACAGAGTACAGCAAATTGTTAATTCAGCAGTAAGACAAAACAGAAAAATAGCAGTTTGTGGTAGAAGTATGATTAATATGATAACAACAGCAAGAGAATTAGGATACATTCAATGTCCAGAAAATATCTTTATTGATATTGACATGATAAACAATTATCCAGATGAACAATTAGTAATCATTACGACAGGAAGTCAAGGAGAACCAATGTCAGCCCTAACAAGAATGGCAGCAGGAGACCATAGGAAAGTGAAAATCACACCAAATGATTTAGTTATCATTTCAGCAACACCAATACCAGGAAACGAAAAATTTGTATCCAAAGTAATTGATGACTTAATGCAAATAGGAGCAGAAGTAGTATACAGTTCATTAGAAGATATCCATGTTTCAGGACACGCTTGCCAAGAAGAACAAAAATTAATTTTGGCGTTAGCTAAACCGAAATACTTTATACCAGTTCATGGAGAATACAGGCAATTAATTGCACATAGTGAAACGGCACAAAGTATGGGAATTGAGAAAGACAATATCATTATGATGTCTAATGGTAGAGTACTAGAAATTGGAGAAGAGGGAGCAGAATTTACAACAACTGTACCAAGTGGAAAAGTGTTAGTAGACGGACTTGGCGTTGGAGACGTCGGAAATATTGTGTTAAGAGATAGGCAACACTTATCACAAGATGGATTAATTGTAATTGTATTAACCATGGATTCTCAAACAGGAGAAGTAGTAGCTGGACCAGATGTCATATCAAGAGGATTTGTTTATGTAAGAGAATCTGAAAATTTAATGGATGATGTAAAATCAGTGGTAAGACATGAAATTAAAAAATGTGAAGAAAGAGGAATTCGCGATTGGGCAACCATTAAATCAACTACAAGACAGAATTTAAGAGATTATATTTTCATGAAAACAAAAAGGAATCCAATGATCATTCCGATCATTATGGAAATCTAAATAAAATAAATGGGACAGTGAGTAAACTGTCTCATTTTTATCGAAGAGGATTTAAGCTAAAATCTTTTAGAATACTTGAATAATCAGCCAATAATTGATATAATATCAAAAATAATAAAAGAAACAAGGAGAGAGAAAGATGGATTATAAAGATTTAGCAAACTTAATATTTCCAGAAGCCAAGGAAATAGCTTATTATGAAGAGAAATATCCAAGAAGAAATTTAAAAGAAGGGGCCATTGTAACTAGATTTGCACCAAGTCCAACAGGAGTTATGCACGTTGGTGGACTATATCAAGCCTTAATTGCTAAAAAAATAGCAAACCAAACAGAAGGTGTATTTTTTTTAAGGATAGAAGATACAGACCAAAAAAGAGAGGTAGAAAATGGAGTTAGTGGAATCGTTACTAGTTTAAAAGACTTTGCCATTGAACCACATGAAGGGATGAGTTCTGAAACAGAAGAAATTGGAAACTATGGACCATATAAACAATCACAAAGAAAAGAAATCTATCAAGCATATGCTAAATATATGATAGAACAAGGAAAAGCTTATCCATGCTTTTGTACACCAGAAGATGGAGAGCAAATTAGAGCAAAACAAGAAGCAGCAAAAATAAGACCAGGTTATTATGGCGTATGGGCAAAATGTAGAAATCATACAGTAGAAGAAATGGCAGAAAGAATAAAAAAGGGAGAAAGTTATATTATTCGTTTTAAATCACCAGGAAGAGAAGACAAAAAAATCAAACATAAAGATGTAATTAAAGGAAATGTTGAATTTCCAGAAAATGACCAAGATATCGTAATAATAAAAGCAGATGGACTTCCAACTTATCATTTTGCACACGCAGTGGATGACCATTTAATGGGAACTACTCATGTTATTCGTGGTGATGAATGGTTGTCTTCTGTACCTTTACATTTACAACTGTTTTATGAATTAGGTTTCAAAGCACCTAAATATGCACACATTGCACCAATCATGAAAAATGATAAGGGAAACAAAAGAAAATTGAGTAAAAGAAAAGATCCAGAAGCAGCAGCTAGTTACTATGAAGAAGTAGGAATTCCAGCAGAAGCAGTAAAAGAATATTTATTCAATATAGCTAACTCAACTTTTGAAAACTGGAGAAGAGCAAATCCAGATAAAAGTATGGAAGAATTTGAACTTCAATTAAACAAAATGAGTGTAAGTGGAGCCTTATTTGATATGGTAAAATTATTAGATGTTGGAAAAACAGTCATATCAAAATATACAGCAGAAAAAGTCTATGAGGAAGCATATAACTGGGCTGAAAAGCATGAGGAAGAATTAGCCAATCTATTAAGGAATAAAGAATATGCTTTAAAAGTATTTGGAATTGAAAGAGGAAACAAAAAGCCAAGAAAAGATATTGCCAAATGGTCAGATGTAAAAGAAAATATTGAATATATGTATGACGAAGCTTTTGATAAAAAGGAACAAGAATATCCATATCAAGTAATCAAGGAGAAAGAAGAGGTTCAAAAAATCTTAAGTTTATATATAGAAAGATATTATGATGAAAATGACGATAAACAAACATGGTTTAATAAAATAAAAGAGTTAGCGGGAGAAATGGGATATGCCAAGGAAGTAAAAGAGTTCAAAGCAAATCCAGAAAAGTACAAAGCTCATGTAGGAGATGTAAGTACTGTTTTAAGAGTTGCTCTAACAGCGAGAACCAACACACCAGATATGTATGAAATTATGCAAGTTTTAGGAAAAGAGAGAATCATAAAAAGATTTGAAAAGGCAAAACAATTCTTTTCATAGGAGGAACTTTTATGAAATATGAAGTAGGAGACATCGTAAGAACCAAAAAACAACATCCATGTGGTAGCAAATTATGGGAAATAACCAGAGTAGGGGTAGACTTTAAATTAAAATGTCAAGGATGTGAACACATCGTAATTTTACCAAGAGAAAAAGCCATAAAAGCAATTACAAAAAGAGAAAAAAGAGCTAGTGAATAGTTTTATGAATAAAATAAACAGTCACCAAAAGACAAAAAACGACATATATTATAATATAGTATCAAACAGGGTACTATATTGGAGGTGACTTAGTATGGAACCACAAGAAACTATTTATTGCTATGACAATAGAGAAGAAAAATGCCCAAGAAAAAGAAATTGTTTGGGAATTGTAGCAATCATATTATTAACAGCATTTGTTTTAGTACTTGGATTACTAATTGGTGCAGCACTAGCAGCCGTGATACTTGCAGCATTACCAGCAATTATTGTGTTAGCAGTGATATTAGGACTATTATTAATATTAACAATTATCTTAATGTTATGCAATAGAAAGAAAGACAAAAAACACAAATGCAAATGTTGTTGCTAAAAATAAATAAGAGGTTTTCTAAAAATAGAAAACCTCTTTTATGTTCCTATATAAATTTATCAAGTATTTTCCAAACTTCCTCTTTATAAATTTTTCTTTCTGATGAAAACGGAAGTGTAGTAATGTCTCCAATGGGATTGATTTGTTTTTGCAATTCACAAACGGCATAATCTACTTTGGTAATTGCTATTTTATCCGCTTTATTTGCTAAGATGATAAAAGGTAATCCAGAAGATATAATATAATGATACATCAATTTATCATTAGCAGTTGGACTATGGCGGATATCGATTAAAAAGATAATCAGAGAGATTTCTTTTCTATGAAATAGATATTCTTCAATAAATTTGCCAACTTGTTCTTGTTCTTTTTTAGACATTTTGCTATAACCATAACCAGGTAAATCAACAAAGTAAAAGTTCTCGTCTATATTATAAAAGTTAATTTGACGAGTTTTACCAGGTTCACTACTCGTTCTGGCTAACTTTTTTCGATTTATCATCGTATTGATAAAACTTGATTTTCCAACATTAGATTTTCCCACTAAAACAATTTCTGGTAAACCATTTTTAGGATATTGCTTAGGGGATACTGCTGAAATTTCAAATTTAGGATTTTTTACTAACATAAATTTTCTCCAATCCACCCATATAAGGTCTTAAAACTTCTGGAATGATTACACTTCCATCAGGTTGATAGTTATTTTCCATAATAGAAATAAGCATTCTAGGTGGAGCAACTACAGTATTATTTAAAGTATGGGCAAAATAATTTCCGTTTTCGCCTTTAATACGAATACCAAGTCTACGTGCTTGTGCATCTGTTAAGTTAGAACAACTTCCTACTTCAAAATATTTCTTTTGTCTAGGACTCCAAGCTTCTACATCACATGATTTTGCTTTTAAATCTGCTAAGTCACCACTACAACATTCTAAGGTTCTTACAGGAATGTTCATACTTCTAAAGAATTCAACTGTATAAGACCACATTTTTTCATACCAGTTCCAACTATCTTCTGGTTCACAAACAACGATCATTTCTTGTTTTTCAAATTGATGGATTCTATAAACACCACGTTCTTCCATTCCATGAGCTCCTTTTTCTTTTCGAAAGCAAGGAGAGTAAGAGGTCATCGTATAAGGCATTTCGTCTTTCTTTAAAATTTGATCTTTAAATTTACCAATCATAGAATGTTCACTAGTACCAATTAAATATAAATCTTCTCCTTCAATTTTGTACATCATAGCATCCATTTCTTCAAAACTCATAACACCAGTTACAACATCACTTCGAATCATATAAGGTGGGATACAATAAGTAAATCCTTTGTTAATCATAAAGTCTCTTGCATAAGTAAGAATCGCTGAATGAAGTCTTGCAACATTACCCATTAAATAGTAAAAACCATTTCCAGAAACTCTTCTTGCACTATCTAAGTCAAGTCCACCTAATTTTTCTAATATTTCACCATGAAAAGGAATTTCGTAGTCAGGAACCAGTGGTTTGCCATATTTTTGGATTTCTACATTTTCGCTATCATCTTTACCAATTGGGACAGATTCGTGCATGATATTTGGAATTTTCATCATTCTTGTTTTGATTTGTTCAGAATATTCATTTTCTAACTTTTCATTTTCTTCTAATTTATCATTAATTTTAACTACTTGTGCTTTTATGGTTTCTGCTTCTTCTTTTTTACCAGCTTTCATCAGTTCTCCAATTTGGCTACTGAATGATTTTCTTTCAGCACGTAGTTGATCGCCATTTAATTTGGCTTGTCTATTGTTTACATCTAATTCGATTATTTCATCCACTAATTTTAATTTGTTATCTTGAAACTTTTTTTTCATATTTTCTTTTACTACATCAGGGTTTTCTCTTAAAAATTTTAGATCAATCATAATTACCTCCAAGTCTAATTAGGGAGATTTCTCCCATTTTGCTTTTTTTAAAAAATTATGCTAACATTATATCGTATTTTCTAATAAATGGCAACAAATTGGGATAAAATAAAAGAAAAATACAAATAGAAAGAGAGCAAATATGGTAGTTGAATTGATTAAATTAATGATTTATTCAGGATTAATTGTTTTAATATCAAAATATATCTTAGTAGGCACACTTAGGAAGTTGGCAGAAAATTTGAATTTAAAACCAAAAACAGTAGGAGAGGTAGCAGGGTATGCCACCTCTATGCCAGAACTGTTAACCATTGGGGCTTCAAGCTTTAATGGATTAGCTAGTGCTAGTATGATAAATGTTTTGAGTTCCAATGTGATTAATTTAGTGCAATATATAGCAGCTATTTCATTAAATAAAAATCAAAAGGCTTTACGAAATCAAGCCATAAAAGTAGATATCATTTTAGTCGTATTTACCATTGTAATTCCAATTGCATTATTAAGTTTTAACATGGATGTGGGAAAGGGGATTATTCCTATCTTCCTTCTTTTATATTTCTTTTTTCGTTTTTTAAATGGAAATGTACACAAGTTATATTTAAAAAAAGAAGATGAAATATTAGAAAGACAAATAGAAGAAGAGGAAAAGTGGGAAAGAGGAAATCCTAAAAAGACAATTCGTTATACGCTCTATCTATTGGTAAGTGGAGTTTTGCTTTTTGTGGTAGGCAATTTGCTAGGAAATACATTAGAAAATTTGTGTAACCAATTTCAAATATCACAAACTATCATTGGGATTTTACTGGGATTTATTACAAGTATTCCTGAATTAATTACATTTTTTGAAGCTCAAAAACATTACAAAAAACAAAAAAGTGATGATATTTTAGGTGTGGTTGAAGCAACCAATAATCTTTTGACTTCTAATCTATTAAATCTTTTTGTCATCCAATCCATTGGAATTTTAATTTATGCAATAGTTAAGTAGTACTGTTTTTTGGTCAAGTAGGACCGGTTCTTAATGAGCCATTTTTAGAAAAAAGGTTGACAAAGCAATAAAAGATGTGTTAAAATAATATACGTTACAAGAAGAAGTCAAACTTCTCACCTTATCTAAACAAGGAAAAAGGTTAGAAATTGAATAAAGATTAGCTACATAAGCTAGTTTTATTTTGAATTTGACTTGTAACAAAAGTCAAATTTTTTATTATTTGGAGGTGTTTTTTATAAAACAAGAATTACCAATTAACAGACAAATCAGGGCAAAAGAAGTTCAACTAATCGGAGAAAAGGGAGAAAAACTAGGAATTATTTCTTTACAGGAAGCTTTAGAAAAAGCAGGAGAAAAAAACTTAGACTTAGTCTTAGTAGCACCAAATGCAAATCCAGTTGTTTGTAAAATTATGAACTACGGAAAATACAAATTTGAACAAGCCAAAAAAGAAAAAGAAGCTAAGAAAAAGCAAAAAGTTTTAGAATTAAAAGAAATAAGAGTAACTCCTAATATCGAAGAACATGACTTTGGTTTCAAATCTAAAAATGCAAGAAAATTTTTAACAGATGGAAACAAAGTAAAAATTACAGTTAGATTTAGGGGAAGAGAAGTAAACAATGCCAAAGCGGGAGAAGCCGTTTTAAACAAATTTATTGAGAATTTAGAAGAAATTGCAACTGTTGAAAAGAAACCTAAATTAGAAGGTAGAAATATGTTTACTATTTTAGCTAAAAAAGCAGATAAATAACAATCTGTAAAAATAAAAACAAAAAGCGAAAGGAGTTTAAAAGTTATGCCAAAATTAAAAACAAACAAAGCTGCTAAAAAAAGATATTCTTTAACAGCTACAGGAAAAGTAAAAAGAACAAAATCAAACAGAAGACACTTATTAGCGAATAAAACAAAAAGACAAAAAAAATCAGGAAGAATCCAAAACGGATATGCTGACAAAACTTGTGAAAATACAATCAAAAAATTATTACCATATGGTAACTAAGAATGAAAAATAGAATTAAGGAAGGTGAAAATAAATGGCAAGAGTAAAAACAGCAAGAACAACAAGAGCAAGACATAAGAAAATATTAAAACAAGCAAAAGGATACTATGGAGCAAAAAGTTATAGATTTAGAAATGCTAACCAAGCAGTTATGAAATCTTTATCATATGCTTATGTAGGAAGAAAAGATAGAAAAAGTAATTTTAGAAAATTATGGATCGCAAGAATTAATGCTGCTGCAAGAATGAATGGAACAACTTACAGTAAAATGATAGCAGGATTAAAAAAGGCGAATATTACAATTAACAGAAAAATGTTAGCAGAAGTTGCTGTATCTGATCCAAAAGCATTTACAGAGATTGCTGAAATGGCAAAAAAAGCGTAATAGAAAAGAAAAATCACTATTAGGAAAAATTCCCAATAGCGATTTTTTTATTGCTTTTTCATTTTAGGTTTTGAAATAAGAGCAGCTAGATATCCAAAGAATACAGCAGCAGCAATACCACCAGCAGCAGCCTTAACACCACCTGTAAAAGCACCAACCAAACCAGTTTCTTTCACAGCTTCAATGGCACCTTTTGCTAAATTATAGCCAAAACCAGTAAGAGGAACTGTAGCACCAGCACCAGCAAAATCAACTAAATATTGATAAATTCCTAAACCACCTAGAATAGCTCCAGCAGTAACAAATATAACTAAAATTTTAGCTGGTGTTAATTTAGTTTTATCAATTAAAATTTGGCCAATAATACAGATAATTCCACCAGTAACAAAACATTTTAGTAACATCATCCAATTGAAAACATTAGCCCAATTCATATCCATATCAATCCATCCTTTCATGGGACATTTTCCTGTCCCTCATGTTTCATTTAAATTTCGATGCTAATTGCATGAGCAATTCCAGGAATACTTTCACCTTGTTGAGAAGTTGTGGAATTGGTTAAAGCACCAGTTGCGATTAATAATAGTTTTTTCAATTTCTTATCTTTTAATTGTTTAAACAAATAGCCTGAAAATACTGTACCACAACAAGCACAACCACTACCACCTGAATGAGTATCTTGTGCATTTTTATCAAAAATTAAAACACCACAATCATTATAATTGGATTTGATATTGTATCCTTGTGATTTGGCAATATCAATAGCAATTTCTTTTCCAATATGACCTAAATCTCCACTAATAATAGCATCATAATAATTCGGACTTCTACCAGTATCTAAGAAGTGAGTGATCAAAGTATCAGCAAATGCTGGAGCCATGGCAGCTCCCATATTATTAGCATCCTTAATTCCCATATCCACAATCTTTCCAGGTGTAATATGTGTAATGTAAGGACCTTCGCCATTTTTAGATAAAATAGCAGCACCAGATCCAGTAACTGTCCATTGACTGGTAGGTGGACGTTGATTTCCTAATTCAAGAGGAAATCGGAATTGTTTTTCAGCACTACAAAAGTGACTAGAAGTAGCACATAAAACATGATTAGCAAATCCCTCTATTGCCATTGCACCTAAGCTCATGGATTCTACAAAAGTAGAACAAGCACCAAATACACCAAAAAAGGGAATATTGGCTTCTCTTAAACCAAAACTAGAAGAAATACATTGATTTAATAAATCACCTGCGAACATACAATCAATATCGCTACTAGAAATTCCAGATTTAGAAATAACTGTATTGACAGTTTCCTTTATAATCTTACTTTCAGCTTTTTCCCAAGTATTTTCTCCCCAGAATTCATCTTCTAAAGTTTGGTCAAAATATTTAGCCAGAGGACCTTGAGATTCTTTTGGTCCAACAATGCTGGCACAATCAACAATGGTTGGGGGGGTATTGAATTTTATAGTTTGTTTTCCTATTTTTTCCAAGATAATATCTCCTTCCTATTTAAAATTAAACTAAAGTAATACTTTGTGTATTAAATATTAAAAAAATAATGCCAACTAAAATCGAAGCAGAAATACCAAAAACAAGAACTGGTCCTGCTACAGTAAACATCTTTCCACCTACGCCCATCACATAACCTTCTGACTTATATTCCATGGCTGGGGAAACGATAGAATTGGCAAATCCAGTAATTGGAATTAAAGAACCAGCACCAGCAAATTTTCCAATTTTATTAAATAAGTTCAATCCTGTTAAAAAAGCTGAAATTCCAATCAATAAAATGGAAACAATTGTACCAGAAGTCTGAGTATCAAAACCACGTTCTTTACATATATTAAGAATAACTTGTCCAACGGTACAAATGAATCCACCAACCCAAAATGCATTCAAACAATTTTTTAAAATAGGAGAATTGGGAGATTTTTTATCCACATATTCTTGATAAGTTTGTTTTGTTTCTAAAGGATTCATAATATTCTACCTCCTAACTATCTTTGCGATTTAAATCAAGTGTAAAACTTAAATCCAAATCCACAAAATATTCAGAAATTTTATCTCCATCAATAGTAGCTCTTTGCTCTAATATGGTAACCTCTGATAAATAATCAATGGTTTTAGAAGCTTCTGCAATCGCCTTTACAATGGCATCTTTCCAAGAAACTGTAGAGTTTCCTGTTATCATTAAATGTTTTTTTATATCCATATCAAACCTCCAAAAAAACTTTTACCAATATCTTTTCCAAAAGTTAGAAAAAATATACAAAAATAGTAGAAAATATAATCAAAAAATTATATAATCGACTTAATGGCTAAAGAGGGACAGGTACACATTAGCCATTAAATGAAAATGGTCAAAGAAGAACCGTCCCTAATTAACCAAAACAAAAAAATGGTCAAGGAAGAACCGTCCCCAATTGACCAATTGACCAGAGGAGGAAATGATGATAGATAGAGTAAGAGAAGTGGCTTTAAAAACATTATATCGTATTGACAAAGAAGGGGCTTATTCTAATCTGGCGTTAGATGAGCAAATTCGACAAAATAGAAAGGAGTTAAAGGAAAAGGATATTGGTTTGATTTCAGAAATTGTATATGGAGTGACCACTTGGAGATTGACATTAGATGAAATTGTTAAGAAATATTCTAGTATTCGTTTAAAGAAAATTTCTCCGTGGATTTTAAATATCTTAAGAATGTCGATTTATCAGATTGTATTTTTAGATAAAATACCAAAGTCAGCAGCTGTAAATGAAGGGGTAAATTTAGCAAAAAGGTATGGACATAAAAGTAGTAGCGGTTTTACCAATGCTATTTTGAGAAAAGTAAGTAAAAAAGATTATGAAGAGATGTTTGAAATAAAAGATGAGATAGAAAGGATTTCAAAAACAACTTCTATGCCAAGGTGGATGATTGAGGAATTAAAAAAAGAAGGATTAGAGATTGAAAAAGTAGAAGAAATTTGTAAGAATTCTAATAGAAGACCTGAAATTTCCATTCGAGTGAATCGATTAAAAACAAATCCACAAGACTTAAAGCAAAAATTACAAGAAACAGGAATTGAAGTTGAAGAAGGAATTTTACAAGATTTTTTAAGAATAAGTAATGTAAAGAGTATAGAAAAAAATAAGGAATTTAAAGAAGGAATGTTTACAGTGCAAGATGAGGCAGCAGGTTTAACAGCTATTTTATTAAATCCGAAACCAAAAGAAATCATCTTAGATGCTTGTAGTGCACCAGGAGGAAAAACCACATATATAGCAGAAATTATGGAAAACAAAGGTGAAATAGAGGCATGGGATCTTTATGAACATAGAACAAAATTAGTAGAACAAACAGCTAAAAGATTGGGAATTGAAATCATAACAACACAAGAACAAGATGCGACAAAATATAAAGAAGAATATTTTGAGAAGTTTGATAAAATTTTGTTAGATGTACCATGTTTAGGGATTGGTGTTTTGAAAAGAAAGCCAGATATTAAATGGCAAAAAAAGCCAGAAGACATAGAAGAGATAACAAAAATTCAATATAAAATATTACAAAATTGTTCAAAATATTTAAAACCTGGAGGAGAAATGATTTATTCAACTTGTAGTATTTTCAAACAAGAAAATCAACACATAATAGAAAAATTTTTAGAAGAAAATTCAAATTTTAATATACAAGAAAATCTATTCCTAATGAATAGTAACTGTAATAGTAACAGTGGGAATCTATATTTTAAA
Source organism: Clostridia bacterium (assembly GCA_022792135.1). Taxonomy (GTDB): domain Bacteria; phylum Bacillota; class Clostridia; order TANB77; family CAG-508; genus CAG-269. The sequence goes on from JAAWAM010000032.1 coordinate 52,753, forward strand.
CAATTTTTAGTTCATAAGTGTTATTTGCAGGTGTATCAAAATGAAAAAACAGATGGATTTTTCATCTGTAAGTTATGGAAAAAATGAGATAAATTGATAAGATTACAAAAATGTTACATTTGTATTACGATTATGTTAAAATGGTTGACTTTTTAGTAAATAAATATAGAATATAAATAGATTTTAAATATTATGCAAGAAAAAAATAGAATGATGTAAAATATCTTGAAGTATATTTTGAAGTTTATTGTAAAAAATAAAAATAAATACAAAAAAGGAGAGAAAAATGTCAAACTGTTTAGGACTATATATTGAAAAACATTTAATTAAATATGCAAAAGTTTCTAAAGAACATGACAATATAAAAATAGAAGCATTTGGGGTTAAATTTTATGACAAGATTGGTGATGCGATTTCTCAAATAATTGAAGAAACTTATAGTCAAAAAACACCAATTAGTGTAAATATGTCAGAAGAAATGTATCATTATTTTGATATGTTTGCATTGTTAACCAAAAATGATTTGCAAAAAGCAATCAAAACAGAATTTGAATCTTATTGTTCAGATAAAGGATACAATCCAAATGTGTTTGAAACAAGATATGCCATTGTAGATAATCAATTAGATAAAGAGAAGATAAAAATAATTCACATAGCAGATAATAAAATAGAACTAAACCAAAGAATACAAGAAATAGAGGGATATAAACTAGCAAATGTTTCTCCTATTTCTATGTCAATTCCTAATCTAATTAATGCAGAAGAAAGCCAAAATTGCATCATTGTTAATATGGAAGAAAAAACAACAATCACAACCATTTTAGGAACAAAGATATTTAATGTAGATATATTAGAAGAAGGAAGTACAGAAATATTAAGTAAAATCAATCTAAAAGAGAATTCGTATTCAAAATCCTATGAAATCTGTAAAAATACTACCATATATACATCCGAAGGGAAGGAATTACAAGAGGAAGAGACAAACTATTTAGAAGATATTATGCCTACTTTATACACAATCGTAGGAAAAGTAAGAAAAATCATTAATTCCATTACAGAAAAAATTGATAAAATTTATATTACAGGTACAGTAGCTTTAATTAACAATGTAGATTTATATTTTCAAGAATATTTAACAGAAACAAATTGCGAAGTGTTAAAACCACATTTTATTGAAAAAACAAGAGAGATTAGTATCAAAGATTATATTGAAGTAAATTCAGCCATCTCAATTGCCCTAATGGGAGTGGGAGTAGGAATAGCAGGAATGAACTTTAAAAAGCAAACTTTTTCAGATAAAGTACCAGATTGGTTAAAAATAGATGTAAATCCAGGAAAAAGCAAAAAGGAACAAAAAAATCTAGGTGGATTTTTAACATGGGATTTAGGACAAAAATTAGATAAAACGGAAAAGGGACTTCTAAGAGTGGTATTAGGATTATTTTTATTAGTCGTTATTTATAGTGGTTTTTCTGCTCTTTTAAATTCACAAATCAATGAAAAACAAAAAGAGGTAGAAGATTTTATTGCGCAAACGAATCAACAAATTATGTTAGCCAATCAGGATAATGAAAGAATAAAATCAAAAACAAATGATTATACAAATTTAATCCAAAATATAGAAGAAGCGAATCAAAAAATAAGCGAGCGAAATAAAACTAGAAATGCGATTCCTAATCTATTAAATCAAATTATGTCTATCATACCAGAAAATGCTCAATTAACTTCGATTGAAAATACAAATGGTACACATATTGTAATAAATGCACAATCTAATAAATATGAGCAATTGGGATATCTAAAAGCAAAGATTAAATCTGATGTTATCTTAACAAATGTAATTTCAACAGCAGGACAAAAAGATAATCAAATTGTTACTGTAAAAATAGAAGGAGATTTGCCATGAAAAAATTATTAATATTAATTTTAATCACGCTTTTATCCATACTTTCTATTTTTGTTGTGATTCAAGGAATCGAAATAGGACCAATAGAAATACTGGGAATTAAAGGAATCCAAACAAAAAATAGTGAGTTAGATACAAAAATACAACAAGCTGGAAAGCTAGCACAGAAAGATTATCAACAAATAATCAATACAGTAGACACAAATGCGAAAAAACTAAAAGAAGAAAAGAAAAATTATGAAGATATGGTAACCATTAGTCAAGGAGATGGGGAGCAAGCAGCCAATCAAATTGAAAAATATGAAATTGAGACTCTATGGGTAAGATTAGGAAATCATGCAACAAGTCAAGGGGTAGTAATGCAAATGGATGTAAAAAAAGGAAATAGTATGGCACCAGATGTATATGACCTTAAATTCAAAGCAACAGGAAGCTATATTTCCATTACAGATTTTATTTCAGCAATTGAAAATGATAGCACATTAGGATTTAAGATAGAAGAATTCAAAATGAATTCATCTGAATCGGATTTGCAAGCAACTTTTATCTGTAAAGATATATCGATTAAAGATGTAACAGCAAATGCGGTTAGCAATCCAGCAGAGACAGAAAACGACATAAATACAACCAATACAAGCAACACCGATGTTGCAAAATAAAAAGGAGAAGAAAATGACAAAAACAATCATAAAAGAATTAATTATTGTATTATTGATATGTTTGGCTATTATATTGATATTAGGAGTTGTATTATATGGATATGCTCCGATATCAAAAACGATACCAAATCAAATTTCATATACAACTCCACCAGAAGTAAAAGAAGAATTAGTAGCAGGTGAAGTAGACGAAAGTCAAGTGATTATGACTTATGAAATTAATTCTTCTGATTTGAATGATTATAAAAGAATCAAAAATTATAAACCAGGAAAGGCAAATCCATTTTCATCCTATGAAGCACAAACAAGTGGTTCTAATACTACTACAAATGGTGCTTCTAATGGAACAACAGGAAATGGAAACAATAATACGAATACTTCAGAAAATAAGATTGACGACCAAACAACAACATCTGGTGGTAACTTTTTCCAAGATAAAGGAACCAAATAAAGTATCGTTATTAACATTATATTTATAATATTATAAATATAAGCCAACAAATATACAATTCTAAAGAAAAAGGAGGTGAAAAAACAAATGAAAAATAATAAAGGTATTACATTAATCGCTTTAGTCATTACAATTATTGTATTATTGATTTTGGCAGGTGTATCAATTGCAATGCTTACAGGAAATAATGGTGTGTTAACACAAGCCAAAAATGCAAGTTCCGATACCAAAGTAGCAGAAGCAAAAGAATCTGTATCATTAAAGGTAAATGAATTAGTATCAGAATTCTATGAGGAAAAATATGTAAATAGCAATACAGCAGCAGAAATGGCAAGTGTAAAAACATATATAGAAGCAAACTTAACATCAGAAGAAGGATTATACAATTATGATACTGCAAATAAAACAATAACAATTATACCAGTAAACAGAGAAGGAAAACAAGAAACAGGAACCATTGATGCTGATGGAGCTATTACTTGGACAAATCCAACGGTATAAAAAATGAATGAAAAAGCCATACGCACACTATGTGTGTATGGCTAAAATTATAAAAAGGATAACAAAATAATGGAAATATTTTTTTACATTTTAATTTTTATAATCGGTACTCTATTTGGGAGTTTTTACACTTTAGCAGTTTATCGAATTCCCCAAAAGCAGGATATCGTATATACGCATTCTTATTGTCCTAATTGCCATCATAAATTAGGATTATTTGACTTGTTTCCTATTTTTAGCTATCTTTTTTTAAGAGGAAAATGTAGATATTGCAAAGAAAAAATTAGACCAAGATATTTTATATTAGAAGCCTTATCAGGGATTCTTTTTGTCGTGATTGCTTATTTGATGAATATAAATGTTTATCCTATGAATGAAACGACGATCCTATCATACTGTTTTCTCATATTATACTTAACTTTTATTATTTTAATGGCTGGAATTGATAAAGAAAATAGAAAAATGGATAAAGCTGTAAATATCTATGGTATTGCAATCTCCATTATGTATATGGCATATCTATGCATAGTAGAAAAAGCTAATATATATAGATATGGTATATATTTGATAGGTTATGTATTACTCCTAATTTTTGATACCATCACTTTAAGAAAATATGCAAAAAGTACCTATGTGAATGGCATTTTAATCGCTATAATAACTATGATTGTATTCACAGGAGAGTATGTAACAACAAATAGTATTATTATGACTTTGCTAGCAATGGCAATTTATTTATTATTACATAAAATAAAAAACAAAAAGAATCAATACAAAAAAAGTGATAAGCAGATTTCAGACCAAATTAGCATAGGATTTTATTTGGGAATGGCAAATATCATCCTATTAATAGGAGTTTTCTTCTATTATCACTTTCTATTATAAAGGAGAAAAAGTATGAACTTAAAAAGCCAAAAAGGGTATACAGGGATCGATATTGCAATATCAGTGATGGTAATTTTTATATTTGTTTCACTCATTGCTTTGTTAATCTACAACGTTAATAGTACTTCTCAAAAAATAGAATTAAAGTCAGAAGCAACTTATATAGCGATAGATGAAATCGAAGCCATCAAAAATGAAAGCTTTGCTACTTATGAAGAAAGAAGTGTAGCTTCTGGAAATAGTGAAGAGCAAGCAGAAGTAGAAGGAAAAGAAGGTTTTTATAAAACCATTATTGTGGAAGATTATACAGATATACAAGGAAATGAGAACAAAATACCAAATCTTGTTAAGAAAATAACGGTAAGAATTTCTTATATGTTTCAAGCAAAAGAGCAGAATATAGAGATTTCGACCATACTTTCAAAGGAGAATGAATTATGAAATCACAAAAAGGAATAACCCTGATATCGCTAACAATATATGTCTTAGTTATGACAATTGTAATAGCAGTTATGGCTCTTCTAACTACTTTTTTTTATAAAAATGTAAAAGAGGTTAAGATGGATATTGACCCTGTTACGCAATATACAACATTTAACGCCTATTTTGCCGAGGAAATGAATCATACTAATTTAAAAATATGGGAATGTCAAGCTAACTGGGTTGTATTTAGTAATGGCGTACAATATAGATATATCCCTGAAAATAAGGGGATTTATAGAAATCAAGTAAAAATTTGTAACCAGATAGAGCAATGTGTATTTTCAGAACAGATAAAAAATGGGAAAAGTGTAATCGAAGTGAATTTCAAAGCAGGAGATCAGAGTCGAACAACAACTTATACTTTGAAAAATTAGTAAATTTATGAAATCAAATGAAAAGGAACAAATGAGTTTAAAAATATTGTATAATAAATAAGGAATACAAAGGAAAGGAAGTAAGTCTTATGGACATTAGAAAAAGGCAACCAATTGGTGTTGAATTGGTAAAAAGAAAAATTGTAACAGAAAGGGATATAGAAAATGCACTAGCTTATCAAAAAGAACATCCAGATAAAAAAATAGGAGATATCTTATATCTTTTAGATGTTTGTGATCCACAGACCTTAATTGAAGCGATTGGTGAGATTATCGGTAGTAGAGGGATTTTGTTAAATGCTAAAATGTTAAAAGTAAAATTGACAGATTATCTATCATTAGATGTGGCTAAAAAAAATAAAGCAATTCCTTTTGAAGTAAGTTTAGGAAAGGTTAAAGTTTGCTTTGCCAATACAGTTAATAACAAATCTATGGACATGGTTAGATTATTACTTTTAAATAAAGGGTTAGTAATGGAAAGTTATATTACCTTTGAGAGTGATATTGACCGAATTCTAAATTCTTTAGAGGGAACACCAGCCAATCACCTTACTACTTCAGGAAGAAATGATACCATCACTGGTTTAGTAGATAGTATCATTAAAACAGGAATTGAAAGAAGAGCCAGTGATATCCATATTGAGCCGATGCAAAATGAAGTAAGAGTTAGATATCGAATTGATGGTGAGCTATTTACAGCAGTTACCATTGAAAAAGAAAAACAAAGTCAAATTATTGGAAGATTAAAAGCGATTTCTAATATGCACCAAGAAAAACAAGAATCACAAGATGGAAGAATTTTACTTTATGAAGATTATAATATTCGTGCTTCTTCTCAACCAAATGTATATGGAGAAAAGTTTGTTTTAAGGCTATTAAAGAAAAATGAAAATATTAGAAATATATTTGAACTAGGTTATCCAGGAACAGAAAAGGAATTTAGGAAAAGTATCAACAAGAGAAATAGTATTACAATAATTGCTGCTCCAACTGGAGAAGGAAAAACAACAAGTTTATATAGTATCATAGATTATCTAAATAGACCAGAAATTAATATTACAACAATTGAAGATCCAGTAGAAATTAGAATTAAAGGATTAAATCAAATAGAAATTGATAAAAAATCATCTTTTTCCAATTCTTTAAGAACAGTACTAAGACAAGATCCAGATATTATCTTGGTAGGAGAAATAAGAGATAAAGAAACAGGGGAAATTGCGATACAAGCAGGACAAACAGGGCACTATGTTTTATCCACAATTCATACCATAGATAGTATCGAAGTAATTACTAGATTAAGAAAAATGGGACTTTCGGATTATGACATTGCAAGTACTCTTGCTACTTCTATTTCACAAAGATTGGTAAGAAAAGTATGTCCAGAATGTAGAAGAGAAAGAGAACTCAACGAAGATGAGAAAAGAATAATACAAGAAGTTGGTGAAAAATATAATGTTTCATTTGATTTAGGAGCAAAGACTTATGATGCTATTGGTTGTCAGCGTTGTAATAACACAGGCTATTATGATAGAATTGGAATTTTTGAAATATTGGATATCACAGAAGAAATAAAGTTAGACATTATGAATGGAAAATCCAGTATAGAAATTAAAAAGGAAGCTTTAAAAAATAATTATAAACCATTAATCATCGATGGAATTAACAAAGTACTTCAAGGACATACTACATTAGAGGAATTAAACAATAAATTACGATTTTATTAAAAGACAAAGGAGGAAAAAAGTATGAATTTAGATGAAATATTAGAAGAGGCAATTAAGGCAGATGCTTCAGATGTGCATTTAATATGTGATAATAAACCAATGTTAAGAATCGCAAGAGATTTAGTCCCTATTGACGGAAGTCAAATTTTAACACCAGAAGATATGAGTGAAATGTATGATTATTTAGTAAAAGGAAATGTGGATAAGGACGAAATTTTTAATACCACTAGAAAATTAGATATGTCTTATGAATATAAAGAGATTCGTCTAAGAGTTAATATCTCTTTATCAGATGATATTCCGTTATTTACGTTAAGATTAATTAAAAATGAATTACCACCTTATGAATCATTGGGAGTACCAGATATTGTAAGAAGAATGACTTACCAACCACAAGGATTAATCTTAGTAACAGGTAAGACAAACTCTGGAAAAACCACAACACTAAATGCATTAATTAATTATATTAATGAAAATCAAAATAAGAAAATACTAACCTTAGAAAATCCAGTAGAATACAAACATCATTCGAAAAAATCTTTGATTGTACAAAAAGAAATTGGAAAAGGTAGAGACAGTTTGAATTTTAGTGATGGTGTAAAAAACTCGCTAAGAGAAGATTGTGATATTCTTGTAATCGGAGAAATTCGTGATAAAATGACCATGGAAGCAGCCATTGAAATGGCAGAATCAGGGCACTTGGTAATTGGAACTTTACACACAAAATCATGTGCAGAGACCATCGATAGAATGATAAATTTTTATGAAATAAGTGACCAAGCAAGTGTCAAATACTTACTATCATCCTTATTAAAATTAGTGGTATCTCAAAGACTTTTAAAAGGAAAAGATGGAAAATTAGTATTAGTACCAGAGGTAATGGTAGTAGATAATATCGTTGCTGGAAATATTAGAAAAGACAGATTAAGTGTATCAGAAATTGAAGATGCCATCCAAAGTAATGCAGATAAGGGAAGTATTGGTCTGATTAATTCTTTAGCAGAATTATTTGTAGCAGATAAAATAACATTAGATCAAGCAAAAGAACAAATTGAAGAGAAAAATTTAGAAATATTAAATAGAACCATTATGCAGTTAAAGATTAAAAGAGATAGACACTAGAAAGGAGGATTCAGAAATGTCAAAATATATGTATAAGGCAATGACAAAATCAGGCGTAATTGTGAAAAATAAAATAGAATATGGAAGTAAACAAAAATTAGTTAAAACGCTAAAAAATAATAATTTACTCCCAATATCCATAGAGCAAGTTTCTTATCAAGGGAAGAATGTACCAAAAAGACAAAAGAAAAATATCACAGATATAGAAGAAGTTATGAAAAATATTAATACAACACAAATAGGAAATACGAAAAAGAGATCTCTTTCAACCAAAGAAAAAGTCAATCTATATTTTGCAAAGGCAGAAAGAATTACACAAAGAGATATTGTGGTATTTACGCAAAACTTCTATTTATTGAAAAAAGCCAACTTTAACAATATTCATGCCTTAAAAACAATTATAGAAAGTACAGAGAACTTATCCTTTAGAGGAGTATTAGAAGATATATTAGCAGGAGTAGAAGCTGGTGAAAATATGTATACAACCATGGAATACTATTCTAATATATTTCCTTATATTTATATCAATATGATAAAAGTAGGAGAATTATCAGGATCGTTAACGAATTCTTTAGAACAAGCCGTAAAATATTTGGATGAAACAGAAGCTTTAACTAAAAAACTAAGAACAATTTTGATTCCTAATATCATACAATTTGCCTTATTATTAGTGATGTTAGTGGTAGGAACTTTAGTTGCGATACCAGCCATCCAAGGAATATTTGACGAATTAGGAACAACAGAGACTTTACCAGCAATCACATTATGGTTTGCAGACTTTATTGATAAAGTGATTCAATACTGGTATTTGCCAACGGTATTCATAGCAGCAATTGTAGCAGCCATTTTATTTTATATTAACACACCAAAGGGAAAATATAACTTCCATTACTTTAAATATAAAATGCCTATTTTTGGAGAACTCATTTATGCATTAGACTTCTCAAGACTAACCAAAGCAATGCTATTAAATTTAAAAAATGGAATGCGAATCCAAGACGCATTGGAAGTTAGTAAAAATGTAGTCAAGAACTATGTCATGTTATCCATGATAGAAACTTCCATTAATAATATATTAATGGGATCATCTTGGATTGAACCTTTTGAAAAATCAGGACTTTCCAAATCAATGACAACAGAGATGTTACAAATAGGTATGCAGACAGACTTAACAGAAATGATGGAAAAATTAGTAGATTATATGGATATTGATATTGACAATATTATGGGAAAAATTATGAAAGCATTGCCACAAGTAGTATATGGAATCGTTGGAATCGTATTAATCTTCTTTGTATTAGTAGTATTGGTACCATGTATCCAAGTTTATATGGGAAATTTCCTATTCTCAGCTTATGGCGTATAAAGAAAATCCATTTTAGAAGCTATCTAAGGAGGAATGTTAGTGAAAATCGGAATCGATTTAGGAGGAAGCCATATAGCCATTGGTGTAATAGATAACAATGCCAAGATTTTAGAAAAGATAGAAAAAAGCCTAAGAAAAGTTAAAAAAGAGGAAATCCAAAAGGCAATTGAAGAATATATCCTAGAAAATATAAAAGAATTTGGCAAGAAGTATGATATAACAGAAGTAGGAATAGCAATTCCTGGAACAGTGACACAAAAAGAAGTTATAAAATCTGTTAATTTAGGGATGGAGCACGATCCAATCGTAGAAAAATTAGTCTCAAAAATAAAGATACCAATTAGCATTCGAAACGATGCCAAATGTGCAGCTATGGCAGAAAATCGATATGGTTGCTTGCAACCCTATCAGAATAGTATTTTTTTAACACTAGGAACAGGAATCGGAGGAGCTGTTATTGTTGACAATAAACTTTTAAATACAGGTAATGTGCCAGGTTGTGAAATCGGGCATATGGTAATTGAAAAAGATGGAATAATTTGCCAATGTGGAAGAAAAGGCTGTTTTGAAAAATATGCATCTATGAAAGCATTGAAAAATAATTTGAGACAAGGATTAGGATATGATGATACAGTAAGTGGAAAAGAGCTATTTGAAATTATACGAGCAAACCAAAAAGAAAAGGAAAATTACGAAAAAATTGAAAAGATAGTAGAACAATACATTGAAAATTTAAGTATTGGATTGGCTAATTTAATCAATATATTTGAACCAGAAGCGATTGGAATCGGAGGAAGTTTTGTGTATTTTGAAGAAGTATTATTAGAACGATTAAAACAAAAGTTACTGTCTAAAAACTTACTCTTTAATCCAAGAAAGGAAATAATCATAAAAACAGCAATGTTAGGAAATGATGCTGGAATGATAGGTGCTATTTTAAAAGAATAACGAAGAAGACATAGAAAATTATTTCTATGTCTTTTTAGAATGAGTAAAAAACAAGTCATTCTATTTGGTTACTGTCTACAATTTGAAATTAAAATGGTATTTCCTGCATAAATCAAATTTGGATTTGAAATCTGATTCAATAAAACAATTTCTTGTACAGTGGTATGATATTGGGCAGCAATTTGGCTCAAAGTATCTCCTAATTGAATAGAATAAGAAATTTTACCACAAGCATTTTGACCAGTTTCAGTTGAAGAATTCATAGTAGAAATGACAATTTTTTGACCTGGGTAAATTAAATTAGGATTTTTAATACCATTTAATCGAACTAGGTTAGAAACAGTTGTACTATATCGAATTGCGATATGACTTAAGGTATCTCCTGATTTTACAATATAAATATTACTTGAATTTCCAGAAGAAAGTGTTGAAATTTTAAATTGTTGTCCTGGATAAATTAAGTTAGGATTTTGGATGGAAGGATTTAGAGCAACAATACTACTAACGGTAGTACCATACCTTTGTGCAATTTGGCTTAAAGTATCTCCTTTTTTTACTGTATATACAATTGTATTTTCAGTAGAAGGAACATCAGGCGCTTCAGGAACATCTGGTATAGGATCAGTAGAAGAAAGCAAAATACCATCGGTAAATTGGTTTTTATCGACATAGCCAGAAATACCATTAATAGTTCCAGTACTGGTATATTGCCAACCAACCCAAGTTTCCCATTTTCCATTACTACCAGGTTTACTGACTCCATAGTTTGCTACCCAAAGTGGATAATTTGTTAACGTTTGACTAAAAATAGTTCTAGCCGAATAAGCGTTACTGTAGATAACAACTTCTGATTGAGTAGCATTTACTAAAGTTTCTAGAAATACCTTAGAAATTTCATTAATTTCAGCCACAGACAAATTACCAAAGTTTTCAAAATCCATAGCCAATCTACAATCTGCTTGCTTACCACTTACCACACGAGCAAAAAAGTTTGCTTGTGTTCGTGCTTGTTCTATCGTTCTTGCTGTGACATAATGATAAAATCCAACTTTCAAACCATTTGCTTTTGCATTTTGATAGTTTGTTTCAAAATAAGGGTCAATATAACTTTGACCTTCACTTGATTTGATATAAACGACATCAATCCCAGAACGTTTTACAGCAGAAAAATCGATTTTTCTTTGCCAAGAACTAACATCAATGCCTTGGTAAATAATGTCACTTGACGGACCAAAGGCAAAGGTAGGAAAAGCAAAAGAAATAACCAAAAATAGAATAGCGAGAATTGAAAAAAGACGAATTTTTATGTTCTGTTTTCGTTTCATAAGATAACCTCCTTTCCTATAAAAATTAAGAGAAAAAATCTCCTGCTAAATAATATGTAAGAAAAGGGGATTTTGCTAAAAAATTTACAATAAAGTCGAAAAATGCGATGAAAAAGTAAAGAATTACGGAAAATGCTTGCAATTTCAAGAAAAGTCTGGTAAAATAATTAGCGTATTAATCACACAAAGGAAGTTTTAAGGGGAGTGCCAAAATAATAGGTCCTAAAAAACAGAGAACTTTGTGGAAGAAAAACAAAAAGGGAGGAATGAAAAATGGCAGTAGTTGCAATGAAACAATTACTAGAAGCAGGTGTTCACTTTGGACATCAAACAAGAAGATGGGATCCTAAAATGGCGGAATACATATTCCAAGCTAGAAATGGAATTCACATCATCGACTTACAAAAAACATCAAAAAAATTAGACGAAGCTTATAGCTTTGTAAAAGAACAAGCAGAAGAAGGGAAAACAATTCTATTTGTAGGAACCAAAAAACAAGCACAAGAATGCATGAAAGAAGCAGCATTAAAATGTGGAATGTACTATGTTGACCAAAGATGGTTAGGAGGAATGCTAACAAACTTTGGAACCATCCAAAAAAGAATTCAAAGATTAAAAGATTTAGAAGCAATGGCAGAAGATGGTACATTTGATGTATTACCTAAAAAAGAAGTAATTCTATTAAAGAAAGAAATGGAAAAACTAGAAAGAAATCTTGGTGGAATCAAAGATATGAACGAATTACCAGGAGTTATCTTCTTAGTAGACCCTAAAAAAGAAAGAATTGCAATCTTAGAAGCGAAAAAATTAGGAATACCAGTTGTTGGTTTAGTAGATACAAACTGCAATCCAGAAGAAGTAGATTATGCAATCCCAGGAAACGACGATGCCATCAGAGCGGTAAAATTAATTGCAGATGTAATGGCAAACGCTGTTATTGAAGGAAAACAAGGAGAAAGCTTTGAAACTGAAATGGAACAACAACCAGTAGAGGAAGCAGAAAGCATCGAAGAAGTTGTAAGCGAACAAGAATAAAAAAATTTTAATCAATAAAAGAAGAGTAGAGCTTTTCTGCTCTACTCTTTTAATTTATATAAGGGAGGAAATAAAAAATGGTTACAGCAAGTCAAGTAAAGGATTTAAGAGAAAAAACAGGAGCAGGTATGATGGACTGCAAAAAAGTTTTAACAGAAACAGATGGAGACATGGAAAAAGCAATTGAATTATTACGTGAAAGAGGAATTGCAAAAGCTGCTAAGAAATCAGGAAGAGTAGCAGCAGAAGGTTTAGTAGAAGCTTACATTTCAGAAGACGGAAAAACAGGAGCTGTTGTAGAAGTAAACTCAGAAACAGACTTCGTTGGAAAAAATGAAGAATTTAAAACATTTGTTATGAATGTAGCAAAGCAAGTAGTAGAAAAAAATCCAAAAGATGTAGAAGAATTATTAGCGCAAGACTCAATCGAAGTACCAGGAAAAACAGTAAACGAAGTATTAGTTGACAAAATTGCTACAATTGGTGAAAATATGAATATTAGAAGATTTGCAAGATTTGAATCAGAAGGTTTAGTAGAAAAATACATCCATGGAGATGGAAAAATTGCTGTTTTAGTAAACATGAAAAAAGGAAACAGTGAGGTCGCAAAAGATGTATGTATGCAAATAGCAGCAGCAAGACCAGAATACTTAAACGAAGCATCTGTACCAGCTGAAAGAATAGAAAAAGAAAAAGAGATTCTAAAAGCACAAACTATGAACGAAGGAAAACCAGAAGCAATTGCAGAAAAAATCGTACAAGGAAGAATTGGAAAATTCTTTAGTGAAATCTGTTTAGTAGACCAAGCATTTGTAAAAGATCCAAATGTGAAAGTATCTGACTTATTAAAATCAAAAGAGGCAGAAGTAGTAGAATTTGCAAGATTTGAAAAAGGTGAAGGAATCGAGAAAAAAGAAGAAAATTTTGCAGAAGAAGTAATGAATCAATTAAAATAAAAGAGAAAAGAGATTCTGATGATTTAGAATCTCTTTTTGGTATTGAATGGTGGAAAAATATGTTAAATCATGTTAGGGAAGAAATAGAACCGAGACATTATACTAAGTTTGATAAAAATGAACTACGAAAAAAATACAATAAGAAAACAAAGGAAAATATATCTGAAATTTTAAATGAATTTTCATATATTTTTTACTATATGCTTAATACTAGACCATGCTATTATTGGAACGAAACAATAAGAAGAGATATCGTTCAAAAGTTAAACCAAAGGATAAAAAATAAGGAGATAAAGATAGAAAGTAAAATAGTACATTACTTTATTCTTGCTTATGATACCTATCAACAAATAACAGAGGTCATGCAAGATATGTCACATCTTGATTTAGAAGCAAGATTGAAAAATAGATTGTATCGTATCCCAACTTATATAGCAATAACAGAAGGTTGTTTAAGAAATTTATATCGAATCATAATCTATATCATAAATCAGACGCAAAAAGAAAAACAATATGGATCTCAAAACAAATTAAAATCAATGTGTGAGATTTTAAAAAAGAATGGTTTTGATTTAATCGTAAAAGATATTAATGTAAATATTAGAAATGCCATAAATCATGGGGGCGTGCTACTAACGAATCATGATAGAGAATTAAATTTTTATTATAGGGAAAAAAATCAAGAGATGAAAATGCAAATGTACGATTGGGAATTTGAAACATTAATCAATCAATTGTATGACGTATGTAGTGGCATTTTATTGGGCATGATACAAGTATTTAATGGGAATAGAAATCTATGGGATAAAAAAGAGATTCTAAAAAATAAATATCTTGCCTTTAGATGGATGGCATTAAAACTTAGTTCACCAGATGTTGTATGTCAAGAGATTAATGATGAAACAGTAGAGAGAAAACAACTTAATATTATCATAAAAACAAAACATATTGAAAAATCTTTTTTGACACAAACTGCAATGGAATTAATTTTACAAGCCTATGAAAAATATCCACAATATAAACAGTATTTTGTATATATTAAAAATGATATAAGATCCTTTGGATCGATTCGAATGAGAAAGAAAGATGTTTTGAGAATCATTGAGAATAACAAGAAAATAAAGGGGTATTTAAAAAGAGGAAGCAAAAGAGGAGATGTTAATCTTTTGCTTATATCAGAGATAAAAAATAAAGCCCTAAATGAACTAAAATATTATAAATACCCAGGCTATACAGATGATAAAATGAAAATTTTAAGGGTTGAAGATAGAAGCATTGAGAAGAGAAAAAGATTAAAAGCAGATTTGTTTGTAGGAGAAATGAAAACGAAAAAAGAAATAATAGAACTGATAGAAAAGACTATAAATTGGCTAAAGGATATGGATAATAGCTTTACCAATACAAGAGAAACGATAAAGAAAGGGACAATGGAAGCGGATTCCATTTATTTATATGTGTATCAGGAGGATAGGAGAGATAACTTAGAAATCGATAAAAACAATAAAAATTTTATTTGTTTTGTAGATTATAATAAAGATGGAAATACAAATTTAAAAAATGGTGGAATGGGAAAAGAAACTTGGAAAAGTTTTTTACATGAGAAAAGGAAGAATATGCAAATAGCATGGCAACCAGATCGTAGAAAAAAATTAAGAAAATCTTAAAAAACTACTGTATTTTTTTTAGAATTATGATAGAATAAGCCTGACAAAATAAAATTTAAGGAGAGTGGAAAAATTGTCAGGAGTAAAATATAAAAGAGTACTGCTAAAACTAAGTGGAGAGGCACTAGCAGGAAACAAAAAAGCAGGAATTGACGAAAAGACAGTAGGAGACATTTGTGATAAAATAAAAGAAATCGTAGAAATGGGAGTAGAAGTAGGAATTGTAGTAGGAGCAGGAAACTTTTGGAGAGGAAGATATGGACCAGAAATGCAAAGAGTAACAGCTGACTATATGGGAATGTTAGCAACTGCTATGAATGGATTAGCATTGCAAGATGCCTTAGAAGCAAGAGGAATTTTTACAAGAGTACAAACTGCTATTGAAATGAGAGAAATAGCAGAGCCATATATCCAAAGAAAAGCAGAAAAACATTTAAATAAAGGAAGAGTTGTGATTTTTGCTTGTGGTACAGGGCATCCATATTTTACGACTGATACAGCAGCTGTTTTAAGAGCGACAGAAATTAGTGCAGATATTATCTTACTAGGAAAAGCAATTGATGGTGTATATTCAGCAGATCCAAAATTAGATCCAAAAGCAGAAAAATATGCACAAATTTCTTATATGGAAGTATTAGAAAAAGACTTAAAAGTAATGGATTCTACAGCAACAGCTATGTGTAGAGATAATCATATGCCATTATTGGTATTTGGAATCGAAGACCCAGAAAATATCGTAAGAGCTGTTAAAGGCGAGAAAATAGGAACCATTGTTAGTTAAAAGAAAAAAATGAGATCTACTAATTTTAATAGAGTTAGTAGAAAATAAAAGCAAGAGAAAGAGGAGAGAAAAAATGGATTATACAAGTTTAAAAGAAAAAATGGAAAAATCAATTAGTGTGTATAGTGAAAAGCTATCAGAAGTAAGAGCAGGGAGAGCTAACCCAGCGATTTTAAATAAAGTAAAAATCGATTATTATGGAACACCAACACCAATTAATCAAGTAGCAGGAGTATCTGTTCCAGAAGCTAGATTAATTGTAATTCAACCATGGGATGCTAGCATATTAAAAGAAATTGAAAAAGCAATTTTAGCATCTGACATAGGAATTAATCCGAATAATGATGGAAAAGTAATAAGACTAGCTTTTCCTGAATTAAATGAAGAAAGAAGAAAAGAAATTGTAAAAGACATTAAAAAAATGGCAGAAGAAGCAAAAGTAGCAATCCGAAGCATTAGAAGAGAAGGAATTGATAAGGCAAAAGCAGAGCAAAAAGAAGCAAGCATAACAGAAGATGAATTAAAACAAGCAGAAAACGAAATCCAAAAAATGACGGACAAATACATCGAAGAAATTGATCACATATTAGAGAAAAAAGAAAAAGAAATTATGTCAGTATAAAAATAGGGGAAGTAATGAATTTTAAAGAGCAATTAAAAGAATATCAAACCAAAGTAAATCAAGAATTAGAAAAATATTTAAAAAAGCAAGAGTGTCCAGAAAAGATACTCAATCATGCCATGGAATACAGTCTTATGGGTGGAGGAAAGCGTTTAAGACCAATTTTAGTCATGGTAACATACCAAATATTTAAGGACGATGTCCAAAAATGTATGCCATATGCAGTAGCAATTGAAATGATACATAATTTTTCCTTAATTCATGATGACTTACCAGGAATTGATAACGATGATGTTAGACATGGAAAACCAACCAATCATAAAAAGTTCAATGAGGCCACTGCTATTTTAGCAGGAGATGGACTGTTTAATCAAGCTTATATGGTAATGAGTGAAGATTTAAAACATACAAAATTAGAAGAATTATCAGAGAAGCTAGAAGTATTCAGTGAATTTTCAAATGCGGTAGATAGAATGATTGCAGGAGAATATATGGATACAGAATATGAAGGAAAACCAATAACAGAAGAATATTTAACATATATTCATAAAAACAAAACAGCTGCTCTTTTAAGACTATGTGTAAGGATGGGGGCAATCTTAGCGAAGGCAACACAAGAAGATTTAGAGAAACTAACAAGATATGCCGAAAAAATTGGATTAGCATTCCAAATAAAAGATGACATTTTATCAGAAGAAGGACAGGAAGAAATCTTAGGAAAACCAGTTGGAAATGATAAAGAATTAGAAAAATGTACCTATGTTTCGCAATATGGACTTCAAGGAGCAAAAGAAATTTTAGAAAAAATAACAAAAGAAGCAATAGAAGAATTAAAAGAATATGGTGAAAAAGCAGAATTTTTAAAAGAACTTGCTTACTATATTCAAAATAGAAATAAGTAATGAGGGAAAATAAATGGAATTTAGCAAAGAAAATATGCCAAAGCACATTGCTATTATTATGGATGGAAATAGAAGATGGGCAAAGGCAAAAGGAAAGCCTGCTAGTTTTGGACATAAAGAGGGTGCTAAAACCTTAGAAAAAATTGTAAGATATGCCAATAAGATAGGATTAGGACATATAACAGTATATGCCTTCTCAACAGAAAACTGGAAAAGAGCAGAAGACGAAGTAAAGGCATTAATGATGTTGCTTCAAAACTATTTAGACGAATATAGTAAAAGAGCAGACACCGAAAATATAAAGATAAAAATATTAGGGGATCTAAACGCTTTATCAGAAGGGATGCAAAAAAGTATCCATAAATGTATGGAAAGAACAAAAAACAACACAGGTGTTACTTTTAACATTGCTCTCAATTATGGAGGCAGAGACGAATTAATCAAGGCAATCAAACAAATAGCAACAGAGGTAAAAGAAGAAAAAATAAAAATAGAGAATATATCAGAAGAATTAGTTGCAAACAATTTATATACCAAAGGGCAACCAGACCCAGATTTATTAATTAGAACCAGTGGAGAGCTACGTCTAAGCAATTTTTTACCATGGCAATTAGTATATTCAGAATTCTTATTTGTGGATAAAAACTGGCCAGATTTTCAAGAAAGAGATTTAGATGAAGCCATCATAGAATATCAAAGAAGGACACGAAAGTTCGGAGCAAACTAATGCCGAAAGTCCTTTTCTTCTGACAAGAAAGGAAAAAATATGGATGTAAAAAGAATTACTTCAAGTTTATTAGGTTTTCCATTAGTATTAGCAATTTTTCTAATTGGAAATAAAGTAGTAGTAGATATAGCATTAGCAATTATAGCAGTGCTTGCAATGAGTGAATATTTTAACGCTGTTTCAAAGGTGTCAAATCCAGTAAGGTGGGTAGGTTATTTAAGTTGTTTTAGCATAGCTTTTATACATATTGTACCAGAAGAAGCTTTAAGAATGGTAGTAACACTTTCTGTACCAACGATATTAATTATATTATTTGCACAGGTAATTGCAACAGAAATGAAAATTTCTTTTAAAGATATAGCTTATACCTTTATTGGCGTTTTCTATGTCGTATTTTTCATTATGTTTATTGCCTTCATCAATGGAATGCCGAATGGAAAAATACTAATTTGGTATGCGATAATGGCCGCTTGGGGAACAGACATCTTTGCTTATATAGTAGGAAGACATTTTGGAAAACACAAATTTAGTAAAGTAAGCCCTAAAAAATCAGTCGAAGGATGTATTGGCGGCGTGATGGGGGCAGTCATATTAATGGTAATCTATACTTATGTTGCAAATACGCAATGGGGCATGAATTATTCCTATTTATGGATAATGGGAATCGGAATGATATTAAGTCTAGTAGGTCAAATTGGAGACTTTGCGGCATCTAGTATTAAAAGAGAAGTAGAAATAAAAGATTTTAGTAATTTAATACCAGGGCATGGCGGAATGTTAGATCGAATTGATAGCTTAATTTTCTTAGCACCGTTTGCCTATGCATTATTTACTTTATTATAGAATAAAATGTAGCAAGAAAAGGGGAAAAAATAGAACCCTTTTTTTCTTGAAAAAGAATAGGAGGAGAACATTGATTGGTTTTATTATATCAGCTATAAAAATAATATTTTTGTTAGGATTTTTAATTTTTATCCATGAATTAGGACATTTTACAGTTGCTAAATGGTGTAAAGTAAGAGTTAACGAATTTGCCATTGGTTTTGGACCAACGATATGGAGAAGACAAGGAAAAGAAACCAAATATGCTTTAAGATTAGTTCCCCTAGGTGGATTTGTTAGTATGGAAGGAGAAGAACAAAGGTCAGAGGCAACGGGGTCTTTTTCCAAAGCAAGTATACCAAAAAGAATAGCAATTGTAGTGGCAGGAGCAATGGTTAATATTTTATTTGCCCTTATGGTTTACTTTCTATTAGCTGCAAGCTCAGGAAGCTATATAACAAATGAAGTAAATACGGTCATTGAAGGATATCCTGCACAAGAAATAGGAATACAAGCAGGAGACAAAATACTTCAAATCAATAAAGAAAAAATTCATCATATATATGACCTAAACAAAGCCTTACAAAGAAATACAGAAGAAATAAAAATAAAGATAGAGAGAAAACGGTGAGATACTAGAATATACGACAAAAGCAAAACAAGAAACACAGCAAGGTCATACCAGTTATTATCTAGGAGTGAATTTAAAACCAGCAGAAGATACTTTTTGGAATCATTGTAGGCAAGGGGGAATTATGACAAAAGATTTCTTATTTTCGATTGTCGATAATTTAAAACAATTATGGATGGGAAATGTAGGAGTAGACCAAATGATGGGACCAGTGGGAATTTCCGAAGTAGTGTCAAAGACGAATGGTATCAAAGAATTTGTCTATATGTTAGCCTTAATATCGATTTCTTTAGGAATCACAAATTTATTGCCAATTCCAGCATTAGATGGAGGAAAAATAGTAATTTTAATCATCGAAGCAATAAGAGGAAAACCACTCAAAGAACAGACTGAAATCAACATTCAATTATTAGGATTTTCACTATTGATAGCATTATCACTTTATATCACATATCATGATATGATAAGAATTTTTAGATAAAGGATGCCTAATTGGAAAAGGGGAAAAAATGGCCAAAGAAGAACCGTCCCCAATGAACCAAAAAAATGTCAAAAAACATTTGACAAATGATAGTATTTAATAGATAATAGATAGGTAAAAACAATTAGAAAAAGCTTAGAAGATACGAAGGAGGAATTAATAAAATGTACTTATTTAATCGAATTACAGTCAATCCACAATTACCAAAAAGAATTGAAAAATTATCCATCATAGCAAACAATTTATGGTGGTCTTGGAACACAGAGTTTCTAAGGCTATTTCAAAGAATCGATCAAGATTTATGGGAACAATCTAACAAGAATCCAGTTAAATTTTTAAAACACGTATCACAAGAAAAACTAGAAAGTGTGGCAAAAGACATTAATTTTCTAAAGGAATATGACAAAATAGCAGAAGACTTTGAAGGTTACATGAATAGTAAAAATACATGGTTTTCTAAAAAGTATCCAGAAAATAAAAATGATCTAATTGCTTATTTTTCAGCAGAATATGGATTAGATGAAACAATACCAATCTATTCAGGAGGACTTGGTATTTTATCGGGTGACCATTTGAAATCTGCTAGTGATTTAGGAATTCCATTAGTAGCAGTAGGTTTATTATATAAAAATGGATATTTTAATCAAAAAATAAATGGAAATGGAGACCAAGAAACCGAATACAATAACATTGATTTATACGATTTACCAATCAGTCCAGTCAAAGATGAAAAAGGAGAAGACCTAACAATTTATGTCAAATTTCCAAAAAGAAGACTATATCTAAAAGTTTGGCAAATTAATGTAGGTAGAGTCAAACTATATTTATTAGATTCTGATATTGACAAAAATAAGGACGAAGATAGAGATGTTACACTAAGATTATATGGTGGAGACCAAGAAATGAGAATCCGCCAAGAAATCGTATTAGGTATGGCAGGCGTTAATTTATTAACACAATATCTAAACTTAAAGCCAACCGTATATCATATGAATGAAGGTCATTCTGCTTTCTTAAACTTAGAAATTATCAAAAACATAATCAAAGAAAAGCAAGTATCTTTTGAAGTAGCAAAAGATATGGCAAGTTCTAAAACCGTATTTACAACCCATACACCAGTGCCAGCAGGAAATGATATTTTCCCAATTGCGCTAGTAGAAAAATATTTTAAAGATTTTTGGCCAAGACTAGGGCTATCTAGAGAAGAATTTTTAATGCTAGGAATGAAACCAGCAAAAGAATTGGATACTGGATTTAATATGGGAATTTTAGCCCTTAAAATTGCAGGAAAGAAAAATGGAGTAAGTAAACTTCATGGAGCAGTATCGAGAGAGCTATTTGGCGAAGTATGGCCAGAAATTGCAGCCAATGAATCACCAATTGATTATGTAACAAATGGGATTCACACTTGTTCATGGCTTGCCCCAAAAATGAAGAAATTATTTAATCAATATTTAATACCATATTGGCAAGATAATATGTACCAAGACCAAATATGGGAAAAAATAAAAAATATACCAGATGATAAATTGTGGAATATACATAATGATAGAAAATTGAAATTATTAAAAATAGTAAAAGAAAATACAACCGAAAGATTAAGACGTTCTGGTTATAGCTATGAAGCAATCAATGAAATAGTATCAAAATTAGATCCAAATGCGCTAACAATTGGTTTTGCTAGAAGATTTGCGACCTATAAAAGAGCTACTTTAATTTTTAAGGATTTAGAAAGAATTACACAAATTTTAAATAACCAAGAAAGACCAGTGCAATTAATTTTTGCTGGAAAAGCACATCCAGCAGATAAAGAAGGACAAGATTTAATTAAATATATTCATCAAGTATCTATGATGCCACAATTCAAAGGAAAAATTTTCTTGCTTGAAAATTATAATATAGCTATGTCAAGATATCTAATCAGTGGTGTTGATGTCTGGTTAAACAATCCGAGAAGACCAATGGAAGCATCTGGAACCAGTGGACAAAAGGCATCTGTTAATGGTGTTATTAATTTCAGTGTATTAGATGGATGGTGGGCAGAAGGATATACCCAAACCAATGGATGGACAATTGGAACAAACGCAGAATATGACTCCTATGAAGCACAAGACCAAGCAGACAGCCAAAGTATGTACAGAACGCTAGAAGAAAAAATTATACCAACTTATTATGATAGAGATAAAAATGGAATGTCTAAAAAGTGGATAGAATGTATGAAAAATTCTATTATAACAACTGGTGGAAAATATAGTACATCTAGAATGTTAGTAGATTACACGAATCAACTATATATGCCACTTTGCAAGTTAACGAAGAAATATTATGAAGATGTGGATAATGTAGCAGCTTATAACTCTTGGAAAAAAGATTTGTATATGAACTGGAAAGATATTAAAATTAGGCAAGTAAACAACTTAGAGGATATTACAATTGATGCAGGAAACAAGATAGAAGTTGCGTGTGAAGTGGAACTTCCTAATATTAATGTAGAAAATGTAACAGTAGAAGCTTATTATGGAAAGATATTAGAGAATGGAGTTGTAGAGAATGTTAGCATTATTCCAATGACATTATCAGATTCAGACGAAGAAACCAGAAGATATTATTTTACTGCTAAGATTGAATTAACAACTGGTGGAAATTATGGTTATACTTTTAGAGTAATGCCAAAACATGAAATGCTTTTGGAACCAGCTAACTTAAATTTAGTAAAATGGATTACAAAATAAGATAAAAGAAGCAAGTTTTTTATTAAACTTGCTTTGCATTTTTTATAGTTTATATTTCGAAAAAGAGAAGAAAACCTTAAAAATGAGGAGCAAAATGTTTATAAAACTGCTCCTAGAACTAAAATGCCTATATTGTCTTGATAAATTTGGTCAAATTGAGAAATGGGGAGAGGACTTTGCCCAAGACCTGCTTCAATGGTATAACCAGGTCGATTATAATTTTGAATAAACCAATCCTTAAAACCAGCAAAACTAGAATTGTAAGGAGTTTTGGCTAACAGGTATCCACTAGCTGCTGCAAATTTGCTGCCAATATAAAAACTATTGGGTGGATTAAAGTTTTGAAATTGCCAGTAGATTTCCTCACCTTGAGTATGATAGGCAATTACCATTCTAAAGTTATGAGAAAGTGTAAAACGATAAATAGCTAAACTTTCAGGTTCTGTTAAAGGACCGAAAGCCAACAAAGTCACGAGGACTAGGACCGAGTAAAACCTTGGGAATATTTTATTTCTTTGGCTTGTTCCCAACCAGCAGGAAATTGTAAGTTTAAATCCACACCATTAAAATTAGCTTTCCAACCATTGGGAAATGGAATATCTGGATAACGACTTGCAATTGATTGAAAAGAATGATAGATATCGCTATCAATAGGATAATAACCAGTAACTAAATCAACACCATCTGGATTTACCATAGGCATAATATAGATAGAAGTTGAAAGAAACAAATTTTTAACATAGTAACCAAAAAGACTACCATTATTTACATAGGCAGAGGAATAATCTTCTATAAATTTCATAAGAATTACGGTTGTAATCCATTCATTTGCATGAAAAGAAGCTGAATAAAATACTTGTTTTGCTCCACGTCCTAAACGAATAACAGGTAGGGGCTTACCAAGAACACTATAACCAACCCATTGTACTTGTAAAAAAGGATAAGTAGAATTTAATTGATAGAGATCAGACCTCATTTTTTCATATGTATAATTTACGTTTGTTTGAACAATTGCCATAAAATCACCTATTATAATATATTCAAGAAACTTAAATGAGTGAATATAGGTTTGCAATAGATGTCTTATAAAGATATAGAAGACGAAATGTAGTTTAAATTAAGAGAGATTCAATCAAATTATAGATTGGTGCTAAAAAATGTTGAAATGTAGGGCGAACAGTTAAAAAAACTCACACAAAATGTACACAATGATTGCTAAATTTTAATAAATATAGTATAATAAATAAGTATATGGGGATGTAATGGTTTCGACATTGCACCAGAAGGATAGATAGCAAGTAGTGGATTCTCGTTGGCCACTAAAAAAACGAGAAAATTAAAATAAACGCTGATAATAACGAATTAGCATTAGCTGCCTAAGTTGTGGCTACGCTTTATCTAATTGCCCCAACCAATTAGAATAAAGTGTTATAATCAGTTGGGAAACAAAGCTACCTTTGCTTTTAAGGGAGTGGGTATTTTAAAAAGCTATATTATGATAGATCCTGTTTATCGGAGAAATTATAATGAATTGAAAAGATAAACTAAACTTGTAGAAGTCTATTTGGAAAGTGTTATGGACAGGAGTTCGACTCTCCTCATCTCCACCAAAGTTTTCTTATGTGAATACAATAGAAAATTTAGAAAGCATAAAACATTTTTTGCGGGTATAATTTAGTGGTAGAATGCCATGCTTCCGACCTGGTCGCGCGAGTTCGATTCTCGCTACCCGCTCCAACGACGTATCTGTTCGAACTTTATAGAACAGATAGATATGAAAATCAATCAGTAAAATGGTTGATTTTTTCTTTGTATGACGGGCATGTCATAAATCTAGGGTGAAAGTCCCAAGAGGCGTATTTGTCGCGAACTCGATAGCAACTTGCAAAGCGTAAACCAGTAATGGAGCGTGAAAAGAAGCAATAGCGAAATCGTGGCTCTATGAACAA
>JAAWAM010000033.1 GCA_022792135.1 Clostridia bacterium
GAGATGTATCATCTAGGTGCTTCTATAAAAGACTTGGGTAAAAAATGCTTTGCAATTAATAGAATTGAAGATGTAGAAATTATAGAAAAAATTATTAATTTATGATACACATAAAAATCGAGAGTTCTAGCAACTCTCCTTTTTAAGTTCTATATTATTATTTGGTGAAAAATTTTATAATTTGTTTATCAATTAAATCAAGTGATTCACTAGATATTTTTACATTTCTTCTTACAGTATCTTTAAAAATTCTTTGTTTACTAATCATTGTTATTTGATTAATTAACGCAATGCTATCTTTCTTCATCATGATATTCGGTAAAATCATTAATCCAATAAGCTAATAAATCACTTTTCTTATATTCATTTAATTCTATAGGTTTCAAAAAAGATAAATCTAATCAATTCAATAAATTATCCTTATGTATAATAGCATTATTTTTTGATTTGATTTTATTTTCATTCATAGTATCATCTCCTAGCATTTTTTATAGAGACAGTACATAAAACATTTGTTTTAAATGCAATAGCTATTGAAAAATTTTAAAAGTTATGTTAAATTAAATTTAAGATTAAGGAGGGGATTGGAAAGAATGCAAGAGTTAAAAATAAAGGGAATTTATAAACATTACAAAGGAGATCTTTATATCGTTGAAGATATTATTTATCATAGTGAAACAGGAGAAAAAATGGTTGCCTATAGAGCTTTATATGGAGAAAATAAATTATGGGCAAGACCTTATGATATGTTTTTAGAAGAAGTTAATAAAAAGAATCAAAAATATAGATTTGAATTACAAAATATAAAAAGTATAAAGGAATCCAATGAAATAACTTAGAATCCAATATTAAAAATTTAGAAAGGATTAAATACAAACAAGCTGAAAACAGCTTGTATTTTTTTTCAAAATAGTGTAAAATACGAATATATTGTAAATAATAAAAAAGACCAAAAGGGAGAAGTGTTCCCAATTGGACAAAGGAGAGAAAAATGAAATTTGTAACAGATGAAGAGTCGAAAAAAAAATATAAAGAATTTTTAGAAAAGCATGAAAGATGTAACTTTCAACAAGCATTAGAATGGGCAGAAGTAAAGAAACCAAACTGGAAACCAGAAGTGATATTAGCTGAAGATGAGGACGGAAATATTACTGGTTCTCTGTGTGTATGGGTTCGAAAAATGCCTATTTTTGGTAATATCTTGTATGCTTCAAGAGGACCAGTATGTGATATACACGATATAGCTGTCATGAAGCAATTAACAGATGGAGCCAAAGAATTAGCTAAAAAATACAAAGCAATTGTATTAAGAATTGAACCAGACATTTTAAGTAGTGATCAAACCTTTCGAGATGTAGTAACCAATTTAGGATACAAAATAAAAGATGACGCAAAAGACTTCAAAGATGAGATACAACCAAGATATGTCTTTCGATTAGACATTAAAGGCAAAACAGAAGAAGAAGTAATGGCAGGATTTAAACAAAAATGGAGATACAATATCCGTTTAGCAGGAAGAAAAGGTGTGGTAGTAAAAGAAGGAACCAGAGAAGATTTAAAAGAATTTCATAAAATCATGATTGAAACAGGAAAAAGAGATGGATTTATTACCAGACCACTTGCTTATTTTGAAAAAATGTATGACTGTTTAGGACCAAAACATATGAAACTTTTAATGGCATATTATGAAGGAAAACCAATATCAGGCGTGATTCCCATTTTCTATGGAAACAAAACGTGGTATTTATATGGAGCAAGTAGTAACCAACATAGAAATTTAATGCCAAATTATCTATTGCAGTGGGAAATGATAAAAATGGCAATTGCAAGACAGGATGATGTATATGACTTTAGAGGAGTATCTGGAGTTGTAGATGAAAGTCATCCACAATATGGATTATATCGCTTTAAACAAGGATTTGGAGCAACGTTTACGGAATTTATTGGAGAAATCTATCTGCCATTTAAACCAATTACTTATCGTTTCTATCGTTTTTCTGAAAAAGCATTTAGAACCATCAGACAAATCAAAAGAAAAATAGCAAAATAATGTAAGGAGTAAAAAATTGAGTACCTTAGTAATAAAGAAGGAAGATTTAAAACATAATATTGAGCAAATCAAAAAATATGCAGAGAAAAGTGGAACAGATGATTTGGGGAAACCACTTAAAATTATAGCAGTAGTAAAAGCAAATGGATATGGATTAGGAATCGTAGAATATACAAAATTATTAATAGACAATGGAATTTCTTATTTTGCTGTGGCAACAGTAGAAGAAGCAGTAACTCTAAGAAAGGCAGGAATTAAGCAAGAAATTCTAATGTTATCTGCTACAGCAATTCAAAAAGAGGTTAGAACTTTAATTCAACATAACATTATTCTTACCATAGGCTCAAAAGAAGATATCGAAGTAGTAGAAAAAATAGGGCAACAAGAACACAAAACCATAAAAGCCCATCTAAAAATAGATACAGGGTTTGGAAGATATGGTTTTGTATATCAGAAAACAGATGAAATGGTAGAATCCTTAAAAAATCTAAAAAACATTAAAATAGAGGGAGCTTTTACTCATTTTTCCATTAGTTTTTTTGATGAAAAATATACAAAATTACAATTTCAAAGATTTATAGATGTAGTAGAAGTATTAAAAAAGAATCAAATTGAAATAGGAATGCTCCATGTATGTAACTCTTCTGCCTTTTTAAAATATCCCTCTATGCATTTAAATGCTGTCAGAATTGGCTCTGCTTTCTTAGGTCGACTTTCTTTTCCCAATGCTATTGGATTGAAAAAAATAGCACACTTAGAAGCAAATGTCGCAGAAATAAAACAATTACCAAAAGGATTTAATATTGGATATTCGAATACGTATCAAACAAAAAAGGAAACAACCGTAGCAATTATCCCATGTGGATATAGCAATGGAATGAATGTAAAAAATAATAGAGATATGTTTCGAATGGTTGATAAATTAAGATATATTGTAAGAGATTGCAAAGACTTCTTGAAAAAACAAGCTATTTATGCAAACATAAATGGACAAACTTGTAAAGTGTTAGGAAGGGTAGGAACGTATCATGTAACTTGTGATATTACAGGAAAAAATGTAAAAATAGGAGACAAAGTTACTTTTCCGATTAATCCTCAATTTGTGGACTCTGCACTAAGAAGGGAGTATAGATAAATGGAAAGAGAAAAGAAACAAGAAGAGGGAAAGAAGAAAAAACTAAAAATAGGCTTTTGGAAAAAAGTAGGATATACGATTACGAAAATAGAGAAATATCCAGATATGGCAGCAGAAGGGCTTGGAAAAGCGATGGGGTATTTAGCAAAAATAGTAGCTATTCTTGCCATGATTCTTTCATTAGGAATGCTATATCAAACCCATAATTTGTTACAAGAAGGAGTAACATACTTACAAAATGAATTTCCAGAGTTTTCTTATGAAGATGGAAATTTAACAGTTGTATCAGAAAATGAAATCACTATTTCAGAAGAGGATTCTGTAGCAGGAAAAATAATAATTGATACCAAAACACAAGAAGAACAAAAAATAAATCAATCTATGAATTTGATTACCAAAGCAGGAGAAGGAATTCTCCTATTAAAAGATAAAATGATAATAAAAAATAGTGCGATAGCAGGAACGATAACGTATTCTTATCAAGATATGTTTGAACCATTAGGAATTAGCAAATTCACCAAACAAGATGTAATTAATTATGCCAATAGCAGTCAAATAGTAACTTTGTATGTGAGTATATTTTTAACCATATTTATTTACAGCTTTATGATGTATTTATTAACAACCATTTCAAATGTTATTTTATTAAGTGTTTTTGGATACATTACTACTTTATTGGCAAAAATAAAAATGAGATATGTTGCTATTTTTAATATGTCAGTTTATGCTTTAACCTTGTCTACGATTTTAAATATGTTATATATAGGAATTAATATTTTTGTTCCTTTTAATATGGAATATTTCCAAGTTATGTATGTTGCAGTAGCAGCCATATACTTAGTAGCCGCTATTTTAATTTTAAAAACAGATGTTATAAAGCAACAAATAGAACTTATGAAAATAGCAGAAACAGAGGCAATGATTAAAAAAGAAATGCAAGAAAAAGAGCAAAAAGAGAAAGAGGAAAAAGAAAAAGAAGAACAAAGAAAAAAAGAGAAAGAAAATAAGAAAAAAGATAAAAAACAAGAAGATTTAGGAAATCAGCCAGAAGGTTCAAATGCTTAAAGAATAAAAAAACAGAAGGGGAAGAAGGAGGAAATATGAGCAAAAATAACAAGAATAAGAAAAAACAAAATCAACCAGTAGGCTTATGGATTGCTTTGGTTGTCATATTCATTATTTTAATTGCTGTATTAGGAATTTTCTTAATGGAAAATAAGGAAAAAGAAGACCAAAAAATATTAGCTTATACCGATTTAATCAAAGAATTATCTTATGGCAATGTTGAAAAAATAGAAATGAAAACAGGAAGTACAACCATAAAAGTAAAAATGAAAAATGTAGAAGAAGAAAAAACAACCATTGTACCCAATACAGAAAGTTTTATAGAATTAGTACAAACCAAAGTAGCAGAAGGAAATGAAATAGAATTAATTCAGAAGCCAAGAAGTGTGGCAGCACAAATTCCAAGTATACTAATTAGTTTTTTACCAACAGCTATTATGTTAGCTTTATTTATTATGATTTTCAAGATGCAAGGATTGGGTGAAAAAGGAAAAGTATATGATGATACAGAAAGAAAAACCAAAATTAAATTTGATGATGTAGCTGGTTTAGAAGAAGAAAAAGAAGAAATGATTGAAATTGTAGAATTTTTAAAAAAGCCAGAAAAATTCACAAAAATGGGAGCAAGGATTCCAAAAGGAGTCTTACTATATGGAAAACCAGGAACAGGAAAAACATTAATTGCTAAGGCAATAGCAGGCGAAGCAGAGGTACCATTTATTTCTATGAGTGGTTCAGAATTTATTGAAATGTTTGCAGGACTTGGGGCATCACGTGTTAGAAAATTGTTTGATAAAGCAAGAAGATTAGCACCTTGTATTGTATTCATCGATGAAATTGATGCGATTGGTTCTAGAAGAACCTCAAACAGTGGAGCAGAAACGGAAAACAATCAAACATTAAATCAATTATTAGTAGAAATGGATGGATTTAGTTCAGAAGAAACCATTATTGTATTAGCAGCAACCAACCGACCAGAAATGTTAGATAAGGCTTTACTTAGACCAGGAAGATTTGATCGACAAATTACCATCCCAACCCCTGATTTAAAAGGAAGATTAGAAATCTTGAAAATTCATAGTCGAGATAAAAAATTAGCAGAAGATGTTAACTTAGAAAGCATAGCAGAAGATACTGCTGGATTCACAGGAGCGGAACTAGAAAATATTTTAAACGAAGCAGCAATTATTGCGACGAAAAATAAACACGAAGATATTGAAAATGAAGATATTGAAGAAGCTGTTAAAAAAGTAACAGTAGGACTAGAAAAACGTGGAAGGGTATATTCTGAAAAAGATAAAAAATTAACAGCTTATCATGAAGCAGGTCATGCAGTAGTTAGTAGATACCTTCCAACACAGACAGACGTAAAAGAAGTATCCATTATACCAAGAGGAGTTGCAGGTGGATATACCATGTATAAATCAGATGAAGACAAATACTATATTTCCAAAACAGAAATGCAAGAAAAACTAATCGCCTTATTAGGTGGACGAGCAGCAGAGAAGTTAGTATTAAACGATATCTCAACAGGGGCAAGTAATGACATCGAAGTAGCCACTAAAATAGCAAGAGATATGGTAACTAAATATGGAATGAGTGATATCTTAGGACCAATTGACTTCCAAGGAAAAGAGCCATATGAAATGCAAATGTTTGGTGAAAACATGGGAGATAAAATAGGAGCCGAAGTAAAAACACTTATCGACACAGCTTATCAGGAAGCGATTAATCTATTAGAACAACATAGGGACAAACTAGATTTAATAGCAGAGGCTTTACTTGAAAAAGAGAAAATCAATGAAGAGGATTTCAAGAGATTTTTTAATTAATGGCTAAATGGCTAAATGGGGACGGTTCTTCTTTAGCCATTTGTCCTATTTTTTTGTTTTCAATAGAGTTAAAGAAAGAGAGAAAATATGATATTAGAAGAAGCTAAGCAAAAAGTATACCAATCACCAATTGTAAAGTATATAAAACCAGAAAAAATAGAAAAAGCATTTTCAAAAGTATATGTATATGAAAATGAAGAAGAATTTTTGAAGGTACATGGTAAAAGTTGGACAGGGGGAAGATTGGAAGGATTTAATCGAAATGGAATTAGTTATATTGGTCCCCAAGCGACTCCACATACTATTATTCATGAAGTATTACATACTTTATCAAGTGAGTTTGATAAAAAAGGACATAGAATAGTGAATGGTATCATGGGAAAAGAAGGAGAAAATTTTGCTAATTCAGTAAATGAAGGATTGACAGACTATTTAGCTTGTAAAATAAGTGGAGAAAAACCAAGAAATTATAGGATAGGACATGAATTTTTTGGGAAGATGGATTCTAGCATAAGTCAATATTACCAAGATGATGAGATTTTATATCGAATTTATTTGAATCATGATGATAAAAGTTTTAAAGATTTTTTAAATAGCGGATTAGGAGAAAAGAATGGAGCTCATACCATATATGAAAATTTTCTTTATTTTAGTTCAAATGAAATAGAAGAGCTAACCAATAGGATTTCTAAAAACGTGAAAAAAGAAATCAGAAAACGTCCTTTTAGAAAAATAGTACAATTTTTAAAAGGTAAATGGAAAGGACAAGGAGAAATTTTACAATTAGAAGAAGGTAGTAAACAAGATTTTCGAGAGCAATATAAAACAGAATTTGATGGAACGATAGATCAAGCAATGCAAGAAAGAATTACTCAAACTGGAAAAAAAGTAGAAAAGGAAAAGGAAATTTAGAAGGAAAAGAAGGTGTGATTATGACCATAAAAGAAACCATAAGAAAAGGAATGATAGACCTAAAAAATAATGGAATTAGCGAGCCAAAACTAAAAGCAAGGCTACTCATGCAATTTATACTAAACAAGCCAAGACAATATTTATTAATTTATGATTATCAAACCTTAACCTTAAGACAACAGGTAAATTATTTTAAAGCCATCAAAAAAGTGGCAAATGGAGAACCAATTCAACATATCACACATAGGCAAGAGTTTATGAAAATGGATTTCTATGTCAATGAAGAAGTATTAATACCGCGACCAGATACAGAAACTTTAGTAGAGGAAGTAATTAAAATAGCAAACAAGATAAAGGCAAAAAAAATATTAGATTTATGCACAGGGAGTGGAGCCATTGCCGTATCACTTGCCAAATATATAGAAGGAAGTGAAATTACAGCAGTTGACATTAGTAGGAAAGCTTTAAGAGTTGCCAAATTAAATGCTAAAAATAATGAAGTAGAAAGTCAGATTACTTTTATCGAATCGGATTTGTTTGAGCAAATGGCTAAAGAAAAATATGATATAATTGTATCCAATCCACCTTATATTAGAAAAGAGGTAATTCAGACATTAGACAAGGAAGTACAAAGGGAACCAAAAATAGCATTAGATGGTGGAGAGGATGGATTAGATTTTTACCGAAAAATTATTCATCAAAGTGAAGAGTATCTGAAATTTAAGGGGTACTTATGTTTGGAAATTGGATATGACCAAAAAATAGATGTCATAGAATTAATTGAAAAAGAAGAAAAATATGTAGATACCTATTGTAAACAAGATTTATATGGAAATGATAGAGTGATTTTAACAAAGTTATCATAAAGGTACTAAAAGAAGGAGGAAGCAAATGTCTTTTTCATCAGATATCAAACAAGAATTAAATAAAACGAGTAATTTAGTCAATAAAGAAATGGTAAAATATGAATTAATGGGATATTTGATTTCAGGAAATATTGATGTTATTCCTAAAAATCAGCTTAAGTTCTCGACGGAAAGCGATTATAATATTAATCGATTTTCTAAGTTATTATCTAATTTAAACATTCCTCATAACATAGAGGTAATTGGAAAGACATTTGTCATTACACTAAAAATAAAAAATATTACTTCTATCATAAAATACCAAAATAATAAAATTTGTATAGAAGAGCCAATAAAACAAGTAAAAGAAGAATATTTAAAAGCTATGATAAGAGGAATATTTTTAGGCTCTGGTTCCATTAATAATCCAGAAAATAAATATCATCTAGAAATGGTATTCCATCAGGAGGAAAATTTGGATTATGCCATTCAAATTTTAAAGAAATTAGATGTGAAAGCGAAAAAGATGATTACACAAAATAAATATTCTATGTATATGAAAGAAGGAGAAGAAATTTCTAGATTTTTGGCTTTAATCGGTGCCAATAAAGCTGTCATGCAATTTGAAGAGATCCGAATCCAGAGGGAAATGAGAGGGAAGGTAAATCGATTGGTTAATTGTAAAGCAGCTAATTTAAATAAAACCATTAACGCTTCTGTTGAGCAAATAGCAGCTATTAAGAAGTTACAACAAACTGGAGAATTTAATAAATTAGATGATAATTTAAAAGAAATAGCAAATTTACGATTAGAAAATCCCGATATGACTCTGGTTGAATTAGGAACATTATTACAAAATCCAGTTCGGAAAATCTGGCGTAAATTATAGATTGAAAAAAATAATGGAGATAGCAAATGGATAAAAAAGAATTAGGAATCTATATACATATTCCTTTTTGTAAGCAAAAATGCTATTATTGTGATTTTATTTCTTATGCGAATCAGTGTGAAGAAATATCACCATACATAGAAGCTTTAGTCAAAGAAATAGAAAGTTTTGATTTTTCAAATTATCAGGTAACTAGTATTTATATAGGAGGAGGGACTCCTTCTTATTTGGAGAGTCAATCCATCCAACAAATTTTAGCAAAACTGCAAGCAAAAATTGATTTTAAAGAGGTAGAAATTACAATAGAAGTAAATCCAGGAACGGTGACAGAAGAAAAATTAAAAGATTACAAAGAAGCGGGGATAAATCGAATTAGTATTGGGTTACAAAGTACAGAAGATAGACTGTTAAAACAAATGGGAAGAATTCATACCTATGAAGATTTTTCCGATACATATCATTTAGCGCAAGAAATTGGTTTTCAAAATATAAATGTAGATTTAATGTTAGGATTGCCAAATCAGACAATAGAGGATTTAAAAAGGAGCTTGACAAAAGTTGTAAATTTGAATCCAAATCATATTAGTATCTATTCTTTAATCGTAGAGGAAAAAACGAAAATGGCCAAGTTACTAGAAGAAGGAAAGTTAGTATTACCAGAAGAAGAACAAGAAAGAAGAATGTATTGGTATGTCAAAGATTTTTTAGAATTAAAAGGATATGAGCATTATGAAATTTCTAATTTTGCTAAAAAAGGAAAAGAATCAAAACATAATAGCAATTGTTGGAATCAGGAAGAATACATTGGATTTGGAGTGGCAGCTCATTCTTATCTAAATAGGATAAGATTTAGGAACTTATCCAATATCAAAAAATATATTCAAAATATTCAAACCAATCAACCCAGGAAGAATATTAAAATAGAAGAGGAACAAACCTTAGAAGAACAAAAAAATGAATTTATGATGTTAGGGTTTCGAAAACTAGAAGGAGTGAATATTGCAAAATTTAAAGAAAAGTTTGTAGATAATCCTATTTTTTTATATCGAAACAAACTAAATCAATTAGCTAAAGATGGATTGATAGAAATCGACTTAAACTATATTAGGCTTACTAAAAAAGGTTTAGATTTAGCTAATTTAGTATTTGAGGAATTTATATAAAATAAAAAGAAAAAATGTTCGTAAAAAGTATTGACAAACATAAAAAAAGGAGATACAATCATAGCGAACATTTTTTTAGTATAAAAATTCAAGGAGGTAAAAATGATTGCTACCCTACATATAAAAAATATAGGAATTATAGAAGACTTAAGTATTGATTTAAACAAAGGATTAAATGTATTAACAGGCGAAACAGGAGCTGGAAAAACACTTATCATAGATTCTTTACAAATCATATCAGGAGGAAGATTTTCAAAAGAAATGATAAGAAAAGGAGAAAACAACTCCTTTGTAGAACTATGTATGTATGAACCAAACAGTGAAAAAGCAGAGGAAGGAAATATCATTATATCAAGAGAAATTAACGTAAACGGAAAAAATATGTGTAAAATAAATGGAAGAATGACAACTGTAAATGAGCTAAAAGAGTTCATGTCTAATTTTATAGAAATTCATGGACAAAATGACAATCAAAATCGATTAGACAGCAAACAACATTTAGGATATTTAGATGGCTTTATGGGAGAGGAAATCAAACCAGAAAAAAATAAATATGAAAAATTATATCAAGAGTATCATAAAATAAAACAAGAATTAAAAACTAACTTTGGAGATGAAAAAGAAAAACAAAGAAAATTAGACTTATTGCAATACCAAGTAAAAGAAATAGAAGAAGCAAAGTTAAAACCAGAAGAAGAGAAAGAATTAGAAGAAAAAAGAAAAGTAATGCTAAACTCTGAAAAAATAACAGAAAACTTAGGGCAAGCAAATAAGCTAATAGAAGAAGGTGGAATTGATGGTATTAGTATGGCAATTCGCGCATTAGAAAAAATTGAAAACATTGAGGAAAAATATGAAAAAGTAGCAAGTAACTTAAAAAGTATTTATTATGAATTACAAGAGATTTCACGAGATATCAGTGGGTATGGCCAAGCCATCTATTTTGACGAAAAAGAAAGAGATTACCTAGAAGAAAGACTAGATTTAATTCACTCCTTAAAAAGAAAATATGGAAATACCATAGAAGAAATCTTAACCTATAAAAAAGATATCGAAAAAGAAATTCAGCAGATAGAAAATTTAGAAGGCTATCATTCAAAATTAAGGCAAAGAAAACAAGAAGTAGAAAATCAAATGAATGAATTAGCCAAAGAAATTCATAACAAAAGAAAAGCAACTGCAAAAGATTTAATGGAACGTATCAATGATGAGATAAAAGAACTAGAAATGAAAAATGCCAAAATTAATATTCATGTAGATTATAGAGAAGGGGAATATTTTAAAACGGGAAAAGATATAGTAACTTTTTATATAGTAACCAATTTAGGAGAGGATGAAAAAGAATTATCTAAAATTGCATCAGGAGGAGAAATGTCTAGAATTATGTTAGCTATTAAAAAAGTTTTAGCAGATACAGATCAAATACCAGTATTAATATTTGACGAAATCGACACAGGAATTAGTGGGAAAGCAGCCAATGCAGTAGCTCACAAATTAAAGGCAATTGCTAAAAAACATCAAGTGCTATGTATTTCACATCTACCTAATATAGCTGCAGCAGCGGACTATAACTATTTTATTAGTAAAAATGTCAAACAAGACAGAACCAAAACGCAAATAAAATTATTAAAAGAAAATGAGGTAATTGAAGAAATTGCTAGGATTTCATCTGGAGAAATTAATGAGATAACTTTAAAATATGCGACAGAATTAAGAAATAAAAAAGCATCGTAGGTGCTTTTTTTTATATTATAGGAAAGTTCTATTTTTTAATAAAAAGAATGCAAAAATAAAAGGCATAATGAATATGCCTCAAAATATAATATTTTGAAGTTAAAATGGTAAGCTGTCATCATCTTCAATATTATCAAAATCATAA
>JAAWAM010000002.1 GCA_022792135.1 Clostridia bacterium
TAAGGGAGGGTTTAACACTTGTTGACTTTTATGCGACTTGGTGTGGACCTTGTAAGATGCTTCATCCTGTTTTAGAGGAAGTGGAAAAAGAGGTTCAAACTGTTTCCTTGAAAAAATTAGATGTGGATGAGGAGAAGAAAATTGCCAAAGAGTATGGAGTAATGTCAATACCCACTCTAGTTTTATTTAAAAACGGGGTAGAAGTGGCTAGAAATGTAGGATTTTTAGGAAAACAAGAAATGATTTCTTGGATAGAAAGAAATAGATAGAGAATAGTCTTTGGACTATTTCAGACTGTTGACAAATAGGATCAACAGTCTTTTCATATATAAATAAATCTGGTATAATAAATAAAGCGAGAAAAAAATGCCTTATTTTAACCAAAAAGTCATTGCAAAATCTCGCTTTTTTGATGCAAATATGAGATAATAAAAGTGGTTAGAATAAGGAGTGTGAAGTAAAATGGCAATGACAAAACAAACACATAAAAATGATTGTATAATATTAAGTACATTAAATGAATTAGTACCAAAAGAACATTTAGTAAGAAAATTGGATAACTGTATAGATTTTAGATTTATAGAAGATTTAGTAAAAGATTTATATAGTATAGCAGGAAGAGCAAGTATTCCACCAGTGGTACTTTTTAAGTTAATTTTTATCAATATAGTATTTGGAATTAACTCAATGAGAAGAACATGTGAAGAATGTAAGGTAAATATGGCATATCGGTGGTTTTTAGGATTATCCATATATGATGATATACCAAACTATTCCACATGGAGTCAAAACTATATAAGAAGATATAGGGATAGTAATGTATTTAATGAGATATTTGATAAAATATTAAATCAAGCCATAGAATATGGATTTGTAGATATGGAAACAGTATTTGGAGATGGAACGCATCAAAAAGCAAATGCAAATAAAAATAAGCATAAAGATGTTGAAGTAGAGATTGTTAAAAAAGTCTACGAAGAAGCCATGTTAAGAGAAATCAATGAAGATAGAATAAACCATGGAAAGAAGCCATTAAAAGAAATAGAAAAAACAGAAATCATGTTTGACGAGGAAACAGGAGAAATCATAGAAAATATAGAAACAAAACATATTAAAGAAAGTCTAACAGATCCAGAAAGTGGATGTTTTCATAAAGGAGAAAAGGAGAAATGTTTTGCCTATACTCATCAAACATTTTGTGATAAGAATGGATTTGTATTATCAAATACTACAACAGCAGGAAATATTCACGATAGTGTGGCATTTTTAAAAGCGTATAGCGTTTTAAATAGTAAATTCAAGGATAAAATTAAAAATATATGTTTAGATGCAGGATATGTAAACCCAGCGATATGTAGGGAAATTATTCTATCAAATCACACTCCATTAATGCCCTACAAAAGACCAATGACGGGAAAAGGTTTATTTAAAAAATATGAGTATGCTTATGATGAATATTATGATTGTTATATATGTCCAAATAATGAGGTGTTATCCTATAGTACAACAGATAAAAAAGGCTATAGACAATATAAATCAAATACAGAAAAGTGTAGGAATTGTCCATTAAGAGAACAATGCACCAAAAGCAAAAACTGTCAAAAAATAGTAACTCGTCATATATGGGAAGAATATAAAGAACAAGCAAACGAAAATAGATACACTAAACTTTGGAAGGACAATTATCCATTAAGGAAGGAAACGATAGAAAGAGTTTTTGGAGACTGTAAGGAACAACATGGTCTAAGATTTACTAGAGTTCGTGGGTTACTCAAAAATGAGCAAAATGCCACGATGATTTTTGCGTGTCACAATTTAAAGAAAATGGCCAATTGGAGGTGGAAAAGTCATCCAAATAGTGTTCCTTTTTTGCTTATTTTTCTAAAAATCAATAAAATTATAAAAAATAGAATTAAAAAAGTAGCATATTCATTTTGAATATACCACTTTGTCAACAGTCTGAAGCAAGACACTTGCTCTTTTTTTCATATACAATTTAACTTTTAGGGTATCCTTTTAATAGTTGTATTTATTGTCACTATGTTATAGTGAAATAAGAAAAATTTTATTAAATAGCTGATAAAATTGATTGTGGTGATAGCAATGAAACTTAATCTGAAGGATTATACCAAAGGAGAAGCTATTAAAATTATTCGTGAATGGACTAATCTCACTCAAAAAGATTTTGCTAAACGTATTGGTAAATCTAAACGAACAATTGAGCAATACGAAGCAGGAACGGTTAATTATGGAGTAGAAATCCTAAAGAAAATAGCTAAAGAATTTGATATAGATATTATAATTGCAAAGAAATAGCAATACTTGGTGCTAGTATAGATATATAGACACAAAAAACTTTAGTAATGGTATACTTAGTATACCTGAGAAGGAGGAAGTGTCTATGAAACAAGAACATAAAAGTTATGATGAAAATTATAAAAAAACAATAGTAAACCTATACGAATCTGGAAAAAGGAAATCAGATTTGACAAGGGAATATGGCATTTCATATACAAATATCAACAATTGGATTAAAAAATATGGAACCATTAAAACTTCTACTGGAGAGGTTACAACAAATGATGAAATTATAAAACTAAAAAAGAAAAACTTAGAATTAGAACAGGAAGTAGAAATATTAAAAAAAGCAGTAGCCATATTCTCAAAGAAGTAAAAGATAAAATCAAATTTATAGATGAAAACAAGGAGGAATATGATATTAGATTATTGTGTAAATGTTTGAATATTCATCATTCTGTGTATTACTATCACTGTAATCATACAACAAATAGTTATAAAGAAGCTAATCAACAATTAGATGACCAAATTAAAAGCATATTTTATGAATCCAAAAAGAGGTATGGATCTCCCAAAATAGCGAAGGTATTAAATGAACAA
>JAAWAM010000003.1 GCA_022792135.1 Clostridia bacterium
ATGTATATAACTTTTAAGTTATATCATTGGTAAAACTATCTATTTCGAACTACTTTTACCAATGTGATTTATTTTTGTTATTTTATCATGCTTTTTGGCATTTTAGGTTGATGGAATGCAAGTACTGCAAAACAAGCTGTATTGGTTGCCTTTGCATATTTTTCTGCTACTCTTGCTAAAAATTTTAACATAAAAATATCCTCCTTAGTAAATTATCTATAATATAAAACATCACCGGTATATATTTTATATCAAACTATTTCTGCTGAAGTATTTCTATATACTTCATATCCATATTTATTATTTGTTAATTTGTAAATAAATTTTGTTATTGTTATGGTTTGAAATAAATTAGCTAATATTAATATATTAGAAATCATATTATTATCTATCCATAAAGCTACTAATAATCCAATTGTAAATGTAATGTATGATACAATTTGTTTTTTCTTTCTGACCTTTTTATCTAAAATAGGTACATTCTCTGTATCTGCTGGAGCATAAAGCTTAATCATTATGATTCCAAATATCCATATACTTACAATGACAATATATTTGGCAACTGTAGGTAATACAAAATATTGAGATATAAATGGTATAATGCAATAAAATATAGTTGTAAATGTAATACATCCTATATGAGTTTTTAAATGTACTCCCCCTGATGCACCTTTATAAAGAAATAATGCTAAAAAAGTAAATAAAGCCCATTTAAATATTCCCAGAACATAAGCAATTCCAAGCATAAGAAATATTTTTGGTATCTCACCTACTATGTTTTGTAATCCATAATAAATGACTTCTGCTTTTTCATCATCAATTGTAGAAATTTCTTTCTGAATTTTTTTCGTTAAAAAGGTACAGATTTTATCTATCATTTTTCTCACCTCTTTTGTTCAAAGAAATTCTATCATTAGTTTATAATTTTTGTATTTTTATTATATGAACTTATGATTTTAATTTACGAAAAATATTCTTGTCATTTTTGTAAATGTTTTTTCAGCTTTTAATAAGATATATTAATTTTTTGAATACGTATTCTTTTGATATCAATATTATTCTATAATATTTGATATATAAAATGTCAGTGTGCACTATGCAACTTTTTTTTACTCATGACGGAAAACGCATAAAAACAATAAATAATCTTTTGCTAAGAAAATAAAAAATTTGTTTTATAATCATAAATAATGAAAATTAAGATTGTTAGAAAAACAAAGAATAGAATCTGTTGATGTAACAGATTTTGAAAATCAAATAACAAATTTGAATACAAAATTAAAAGATAATAAAAAGCAAATAACTAATTTACAGAACTCAAATAAACTTTTACAAGAAAAAAAAATCAAATTTAAAAGTAGTTTGACGATTACTAAAAAAAATTGCCCATTTTTATGAGCAATTTTTTATTTGGTAGCGAAGATGTGATTCGAACACATGACCCTTCGGGTATGAACCGAATGCTCTAGCCAACTGAGCTACTTCGCCATATCATTCAACGCTATTTATTATACTTGTATTTTTACCTTTTGTCAAGATAAAAATACAAGAAATCAAAAATTATCTATTTTACGTTTTCTTCTGGTTCTATTTGTCTTGTTTTTCCTGGTTGTTTTGTTTCCTTCTTAACTACTGGTTTTAGTATTTCTTGCTTTTTTTTGCTTTCTTTTTTTAACTTATTTTGTAGACTATCATAACTTAATTTCTTATGATCAAATAACCCCTCTAACTCATTAATATAACTTGAAGGCTTTAAACCCATTTGTTCTAATACTACTTGAGTAGAGTCTTTTGTATTGTCATTATCATTACTCCAAAACATTTTTATAATATCTGTTATTGTTCTTCCCATATCTTCCTTAAAGTTCCCTTTAAGCTTCCACCTTTCTTATACAAATTAAATAACTTCTCATCTATTGTACCACACATCTTGTCTAAAATCAACTTATATTCGCAATTTTTCGTAATTATGTAAATCGCTATTTTAAAAAATCTTAAAATAGCGATTTTAAATTATCTTACATATTCATTTAAAGGTTTTACTTTATAATATAAATCTCCCATTTCTTCGGTTGGAACATAACCAGATTTCGCATTTAATACATCTGGAATCCTATTAACAACACTAGCACAAGTAAGTTCTACCGTTGCTGGTCGATTAATTACTAATGTAGTTTCTGGTTCCCCTATCACAGTCCACTCGTTTTTGTCAAAATCTTCTTTTGCATATACTTTTCCAATACACTCACTTTCAATGGTTATTCCTTCCTCTGTTTGAGTGGTAACAACTGCACTCATTCCTGTCGCATCTCCTGCTTTTACTGTCATTCCTAATGTTGTAGAATAGATATCCTCTGTATGAGTTTGTGGCACAGTTTTCTGCGTTTGTGATGTTACCGTTAACCCTAATTTATCACATAACCATCCATTTACATTCCACATATAAGATGGTAAATATTCACCTTTCTGAATCATAACTTGTCTTTCTTCATCTGAAATTCGATCAACAGATGCTACTTGTTTATCAAATTCTTCTAACGTTAGTCCTGCTCCATGTGCTTGTGCTAAAGCAATTCCATAATCCTCTACATTATAACTAGAACTTCCTTTAATTTTTTTTATGGTTTGTGTAGAACCTGCTATACTTGAAATTAATTGTCCCCAATAGATGTCTTGATATCCACTACCTGTTATAGTACACCCAGTTTGTTTTGCCATTTCATCAATTCTATTGGTTATTTTTGGATTGGAGTTCATTGGATAAAATGCTTCTTCACAAGTTGTAATCGCATTAACTCCTAATTTGGC
Source organism: Clostridia bacterium (assembly GCA_022792135.1). Taxonomy (GTDB): domain Bacteria; phylum Bacillota; class Clostridia; order TANB77; family CAG-508; genus CAG-269. The sequence continues at coordinate 2,809 of JAAWAM010000003.1, forward strand.
ACAAAGCATTAAAGCATCTTCTACGTCACTCATTAAACTCATAGTTGTTACAATAGCTATATCTGGCTTTGTTTCTTTTATCATGTTTTCTGCCTCTTCTATGGAAACTACTTTAACACCTTTATTTTCTGTTCCCATAATTTCCCCAATATCTTTTCCAATAACAGCTGGATTGACATCAATTGCTCCTACTATTTCTGCTCCTTTTTCGTATACATATCGCATGGTATATACACTCATTTTGCCTGTTCCATATTGAATTACTTTGATTTTTCTATCCACAAAAATCACTCCTTTCAATTTATATAAAGTATATACCAATTTTTATGATTTATACAAGCTCTTTTGGTAAATTTTATTTCATTTTTTTGATTGCTTCTTCTCCGTACAAAATTCGACATACAAAAATTTTTCTAAAATAACAGCACACCTTTTAGAAGCTAATTTTAAATTCTCATCAAAAGTAGATGCATTTTTTCCATTTGGCACATCTGAAACACTTCTAATAACAATAAATGGTAAATGATTTAGATAAGCCACTTGTGCAATCGCTGCACATTCCATATCTACCACATCAGCCTTAAAATTTTCTCTAATTTTATCTTTCATTGCCACATCTGTACAAAAAATATCTCCAGTTGCCACAATACCAAGATTTATTTGATACTCCTTTTCAGGAATATTTTGAATTACCTCTTCAAATTTTTGAACTAATTCCTCATTACATTTAACATGATTACCAATTCCCGTAATATATCCTTTCTTATGTCCAAATGCTGTAATATCAAAATCATGTTGCACAACGTACTTTCCAATTACTATATCTCCTATTTCTAACTGATTATGAATGGCTCCTGCCGCTCCTAAATTAAAAATACAATCCAACTTAAAATAATCTATCATAATTTGGGTCGTTCTTGCTGCATTTACTTTTCCCACTCCACTCTTTACCAAAACACATTCTTTTCCTTCTATTTTTCCTACTACAAATGTTAAATCCTTTATTTGTTTTGTTTCGATATTTTTCATTTTATTTTCAATTTCCTCGAATTCTTCTTCCATTGCTACTACAATTCCTATTTGTTTCATAACTCCTCCTTTTTTTCCATTATATGATAAAATCTAGTTTTATTCAAGCTTTCACTTTTCTATTTATAATTTAACAAAAACCTCCAAATACCAAAAATTTTTTTATTAGGACTTGCCACATTTCTACTTTTGATGTAATATAATAAAAGTAAATTGAAAGAAATGCAAAAAAGAATCTAAAGAAAGGAGTAAAAACAAACAAAATATAGCGCCTGAACACAATTTTAGATTTGTGTTGACGAGGACTAGAGTAATCGAAATATTCGGCGGGTGCTCTAGTGGCTTTCGCTTAAGGTCATAGTATTAATCAAAAAACAATAGTGATATTGTAACAAAAATTAATACCATTAAGCTTTTATTTTGCATACCTTTCATTCCAGATTTTAATTTTTAAGGAGGATTACTATGTGTGGAATTGTAGGTTACATAGGAACAAAAAAAGCAAGTCCAATTCTAATTAATGGACTTTTAAGATTGGAATACAGAGGCTATGACTCAGCTGGTATTTCAACCATAGAAAAAGAAGGTCTTTCTATGATGAAAGACAAAGGAAGAGTTAAAAACTTATACCATTTAGAAGGAATTGACAATTTAGAAGGAACCATTGGAATCGCTCATACACGATGGGCAACTCATGGAAAACCAGCCAAGGAAAACTCTCACCCTCATATGGATAACAGCAAAACATTTAGTGTGGTTCATAATGGAATTATTGAAAACTATCATGAATTAAGAAAATTTTTAACAGAACATGGATACACTTTCTATTCTCAAACAGATACAGAAGTTGTACCAAATTTAATTCATTATTACTATAATCAAGATACCAATCATGACGAAATGAAATTTCTAAGAGCTACCAAAAACGCTTGTAACGATTTAAAAGGAAGCTTTGCCTTAGAAATCATCTGTAAAGACTATCCTGACCATATGATTGTAATTAGAAAAGATAGTCCACTTGTTATTGGAAAAGGAGAAGGAGAAAATTATATTTGCTCTGATATACCAGCTATTCTATCTTTCACAAGAGAATTCTATCTTTTGGAAGACTTCGAATTTGTTGTATTAGCAAGAGATGACGCTAAATTTTACGATAAAGATTTAAACCCAATCAATAAAAAAACACAAACCATTGAATGGAATGCCTCTAGTGCTGAAAAAGACGGTTATGAAGATTATATGTTAAAAGAAATTTACGAACAACCAACTGCCATTAGAGAAACAATTGGCGCTAAATTAAACGAAGGCACCAAATGTGAATTTGAAGAATTAAACTATAGCAAAGACTACTTAAAAGGACTCAACAAAATCTACCTTGTTGCTTGTGGCACAGCTATGCACGCTGGCTTAGCAGGTAAAAATATATTAGAACGTCTTTGCAAAATACCAACTGAAGTAGATATTGCCTCTGAATTTAGATATCGAAATCCCATTATTGATGATAAAACACTATGTATCTTCATTTCTCAATCAGGTGAAACTGCAGATACCATAGCAGCTCTTAAACTTTCTCGAGAAAAAGGAGCTAAAACACTTGCTATCACTAATGTAATTGGAAGCTCTATTACCAGAGAAGCTGACAACTCTATTTATACCCACGCTGGTCCAGAAATTGCAGTAGCTTCTACTAAAGCTTATACTTCACAAGTTATCCTATTGGCTATTTTAGGAATCTATTTTGCTGAAACATTAGAAATATCAGAAAATGAAGTTGCAGCATTAAAACAAGATATGGCAACTTTACCAAGCAAAATTGAAGAAACCTTAAAATGTGCCAAAACAGTAAAAGAATTTGGCAAACGAATTTATCAAGAAAAAGATGTTTTCTTTTTAGGAAGAGGAATTGATGAAACAGTTGCTAGAGAATCTGCTTTAAAGCTAAAAGAAATATCTTATATTCATGCAGATAGTTATCCAGCTGGTGAACTAAAGCATGGACCAATTGCTTTAATTGAAAATGATATTACCGTCATTAGTATTATGACAGATTCAAAACTAGTAGAAAAAACCGTAAGTAATATTCAAGAAGTAATCACTCGAGGTGCTAAAACTTTAGTCGTTACCAATCAAAAGGTAGATGACAAAATGTTTGATACCGTCATTCATATACCAGAGACAAATCCTTTTATAGCACCTATCTTATCTGTTATTCCTTTACAATTATTATCTTACTATATTTCAAAGGAAAAAGGATTAGATGTAGATAAACCTAGAAACTTAGCAAAATCTGTTACCGTTGAATAATATAATAAATGAGGGACAGGTACAAAATAACCAATTTAAAATGGTCACTTTGTACCTGTCCCTCATTAGCCATTATCCAACTAAAAGTTTTACAACAATTAAACACACAGCCCCTGGTAAACCTAACAAACCGAATCACAACACTGGTAACAAAATTAAGCCCTATATGAAATGCAAAGGTCTGACCAATCATATTGATCAGATAAATTACGACTCCACCAAGAATAGAATTTAGAATTAGTTTCAAAATCTTTTTTAAAGGAAGAATAAAAATTCTTCCAAATATAAAAATAAAACTTATACAAGCTAAATAAGTAATAAGATTGGTATCCATTTCTCTCAACTCCCCTAAAAAAATGATAATAATTACTTATTACCATTTGTATGTTAAGAGTTGGACAAATATTACTTTATCCAGCTTCTTCCTCCTCTTCATAGAAACTAAACTTTTTGTCATTTATCATATCAACTTGAATTCCTTTTGCCTTTGCCAATTTAATTAGATAATCTAACTTGGCTTGATTGGCCTTAATTTGATACGTATAATAATCAACTAATTCCTCTTTCGCATATTCAAAATTTTGATTATCTCTTTTTAATTGTTCTCTGGTTTTTATAATGGTTCGAATTAATTCGATCTCTTTTTGAATCTCTGTTTTCTCTAAAATTTTTCTTTCTTTTATATATTCTTCTTGCATAACCTTTCCCCTATCTCATTTTTTTATTTTTAGTATATTCTTAAGAATATACTTTTATTCAAAAAAAGGTATTATTTTCGGTAAACTACTTGTTTTTTTGCTAATTTTATAGGATAATATATAGGTATCATTTTAATTTAACGAAAGGATTTTTTGAATGAAATATATTGATAAATTTTTAAAAGTATTAAATACTGATAGAAATACATTTGCAACCTATCTTTTCACCTTAATTTCAGCTTACTTGGCAGTTGATAGAATTGTTGAAATGTTATTGATGATTTTCACAGGAGTTTCTTATTCCTATTGGGGACCCATTCAATATACACTCGCTTTAGCTTGTCCTATCCTTGCCTTCCTATTTTCTGGAACCTCTAAATTTGTTACTTCTAAAGCTCATAAAGTAACACTATTTTATCTATATGCCATTGGTTTATACATCATTGCTATTTCTATGTTCACACAATGGCTAAATATGGGAGCTTGGTTACTTCTACTATCTGTACCAAATTATGTAGAAATCATTACTGACTTTTCAGAACTAGTCACACCAGCCTTTGTGCATATCTCTTTATATTTACCACTTGTTACGGTGTATCCATTCTTCAAATTTTTATACTTTAACATTAACGATAGCAAAGATAAAAAACGTTCCATTTGGGATTATAGAGGGATCAGTTTAGCTGGAAAAAGCGAATCTGTTGGTCCTTACACCTGTGAAGTTTACTTATGTCATGATCACGAAACGGGAAAAAATATTGCCATTCCTGAAGTTTCTAGATATCAATCCTTATTTGTATGTGGCGGCTCAGGTTCTGGTAAAACCTCTTTAATATTTGAACCACTATTTGCCAGAGACTTAGAAAAAAAATATTTCTTTAAAGAAGTTTCAAAGGAAATGGGATATACTGCTTTAAAAACAGGAATTGCCACTTTAAGTGCACCTTATGATAATAACTATTTAAATCAGAATTTCGATTTAAATATGTTAACCCCTGTTGAAGGAAAAGAAAACCTTTACAAAGCTTATATGAAAAAAATGATTTTAAATGCTTTAGGAAATGATATTACTTATAAAAATATTGGTCTTACTCTTATGACACCAGACTTTGAAGAAATTAGCCATATGATAGAAGTATGTAAAAATTTTGGGATTCGTTACAATCTTGTTGATCCTACTCAATCTGATGCAATTGGTCTAAACCCATTCGTCTATAAAGATTCTTCTAAAATAGCCATTACCATTTCTTCTGTCATTAAAAATATGTATAATACTGCACACAACGATGTAGATGAAGCCTATAAAGAAGATATTGTAATACAAGCCATTGAAAATGTAGCCATTCTTTTAAAAGAAATGTACCCTAGAATGAACGATGGAAAGTTACCAAACCTACAAGATATGCTAAAAATGTTTAGCAATTTTGAATTAATTGAAAAAATGTGTGAAATATTAGTTCATAATGAAGAATTAAAAGAAAAATATAGTATACAAATTGCTTATTTTAGAAAAAATTTCTATCAAGATGGACCAGGAAAAAGCAACATGGAAAAATATATTTACTCCGTTATCAGTCAACTTGATAATTTATTGAGAATACCAGGAATAAAAGGGATTTTATGTAACAGAAACCATAATATAAATTTTGATGATATGCTTGCTAATGCTGATGTTACTTTTATTTGTACAAGACGTGGAGATTTAGGAGCAGCAGGACACAGAGCTTTTGGACTATTTTTCTTACTTTCTATGCAAAATGCTGTACTAAGAAGACCTGGAACCGAAAGTACAAGAGTTCCTCACTTCTTATATATAGATGAATTTGCTGATTTTGTTTGTAAAGCAACTGAAGCTATGTTTACCATGTATCGAAAATACAAAGTAGGAAATATTATTTCTACTCAAAACCTATCACAATTAGAAAATCCATTTTCGACTAGCTCCAAAAACACTATTCTTTCTAACTGTTCTAATAAAATATTAACTGGTAACGCTACCATTGATGAATTAGAATGGTGGTCTGGAGAATTTGGAACACATAGAGAATGGGTTTACAAAAATAATATGGATATGGAAAAACTAGAATATGACAGCAAATATGGAGATGTTCAATGGAAATTCATTCCTTATTTTAAAGCAGGAAAATTACAAACTTTAGGAGAAAAAAATGCAGCTTTTAGAATTCGTGGTATTGGCGGAATCTGGATGGTTGGACCTGGTAAGTTTAATTATTTAGAATCAAAATACAAAGAACCTCATAAAATTAAAACTTTTGATTTTGCTAAATATGCAAATAATTTCTCAGCCACAACAGAAGATAATAACGATAACAATAAAAAATTTGATCCTAGACGTATTAACTTCAAAGATGACAGAAATGAGATTGACCCAGTTCAAACAGATACTACAGACTCTAATTACTTCTTTGAACATCAAGATGCTATTGTTGTGAATCTAAAGAATAAACGTAAGAAAAAATTCTAATTTTTTTAGTGGCATCTATTTATCCTAAAAATTTTCTAAACTTCTTGTCTGACACAAAAAAATCCAGTATTAAAAAATACTGGATTTTTTTAAAAGGTAACTCCGATAACCTGAATGATAATTCCTGATAATACTCCTATTGCATATAATAAACCTGTAACTTTTAAATTTTCCTTCATGCCTTTATTTATCTTAAATAAAACGGCTAGTCCAACTCCTGCTCCCACTAATAAGCCTGAAATCATCGTTGCTACTGTAATTACATTTTCTAAATATAATTGTGTTAAAAGAACAGAGGCTGCACAATTTGGAATTAATCCTATCATTCCTGCAATAACTGGTCCTAATACTGGACTACTTTGTAAAAATCTTGCTATGGTTTCTTCTCCTATAAAATAGATCATCATATTGATCAGTAATGTAACAATCAAAATAAAGATAAAAATATGTAATGTATGTTTAAATGCTGATTTTATAATTCCATGTTCACAATGGCAATGTTCTTTTTCACACAAGTCTACAATTTTTTCTTCTTGCTTTCCTTTATTTTTAGTTCTTAAAGCTAAATCAATCATCCCTCCTGCTATCATCCCTATTCCTAATTTAACACCTAATATTTTCAAAATAGTACTAACTGGTACTGTTTCTGAAATAAAAATTGGCAACATTTCATCTGAAGTAGATAAATAAACTGCAATCAAAGTTCCTAATGTGATAACTCTACCTGCATACAAATTGGTAGCTGAAACAGAAAAACCACATTGTGGAAATATGCCTAATATACTTCCTAAGACTGGTCCAAATTTCCCTGATTTTTTGATGATTTCTTTCGACTTTTTACTTGTTTTATGTTCTATGTATTCCATAATAAGATAGGTAATAAATAGAAAGGGTAGTAATTTTACACTATCTATGATTGCCTCTTCTAAAATTTCTAACATTCCTCTTCTCCTTTTTCTTTCGTTTTTTTATCATAACACATTCTTTTCCAAAAGTAAAGAGTTACTTTCCTTATAAGATAAGTAACTCTTTATGATATGTTCTTTATTCAGATGTTTATCTCCTTCTATAACTTCCACAAACACAACCAGTTCTACCATCCATATTTGAATTTGGAATGACATTAATTCTTGCTGTTACACCATTTTGATTGGTATTACAATTCCAAGTACCATTGTTATCATTATGGTTACAGCCACATCCACTTCTGCCATTATTTCGACAATTACAATTTGAATTTCTTCCATTTTGGTCATTTGAGCTTATGGTTAATAAATCATTGTTACATCCATTGGCACTAGCACTTGATATTCTAAGTAAATTACCATCCTCAAAATCGCCACAATGACTGCTGATCGTAAGTAATTCATTTGAATGATTACAATTTCCACATTGACAACAGCAACCTACTCTTCTTTGTCTTCTTCTACAATTTCTAGCACAATCATCCTCATCGTCATCCTCTTGTCTACAACGTCTCATCAATCTGCAAATAAGACATACAATTGCCGCTGTGATAAAACTAATAATCGTATAAACAATTGTGGCAATTAAGAAAATTAAATCCCCAACTATAAAAGTAACAATTAAAAATATTGCAAAAACAATAGCCGCTACTAATGCTGGACATCTAAAAATCTTCTGTAACGCTATAGAAATAATAATGGTGGCTATCGGTAAAGCAAAAAATATAAGTAAAATGTTCATATTTTCTCTCTCCTTTGTTTTTTACTATATTTTATGCTTCTTCCTTTTGTTTGGTTAACAAAATATATTATTCATAGTCTACCTTAACTAAATATAAACCTTGTGGTGGTAAAGTTTTTCCTGCATTCTCTCTTTTTTTAGATTGTATTATCTCTTTTATCTCCTTAGGTTCTATTTTTCCTAACCCCACTTCTACCAAAGTTCCAGCTATGATTCTTACCATATTATATAAAAATCCATTTCCTGTTAATTCAATTCCAATTCTTTCATCTGGCATTTCTTTTACTTTTGCTTCGTATATTGTTCTTACACTACTTTTACTACTTGTTCCACTCGCTCTAAAAGCTTTAAAGTCATGTTCTCCTTCGAAATATTTAGCCGCTTCTTTCATCTTTTCCATTTCTAACTTCATAGGAATATGGGTTTCTAAATTTCGATAAATAGCAGTTCCATATTCGGAATTATTAATCACATATCGATATGTTTTTTTCTTACAAGAAAGTCTACTATGAAATCTATCTTCTACCTCTTGTGCTGCTATAATACGAATGGATTTCTTTAAGTTACTATTGAGTGCAATTGGAAACTTTTCAATTGGTAGATTGGAATTCGTTTTAAAGTTTGCCACTTGTCCGAAAAGCATGTACACCTCTATCTGTTCTGCCAGAAGCCATTAACTCTACTTCTTCTCCAGTTATCGTTTCAATTGCTTTTTCAATAGTTCCTTGTATATTTAATTTATCAGGCTGCTTTTGCCAACCATTAAATTCTTTTCCATCATACTCAATTACCAGTTTTATATTTCTCATTCTATCCCCCTTGCTAGAAAATCCTAAAAAATTTCCTATCCTATAATAAAAGTCGCAATATGCGACCTTTTTTATGATTCACTTTCTTCACTTTTTTCTTTTTGAATTTTGGCTTTTAATTCTTTTAACTTATTTTTTCTTTGTTTTTTCTCAACAGCAAATCGTTTTGTTACCAAATTACTAATTAATATTTTCTTTAATACTTCTTCTCTCAAGTCTGCAATTAAAGTTCCATCTTTTGCAATTGATATTTTCCCCGTCTCTTCTGAAACAATAACAACGATACTATCTGATTCCTTTGAAATCCCAATCGCTGCTCTATGTCTAGTTCCTAGTTCTTTGGCAATATCTTTATCATCTGCTAAAGGCAATACACAAGCTGCCGCTGCAATTTTGTTTCCAGATATGACAACTGCTCCATCATGTAATGGCGTTTTCGGCTCAAAAATATTAACCAATAATTGTGGTGAAACTTCTGCATTCATTGGTATCCCCGTTGCGATAATATCTTGAATTTTAATTTCCTTTTCTAAAACAATTAATGCTCCTGTTTTGGTTTTGGAAAGCTCTGTTGCGGCAATTACTACTTTATAAATATCTTCTTTTATTCTGGTTGATATGTCTTTATCAATTCCAAAAAATTTTGTTAGTTTATTGGTTCCTAACTGCTCTAAACCACGTCTTAACTCTGGCTGGAAAATAACGATAATCGCAATCACGCCTAAGTTCATAATGCCTGTTAAAATCCAATTTAGAATTTTCAAATTGAATAAACCACTCATCCAAGTTGCTATAATTAAAAGTACAATTCCTTTCATTAATTGCCAGGCTCTAGAACCTCTAACTATTTTGAAAAAACAATATAATAAAAAAATTACAATGGCTAAATCCAGTATCAGCGAAACTAATTCGATTGGATTTGTTTGCAAAGATTTGATATATGCTACGATATTATCTTTATAAAAATTTTCCCAATTCATTCCTAAATTAATTACCATTTATTTCTCCCAACTTTATTATATTAATGCATAAATAAGTGATGCTGCAAATCCTACTACCATCAAAAGAGCTAAAATTCCTGCCATTACTTTTACAAAAATTTGTCCCTTATCATATTTATGTTTCTTTCCTATTTTTTCTTGTTTTTTCTTCATTGTCTTCATCCTTTCTATCTTCTCTGTTCCTATTATAGCATATTCTACAATTTTTTCAATTCCTTTTGCTTATTTTCCATCATTTTCTATGGCAAGGATCGTGGCTATTTTCTTTGGCTTTTCTTTTCCCATTTTTATAATTCTTGTCAATTCTTCTTTAGCTGTTTCTATGTGTTGTATATGATTGGCATGAACATAAGCTAGCACTTCACCTTTTTGTACCTCATCTCCTACTTTTTTAAGTAGTACAATTCCTACTGTTTTATCAATTTTATCCTCTTTTCTAATTCTTCCTGCCCCTAAATGACTGGCTAATTTACCAATTTGCTTCGCATTCATTTCATAAATATATCCTTCTTGCTGACTATACACTGGTTCGATATATTTAGCTCTTTCAAAATTTTCAAAATCGGATAGATAAGAAATATCCCCACCTTGATTTTGAATTAATTCTAAGAATTTGTGATAGGCTTTTCCATTTTCTATATTTCTTCTTAACAATTCTTTTGCCTTTTCTAAATTCTTTTCTACATTCGCTAATTTGAGCATATAGCTTCCTAATTCGAGTACAACTGCTTCTAAATCTTCTGATAGATCTCCCTTTAAAGCTTTTATAGCTTCTTCTACCTCTAATAGATTTCCTACGGCTTTTCCTAATGGTTCATCCATATTGGTTAATACACATACCGTTTCTCGCCCAGCTAACTTTCCAATGGCAATCATTTCTTTTGCTAATTCTTTTGCTTCTGCCATATTTTGCATAAAAGCTCCCTTTCCAACTGTTACATCTATCACTATCTTTTGTGCTCCACTTGCTATCTTTTTACTCATTATGCTAGAAGCAATTAAAGGAATACTTTCTACACAGGCAATACTATCTCTTAAACTATATAACTTTTTATCTGCTGGTGCTAAATTTAAGGTTTGAGATATCATACTAATGCCTATCTTTTCCACATTTTGTACAAAATTGTTGATTCCTATACTAGTTTGATAGCCTGGTATGGATTCTAATTTATCCACAGTTCCTCCTGTAAATCCCAAACCTCTTCCTGACATTTTAGCAACTGGTACCCCACAAGAAGCAACTAATGGTAGCAACACTAAAGATACTTTATCTCCTACCCCACCAGTTGAATGCTTATCAACAATTATTTTATGCAAGCTCGATAAATCTAATATTTCTCCTGATTTTGCCATAGCTAAAGTTAAATTAGTTGTTTCTTCTTTGGTCATACCATGAATAAAAATTGCCATTACAAGAGCTGCTGCTTGGTAATCCATAATCGTTCCATTGGTATAACCTTCCACAAAAAATTCAATTTCCTTTTGATTTAGTTCTTGTTTTTCTCTTTTCTTCTCTATCATTTCTAATATATTCATAAAAACCTCTTTATTTTTAAGTTTTTTGCTGTTTACTAAAAAACTTAAACAAATTTCTTCGTAAAACTTCTTCTATGAATCGGGCAAAGTCCATATTCTCTAATTGCTGCTATATGTTTTGCTGTTCCATATCCTTTATGTGTTATAAAACCATATTGTGGATAAATTTCATCCCATTGCCTCATAATTCTATCTCTTGTTACTTTTGCTAATATGGAAGCTGCTGCTATGTTATAGCATTTCGCATCTCCTTTTATAATTGGCTCATAGGGAATCCCTCTCGTATTGATATGGGTTAAGGCATCTACCAAAATCAAGTCTGGCTTTATTGCTAAGTCATCTACCACTTGCGTTACTCCTGTTTTCGTAGCATTTAAGATGTTAATTTCATCAATTACATCTTGCCCAATCACAGCAACTGAGTAACTAATTGCTTCTTCGATAATTAAATCATACAATTTTTCTCTTTTCTTTTCTGCTATTTTTTTAGAATCATTTACCCCTTCTATCATAGAGTTTTGTGGCATAATAACTCCTGCTATCACAACAGGACCAGCTAGTGGTCCTCTTCCTGCTTCATCGATTCCACAAATATTTTGAAATCCTTTGTGATACAAATCTTTTTCTATTTCTTTTAATTGGATTAATCTTTCTTGTTCTTTTTCTTTCATTCTTCTTTCCTTCTTTTATTCTTCTATAGCATCAATTTCTGTTAAAGAATATTTTCCATTATATCCTTCTGTATGGTATATTTCTACGGTTGCATTCGTATCATCAAATTGAATTAAATAGTATTCTTCTGGTTTTGTTTCTATTTTATCTAATCCCCAATCTTTTAAAGTCTCTTTTGTTACTTGATAACATTCTGACACAGGGATACTCGATGGCGCTGTTATATTTGTTGCTTTTTGTAATTTTGCTTCTTCTTCATATACTTGTTGCCTTACTGCTGTTTTTTTACTATCGTCTGGTGATGGTCCCATTTTAAAATTTGCTTCTTCTACATATTCTTTGGCTTTTGCTTGTATTAACAATAAATTGGTTCTTAGTTCTTCTAATTTTGCTCTTTTTATAATATCTTTTCCACTATAAATGCTTATTCCAGCAATTATTAATAATACTATAATAGCTATTATTAAACTAATTAAAGTAATTCCTTTTGTTTGCCCTTCTCCTTTTTTTCCCATATCGTTTCATCCTTTTCTTCTTTATTTTGTTTTATTATATAGTTTTCCTATCTTTTTTTCAATAGAAATGATAAATAATTCTGAAGAATCTATAACCATTTAACCATGCCTTCAAGTTTACAGCATTTACCCATTCATTTTAATTAGAAAGTTTCAATATTTTTTAGCTTTTTCACAAAATATTCACAAACCTATTGTATGATAGATTCATATTAGGATACTATATTTATAATGATATCTTTTTTAGGAGGTTTAAAAATGGAAGAAAACAAAGGAGAAAAACAAGAAAAAACAACAACTTTTAAAACAGTTCAAAATCCTAGTTCTTATCAAACAACATACACAAAAGAAAAAAAATCGAATCTAGGATTTGGGAAAGCATTCTTGCTACCTTTTATCAGTGGTGTATTAGGTTGCTCTCTTGTACTTGGAACTTGCTTTGGAGTTCCTTCTATCAAATCTAAATTATTGGGAACTACTGCACAAAATGAAACCTATAATGCTAACAATCATTTAAGTACTGGATATGTGAATCAAACTTCACTTTCCCATTATTCAGATACTGCTATTTTTGCTGCTAACAAAATCTTACCTTCCATTGTAGGAATCAAAGTAGAATATAATGTAAATTCTTTAATTTCTATGTTTGGAAGACAAACGCAAACACAAACAGCAACTGCTAGTGGCTCTGGTATTATTATCAGTGAAGATGGCTATATTTTAACCAATAATCATATTGTTTCTACCTCTTCTGCTGAAGCCTATTACGAAGTTTCTGAAGCTACCAAACTAACCGTTACCTTATTTAATGATGAAACGGAATATGAAGCAAAAATTATTGGTAAAGATGAGCAAACCGATTTAGCTGTTATTAAAATTGAAAAAACGGATTTATCCAAAGCTGAATTTGCAGACTCTGATAATATAAAAGTTGGTGAATTTGCTATGGCTGTTGGAAATCCACTTGGTATGCAAAGTAGCATTACTTGTGGAGTTGTCAGTGCTGTTAACCGTGAAGTTACCGATTCCGATGGTAAGAAATTCACTCTTATTCAAACAGATGCTGCTATCAACTCAGGTAATAGTGGTGGTGCTTTAGTAAATAGTGAAGGGAAAGTAATTGGAATTAATACCTTAAAACTTTCTGGTACAGGAATTGAAGGTATGGGATTTGCCATCCCTATTAATGCAACAACTGATATTACCTCACAATTAATTCAATATAGTAAAGTAAAAAGACCTTATATTGGAATCTCTGGTATGGATTTAGATGAGCAAACTGCCAAGGCCAACAAACTAGTAGTTGGTATCTATGTAAAATCTGTTGACGATTTTTCTGCTGGTGAAAAAGCTGGTATAAAAGCTGGTGACGTTATCATTGAAGCCGAAGGTAAAAAAATCAAAACTATGGATGAATTAAATGACATAAAAAATTCTCATCAAATTGGTGATGAAATGAAAATCAAAATCAATCGTAATGGGCAAGAAAGAGATTTAACCATTACACTAGGAGAACAACCCTAACCACCAAATTAAGAACTTATATCAAAATAAGTTCTTAATTTTTTTATTTTTTCACTTTCAGGTCACAAAATGGACAAATTTAATTGTTAAGATATAACCATAGTTAGCAGCCATAACTGCTAACTGAAAAATAAAAAACATCCCCTTTTATTTTCAAAAAAGAGAAGCTAAAACAGCTTCTCTTTTATTCTATTATAGGAAAGTTCTATTTTTTAATAAAAAGAATGCAAAAATAAAAGGCATAATGAATATGCCTCAAAATATAATATTTTGAAGTTAAAATGGTAAGCTGTCATCATCTTCAATATTATCAAAATCATAACCATAGAA